>NZ_JAGKSC010000001.1:0-768303 GCF_017942195.1 Psychrobacter sp. K31L | reverse complement strand
TGCTGAATAGGTCATGTGTTCTTCTGCCATTTCGCTTGTTTTAAAACGATTGTATCTTATTTATAAAGAACTGACTATATTTGATGATGAGTATATTGAAACTATCAATGAGGCACAAATTCAAGCGTATGTTAGTGCTGTAAAAAAGTATTTTACTCAAGAAGAAGTTGACGCTCAAATCGATTTTTACGAAAGCGACTTAGGGGCTAGCATAATAGAAAAGCAGCCTATTATGATGCAAGAATATGCGAAAGATGTCAGAGCTATTATGACACAGAATGTTTCAGCCGAGCTAAAGAAAGCTTTGCCCATTATGATAGAAGAACTAAAAGCCCTGAAATAGAAAATGGTAGAATATGCGTGCATAAAAAAAGGTCACCCAATCAGGTGACCTTTTCTATTTTTACTTCATATAATACTTTGCACTTAATATAATAACGTTAATAATCAACTAAATTTATAACGGTATTATTTCTTTGGCGCATTTGCACCGATGAACCATGCATCTTTATCAATAATACGGCTGGCTTCTGTAAATAAATCAGCTGTGTCTTCGTCGCCTGCATCACCAGCAGTAGCGATCGCTTCTCTCAAAGCTTCCGCGACTTTCTTGTAGCGGCTCGTCAACTCGCGAACATGTTGATCTACTTCGGTAATGTCAGTAGGGTAATCGTCTAAAATAGATTCTTTTACCACGCGACTGGCTAAACCGTTTGGCTGACCACCTAAGATTACGATGCGTTCAGCGATAGTATCTGATACTTCAAGGATACGATCTGATGTGTCATCTAGTAATTGATGCACACCGATAAAGCCAGTACCTTGTAAATTCCAATGGCATTGTTTGCCATCTAAAGTTAAATCAATGACATTCGCTAAGTTAGCGTTTAACACATCAATCATTTTTTTGGCAGTTTCATCGGAAATTCCACTTGCGTAACGTTCTCTCATATCTTACTCCATTATGTATTTTGTTTTATTGAATTAAATAGGTCACTTGTTTCTTATTTGGTTTTTGTATTAGTAGTGCTTGTTGATTCGTTATGAATAATAACAGCTTAAATCTATGATGGAACCCTTCAGTGTTAGGCTTTATGAGGTGGTCGTGTAAGGAGTTTGTTAACCATGAAAATCTTTGTAAATTTATTCAAGATTGTGTGAGTTTTTTATAACGGTCCTAGAGTTTTTGCCAAAACAGATGCATACAATATCTGTCTTATACGCCTAAATATAGGCAAGAACTGGTGCTCATTAGCCTCGTATTATGCCTATGATTGTCCTTTAAAAAGGGACATTCAGACCCCATATTGTTTTAAACCTTACCTCATTATAAAAATTAGGAAGAAAGCCATTATGCGTATGCCCGAACCGCGCTCATCGCGTCAGTTAAACCAATTGGCCACTCAGCTCCAAGGCGAAGCTGAAATTAGTGGTGTTAATGCGTCAGGGACGCAAATATCGAGTCGTGCCTTTGAGATGGTCACCGATTTTGAACCAGCAGGGGATCAGCCACAAGCGATCAAAAAGCTGGTCAATGGTATTAATTCTGGTATGAATGAGCAGTTGCTATTGGGGGTGACGGGTTCTGGTAAGACTTATACCATGGCCAAGGTTATCTCTGAGACTCAGCGTCCGACGATTATCATGGCGCACAACAAAACCCTTGCCGCTCAGCTGTATGGTGAATTTAAGTCGTTTTTCCCGAATAATGCGGTGGAGTACTTCGTCAGTTATTATGACTATTACCAACCTGAAGCTTATGTCGCAGCGAGTGATACCTTTATCGAAAAAGACAGCGCCATCAATGATCATATCGATCAGATGCGTCTGTCAGCGACGCGTGCTCTATTAGAGCGTCGTGATGCGATTATTGTAGCTTCTGTATCGTGTATCTATGGTTTGGGTGATCCTGAAAGTTATCTAAAAATGCTACTGCATGTCGTGGTCGGTGATCAGATAGATCGTACCGCTACCATCAAACGTTTGGTTGAAATGCAATATACGCGCAACGAGTTAGATTTTGGACGTGGTACGTATCGCTTGCGTGGTGAGCTGTTAGATATCTATCCTGCTGAATCTGAGCAGTTGGCAGTGCGAGTGCATCTATTTGATAATGAAGTGGAAAAAATTACTTGGTTTGATCCATTGACGGGTAAGACGGTACGTAGCGTGCCACGTATTACTATCTATCCAAAATCGCATTATGTGACGCCGCGCAATAAACTAGAAGCTGCCAGTCATACGATTCGCGCTGAGCTAGAGCCGCGTTTGGAGTATTTCCGTGATAACAATAAGCTGATAGAAGCGCAACGTCTCAAAGAGCGTACCCAGTATGACCTTGAGATGATTCAACAGCTGGGTTACTGTAACGGTATCGAAAACTACTCACAGCATCTCTCTGGTCGTCCATCAGGGGAAGCACCACCGACGTTGTTTGATTATATTCCAGAAGATGCACTGCTGTTCCTTGATGAATCACACGTCACCGTTTCGCAGATTGGCGCAATGTATAAAGGTGATAGGTCGCGTAAAGAAAATTTGGTCAATTATGGATTTCGTTTGCCAAGTGCGATGAACAACCGGCCAATGAAGTTTGAAGAGTGGGAACGTATCAAGCCTAAGACAATTTATGTGAGCGCCACGCCTGCATTGTATGAGCTTGAGCATAGTGAGCAAGTCGTTGAGCAAGTTGTCCGTCCGACGGGTTTGATTGATCCTGAGATTGAAATTCGTCCTGTATTGACGCAGGTCGATGATGTGTTATCAGAGATTACTAAGCGCCGAGAAAAAGATGAGCGCGTATTAATTACCACATTGACCAAACGCATGTCAGAGGATTTGACCAGTTATCTAAAAGAATATGATGTCAAAGTCGCGTATTTGCATTCTGATATCGATACTGTCGAGCGTATGCAAATCATTCATGAACTGCGCACTGGCGTGCATGATGTACTGGTCGGCATTAACCTATTGCGTGAAGGGTTAGATATGCCAGAAGTATCATTGGTCGCGATATTTGATGCCGATAAAGAAGGCTTTTTGCGTTCTGAGCGTGCACTTATTCAGACCATTGGTCGTGCTGCGCGTCATATCAATGGTAAGGCTATTCTTTATGCTGATCGCATTACCAACAGTATGCAAAAGGCGATAGACGAGACGGACCGTCGCCGTGAAAAACAAGTGGCATTCAACCTTGAGCATAACATCACACCGAAGGGTGCGCGTCGTAGTATCACCGATAAAATTGATACGGGCGACGATCAAAACGCCAATGACAATCAAGTGATTCCCATCAAGAGCAATTTGCCTGATGTGGATATTAGTATCTTACGTAGCCCTGATTTGCTGGCCAAAGAAATCAATCGTCTTGAAAAGCTTATGAAGCAGATGTCTCGTGACTTGAAGTTTGAGGATGCCGCGAAAACGCGTGATAAAGTGCTAGAGTTAAAAGCGCATTTAATCTAGCGTTCAACTTGGATGTGATTGAATGATGTATGTTGAATAGCGTATGTTTGACAAAAAGGTGAGTTGCAAGTAGGGCAGCTCACCTTTTTTTATGGTTTTTAGAGCTGCAAAAAGATGGTTTTTATCTATTGCTATTAATAACTAAAATTTGGTTGTAACAAAACTTGTGTTTATACCAAATGCCCCTTAATATGATATCAATGAGCAATATGAACTTATAACAACGGACGTTGAGGCACACAATCCATCATGCAAAATAAAAAATTCTTAGAATTAAATGCGAATGAAAACTCACTAGGCATGTCAGCTTCTGCCAAACAAGCCATTATAGAGTCTTTAGGTGAGGGCTTTCGTTATCCAGATAATCCACGCGCTGCGCTCATTAGCAAAATTGCCACCATCCATGGTGTGGCAGAAAACCAAATCTCATTAGGCAATGGCTCGACTGAAAATATGCGAGCGGTCATACAAATGCTGCAACACAAAGCCTTAAAAGAAGGTAAAGCATTCCAGATGGTCATTCCGGTGCCAACGTTTGATTGTGCAGAGATGTATGCAAAATCGATTGGTGCAGACGTAGTCAAAATACCATTAACAGCCAACAATTATGACGTAGATCTGAAAAACCTACAAAAAGCTGCCTATGAGTTTGACGGTATTAGCTTGCTTTATCTTTGCAATCCTAATAACCCAACAGGGACGATCACCTCAACGGCAGCCCTCAAAACATGGGTAAGTAATGCACCAGATAATCACTACTTTTTATTAGATCAAGCTTATTTAGAGTACGTGACAGACCCAAGTTTTGAGAATGGTATTGAGTGGTTAAAACAAGGAATATCCGACAACCTCATTGTTATTCATACTTTCTCAAAGTTATGTGCCTTAGCCGGTATGCGAGTGGGCTACGCGATTTCTAACCCGCAAGCTATTGAGACTGTCGAAGCGTTTATGTCTATGGACAATACCAACTTATCAGGTGCGGTTGCTGCTATTGCAACGTTAAATGATGCCAAGTTTTTAGAGCTAAGTTTGCGCAATACCAATCAATCACGTCAAATGATCGAAACAGTGTTAGATGAACTGGGGCTGCGCTATTTACCCTCACAGACCAACTTTATTTTTCATGAAATAAAAGGTGATTTAAAAACTTATATCAATAGAATGCGAGACAATGGCATTAAGGTTGGTCGCGAGTTTCCACCTGTCACAGGCTTCAATCGCTTGACGCTTGGCACGCCTGATGAGATGGAAGTATTTATCAAAGTGCTAAAAACATTTCGTGAAAAAGGTTGGGTTTAAGGTATTTGACCCCTGCCGTCAAATCCGTACATTTGAACTTGGGATATTTTAGTTACGCAGCTTAACCATAATAATCAAACCATACCTGTCTTGGCGATCTATAGCCTAAACCCTTTTGAACCCTAGTTTGGTTATAGTACAGCTATATATATTGTGCGATTTCGTTGTCACTGTAAACCTTGTTTTATATTCCTGATGGTATACAAGCTAATTCTTCAGTATGCCACAGAAACTCTCTATTGACGCATTATCAAATGCAATTACTTTTACCACTCATTGAGCCTGTAAACAGATGCTGTTTTATTATCTTGTGGTAGGCATGGCTACAGTACTGACTGTCTCTATCAGAATGTACAATCAGCACTCAGCAGTCCAAATATAAGTGATGTCACCGACCCATGCTTTATTAGGACGCTTAACATCAAACTTTTGCTCCAGCACGTTTGGATAGATTAGCTTGTTATGATTGGAGTCAATGTTGACTTCAAAGCGCTTGTGACGACGGCATTTGACATCATGTTCTTTTTTGATGCTTCTAACCATGGATAAGCTAATATCATGGCCTTGCTCTGTTAGCTTTGCATGCAAACGCTCATAACCATAACGTTCTTTACTTTCACTGTGAGCGGCTTTAAATAGTAGCTCGCAATGGTTGCGATGTATCTGCTGCTCGCTGATATTGCGACTACTCCATTCGTATAGCTTGATGGTTTGACGCTTAACACATGGCACATAGTGGTGATGTTAAATATCTGCTAATTGTCGTCTTTAATAAAGGCGTACCTTACTAGCTGTGCTTGGCGAAGTACGCCGTCGCCTTTTTTAATGTATCTCGTTCCTCTTCGGCAACTTTAAGCTGTTATTTGTGGCGCTTGTTCTCTTCCATCACGGCCATAAGCTGTGGATCGTACTGCTCAGTCCGATCAAGCTTGCCTTGATTGGCTTTGTTATGCCAGTTCGATAGCGTTTACGTGTCGATGCAGAACTGCTTTGTAGTAGCTGAGATATTGCCGTTATTGTTTGCTATCTTCTTGATAGCTTAGGCTTTAAACTCTGCACTGTAGGTTTTTACTTTCTTAGTCATGGTAAACTCCTGTAAATACGCTTAGTTTACCAAGTTTAGGTGTACGGTTTCTTCAGCATAGCTCAAAGTAAGCTATGACTTTATTAGCATGAATAACTGGGATAGCTTTTTAACGGCATTTAAGATTGATAAGAAGCAAATCAGTAAACAGCATACTTTTTAGAACATCACCATAAATTCATCTCTATCGACCCTTATAAGATAACTTACGAGGAATTCATAAAGCATCAAGAAGCTGGCGAAGATAAGACCTCTTATTATGAGAATCAAACCCAACAAGCCTGATGTCACTAGTCAAGCAAGAGGACGCTGCCTAGCTGGTCAGCCCTGCCCTAAATCAGGCTACTGGTTCACGCAAGCAAAATCTGATAGTCGTGCTTACTTTAAGCAAGACGACATCATGCCAGATTACCCTAATAACCCTTTCAATAGTTCCACAAAAAACATAAGACACATGGCGAGTCTTGAGTAGGATATGCAAGCCTATATGCCAGTACTGACTAAGAAACATCTTGAACCGAAATTTGAGATTAAAATGGCACAATAAAAAAGACCTCGCTACTGTGTTTGTCAGTAGCGAGGTCTTTTACGTAAATAGCGTCAATACTTATAGCTTACAGTTCACGCTATATTCTTGACCATTATGCATACTTACTTTCATGATTCCATAATCAGCCTTAGTATACCAGTCATAACTCATCTTTGGATCAGAGTTATTAGTGTAACGAGCACCTGAGCCTGAGACGGCTTGGTTGAGCGTAACACTCTTATTACTCAAGCTAATCTTTGGTAAGTTAACGTTCAAGTTGGCAACTTGCCCATTGTCCGAATATGCTGCCTTTACTTGTCCTTTGTCTTCACAAGTAAAGGTGCTTTCTGGATTGCTATTCACAGCAGGATTAGATGCACAAGCTGCTAATAACAAAAAGGCAGGTGTCACTACTAGAATTTTTTTCATATTTCTTCTCTATAAATTATATGTTTATTTGAATAGCTACAACGATGGTAGCTATTAAGCACAACATATTAACCTAAAACATTACTCATATTATTGTTTTTAATTACATCAACTAAGAATTCATTTTTTTTGTCTTGATTGAAATACCACGTCATTGCTGCAGGGGCAAGAACGCTCAACCAAATGCCATAAGTAAGGGGTAAACCTTGATGCACTGCAAGACAACTTAGCCCGATAATGATTGCTGCAATGAGTATCGCTAAGATGTTGTGATTCGATTTACGGCACATGAGTGTGCGTAATAGGGTTAGTGTCGTTAAAAATATAACCAGCATGAGCATTAATACATTCATAGCATAAATTTTTGAAATGCTATGTTTAATAGTATTCGCACTAGCATCAGTAACCAGATTAAGCGCACTTCCTAGCGCAGCTAATGAGGCAAATACGAAAAAATAACCGTAACCGAATAAAAATAAATCATAGCGCCGACGCTCTTTATCTAAAATAGTATCAAAAGGAATGGTGAAATAGAGCCACCATAAAGAAAACATTAATGCTACTAAGCTGGAACCTAGCAATATCATAGTGCTGATAGCAGAATCAGAGTTGACTAAAAAGTATTGTATGCTGTTACTAACCCCTAATACACCTTCGCCTAAAATGATAATGGTCAAAAGACCGTAACGTTCGGCGATATGTTTGGGATGCCAGTTATTGCTCTGTGCCACGCGTGCCCACACTGGCATTAGGAATTCAGCGGCAAACCAAGTAAAGCTCGTACAAGCATTCTACAATATAAAAAAAGCCATGATAAAAGTCAAAAATCCAAGAAAGTCATGCTCAAGTAATCGGTGATGAAGCCCGCTTGCTGTAGCAACAGCAATGACATAGACAAGATCAAATCATAACTTAAGCGTACTAGAGGCTCGATGTTGCTCATTAGGGTCTCTAGCATGGATCGTGGGTACACGAATCATTCATTGTGCTCCAATAGATATAATTTGAATAATCAAAAAACTAATACCTATCCCAATAAGGATCATCACCGAAACGTTCAGCGATAAGGTCAATTAAATAGCGGCAACGCTGAGATAAAAATCGATTTTTTGGATAGACCGCATAGGCATTTAGTGTGGGCAGCTGGTACTGCTGCATGATAGGGACTAGCTCACCACTGGCTAAGGTTTGATAAGTAATAAAGGTTGGCAAAAAGGCAATGCCTTGGCCTTTCACTGCCATCTCACGCAAAAAATCACCGTTGTTGACTTTTATTTTTGAGTTAACTTCTATCTCATGTTTTTTGCCTTGCTCATCTATCAATTCTATCGTGCTAGATTTGCTCAGACCATATTGCAAGATTTTATGCGTTGCCAACTCTTCTACCGTTTTTGGTGTGCCTATTTTATCCAAATATTCAGGACTGGCACACAATGCATAACGAATGAGTGCGAGGCGTTTGGCTTGGTAGCTAGAATCTTGCATCTCTCTGACACGAATGGCCAGCTCAAATCCTTCTTCTACCAAATCCACATGTCGATCAGAAAAATCTAACTCAAAATTCAGATTAGGGTGTTGATTGGCATATTCATCAATAACGTCATTCAGATGCATCAAGCCAAACGATAATGGCGCGGTCATTTTTAGCGTGCCCTCGATACGAGTCGGAGCGCCACTCGTTTCTTCGTTGAGCGCGTCTACTTCACTCAGTATGTTGCCGACCTTTTGGTAATACTGCTCACCTGCTTGTGTTAAGTTCGATTGGCGCGTGGTGCGGCTAATGAGCTGACTGCCCAATCGTGTTTCTAATTCCTTTAGTCGACGGCTTACAGCTGATTTAGCGATGTTCAGTTGCTCTGCGGCTTTGGTAATGCTCCCTGCTTCGACAATGCGGACAAACATTGCCATATCTTCTAGTTGTCCCATTTGAGCTACTCCTTGACTGTTCTTAAAAAAAGAACTTACATTTATAATTATCACGGTTTATTTATTTATAAGCAACGACTACAATTACCGTGTTTCCTAATCGAATAAAAGCTATTTAAACAAAGGTACTCATTACTGGAGCATCACTATGGACAAATTACAACAGCTAAGCACACCAATTTGTCGTCTGTTTTTATCCATGATCTTTATTTTTTTCGGCTTTACCAAAATAACAGGTTACGCTGCTACCCAAGGTTATATGGAGTCTATGGGCGTACCTGGGATGCTATTACCTTTGGTCATCGCTCTTGAGTTATTTGGCGGTATTGCCATTTTGATTGGTTTTAAAGCGCGCCTGATAGCTTTGTTGTTTGTTGGTTTTAACATCGTATCGGCACTTCTTTTTCATCAATTCTGGATCGATGAATCACAAATGAATCCATTTATGAAAAACATTGCTATCGCTGGCGGCTTCTTAATGATCTTTGCCCATGGCGCAGGTGCGTATTCAATTGATAATAGTAAGATGCATAAAATTTAGTATAGTAAATGCTTCACTTATCAGGTTTTATCCTCATTAAGGAGTTGCTATGAGCGCATCCATCAACATTGCACTGATTATTGGTAGTTTACGCAAAGAGTCAATCAATCGTAAATTTGCAGAATATATTGTGTCGCAGATGCCTGACCACGTGAATATCAAAGAAGTCGGTATCGCAGATTTGCCGCTTTATAACCAAGATTATGATGATACAACGATTGATAGCTACGAGCGTGTACGTCAGCAATTAAAAGACGCTGATGCAGTGTTGATTGTCACCCCAGAGCACAATCGTACAATGCCTGCGGCTTTGAAAAACGTCGTATATATTGCTTCGCGTCCTTATAAAGAAAGTGTTTGGACACATAAGAAAGTTGCAGTAGTGACGGCCTCACCAGGTAGCTTTGGCGGTATCAATAGCGGACTTGATGTTCGAAAAAGTATGCAAATGCTTTCGGCACAAATGATGATTGATCCCGAAATTCATTTAAGTCGGGCAACTGACAGTTTAAATGAAGATGGCAGTGTCACTGAACGCACACAAAAATTCTTACAATGCTTCGTTGCTGATTTTGTGGATTTTGTAGGGAAACTGGGTGACTAAATCAATCTCTAACGATCCTGACAACACCGCTATTCATACTACTAACGATGATCAAGTAGTGTCACCACATTCAAAACCGCCGAGTTTTTGGCAGCGTTATCAAACGCCCGTACTATTAACCGTGGTAGGTGGGGCTATTGATACTATTGGTTTTATCACCTTGTTTGGTTTTTTTACCGCGCATGTCACTGGTAACTTAGTGATGGCGGGTAGTGGATTGGTCAAAGGTGAGCAAGGTCTGTGGATTAAGCTTGCCGCTTTACCATTGTTTATTATAACGGTGATGGTGACCAAGATATTTATTGATCATAGTAAAAACAAGCAGCTAACGCTGAGCCGTTTATTTTTAGCAGAAGCTGTGTTTTTGATAGCCTTTATGATTGCCGGTCTTTCCTACCAGCCTTTTGTGGACGCAGGAGATATAACTGTGGCATTAACAGGTGGTCTGGGTCTGATAGCTCTGGCCATTCGTAATACAGCAAGCAAAACAGTGATTAAGCACATGAGTCCGACCGTATTAATGACGGGTAATACCACACAACTGGGTATTAATCTGACCGATTATTTGATCAATCGTACAGCGGATAATGGTAAAAAACTGACGCATAGCTCAGCATTGATTTTTAGCTTTCTAGTTGGCGCGTTACTGGGTGCATTTTTATATATCCAGTTAAATTTTTGGGCAGTCGGATTGTTTGTATTACCCGTACTGTATTTGTCAGTAATGGCACGTGATAAAGCGTTTTTACAAAGTATTGCTTAGTGTTTTCTAACGTAATATAGCCTTGTATTATTATTCAGTAGTGTGGATTTTCAAGACTGATGTCTTGTGTCTTGCTATCTCAACCTTTATCTTTCAATAATAAAAATGCCATGTCTTGACGGATAGGGCATTTTTATTATGTCATCTATAGTCAGGTAAATATAAAAAAGAGTCAGCGTGACGGATATAAATGTTTTGTCGCCTCTGTCTGCGTAGGCACAGCAAGCAAGAAAAATTTGTACCAGTCACGCATCACAATGTCATGTATCCATTTTATTTAGTATCGACTATACACGGTTGTCACTGATAAACATTGTCTAAGGCGTTGCTTTGTGAAATACCGAGTTGTCTTGATATTCTGGATGTTTGTCTATGTAGGCTTTGATATATGGGCAAATAGGTTTCACTCTCAGGTTTTTAGCTGCTGCATCGTCTAGTATTGATTTAGCAAGATAACCTGCAATACCTTGCCCGCCAAGCTCTTCGGGCACCTCAGTATGGGTATAAGCAATGCCATCTTCACCTTGACTGGTGGTAAAAAGTTCATAATCTTCAAAGGCGATATGCCCATCAACGTGAATTTCAAAACGTTTCTGATCTGTATTATCTATTACATCATAATTCAATAATGGTTTATCTGACATCGTTAGGCTTCCTTATATCGTAAGTGTGATTAGACTTATTCTATATGTACTTTCATTCTATGAAGCGTAGCAGCCATTTATGCTACTGGCTCTGTTTAGAAGATATAGTGTTCTACTACAAATATATTACGCTATATTGATGGTTTTATTGTTCTAATAATAAGAATAGTTATTTGTATTTATCTATGTTTATCTCTTCTTAAACAACAATTATAATCGTTCCATTGTTTAGACAAGTTCGTTAATAGTAAATTTTCAGACATGTTTAACTCCCCAATAACTAAGGATAAATTATGAAAACTGTCTATCATGCAGCAAACTCTCGTGGCGATGCAAACCATGGCTGGCTGAAAAGTAAACATACCTTTAGCTTTGCGAATTATCACAATCCAGAACGTATGGGATTTGGTGCGCTACGTGTCATGAACGATGATTTTGTTATTGGCGGTCAGGGTTTTGGCAAGCACTCACATCGCGATATGGAAATTATCAGTATTCCACTATCGGGTAAGCTCGGTCATGGCGATAACATTGGTAACAATGGCATTATCGAAACGGGTGAAATCCAAGTCATGTCAGCCGGTACAGGCATTACCCACAGTGAAATGAATGGCGATGACAAAGAGGATGTCAAGTTTCTACAGATTTGGGTCATTCCAAACAAGATGAGCGTAGCGCCTCGTTATCAGAAAGTGCGCATGGGTGACATCATGCAGCCGAACACGTTCAACCAAGTATTGTCACCAAACGCTGACGATGCGGGCGTCTGGATTCATCAAAACGCATGGTTCAGTATGGGTGACTTTGAACAAGGAGTCACTCAAAATTATACGCTAAATGATGCGAACAATGGCGTGTACGTTTTCGTGATTGAAGGTAGTGTGACCATTAACAATAACGTGTTAAATACGCGTGACGGTCTAGGTATCTGGGATACCAAAAGCATGACTATGGACGTTCTAGAGAACTCAAAAGTATTAATCATGGAAGTACCGATGACTTTTTAATACTTTTCTACGCTCATTATTTGTGAAAATAAAGTATCAAAAAAGGAGTTAGTTCATGAGTATTCAAACGTTAGAGCCAAGATTGGCTGATGTCGGCGGTATTCCAATTGCGCGTTTATTACCTAACAAAGGCAAAAAACCGATCGGTGCATGGTGCTTTTTAGATCATGCAGGTCCTGCTGATTTTGACCAAGATGACGCAGGTATGCAGGTTGGTCGTCATCCGCATACCAATCTGCAAACCTTTAGCTGGATGTTAAATGGCGAAGTGCTACACAAAGACAGTTTAGGTAATGCGCAAGTCATTACCAAAAACCAAGTCAATGTCATGACCGCAGGTACGGGTCTGAACCAAGGTATTAGTCATACTGAACAAAGTGTCTTTCCAGATACGGGCGGTTCGAAAGATGCAGCACGTGGTATCAGTATGGTGCAGCTATGGATTGCACTGCCCACCGATCAAAAGATTGAGCGCAGTTTTCATCACTATCCTGAGCTGCCGACGTGGAGCGAGGGCAATGCAGAGATGGTTCTGACGACAGGTAGTTATACCAATGTATTGGGTGAAACGTTTGAAGCACCTACCATCCAATACTCAAAGCTGGTCGGTATAGATGTGTACTTCAAGCAAGATGGCGAAGCGACATTGAGTCTAGAGTCAGGCTCTGAGTACGGTATCTTGGTTTCAGAAGGTGAGATACAGTCTGAAGGCAAGGTCTGTCAGCAAGATCAGTTATTCCGTTTTCATGATAGCGATGTCGCCAATAGCAAAAGTATTAAACTGGTTGCTAAAAAAGGGACACGTATCATGTTTATCGGCGGCGAACCGCTTAATAACCAAGTGCTACTGTGGTGGAACTTCGTTGCTGATAACAAAGCTGAGGTTGAGCAATCTATTATTGATTGGAATAATGGTCATGAGCGTTTCGGTAACGTTGACTCTGATATGAAACGTTTGCCTGCGCCTGAACTACCTAAAGGTTTCAAAGGCTAATTACTATCTGTTTTGATACCTTATATCTAGCCTTAACTCATAGAAAACCACTGGAGAAAATCATGTCAAATTTACAAGATTTACAGCAATTAGCAGAAAAACGCCGTTCAATTTATGCGCTAAGCAATCAATTACCAGTATCGAATGATGACGTAGTGAAATTGGTTGAACATGCTATTTTGCACACGCCATCAGCGTTTAATTCACAGTCAGCTCGTATCGTTGTGTTGTTTGGTGATGAGCATAACAAGCTTTGGAATATGACCGAAGAGATGCTAAAAGCTATCGTTGGCGATGAAGAGAAATTCAAAGGAACAAGAGATAAAATCGCTGGCTTTAGAGCAGGTGCGGGAACCATCTTATTTTTTGAAGACAAAGGCGTCGTAAGAAATATGCAAGAAGCAGCTCCTTTGTATGCCGATAAATTCCCAATTTGGTCACATCAAACCAGTGCGATGCATCAGTATGTGATCTGGACAGCATTGGCTAGTTTAGATATTGGTGCAAACTTACAACATTATAATCCAGTCATTGATCAAAAAGTCGCTGAAGAATGGAGTATTGCTGAAGATTGGGAGCTGAATGCGCAAATGGTGTTTGGTGCGATTGAGCAGCCAGCAGGTGATAAAGCGTTCAAATCTGTTGAAGAACGTATGAAAGTATTCGGCTAACAGTTTTTAGCATTAAAGACCGTGTAACTAATTAAGCCGCTATGATGGTTCATAGCGGCTTAATTGATTTTTTTATAATTATAAACTGGAGTAATATAATGGATATTTTTGATGCTCAAGCGCTACAAAAAAAGTATGAACGTTGGCATGAGCTATATGAACAGATACAAGGTGCTCAGGAAAAATGGCTAGAAGCCAATACATTATTATCTGAGCTGCAAACTTACTACCAAAGCGAGCAGTGGAGAAAAGATCATGAAAGCAATGTGATGGTTGAGTGTGCAGATAATATGTATTCCATCATCAGTGAAGACGCTTTGTGGAGTGCGTTAACCGATCATCAAGAACATACAATTCGCTGGATGAGGCTAGGACTAGATGTTATAGACAGTTGATTCTAGAATTCTTATTAGGGCGTGTTGAAATCTAAAACACTATCGATGGCGTACTAGACTAAAGTGGACTCACTTTCAAACAGATACAGTGCAGCTGGGATGAGTTTTTCGTAGCCTCTGTTATAGCAGCAAGCAAGGAAAATTTATACCAGTCCTACCTAACTAGCAATGTATCGATTTTACTCTGAATTGACTATAGACTTAAACCAAGGGGCGGGCTGTTTCACTTAAATCAGGAAACACATGACACAATAAAAATTTGCTGATTCAGTCGCCGATTGTGATGGAATGAAGCTGCGTATGAATCATCGAAGCAATCACTACGGGCAACATTGCTTCGTTTTAGTAGGACGTACCGTTGAAAATAGCTTAGGATGGTTTTTGACAGGAACGGAGTATTTCTTATCTTCAGGTTTGTGAATTCTAAGATTTCGGTTTGAACGGAGCGCTTTTCTATTCATATCCTAGATCTTAATAAGTACACTCAAAACTCGGTATACTTAAAGTGTGTGGATTAGGATAGATACGGTAGGACAGTATAGAACGCCAAATACAACAAAGCCCCTGATATCAGGGGCTTTAGCTGTTCTATAAGATAGTATAGGACTATGTAATGGTACCCGGAGCCGGACTTGAACCGGCACGCTATTGCTAGCGAGGGATTTTAAATCCCTTGTGTCTACCAATTTCACCACCCGGGCAAAACTTGTTTTATCTTTAACGTAAGCTAGCTGATAGACCATCTAGTTACTAGATAAGTGGTCGCTATTATAATCGGTTGTGATAATAATGCAAGCCAAAATTAACGTAAAGTTAATAAATAATTGGAGGCTGGAGTCGGAATCGAACCGGCGTTAACGGAGTTGCAGTCCGCTGCATGACCACTCTGCCATCCAGCCAATCAAGGTGGCCTATATTAGCAAAAATATAGTAAATTACAAGTCATTTTTTAGTTAAAAGCAGGTTATTTACTATCTTGCCTGCACTTAATCCCAGTTTAGGGGCATTTATGCTGTTAATAGGCTTTGTTAAGTCATTAATAAACGAATACTTAGCGATGATCGTTAAAAATGTAATAGCTAAGGTACGTTAAACAATATCCCTATTGTCACGTTTGGCCTTTTTGATATCGCGATAGGTGGCGGTACAAATCAATACCAGTACCCCAAGAGTAATGGCGGGCCAAATTAAAATATATAAGCCGTAGATAAAAACGTTGTCCATGATATCTCCTTATAATATTTCTAAGTAAGTAGCGATTGGCCATATACTGCTAACTAATCACTACTCGGATAAACGATTTTGGTTTAAGATTTAGGTGATGACGGTATTTCCGATTTTTTATCGTAATTGCCTACGCGCTGCTTAATCAACTCAAAGTCGAAATGCTCATCGCCCATGAGACTGACGATCACACAAACGATAGTACTGGCACCGTAAGCCGTCAGTGAAGCGAGTAAGATCATGTACTGGCGTAGGAACCCAGTGGCAAAGATTAACATCAGCACCAGCGTAATAGCAGCCGCGCTCATGCCGATCTTACGACCTAAGAAACCAAATACCATCAGACCGATGACAACTGCACCACCAAAGCTGGCTAAGATTTCAAAGAATAGGGCAGTGATGCCAACGATAGGTATCAACTCAAAACGCGCCACACAGAATAATAGGAGCCCGACAATCACTGCTGAAGTAAAGGCGGCATTAGTGACACGATTCCAGAATACACTGGCGATAACAGGGAACACAATGGCGCCCCATAGTGCACCAACGAATACCAGCATTACTAGAATATCAAGCTTGAAGCTAGCAAAGATAAGTCCCGCTGCCGTCGCGACAATCATCGTGCCACGACCGACGAGCATCATGGTTTTAGGTTTAACCTGACCTTTTTTGGCGATATTTTTACCGTAGACATCAGCCATCATAATGGTTGATAGCGCCGATAAATCCGAGTCAGCGGTCGAGGACAACGAGCCAATCACTAAGATGAAGAATAAGGCGATGAAGACGGGATGCAGATAAGTGCTGACCATTTGCGGGATCAGGTTGTTCATATTGCCATCAAGTGGTTCAATACCAATGGTCAAGGCCATCAAGCCAATCATACCAAGCCCAATGACGATACCCGCATAGCCAACTGTGGCGGTAATAAATGTCGCCTTAATCTTGGTTTTATCAATCGCAAATAAGCGCTGAGTAATGGTTTGGTTACCGATAGCATAGGCCAATACCGCGACAAAATACGGCGCACCTTGCTGAAAGAATGCCTCAGAAGAAAAGAAATCTTGCTGCTCTAAGGTCAAGTTCGATAGTCCGCTGACCATCACTGCAGGACCTCCCATGGAGAATAGCACCGCTGGAATGATGATGACACCAATCGCCATCAAAGCGACCAATTGGGCAAAATCAGTAAAGACGGAGGCGCGAAACCCTGAGGTTAAGGTATAGCTCAATACCCCGACACCCGCGATAATCACCCCTGTTTGGAACGACAATGGTGACAATACTGACACCAATGCCCCCGCAGCGGTAAAGTTGA
Organism: Psychrobacter sp. K31L; assembly: GCF_017942195.1. Classification (NCBI taxonomy): domain Bacteria; kingdom Pseudomonadati; phylum Pseudomonadota; class Gammaproteobacteria; order Moraxellales; family Moraxellaceae; genus Psychrobacter; species Psychrobacter sp. K31L. Next base: position 751,407 of record NZ_JAGKSC010000001.1, on the reverse strand, counting down.
CCATCAAGCTAATTAAGCTGCCCATAAGGTTGGATATGGCTAAAATTAATTGGCTTGATGAGCCGTGGCGGGCGTGGATAAGCTCACCTAAAGTGTGACCGTTGGGAGCAAGCTCACGAAAGCGCATGCCAAAAGGGTAGATGAACAAAATCATCAATGCACCCCAAAAGCCGTAATGTATCGGCCCTGATACGCCGTATTTATAGCCAGAAGTGGCGGCAGCGTAAAATGAGGCCGCCCAAATCCAGGTCGCGGTCATACTTGCCGCGCCCATCCCAAAGCCCACATTGTGGCCTGCGACCATAAAGCCGGAAGTTGTCTCTTTGTCTTTTTTAATTAATAAAGACAGCAGATATGTACCACCATAAAACGCCACCAATAATAAAATAATGGTGAGCGCCGAAAATTGAAACAATGACTCAGTTTTCAAACTCATACCTCGCAATTGTTTTAAGTAAATAAGGTTTAGTAAAATTATCTATTCCAAACTATTTAGCATACGACATAGTCTAAAAAGCCCTCATACCAAATGTATGTGGCTAATATAAATAGCAAAAATAGCAACTGTAATGTTAAGCAAGTGCTAAGCGTCGTGCCCTAGTTTTGATGTCACACATCGTGTTAAATCAAAATGATAGGGGCTACTCTCGATAGGCGTCAGTTAATGGATAAACCATGACGCTATGAATAGGCATACACAAAGGTAGCTGAGTGCTAAAAAAACTCATGTGATGAGCGTCTATAGCGGAATTACGAATAAGCACTAAGCCATGATTACATGACCTGAGCTCGATTTAGACAGCCTTATCAGCTGTAATAAGCAATAGTTAAGAGGTTTTTACTCAATTATCGCATTGATGCATCACCTGTAATCTAAATACCAAATCCAATACTGTGTGCATAATCAGCACAATGAACTTAGCATTAATAAATAAAACTACAGATCTGTTAAGTGTATGTAACATGTTCGTAAGGGTAGGGTAACCTATTACGTCGTTAACCTCAAACTTTATCCATTGGAATGATTTGAATAGTAAGTGACTCTGCTATCACGTAAAAATCCAGCCAATCCTAAGCCATAGCGCTCAGCAACACGCACGGCAGTACTGGTAGGTGCAGACATGCCGATCAGCCAAGGTATGTGACTTCGAATAGACTTTTGTACCAGCTCAATCGATAGGCGCGAGGTCATGACCACGCAATTGATATCTGCTTTGTGTTGCAGCTGCCAACCAATGAACTTGTCGAGGGCATTGTGACGGCCGACATCCTCAAAGAGGTGCAAGTGTCGTCCTTGCATAGTTGCCGCTGCATGGACAGCGCCTGTCAGTTGGTGAGTATGTTGCATGGTATCGACTTTTTGCCGTATTTCTAATAGGTCACCAAGGCTTGGGGTATCTACTTTTACTCTTTTCTTGTCTTGGCGATAGATACTTAAGTCGGGCAGCGCTTGTGTTAAGCCCGTGATACCGCACATACCGCACCCTGTACGCCCTGCCAGCTGCCGCCGTTGGGCTTGGATGCGCTGATGACTGCGCTGATTTAAGGTCAACTCCACCACATAAATATCGTAGTCCCGCAACTGTGCTAAGGTTTGCCCAAAGGAACCAGCCGTACCGTCTTCATCTGAGTGTTGAGTAAATCTTTGATAGCTTGCAACATCTGTCAGCTGGGTGACTTCCCAATCTAATAAGTCATGGCTGTGTTGAATTAGACCTTCACTGAACAAAAAGCCTATCGCTAGATATTCTAACTGATAAGGACTTGCCATCAATACTGCATAATGAATGCCGTTAATGATGATAGAAATCGCTGCTTCTACGACCAAATTTGCCGATTGATTTTCAATATACACTTGCTGACTATCACTTGATTCCGTAGGCGCATAATAATGCTTTTGCACCAAATGCGCGCGCGATAGTGGTGTCACAGTAGATTCTGCCGTCGCTTCAGGCATGTCGATGGCTGAAGCTTGAGTGTTTAATTTAGCCATTATGAATGCTGACAGCCTTTTATCATTATTAACATTACTCACCTTTCATCTTGCACACGTTTATTAGGCAGAAACCGCCAGCTCGCCTGCATTGACGCGCTCTAAGACGACGGTAACAGACTTGTAGGCGGGAATGTGAGAGTCTGGCGCATGCGTGTCCAAATCAAACAAGTCATTACATTCAGGATAGTAGGTAGCCACAGCGTTGGCAGCGATATCCATGTCGGTAAGTACCAAAGGCCCCAATGTGCGTTGCTCACCATGGCTGTCTTGACGCGACACCATAACATTGTCGCCTTTTTGCCATCCCAATCGTGTCATTTCATCAGGATGCATAAACAAAACATCACGGCGATTGGTCTGACGATAACGGTCTTGATAGCCAAATATCATGGTATTGAATTGATCATGGCTCCGTACACTGGTCAGTTGCCAGACTTTTTGCCCCGAGTGTTGACTGTCATCAGTATTTTGCACGTTTTGGGCATCAATTTTAAACGCCGATGTCTTTTCTGCCATTTGGCTTGCGACATAAGTAATCGGATACTTTGGTACTTCAAACTGTGCTTTGCCGCTATCGGTGTTCCACACGCGATGACGCGCCGCATGATATAAATGAAAGCCGCGCTCAGACTTACGGATACGCACGTTAAAGTTCTCAAAGCCCTCGATAGCTTGGGCGATATAATCACGAACCAAGTCGAAGTCTTCTCCCATCGCTTGCCAAGGAATGGACGAGTCAGAGCCGAACATCTGGGTCGCAATATTGGCGACTATCTGTGCTTCAGATTTCAGAGTATCGCTAACGGGTTTGAGCGTGCCCTGAGTGGGTACGATCTGACACATAGAGTCTTCAATAGTGGCAAATTGCTCACCTTTAGCAGTGACTAAGTGTTCGGTACGACCAATACAAGGTAGAATGAGATTGTTTTCACCCGGATACAGCATGGTTTCATTTAGTTTGGTGCCAACAAAGACGTTAAGCTTATTTTTGGTTAATGCCTGTTGGATATTATTTGAGTCAGGCGCCGCAACCGAGTAGTTGCCGCCCATACTAAAGAAAGCCTTAATATCACCTTGTATCATCGCTTTTGCCCCTGCAACGACATCAAAACCGTTGTCTTGTGGCATTGGGTGCTCGAACACACGTTCTAAGCTATCAAGTAAGCTTTGCTTAGGACGCTCATGGATACCCATGGTGCGATCGCCTTGTACGTTGGAATGACCCCGCACAGGTGACGCACCTGCACCGTCAATACCTATCATACCCATCAGCAATAGCAAATTGGTAATCATAGCGACGTTGTCATCGCCCTGCACATGCTGGGTAATGCCCATGCCCCAAGTGCAAATAGTCGCTGGACTGTCTGCTACGAGCTTAGCAAGATTAATAATTTCTGCTTGAGAAATGCCGCAACCAAGCTGAATATCTGCCCATGATTGCTCGGTCAACCATTGTTTCAATGGCTCAAAACCTGAGGTATGGGTGGTAATAAAGTCGGTGTTAATTTTATCATTCTCAATCAGCCATTTAGCCAGACCCGTCAGTAGGGCAGCATCACCACCGATTTGAATTTGAACGACCTCATCGACCATGTCATCGCTCTGTCCTGCTGCCATATGTGTCGGTTTTTGCGGGTTTCTAAATTTACTTAAGCCTTGTTCACGCATAGGATTGATCGAGATGATTCGACATCCTTGCTCGTGAGAGTGGGCAAGCATCTCCAGCATACGAGGATGATTGGTCGCTGGATTTTGTCCAAACATCAGTATCAATTTGGCTAGCTCAAAATCCTCTAGTTTGACCGTTGCTTTACCGATGCCTAATTGCTTGCCAAGCATGACCGAGGTTGGTTCGTGACACATGTTAGAGCAGTCTGGTAGGTTATTGGTACCGAAACAGCGGACGAATAATTGAAATAAAAATGCAGGCTCATTAGTGACACGGCCTGAAGTATAGAACAATGCTTCGTCAGGCGAATCAAGCTGTCCCAACTGCTCAGCGACATGCTCATAAGCGGCCTGCCAAGAAATCGCTATATAGCGGTCTTGCGTTGCATCATAATATACTGGTTCTGATAGGCGACCAATATGTTCAAGCTCGTAGCCCGACCATTTCTGTAGCTCAGTGACAGTATGGTCTAAAAAGAATTTAGCGTCTGCCTTTGTGGTCATCGTTTCACTTGCCAGCACTTTGATACCATTTTCACAGACATCAAGCATTTTATGCGATTTATGATCAGGCCATGCGCAACCCGGACAATCAAAGCCGCCTTGAGGTTGGTTACTTTTGAAGACGCTGACACTGCCACGCAAAAAAGTTTGATAGTCCATCAGTTTACGAGTGGAGGAAATTAGAGCAGGCCAACCAGCAGCAGGGTGAGTATAAACAGGAATTTTGCGCATGACAGACCTCATAGATAAATAACGATAAGTGGGTACTGATATATAACAACTATATAGTGACTAATGAAAAGTTTGTACAAGCATTAACTATAGATAACAAAAAACGCCTGCTATGGAACAGGCGTTTTCTATTTTTCAGCTTAGATTTATTTAACTGAATTTTTTTAACTCAAAATCAAGCTGTCATCTTCCACTTTCTCACCGCGCGTTTGCTCAAACATATCGAGCAAATCATGCACCGTCATGCCTTGACGCTTATCTCCTGCCACATCTAGCACCACTTGTCCTTGATGTAGCATGACAGTTCTAGTGCCATGTGCCAAGGCTTGCTGCATTGAGTGCGTGACCATCATGGTGGTCAGTTTATTATCAGTAACGATTTTATCGGTCAGCTCTAACACAAAGGCGGCTGTCTTAGGGTCAAGGGCGGCAGTATGCTCATCAAGCAAAAGTATCTTGGATGGCTGTAGTGAGGCCATGAGTAAGCTTACCGCTTGGCGTTGGCCACCAGATAACAGCCCCATGCGATCTGTTAGACGATTCTCTAATCCAAGCTTGAGTACAGACAGCTTTTCTCGAAACAGTTCACGGTTATTTGGGTTTAATGCAAAACTCAAACCGCGTTTACCACCGCGCTTATAGGCCAACGCCATGTTTTCTTCGATGGTTAATGCTTCACACGTACCAGCCATCGGGTCTTGAAATACACGAGCTACCCAATGAGCACGTTGATGAGCTGTTTTTTTGGTGACATCAATGCCATTGAGCAGAATTGAGCCGCTATCCACACGTGTCGTACCACTTACTGCATTTAAAAAAGTCGATTTCCCCGCGCCATTGGTACCGATAACGGTGACAAATTCACCGTCAGCGATGTTCAAATTAATACCACGCAGGGCAGGGTTTTCGATGGGTGTGCCGGGATTGAAGGTCAACCGCAAATCTGTGGCTTGCATCATAATCGTTATTCCTTATATTTGCTTCAAGCTTGGCGGATGGTTATCGCCTATCACCGCTTTAGTAGTTTGATATTAAGCCCGTACTTTACGACTTAAAAACTTGGTTTTGGCTTTTGGTAACACCAATGCGAACACCACCAGCAGGGCAGTAATCAAGTTCAAATCTTGCGGGCCAAAGCCAATACTACGCAATGTGTCGCTTGATAGTGCCACTTGAATAAATAGTTTATAAAGGATGGCACCAATAATCACGGCAACGGTAATCAACCAAATGCGTTTGGCAGGAATAATCGTTTCACCGATGATGACGGCTGCTAAACCAATAACAATCGTACCAATACCAATAGAGATATCCGCGCCGCCCTGAGTCTGGACGAATAGCGCCCCTGCAAGGGCAATCAAACCATTAGACACGGCCATACCGATGATGGTCATCCATGAAGTATTGATACCTTGTGCTTGTGCCATGCGCAAGTTAGAGCCAGTCGCACGCATGGACAGTCCAGTTTCGGTATTATAAAACCAATCCAGCAACAACTTTGCAGCGATAACGACCACGCCAATAATTAAGCAGCGCATCCAGTAGCCATTACCATCGGTGACTAGCGTACTGAATACGGTAGTTTCACCCAGTAGCGGTAAGTTTGGCGCGCCCATAATACGTAGGTTGACTGAATATAGTGCCACCATGACCAAAATACTGGCCAATAACTGCAATATACCAAGCTTTACATGCAACCATGCGGTAACAATACCAGCGACCGAGCCGGCCAGCATACCAAAGGCACATGCCAGCCAAGGGTTGACACCAGCAACGATAGAGATACCAGCGACTGCGCCCCCTAATGGAAAACTACCGTCTGCCGTTAAGTCGGGAAAGTCGAGAGTACGAAATGAGATAAGTACGCCAAGTGCGACGAGGCCGTAAATCAGACCACTTTCAAGTGCACCAAAAAAAGCAATTAAAGACATAAGGTATCAGTAAGTCATAATCAAGCGTTTAGCGATTATTATCATAGATAAACAGGCAAGCAGCAATGAATAGTGCTTTCTATAATCTAGAGTAATCTAAACGGCTAAGCGGTGAATTTAACAGATTAAGCAATCTGCGGTTAGGGTAAACCAAAACATCTTCCTATAAGGGATGAGCATAAAATACCTTGGTTAGACATTCGGTTTTAATGCTTATATCACATTAAAAATAACCCAGCTCATATACCAGTAGCTGGGTTATTTTTACACTGAAATAATAGCAGTAAACACAAACGACAATCTATCATTAATATCATCGTTTGACTCGATGCTTATATTCAGAGGACGCTATTCTACCACTTCTTTTGCTTTATCAATAACGGCTTGTGGCAATGTGATGCCTTCCGCTTTAGCATTTTTTGGACTGACATATAAATCAAGTGCTTGAGGGGTATAAACAGGGATATCACCTGCTTTTTCGCCATTCAAAATACGCACCACAATTTTACCAGTTTCGCGGCCAAGTGCATAATAGTCAACGCCCAATGCAGCAATAGCACCACGTGCAACAGAGCTGGTGTCTGAGGCAACCAGTGGTATTTTGCTTTCTTTGGCGACTTGGAACAGCGACTCGTAAGCAGAGACCACATTATTATCGGTTGACGTGTAAATCATATCAACCTTGCCAGCCAAGCTACGGGCTGCCATGGCAATATCCGTACTGCGCTGAGCAGGCGCTTCGTGTACGGTGATGCCCATTGGGGTCAGTTTTTCTTTTAGATTTTTTAGGATGATAGTAGAGTTCACTTCACCTGGGCTATAAACGTAACCCACATTTTTCAAGCTTGGAATAATTTGGCGCATCAATTCAATTTGTGGCTCATAAGGGAGCGCATCAGAACCGCCAGTCACGTTGGTGCCAGAACCATCAAGCTTTGATACCAGTTTGGCTTCTACTGGGTCAGTCACCGCAGAGAATACCAAAGGAATAGTGCTGGTAGCTGCCGCAACCGACTGCGCTGATGGCGTACCAATGGCAACGATAACGTCTGAGTTGTCTGCAACAAATTGCTTGGCAATCTGCCCAGCGGTTGCCGTGTTACCCTGTGCGCTCTGGAAATTAACAGTTAAGTTTTCACCTTCTGTAAAGCCTGCTTCAGCAAGCTCTTCAATCACGCCTTTACGCACGTCATCAAGGGCTGGATGCTCAACAATGGCCGTAATGGCAACCGTTTTCATAGCGGTAGCAGCATCGCCAGTGGCGGCGCCATCATTAGCTGTGGTGTCTTCTGCTGACTGGCTACAACCGGTCAAAATAGCGGTACAAACACCGCCCCATAGTAAGGCTTTGGCAAAACGATTCTGATACAACATGGGTGTTACTCCTAAAAATAATAATGTGTCCATACATAAATAATTAACGTACTTATTGAGCGTTTACTGCTGGTTGATGCTCTTATTACTGGCTACTTGTTATCGGTTTTTGCTTTGGTATCCACATCAACAGCGTTTTTCATCATCTCTGCTGATAGGCTAACGCCTTGTGCTTTGGCATGTTTAGGGCTGACATATAAAGTTAAGTCATTCATGATCTCAGGCTTAATGGTGCTGACAGCCTCGCCATTTAATATTCTATAAACCATTTTGCCAGTCCTGCGTCCAAAGTCATAGTCATTAACGCCTAAAGCGGCAGTCGCCCCGCGCTGAACGCTAAACTCATCAGAGGCCACAATCGGCATTTTTAACTCATTTGCCGCTTGTGTCATGGCTTCAAAAGCAGACGCTACGTTATTGTCCATTGAGGTATAGATGATATCCGCGCGTCCTTGTAAGCTACGCGTTGCCATACCAATATCAGTTGGACGGTTGGCAGGTATGTCGAGTATAGACAATCCACGCGTTGGCAAGATTTCTTTGAGCCTATCACGCAGTGCTACCGAGTTGGCTTCACCAGGGCTATACACATAACCGATGGTTTTGGCGTTGGGTTTGATTTTTTGCAATAAGTCAATTTGTGGCTCTAATGGCAACTGGCTTGACAGTCCGGTCAAGTTATCTTGAAACGGAGTGCCATCTGCATTGATGAGCTTGGCTGCAAGTGGGTCTGAAACCGCCGTATATACAATTGGCACGCTTGTGGTGGATGCTACGACCGATTGGGCTGACGGGGTAGAGATAGCCACGATAGCATCTGGATTGTCTCCTGCGAACTGTTTGGCGATTTGTCCAGCAGTAGCCGTGTTTCCTTGTGCGCTTTGGAAGTTAATAGTCAGATTCTGGCCTTCGATATAACCATTATCTGCCAATTCATCAATGATGCCGCGGCGCATATCATCTAGCGATGGATGCTCAACAATCTGCGTGATGGCCAGCGTTTTGGCTGGTTTATCTGTCGTTGTCGTGTTATCAGTAGTTGCCGTATCGTCAGTGTTTGAGCAGCCGATTAGGCCGAGCGTACTGATGGCAATGCTGCATAGGCTTAGGCGTAGAGTAGAAGCAATGGTCATTATTAGTCTGGCTCATAGGTTAGAGAATGCAGGTCAGCCGAATGACAGCAGTATCAGTTCTGTAATAGCAGTTCTGTGATGTCAATTCTGCGATAGTAGGCTAACATTGAGGTGATCGATTCCTTGATCATGATGGCTATATTATGACAGCAATGTAACTTATCGCAATAAAAAATTAATTTGTGTTTGTTATGGTGATAGATAGAACGAAAATCATAACTTTTTTTGATATTTTAGAGACTGCTATAAAAAAAGACGCTACTAATGATATTTTTTTATTCAATATAATTACAATTAAAAAGCCTACAAGCTAGCAACGCACCTATTACGAACTCGCTTTATAATTAAAGTAAGCTAATTTTGATACGAGAATTATTGTGAGTCTAAAATTTTTACCATTCCATTATTACGCTGGCGTGGTGAATGTACAGCACACTCTAATATCTCCTTAAGTTTTTTCGAATGAATATTTTAAGGATAACAATATGAACACTGCTAATTTTAAATTATTAACCATTGCCGGTATCACGGCTACTTCATTGATTTGCTTGCCTGCTATGGCAAAAGACAATCATGGAAATGGTAATGGTAATGGGCACGGAAACGCCAAGGGTAACTCTGCTCATATTAGTAAAGATTACAAGCATAGTGGCAACGCCCAACCAAATATCAACGCTTATCGCAATGCTAGCTCGAATGCCTCATTTAAGCGTGATCTCGATAAATATGGTTACAGAGTAGTCGGCAAGATTGATAGAAGAGATTATGATCGTTCTGTCGTTTTAGACCGTTATGATGACCGTTACGTCCGTCTTCGCACCCCAGAAAACAATATTGTGACGGTGATTAATGATACGTTGCAGATCATCGATGTTTTAACCAGATAAATATAAGATTCGATTTTTAACCATTTTATAAATCAACCATAAAAAAGATGCCACTAGGGCATCTTTTTTTGAAATAATGATAATATCTATATTTTGTTACCGATAACTGCAGGCAAAGGTATAACGGCTTCTAGTTTGCAGTTATTGCTTCTGTCACCTGACCAATATTTACGAGCCAGTTCATAAGCACCTATAACCGAAGCACCTAAAAAGAGTAAATTTTGATCTGCTATGAAAGCATTGTTGCTATTTACTTCAAAAATCGATTTGTCGTTACCTACAGATTCGTTAAACCTTCTTGCATCCTCTAAAGTAAGCCAAGCAAACATCGATTGCATGCGAGAAGGTAAGGTAGGAAATTCATTCTTACGGACGAGTTCAAATATAGCTTCAATCATGGGTTCTGTATATGTAATATGTAGAGGACTTCTTGTTCCTTCTTCAAATATTACAATCCCTCCTGTTATTAGATACTGAATCCCATGTGTTGATAAGCCTTTAGGGTAGAATTGCTCTATTCTAGCAATCACATCTTTTTCGTCGTAAAGACCATCTACAGTCCACATTTGTTTTTCAGGATAGTTAGTGCTCAGCTCAAATATACTATTCACATTCATAGAGCCTGCACGGTCAACAGTGTAGAATTTTGGCAAGATTTGATCCTTTAACGTCAATGTCAATTTGAGACATTGTATGGAGCTTCTCTTAATTAATAGAGAATGTTTACTTTTTAATTTAATTAGAAAAGTAGCATTCTCTATAGTATTATTTGGAAGAGCGAACCGTTAAGCCAGCACATCACCGACGATACAAGCATCAGGCAAGGTAACGACCGTCAATCCTGTCTTTGGATCACCAGTCGATAATACCATGCCTTCTGAGATTCCGAATTTCATCTTGCGCGGGGCAAGGTTGGTGACGCAAATAACCTTTTTATCAACCAATTGCTCAGGCTCATAAAACTTACGGATGCCACTAAACACGTTACGTGGTTTGTCTTCACCAACATCTAGCGTGAACTGTAATAGCTTATCAGCACCTTCTACATGGTTACACTCTAAAACGTGTGCGACTTTCATCTCAACTTTAGAGAAATCGTCGATACCAATATAGTCAGTTTGTTCAGCATCCGCATCTGTTGCAGGTGTTTTATCCTTTGCGGCAGGCTTGCTACTTTCAGTTGCGGCAGGAGCGTCTGCTTGAGCTAATGATGCTTTAGAATCTTCTACCATCGCAGCAACATCTTTTTCTTCGATACGCTGCATGAGTGGTTTGAATTTATTGATTTTGTGACCCAGCAACCATTGGTTACGGCTTGCGAAGTCTAAGCTATCAATGTTCAAAAACTCTTTTGCATTGGCAGTCAGTTCAGGTAGGACAGGCGCAAGATAAACCATCAATTGACGGAAGATATTAATCGCGACCGAGCAGACATCTTGAACTTCTTGCTCTTTGCCTTCAACTTTGGCCAGTGACCATGGCTTTTTGTCATCAATGTATTCATTAGCCTTGTCTGCACACTGCATGATCAAGCGCATGGCACGCGAGAACTCACGGTTCTCGTAGGCAGCAGCAATCTCATCACCCGTTTTGGTGATGTCTTCTAATAATGCCGATTCTACGCAAACTTCTGACAGCATACCGTCGTATTTTTTCACCAAAAATCCAGCGCTACGACTGGCGATATTGACGACTTTACCAACCAAGTCAGAATTGACCTTTTGCATAAAGTCTTCTAAATCTAAGTTAATGTCTTCAACTTTGTCAGACAGTTTGCTGGCGAAATAATAACGCAGGTATTCAGGATGCAGATGCTCAGCATAAGTTTCGGCCTTAATAAAAGTGCCGCGTGACTTACTCATTTTTTCGCCATTGACCATCAAGAAGCCGTGGGCAAAGACGCCAGTCGGCGTACGTAATTCGCTACCAGCTAGCATCGCTGGCCAAAATAGGGCATGGAAGTAAACGATGTCTTTACCAATGAAGTGATAAACCTCAGTTTTGTGCTCGTTTTCCTGCATCCAATAACGGTCAAAATCAAGCGCGTTATCAGTACCTGCACGTTTGTCACACAGGTTTTTAAAGCTTGCCATGTAGCCAACTGGCGCATCTAGCCATACATAAAAATATTTGTCTGGCTCATCGCTTGGCGTATCTGGAATTTGGAAACCAAAATAGGGCGCATCACGTGAGATATCCCAAGTGGCTAAACCTGCTTCAAACCATTCTTGTAACTTGTTGGCGACAGAGGTTTGCAAACGGTTATCGCTGCGTGTCCAATCTTTTAAGAACTGCTCAAACTCTGGCAAATTAAAGAAATAATGCTTAGAGGTTTTGAGCACAGGTGTCGCGCCCGATAGCGTAGACTGTGGGTCTTTAAGTTCGGTGGCATTATATGTGGTGCCACATACTTCACAGTTGTCACCGTATTGGTCAGCTGATCCGCATTCAGGGCAAGTGCCTTTGACAAAGCGATCGGCCAAAAACAATTGCTTTTCGGGATCAAAAAGTTGCTCGACATCTTTAGTACTGATATGCCCAGCGCTATTAAGACGACGATAAATCAGCTCAGAGAAATGCTTGTTTTCTTCTGAATGGGTTGAATGATAATTATCAAAATCAATCAAAAATTTACTAAAATCGGCCTCATGTGAAGCTTTAACTGTCGCAATCTGCTCTTCTGGTGTGATGCCATTATCTTGAGCTTTGAGCATGATCGCCGTACCGTGTGCATCATCCGCGCAGACATAGGTGACCTGATGGCCTTGCGCTTTCATCGCACGTACCCAAATGTCAGTCTGAATATATTCTACAAGATGCCCCAAATGGATATAGCCATTGGCGTAGGGCAGCGCACTGGTTACTAGAATCTCACGCACAAAATCACCTATATTTTTATAAAAACGGGTTAGTTATCGAACATCTTAAGCAGTTAGTCGCTCGTCGATGAGATGTTATTAATACTAAAAATAATAAAAATTAAAAAAGTGTGCCTATGATACCGTAATTCAGATAAATTTGTGATATTCCTTAGTAATTACTTATCGTTTGTCAGGTATCTGTCAGCCATAAACAATAGGCTTGCGCCGTATTTGATAGTTGTAGAATGGTTATAGAGCAGCCATAAAAAACCCACCAAGCATTTTGCCAAGTGGATTTTTTATTGAGGTGTTACTTATGTAGGTATTAATAGTCGATACTGAGAAACGACTTATAGGCTAACTCAATTTAAAATGAGCCAAACATGGTACCTAAGGTAATAACAGCGACCACAGCCACTAATGGAATGACCATCGTAACCATGGCTAAGTTTAAGTAAGACTGCTTATGGGTCAAACCACAAATGGCGAGTAAAGTAATGACCGCGCCGCTGTGTGGCAGCGTATCTAAACCACCCGCTGCCATAACGGCCACACGGTGCATTAGTTCAGGGTCGATACCAGCATTGACCGCCATTCTTAGATAATCTTCACCCAATGTCGATAGCGCAATACTCAAACCGCCAGACGATGAACCGGTAATGCCAGCAAGTGTGGTCATAGCGACCGCTTCTGAGATGAGCGGGTTATCAGGAGTTAAGTTTAGAATGCTGTCACGAATGATAAGAAAGCCTGCTAATGAGGCGATAACTGCACCGTAACCCACTTCTGATGCGGTATTAAAAATCGGCAACATAGAATCATAAGTACCACGGTTAATGGTTTTCTGTAGATTGTTCCAATGACCAATACGTAGCAAAATTAGCACCACACAAGCCAAGACTAATGAGATGATAATCGACCACAGTCCAAGTGAACCTGCGATATTTAGGTCTGGAAACTGGGCTTGTAGACTACTGAAGTCTATCGAAGGAAAAATTGCGTAAGTCAATAAGGCGTTCAAACCAATGACCAATACCAGCGGAATCATAGCAACCGTAAATGAGGTTTGGTGAGTACTTAATACCTCAGCTTCTTTTGCAGTCGCACCAACGCCGCCCACATCTTCATCATCATGCTGACCATAGCCTTCGCCCGCTGCATTGGCTTTTTTGGCACGTGATTGTAACCACAACCAACCGCAAATAAACATGATCGTACCGCCGATAATACCCAAAATAGGCGCAGCAAATACGTTGGTATTGTAATAAGGGATTGGAATAGCGTTCTGAATGGCTGGCGTGCCCGGTAATGCAGTCATGGTAAAGGTAAATGACCCTAAAGCAATCGCTGCTGGAATTAAGCGTTTCGGAATATCAGCGGCTTTAAACAAGTCTTTGGCGATTGGATAAATGGCAAATGCCACGACAAATAATGACACACCGCCGTAGGTCAAAATGGCACAGACCAAAATCACAGCAAGAATAGCTTTGCTGGCACCGAGCTTTTCGACGACCGTATTGGCAATGGCGGTTGCCGCGCCAGAGTCTGCCATCAAACGCCCGAACAGTGCACCTAGCAAGAATATAGGGAAGAACTTGAGTAAGAATCCACTCAATGCACCCATAAATACATCAGTATAGGCAGGGATCGTACTTAAAAAATCTCCTGACAGTAAGACGGCTAATGTCGCCATAATCGGTGCTAAGATCAGCACAGAATAACCGCGATAAGCAAAAAACATGAGTAATAATAGAGTAATGACAATAGCAAGTGTACTAAACATGACGGCCCTCCTTGGCAAAATTAAAGTAGCGAGTATTTAGAGCATATCAATAGGAGTCAATGGTAAAATTCAGCAGTACAGCATGGTAAATGGTTGTTATGTCATGCATATTTGTACTGATGAAGTGTTGATAGGCGATACACTCAGCGACTGCGCTCTTCCTTACGGTTTCTGACTTATGGATATCCTCTAGTCGCTATGAGAATAATGTGCTAAGTTAGCATAAGTGTTTTATATATGATATACCGATATAGAATGTATTACTTTAAATAATAGTTCTTATAATTTTGAATGTTAAGGGGTGTTCTCATTTTTATCACCATTTTTAAAGTGAGGACACGCCCTAGTAACGCTGCATAAGTAACGCTGCATATAAAATATTAAATAAAAAAGGAGTTTAGTATGAGTCAATCAAAAGTATATAACAGTGCCGAAGAAGCGCTAAAAGGCATCGTTAGTGATGGGCAAACCCTTGCTATCGGCGGCTTTGGTCTGTGTGGCATTCCTGAAGCGCTAATCGAAGCCCTGCGTGATAGTGGAGTGAAGGATCTAACTTGTATCAGCAATAACGCAGGTGTCGATAATTTTGGTCTTGGTTTGTTACTACAAACTCGCCAAATCAAAAAAATGATCTCCTCTTATGTGGGTGAAAACAAAGAGTTTGAGCGTCAATATTTGGCAGGTGAGTTAGAAGTTGAGCTGACCCCGCAAGGAACGTTGGCTGAAAAACTACGTTCGGGCGGCGCAGGTATTCCTGCATTTTACACAGCAACTGGTGTCGGCACACTGGTAGCTGAAGGTAAAGAAACACGTGATTTTGATGGCCGCACTTATGTGCTTGAGCATACATTGCGTGCTGATGTGTCATTAATCAAAGCGCAAAAAGCGGATAAATCGGGCAACTTAATGTTTAACAAAACTGCCCGTAACTTCAATCCAGACTGCGCTATGGCAGGCAAAATTACCATTGTCGAAGTAGAAGAGATTGTAGAGACTGGCACGTTCGATCCTGATGAAGTGCATCTGCCTGGTATCTTTGTGCAGCGTATTGTATTAAATAACAGCCCTGAAAAGCGTATCGAAAAGACGACAATCAAGGCAGCCGAAGGCGCTTAATTGATAGCGTTATCAAAATATTTCTAAAAGATGACATTAATAATAAAATATTGTAATACCATTTCCGAAAATTGGAGTAGCAAGGAAAACAAGTGAAAGTGCTACATTTAGTAGACTAAGCGAGTTTGACACCGCTAATCATATTTTTTGGGGTGGTTATAAAAATAAGGAAGTTACCATGGCATGGACAAGAGAGCAGATGGCACAGCGTGCCGCAAAAGAATTAGAAGATGGCTATTACGTAAATTTAGGTATTGGTCTACCAACCCTAGTTGCCAACTATATTCCTGAAGATGTGGATGTCTGGCTACAGTCAGAAAACGGCCTGCTAGGTATTGGCGAGTTTCCAACGGCAGACAATGTCGATGCTGATTTGATTAACGCTGGCAAGCAAACAGTGACCGCAGAACCAGGCGCCAGTTATTTTGGTAGTTCAGAGTCGTTTGCGATGATTCGTGGCGGTCATGTCAACTTGGCAATATTGGGCGCGATGGAAGTCTCAGAAAAAGGGGATTTGGCCAACTGGATGATTCCCAAAAAAATGGTCAAAGGCATGGGCGGTGCGATGGATTTAGTCGCTGGGGTGCAGCGAGTCATTGTGTTGATGGAGCAAGTCAACAAACACGGAGAACCAAAAATCCTTGCCAATTGTGAGCTACCATTAACGGGTAAAGGGGTCGTTGATCGTATCATTACTGAGCTTGCGGTACTCGATGTGACTGACAGTGGCTTGAAGTTAGTTGAGCTGGCAGACGGGGTCAGCTTCGAAGAACTCCAAGAAAAAACGCCAGTGAGTATTGCCCAATAAGTGAGCATTGCCCAATAAGTGAGCATTGCCCAATAATAGTATTCAGAAAAGCTATGTAATGAAAGGATATAAAAGATGGCGACTCAATTACAGCATGATTTGACAGGGAAGGTAGCGTTGGTCACTGGCTCTGCAAGTGGTATCGGTCGTGACATCGCTGAAACTTATGCAAAAGCAGGCGCTGCGGTTGGTATTGCGGATATTAATCTTGAAGCAGCGCAGAAAACAGTTGATGCTATCGAAGCGGCTGGTGGGCGCGCATTGGCAATTGCCATGGATGTTACTTCAGAGGATGCGGTAAACGAGGGTGTGCAGCAGCTAGTCGATACCTTTGGTGGGATTGATATTCTCGTCTCCAATGCTGGTATTCAAATCATCGACCCAATCAATAAAATGACATTTGACGACTGGAAAAAAATGCTCGCTATTCATCTAGACGGGGCATTTTTGACCACCAAAGCCGCTGTACAGCATATGTATAAAGACGATAAAGGCGGTACGGTCATCTATATGGGTTCTGTGCATTCGCATGAAGCATCAATGTTTAAAGCGCCTTATGTGACTGCTAAGCATGGACTACTTGGACTGTGCCGAGTATTGGCAAAAGAAGGTGCCGAGCACAATGTGCGCGCGCATGTGATTTGTCCTGGATTTGTCAAAACGCCCTTGGTCGAAAAACAAATCCCGCAACAAGCGGCTGAAAAAGGCATCAGTGAAGAATCCGTAGTGAATGATATTATGTTGGTCAATACTGTCGACAAAGAATTCACGACGGTCGAAGACATTGCTCAGTTGGCACTATTTTTAGCAGCATTCCCAAGCAATGTATTTACGGGTCAGTCTATCGTTGCCAGTCATGGTTGGTTTATGAATTAATATATAGAGATAACTATGTAAACCACAACGTCAGTCCTACTGGCGTTGTGGTTTTTTTATGCGTCCAATTCAGCTACACTGTCATCATAAAAGGTTTGGCTAACACGCTCATGAGCTATATTGTTTACGCTATTTACGACAGTATTCACTGAGTTTTTACCATACCTAACCACTTGTATAGGCAGTAACGGTCACTATGTTTAACTTTATGAAGAAAACCTCCACCAAAAAACCAGAAACACCAGAACAGCGGGCAGAGCGCGATAGTGCTGTGGACAAGGTACTGCTTGGTTACGAAGTAGGTACCATTAGCATTGCCACCATGGTCACAGGACTTGAGCGCGATGGTGATCAGCTTACCTTAGATTTGCGTCTACCCGTAAATAGTAACCCTGAAATCATCCAACAAGAGCTCGGTCAGCTGCTACATCCGCACGGTATCAAAGCGATTCACATGAATGTCCGTCTACCAGCGCCAGCGAAAGGGACAGGATCAAGCTTACCGAAGGCAATGCCCAAGACCACCAATGCAATGGACAGCCAAAGCAAGTCGTCAGAAACGATTGGTAGTAAGACAACAGATGCCGAACCGCCGATTACCAAAGCCGCACCGACACAAGCATCATTGACAGCGCATCCGCGTATTCGTCATATTATCGTGGTAGCGTCGGGTAAAGGCGGTGTTGGTAAATCAACCACTACTGTCAATATCGCCTTGGCATTACAAAAGCTCGGCAACCGTGTTGGCGTACTCGATGCCGATATCTACGGCCCTAGTATGCCAACCATGCTGGGCGTCGATAATGTCAGACCTGAGCTAGAGAATGAGCAGTTTGTTCCTATCAATGCGCATGGCATGGCAATGCTATCGATTGGTAGCTTGCTCGACGGTGACAATACGCCTGTCGCGTGGCGCGGACCAAAGGCTACTGGTGCCTTGATGCAGCTGTATAACCAAACCAACTGGCCGCAGTTAGATTACTTAGTGATTGATATGCCACCGGGTACGGGCGATATTCAGCTCACGCTAGCTCAGCGCATCCCCGTAACGGGCGCCGTGATTGTCACGACGCCACAGCATATTGCCTTACTTGATGCGCAGAAAGGCGTTGAGATGTTTAACAAAACTAATATACCAGTGCTTGGCGTTGTCGAAAACATGGCGCTGCATACATGTAGCAACTGTAATCATACCGAAGCTATCTTTGGTACAGGTGGCGGCGAAAAAATCGCTGAGCAATATCAAGTGCCGCTATTAGGTCAGTTGCCATTGGCGAGCGGTATTCGTGCACAAGTGGATAAAGGTGAGCCAAGTGTCTTAGCCGATGATGAATTTGCACCTTACTATATGAGCATTGCTAAAAATATCGAAGCCAATATTAATAAATTTGCCAAGCCTATCGATGATAAGCGTATTTTTTAATGGTTTTTAATGGCTTCTAGTAATAGTTAAATAGCCTAAGTAAGTAAAGCTTGAAGGGCTTGGATTTTTAAAAAGGGAATATTGTGAGCTTATCGATTTATCAACGTCATTTAGACAATATTCCCAAACAGTATAGGTTACTGAAATTATTCCGCCCACCGATATATGTGATTGAACTCTCAAACAATCAATTGATTGCCGTTTGCTACTATAAAGATGGGAGTAGCAAACGCTATGAAGTCCATGCTGATTTTAGTAATCGCCGAATGGTGATTGCCGATTTTTTTAAAGCATTACAGGCGCTGACTGATCTACTGCTTAAATTTCCCAAACATCCATTTGGCATAAATGGTTTTGCCGTAGCCAATGTGACTGAAGAGCTGGTAGATGGATTAACGTCGATAGAGATTAAAGCGGTGAGAGAGGCAATTTGGGCAGCGTCAAGACAGGCAAAAAGAAGCGTTATAAGTACCGCAGTTAGCTACCAAGGACAGGTAGTTTCTCAATGAACTATGGCTAGGATGCCTTAATCATGAATCAAAGTCGCAACGACCAAAACCAACAACACTTATCCACCCGCATTAAACCAGTTGTTCTCAATGAGCTTATTCAAAATGGTCAGCCTACTTTTGGCATCTTTGCTCACGTCAAAAATATCAATTATTTGGACTATCACAGCCATCTTATCTCACAAAAAACCTTACCAAATTGGCGTAAAGAATTAAAGGCCAATCAATTCTGCTTTATCCAAATTATTCAGCCACCTTATCAAATCTGTCTAGCATTGGCGACGATTAAGCTGGCAACCAGTGCTTTTGTTTATCTTTACAACGATGAGACGGATGAGTTGGAGGTTTGTGAAGCATTGCAGCCGTTGACTCGTCATACGTTATTGGAGGGTGATTGTCATCAAGGGCAAATGGTGTTTGTCCATGCGAATTTAACCGTGACATTAGATTTTATGCCTTCACAAATTAACGTAGCGCTGGACAGTCAATATCTTGCACTCAATGCGACACTGGCGCGGCAAGCGCAGCCACTGGCTATATGCACACCAACTGGCAGGCGCGGCTGGACGTTTACGCAAAAAGAGCCATTAACAGCCATATCTGGTCATTTGCTTATTAAAGCCAATTCAAAATTTAACGCTGATGCTCAAGCCAAAAAAATCCACTTTTCCGAAACGACTATTGCCAATCTAGATTGGACGCTCGGCTATATGCGTCACAAGACCAATTGGTTTTGGACTTGTATTAATCACTATTTGCCCGATGGTCGTCATTTTACATTGAACTTGTCGATGGGCGTCAATGAAACAGGGGTTAGCGAAAATGCGTGCTGGGTGGATGGGCAGATTTATTATCTACCACCAGTGCTATTCATACGTAAAGATTTGGATACATCCGTGCAAAATACTTGGCGTGTCTATCATCAGAATCTAGGCTGGAGCAACGTGGATATTGACTTAACCTTTACACCGATGACCGTTTATAAGAAGACGGATAACTTTGGTGTGCTTGCCAGTATATTCGAGCAGTGGCTTGGCTTTTATAGTGGGGAGATTCGCATCAAAGATAAGGTGATTAAGTTTGATAAGGTGATGGGCTTAGCAGAAGATCACTTTGCCAAATGGTAGATTGTAAAATATAGGTTGATGATAATTAGGCTATTGGACGTATTAATTTTAAAGTCGCCATTGCTCTATAAATCGAGCGTTCAATTCCGTATAATCGTCGCTATTAAATATTTGCTAAGGAACAACAATGTCTATCAAATCTGACCGCTGGATTCGTAAAATGGCCGAAGAACATGGCATGATTGAGCCGTTTGAAGCGGGTCAAGTACGATTTAATGATGCAGGCGAGCGTTTGGTCAGCTACGGTACGTCAAGCTATGGTTATGATGTGCGCTGTGCGCCTGAGTTTAAAGTCTTTACCAACGTGCATTCAGTCGTCGTTGATCCTAAAAACTTTGATGAAAAAAGTTTTATTGATATCGTCGGTGACGAATGTATTATTCCGCCCAACTCTTTTGCATTGGCACGCACCATGGAATATTTCCGTATTCCACGTGACGTATTAACGATTTGCTTGGGTAAATCAACGTATGCCCGTTGCGGAATTATCGTCAACGTCACACCGCTTGAGCCTGAGTGGGAAGGGCATGTGACTTTAGAATTTAGTAATACCACCAATTTGCCAGCGCGTATTTATGCGGGTGAAGGCGTGGCGCAGATGCTATTTTTCCAAAGTGATGCTGATGACGTATGTGAGACCAGTTACAAAGATCGCGGTGGTAAATACCAAGGCCAGCGCGGTGTGACTTTACCAAGAACCTAAGTGTTAAAAACCCAAGCGCCAAAAATCTAAGCGTTTTAAAAGCCGTTACACTTTTAGACTGACAACAAAAAAGCTGGCCGTATTCAATACGACCAGCTTTTTTATGTAGAAAAACCGACTATTTTAAGACTTTTAAGCCTGCTTTATTATCACGTTTCGGCTTGGGTGCTGCTGTTGGGCTTTTCTTAGCAGCAACTGGTGAATCGCCTTCAGGCTGATAATTGTCATATTCATTGGGATCAAAAAACATCCCTTGCGAGTTCTCTTTCGCATAAATACCTAGCACCGCCGTCAGTGGTACCCAAATATCTTGTGACACGCCGCCAAAACGCGCACTGAAATGTATATAGTCATTTTCCATACTCATATTACCAGTGGCACGGCTGGCGATATTCAAGACAATGCGACCATCTTGCACGTGTTCGGTTGGAATTTGCACGTTTTCAGCCGTTGCATCGACCATCAGATAGGGAGTCAGGTCATTGTCTTCTATCCACTGGTATAGCGCACGTACCATGTAGGGGCGGGTCGGAGTAATAGAGGTGGTTTCGCTCATCTGATGATTTCCTATACTAATGATGTTTTATAATTAAAAGACAGTTATTTCAGCAATTTATCAGAGGATAAAGGCTACTTAACGTCTGTTTTATTGGTATTTATTCTAGGACAGCTTTTTATATTTGTCTAGGGCGTATCTTCATTTCAAAAATGGTGATAAAAATGAGATAAATTGCCGTTAAACAAGAAAAATAGCGCAGATAATATCGGGATATTAACCAGCTATTTGACGATGTTTGGCAAGATTTATCCATTTTTAGCCCATTTAGATGGCTATCGAGTGAATTAAAGATACGCACTAATTAACGCACGCTTTTTTGAAAGCTACTGCGCTCAAAGACTCTCGTTTGATAGTCAAACAACGGACGACTAATAGCCCGAGGTAGTTCGATGCCCATCTCCTCAAGTCGCCATAATAAAGGCGCGAGTAGTACATCACACCAACCAAACTCATCCGCCATAAAGTAAGACTTGTGAGCAAACAGCGGTGACAAGGTAATCAATGAATCAGCGAGTTGCTTTTTTGCCAAGGCAGCTTGTGCTTTGTTAAAGCTATCTGGATGCATAAGCAGTCGCTTACCGAGCACCAACCAATCACGTTGTATACGCCATGCCAATTGACGAAACTGAGCCCGCTCTTGTGGAGTGTCAGGCAGCAGTTTATTGGCATGATAACGTTCCTCAAGATATTCAAAGATGACGTTAATTTCATAGAGTGCAATCTCGCGCTGTTGCAGAACAGGCAAGGTGTGATAGGGGTTGAGCTCAGTCAAATCTTCAGGACGCTCAGAATGCAAACGTGATAAATAATAAGCGAGCTTCTTTTCTTCAAGTAATAGGCGTACTACATGACTGTCGTAGCCGTCATCAGCGTATAAAATCAGCTGACTACTGGGAATGTCATTCGCATCAATCATGAAAGCCTAATCTTAATAGTGAAGGTTGTCATCGTAAACAAAGTCGCTGTGTTTATCAAGGTAACTCGCGTAAATGTTGCTGGTGAGCGCTTTATTTGTCTGATGTCTTGAGTTTTTATTAGATATTAAACCATCAAAAAATAAAAAAGGCACTACCGAAGTAGTGCCTTATATAATGCTTGGTTTTTATACTATCTACTTCTATTTATTTTACATCTTTCCAGAACTCTTTGTTGAGCAAGTAGACTGGGATGAGTAAAACCAACAAGAAGATAATGACGAAGAAACCAATTACTTGACGGTCGTGACGAGCAGGCTCACCCATCCACGCCATAAAGTTAACCAAATCACCGACCTCAGACTCGAACTCTTCTTGACTCAATTTTTCTTGCATGTTGTGCAAGACATGAGGCATTGCAGCGTTTGCAAGCACTAGGTTATTGGCACCCCAAGGACGACTTGGATCTTCATAAAATGATAGTAGGTAAGTATATACCCAGTCATCGCCACGCAGTCTTGTCTCAAGTGACAAATCTGGTGGCGCAGCACCAAACCATGAGGCCTGAACCTCAGGGTCAATCTCAGCATTGATATGATCACCGATCTGATCGGTCGTCACCATCAAGTATTTTTCGACCAGCTCAGGTGGAATCTCTAAATCTTTAGCGATGCGAGAGTGACGAACATACTGTGCTGAGTGACAACCTGCACAGTAATTCATAAAAGTCTTGGCACCGTTTTGTAGCGAGCCTTTATTGGTAAAGTCAATAGGGGCTTCACTACAGAGCAAGTGCTCTTCGACACCCTCAGCATTGGTGAATGTACCACACCCACTGCCCGCTGCCAGTGCAGTACCAGCAGTCAAAGTCAGTGCCGCGCCTAAGCCTAAACCAGCTAGGGATTTAATTAGCGTGCTCATTAGTGACCTCCGGTAACGCGTTCTGGTGGCTGTTTACACTTCTCGATAGAGGTATAAATTGGCATCAGTAAGAAAAACAAGAAATACAAGACAGTGAAGATACGAGCCATCAATGTTGCTGTTGGTGTTGTTGGCGTCGCGCCTAAGTAACCTAAAACTAAGAAACTAATCGCAAACACGGTTAAAGCAATTTTAGATAAAATGCCTTTATAACGTATAGAGCGTACCGGCGATCTATCGAGCCATGGTATCAAGAACAATACGGCAATCGCACCACCCATCGCAATCACACCACCCAGCTTGTCAGGGACTGCACGTAAAATGGCATAGAATGGTGTGTAATACCATACTGGTGCAATATGAGCAGGCGTCTTCAGCGAGTTCGCTGTCTCAAAGTT
This sequence comes from Psychrobacter sp. K31L, assembly GCF_017942195.1. Taxonomy (NCBI): domain Bacteria; kingdom Pseudomonadati; phylum Pseudomonadota; class Gammaproteobacteria; order Moraxellales; family Moraxellaceae; genus Psychrobacter; species Psychrobacter sp. K31L. Next base: position 727,685 of record NZ_JAGKSC010000001.1, on the reverse strand, counting down.
TGGTGGCTCAAGGAAGAATCCGCCGCCCTCTGGGAAGAAGAATACCACTGCAAAGAACAGGATAAAGAACACCACAATACCGACCATATCATGAACGGTGTAGTACGGATGGAACTCAATACCGTCTAATGGCACGCCGTTCTTATCTTTTAGCTTTTTAATGTCGATGCCATCAGGGTTGTTTGAACCCACATGATGCAGTGCCACTAAATGCATAAAGACCAAGCCCACGAGCACTAAAGGAATAGCGACAACGTGTAAGGCAAAGAAGCGGTTGAGGGTAATACCGGAGATAATATAATCACCACGTACCCATTCTGCAAGACCGTCACCAATCACTGGCAACGCGGCAGGTAAGTTCAAGATAACCTGTGCACCCCAGAATGACATGTTGCCCCAAGGTAACAAGTAACCGAAGAAACCTTCTGCCATCAATGCTAGGTAAATACCCATACCGATGAGCCAAATAAGCTCACGTGGTTTTTGGTACGAACCGTAAAGCAAGGCTCTAAACATATGCAGATAGACCACCACGAAGAACGCCGAGGCGCCAGTGGAATGCATATAGCGAATAAGCCAGCCGCCTTTCACATCACGCATGATGTATTCAACAGACGCAAATGCCCCTTCGGCACTTGGGTTGTACATCATCGTTAGCCAGATACCCGTCACCAATTGGTTGACCAGTACGACCATAGATAACACACCAAAGAAGTACCAAAAGTTAAAGTTTTTTGGTGCGTAGTACTTGGACATGTGATATTCATAGGTTTCGGTCGCCGGAAAGCGCGCGTCCACCCAGTGCATGATTTTTTTACCCATACTCATATTAAGCCTCCCCAACCGTCAAGATGGTACCATCCATATTATACTCTGGGATGGGTAAGTTAAGCGGTGCTGGAACGCCATTAAAGACGCGACCTGCTAAGTCATACTTAGAACCGTGGCAGGGGCAGAAAAATCCGCCATACCAGTCATTACCGCCTAAGTCAGCGGCACCAACGTCAGGGCGATAGTTCGGCGCACAGCCCAAATGCGTACACACGCCTTCAACAACCAACACAGTTGGTTCTAAAGAACGCGTAGGATTCGTACAGTATTCAGGCTGTAAAGAGGCAAGAGAGTTTGGGTCAGACAGCAATGGTTCGACTGACTCTAATCCTGCAATCATATCTTCGGTACGCTTAACCACATAAATAGGTTTGCCACGATATTTGATGACAATCATTTGTCCATCTTCGATAGAACCGATATCTTGGGTCACTGCAGCTCCTGCAGCTTCAGCTTTTGCGCTTGGCGTCCAAGAGCGGACAAAAGGTGTTGCCAAGGCAGCTACCCCAGCTGCACCAATCGCGGCAGTCGAGGCAATAAGAACTCTACGGCGTTTTACATTAACGCCTTCGGCATGGCTCATTAATACTTCCTCCAGGTGAATGAAATGGGATTATCCCACACTGGGTTTGTGGCTTAGAGAATATTGGCTTAAAAAATATAGATACAATATCAAGCCACTTTAGCTGTGCCTAATTTTGCTAATTGTTGCTATTCTAAGCTATTTTGGTCATAAAATAAATTATTGCGTTAAAAATAAAGCAACCTTGATAGGGCATAGTATGAGGTTGAACAACATTATTTGTCCACGATGGCTTGGATATCGCCGTATCGTTACTGTTTTTATGCCAGCAAGGTTTGTCAGCGCGATGACCTTATAATTAATAAGGGTATTTAGCAATAGCGAATGATACTTGAAATCGAGGGAATGTTCACTAACTTTCAGTCCCTAATCTCTGTGTAAGTGGTCGTAAACGAATAATCACCACACTATTAATAGCGTGATGATTATTTTAGCCTTTAAATATGCCATGGATAGAAACTTAAAATATCAGTTCATGGAATGTGTCTATTTCAAAGGTACTTAAAGGTACGTTTTAGCGACTCATTCTAGCCTTCAAGTGTGCTCCAGCGCTCAAGCTTGCTCATCATTTCATCTTCAATCACTAGTAAACGCTCACTAGCTGCTGTTGCCGCATCGAAGTCTTTATTAAACCATAAGCCGTCAGCCAGTTTTTCTTGCAGCTCATTTTGTTCAGCTTCAAGCACTGCAATCTCTTTTGGCAAATTGTCTAACTCACGCTGTTCATTATAGTTGAGCTTTTTGGCTGTGATACTAGGTTTTGCTACTGCTTGCTTGTTGGCTGATTTATTTGCTGCATTTGTATTACTTACTGGCGCTCTAGCAGCTTGTGCTGCTTGCTCACGATTTTTTTGTACCAGATACTCTTGATAGCCACCGACGTACTCTTTGACGATCCCTTTGCCATCTTCATCTTCGCCGAATACCCATGTTGAGGTAACGACGTTATCCATAAATGAGCGATCATGGCTGATGAGCAAAATCGTACCACCAAAGCTTGCGACTGATTCTTCTAATAGCTCAAGTGTCGCCATGTCCAAATCGTTGGTTGGCTCATCGAGTACTAGAATATTGGCAGGCTTCAATAGTTGCTTGGCAAGTAGGACGCGGTTACGTTCACCACCAGACAATGCCTTAACAGGTGTACGTGCACGCTCTGGAGCAAATAAGAAATCTTGCAAATAGCTCATAATATGTGTCTTACGACCGCCAACTTCGACGAAGTCTGAGCCTTCTGAGACGTTTTGTGCAACACTCGCTTCTAGATCTAACTGATCACGTAACTGATCGAAAAAAGCGATTTTTAAGTTGGTTCCTAGCTCAACGCTGCCTGTCTTCGTGACTTCGTCATCAGACATGTCGAGTAGAGCTTTAATAAGCGTGGTTTTACCCGCGCCATTAGGCCCGACAATACCGATTTTATCACCACGCATGATAGTCGTCGTAAAGTTATCAACCAATACATTGCCATCATACTCAAGATGCAAGTTCTTAACTTTGCAGACCAGCTTGCCGCTTTTTTCGCCTTGACCCATGGTGATGTTTACATTGCCCACTTGCTCACGGCGGTCGCCACGCTCTTCACGTAAGGCTTTTAGCTCACGGACACGGCCTTCATTACGGGTACGACGGGCTTTGATACCTTGGCGAATCCATACTTCTTCTTGCGCCAATTTTTTATCAAAGTTAGCGTTATTTTTTTCTTCAGCCAATAACTGTAGCTCTTTTAGCTCTTGATAGCGTGCGTAGCCACCTTCACCTTGGGTTACGTCATAGCTGGTCAACTGACCGCGATCCAGCTCAATGATGCGCGTCGACAGTTTATTCACAAATGCTCTATCATGGGTAACGAACAATAGTGTCAAACCTTGCCAATCCAATAAGAAGCGCTCTAACCATTCGATACTCTCAACGTCCAAATGGTTGGTTGGCTCATCGAGAAGCAGCACATCAGGCTTGGTAACTAGTGAGCGCGCAAGTAGTACACGGCGCTTACGACCACCAGACAGCGACGACAAGTCATCATCTGGATCAAGTCCCATCGTAGTAATAAGGCGAGTGGCATCACGCTCTAAATCCCAGCCATGTACTGCATCGATATCATGCTGTAAGTCTGCCATACGCTCACAGGCATCCATATCGCCATTGGCACACATATCGACTTGCTTATTATAGTTAATCAGCAGATCAGCAGTGCGACGACTACCACCCATGACGATATCCAGTATGCGGCCACTGGTTTCTGGTACGTCTTGCTCAAGCATAGCAACACGTACACTACTATTGATGATGACTTCACCACTATCAGGCTGCAATGAGCCATTGATCAACTTAAACAGAGTGGATTTGCCTTCGCCATTGCGACCAATCAAACACACACGCTCGCCAGCATTGATCGCAAAATCAACGCCATCAAGAACGGGAGCCACGCCAAATGCGAGGTGAATATCTTTTAGATGTATCAGTGCCATAAAATATCTTAAGCTTATATAATAGTGAGGTAGGGGTTGTTGCAAAATTGGCAGCAGTATAACATGCCACCACCTGACTGTAGTGCGAGTAAATGGTTTATCAATACTATTTTATTGCTATTTGTTGGTAGTCAATATGCTATGCATGTCATCGCTTATGAATTGCTAGCATTTCACAGTCATCAATCAAAAATGAATATTCCAGCAAATTCAGTATATGAATGCTATCACTTAGAGAAAAATATGGATCAATCTGTCCCACCAACGACACCTTTAATCAATCCTCAAGGCAATTCATCTGCTGCCCAAAGCGATCTACAACTTCAAGTAATTGAGTTACAGATGAACATGGCTCATCTGGAGCTAACGGTAGAGCGACTCGATGAAGTTATCGCTCGGCAAGACAAGCATATTCAGACTGTACAACGTCAATTGCAGCTTATTTACAAGCAAGTTGAAAGCCAAGATACCGAAGGAGGAATTGCTCCATTTGATGTTATGTCTGATAGGCCACCGCATTATTAAAAACCGTTAAAATAAGAGAAGCTGTCTCTATTTAGAATATATTCTTACTTTTGAATATGGTTAATGGTCGATGACTGTCTAGTCATAATTCGGTAATAATGTATTTTTACAGTTGTCTTAAGGTAAAAAAGACATTAGTATCCTTCTCCTTAGCTGCTGCCTACCTAGCAATTTTTGGTACGGCGGTAAAACAATGCGGATGTTTGGAGATACACAATGCGGGCCACCTTTCACCTAAAAACCCTTACAGTAGCTATTGCTGCTTTCTCTGTCGCTAGCGCTGCTAGTGCTGCTGGTCTTGATCGTTCAGGACAAGACGTTACCGCATTTTTGCAAGACGGCTTATATGCCGAAGCGGTTTACACTTACATCGATGGTGATGTCAGTGGCCATGACAATGCTTATGTCGGTCCTGATAAAAAGGCTTATGAGCAAGGCAAAAAAATCGATGATATCGCTGAGTCTTATGACTTTTTCCGTTATGGCGTAAAAGCAGATATCAATGATACATTCAGTGTTGGTATCTTATACGACGAGCCTTTCGGTGCTGCTGCTGATTATAGTGGTGATAATAATTTTGTGGCTAGAGGTGATTTGGATGCTTCGGTTAATGCCATATCAGGTGGCAAAGCAAGCAGCGCAGCAGATGCGGGTCTGAAAATTGGTCAATTGACGGCAGGCGCAACACAAGCAGGTGCAGCAGCCGCAAATTTTGCAGCCCAAGCGCAAACCGCGACGACCCCACAAGCAGCAGCAGGATTCGCAGAGCAAGCGCAAGCTGCCCAAACCCAAGCGCAAACGCTAGCAGGTCAAGCCCAATCTCTTGGCGCAGCAGTAGCAGCCGCACGTGCAGAAGCAGCGACTACCGGTGAAGGTACTAACGTAGAAGTTCGTACCGAAAGCGTCACGGGTATCTTAGGTATGAAACTTGGTGAAAATAAAAACTTCCAAGTATATGGTGGCCCTGTGATGCAGCAAGTCCAAGCCGATGTAGCCCTACGTGGTATTGCTTACGGTCCTGCTACTGGCTATACCACTCATATCAGCTCTGACCAAGATTACGGTTGGTTAGCCGGTGTCTCTTATAGCAAGCCTGAGATTGCATTACTAGCTGCGTTAACGTATCGCTCAGAGATCGATCATAGCTTGAATATTGATGAGACTTATCCGCTAGTTGCCGCATTGGGTGGCGATCCTGTTCAGGGTAACAAAATTGATATCACTACACCTAAGTCAGTCAACTTTGACTTTCAAACAGGCGTGAATCAAACGACGTTAGCGACCGCAAAAGTACGTTGGGTACCTTGGACTGATTTTGCAATCGTGCCACCCCTTTATAACGAAGTCAGCAAGCGTTCAACAGGTGATGATAAAGGTCTTCCTTTAGTCAGCTATGATGAAGATCAATGGTTAGTAGAGTTGGGTCTTGCCAAGCGTTTGTCGCCAGCATTAGCTGTTACGGGTACGGTCGGTTGGGATAGTGGCGCTGGTGATCCAGTGACCTCGCTAGGCCCTATCGAGGGATATTATAGTGCTGGTCTTGGCGCAAAATATAACCTCACTGAAAACTGGGCGGTATCAGCCGGTGGCAAGTATCTATGGTTCGGCGATGCTCAAGGTCAAATCCCAACGAAAACTATCGTTAGTGATTTTGACAGCAATGATGGCTATGCACTTGGTGTAAAAGTATCTTACCAAGCAAAATAGTATCAAACTAAAACATATCTAGTTTGGTTATCTATTTGACGATTTGGCAGCAAAAAAGCGATCCTAAGCGGGTCGCTTTTTTTTGCTCAAAATAAGGATAGTCAAATATGTACACTCTATTATCAGGGTATGCTTCTTGATGACTGCACATGAAGAAAGAAGACGATTTTAGTCCAGTAAAAAGTAAATTCAAAAGATAATTTTACTAAAGGAAACAAGTGTTTAGTGTGTCAGTTACATGTAATCTGTACTGTTCAGTCATATTTAGGAAATAAAGTGCTTTAAGTGTTGTTTTAGTGTCAAAAAGCCATTATTATCGAAATCAGGACACTGTTTTTATAATTTAAATTTGCGTGCACCATGGCCAATTTTAGATTCGTAGGACGGTTAAACAACTAGGATGTTTGGAGATACATAATGCGCGCTACCTTTCACTTAAAAACCCTTGCGGTAGCTATTGCTACTATTTCTGTAGCCAGCATGACGAATGCTGCCGGTCTAGATCGTTCAGGTCAGGACGTCACTGCTTTCTTTCAAGATGGGACTTATGCCGAAGCGGTTTATACCTATATTGACGCTGATGTCAGTGGTAAAGACAGTGCTAACAATGTTCCTTCTAGTAATACCTATGTCGAAGGTGGTGACACGGGTGATATCGCTGAAGCTTATGATTTCTTCCGCTATGGCGTAAAAACTGACATCAACGATACGTTCAGTATTGGTATTTTATACGATGAGCCTTTTGGTGCAGCTGCCGAGTACACAGGCGATAGCAATTTTGTATCGAAGGGTGATCAAAACGCGTCTATCCAGCAACTGACTAATGGTCAATTCAATGGTGCAACGCTTGGTCCTACAATAAATGCTTTGAGAGCTCAAGCTGCAGCAGAACCTGATGCAGAAGTAAGAGCAGGCATCGTGCAACAAATTACAAATCTTAGTACTGTAGGCGCAATCGCTCAAGCTGAGGCAGGCAATGCAGGTGAAAACACCAATGTAGAGGTTCGTAGCCAAAGCTTGACAGGTCTACTTGGTATGAAGTTTGGTGCCAATAAGAATTTCCAAGTTTATGGTGGTCCAGTAGCACAGCGTATTCAAGCTGATACGAAATTACGTGGATTGGCTTATGGCCCTGCTACAGGTTACACTTCGACCAGTAACCCTGATATGGACTATGGTTATATCGCTGGTGTGTCTTTCAGTAAGCCTGAAATCGCTTTGAAAGCTGCATTGACTTATCGTTCTGAGATCGACCACGATATACAAATATCTGAGACTTATCCGCTAGCAGGTCTTAGAGCGCTTGGAGCAGGAGCTTCTCCAGCACAAGCGGAAGCAGCAGCAAATAGAAGCAGTGACTACGAGATCACCACTCCTAAATCAGTCAACTTTGATTTCCAAACCGGTATCAATCCAACTACATTAGCCACCGCAAAAGTACGTTGGGTGCCTTGGAGTGATTTTGTCATTACCCCTCCATTATACAATGCAGTTAGCATAAGCAGTGGTCTTTATGGCGATGACGGTTTAGATTTGGTTGAATATGAAGATGATCAGTGGCAAGTCGAGCTGGGTCTGGCTAAGCGTGTAGCACCAGCACTTGCCATTAGTGGTACGGTTGGTTGGGATAGCGGTGCTGGTGATCCGACTACTTCACTAGGTCCTGTCGATGGCTATTATAGTGTTGGTCTTGGCGCCAAGTATAACGTCACCAAAAACTGGGCAGTATCAGCTGGTGGCAAATACTTATGGTTTGGTGATGCTCAAGGTGCTCTACCAACTGACAAAATCGTTGCCGATTTCCAAGACAATGATGGCTATATCGCTGGCGTGAAGCTTTCTTATCAAGCGCAGTAATCAGTGAACACTTGTTACTTTTTTTAAAGTGTTAGATTCAACAAAAAAAAGCAGCCCATTGTGGCTGCTTTTTTTTGTTGGGAAAAATTAAATAAAATAGTCTTAATTATCAATACTGTACGAAAGTAGTAAAGAATAACCATATTCCTTTTCTATCTTTTTTCATCAAATAAATTATTAGATGCTTTTAAATACTGCAAATATATAAAAATTTTAACTAACATAAATCTATTTTTGGAAAAAGTCGAAAAGGGTATTGCTATAGCAGCAAACTTTAATTATGATACTGAAATCAGTTACGTTGTATTACATAGTAGTGATGTCTGATAACAATGAAAGGTAATATTGCGTAAGCGGTAGTTACATCTGCTAGTTAAATAAGTAAATCGTTTGGCAAAGGATTGCACAGCACAGGTTTCAATTACTGATATAAGTCATACCGTAATTAAGCTTTTTGCCAGTTATTTTATTCATGGAGGATATCAAGTGTCTCAAAAATTCCCTATCTCTAAACTCACTCTCGCTCTACTTACACTGTCAGCTGCATCGTTGACACAAGCAGCTGGTCTTGATCGTTCAGGTCAAGACATCAAAGGTTTTTTTAACCCTGGTACTTACGCCGAGATTGAGTATGCTTACATCAACACGGATGTTTCAGTTAATGATAATGCTGGGGCAATCGCAAACGGTGCTCGTCTTGGTATTACCTCTAATGAAGATGAGTACGAAAAGGGTGTAAATACGGGTAATGCTACCGAGGATCCTTATACTTTTGCTCGCTATGGTGTAAAAACGGATATTAATGACAGTATTAGTATCGGTGTGTTCTATGATGAGCCTTTTGGAGCAGAAGTAGAGTATACAGGAGATAATGCTTTCGTATCTCAACCAGGAAAACAGACAATCGTGGATTCTTCAACAGGAACTGCATTTCCTAATGAATTCATTAATCCAGCTGTTCTAGATTCTGATTATGATAAAAACACCAATGTTAGCGTTCATACTGAATCATGGACAGGTTTGGTAGGTTTTAAATCTAACGGCTTCCAAGTATATGGTGGTCCAGTGATACAAAAAGTAAAAGCAGAAGTGCATTTACGTGGCCAAGCATATGGTCCATTGACAGGTTATGATGCCAACGTCAATAAAGACACTGACTATGGTTGGGCGGCTGGTCTTTCCTATAGTAAACCAGAGATTGCCTTAAATGCAGCGTTAACTTATCGCTCGGAAATTGATCATAAAACCGCGGTAGGTGAAAGAGTACCTCTATTAGATAATGATCTTATAAAAAGTGTATTTATCGGTAAATATAATGAACTTAATCCTAACGATATAATCACGCCTGAATTGGCGGCAGCTATTGGTGCTGATGCGACTACCGAAGCAACTGTGACCACACCAGAGTCAGTTAACTTAAACATTCAGACGGGTTTAAGTGAAAAATATCAGCTGCTAGGCACATTGGATGTACGCTGGGTGCCTTGGAGTGACTTTAGTATTGTGCCTCCTCTTTATAATGCCTACTCTAAAGGAGCCGTTGCTGGTGGCTTACCACTATTGTCTTATGACAAAGACCAATGGAAAGTCGACGTTGGTTTGGCTAAACGCTTCAACGAAAAATTAGCGGGTTCTGTTGTGGTTGGTTATGACTCTGGTGCAGGTGATCCTGTCAGTTCATTGGGTACTATTGATGGTTTCTATAGTATCGGTGGTGGGGTTAAATATAATGTCACTCCTGAATGGGCCGTATCTGTCGGTGGAAAATACTTGAAGTTTGGTGATGCGACTGGACAGTTACCGAACGGCAGTATCGTTAGTAAATCTGAAGATAACGATGGTTACATCGCTGGTGTAAAACTGTCTTATCAGAGCCAGTAACTTCATTCTTAAACTTAGTTTTTAAACTTAGTTCTTATTTTGATTGAAATTTTATAAAGCTTATCGAGTTGTAATGGGTGAGCTTTATAATAAGCTGCAATGTTTTAAATAAAATTATAGATATTAATAAAGAAGACTACTAAGTCGGTTGTTACTATCGAAGTTGAAAGTCATCTCTCTTCAAAAGTAATAGACCATTAAGTTTTGACTGGTCAAGCTACTTTTTAGTATCTATAAAAATTATTCAGCTATTATATAAATAGTTGAATATAAAGGGAATATCTCATTATAATCCATGGAGGAATACGAATGTTACCTAACCATCATTCAATCTCAGCTAATTCTACAGCAAAGAAATTCAATACCCCATTAAAAGCAAGTGTCGTACTTTTGACATCAATGATATTGGCCTCGTGTGCTAGCGATAATAATAATTCGTACAAACTAGGTGATATCTTTAATGATAGTCCAGTAATCACACCGACACCGACACCGACACCGACACCAACACCGACACCAACACCAACACCAACACCAACACCAACACCAACGCCAACGCCAACGCCAACGCCAACGCCAACGCCAACGCCAGGTTACAGCTCTGAAGCAGAAGCAAACTTATCAGGTGTACAGCACTTATCTGTGAACACAGGTCAGCTTGCAGGTGTGAGAGAAGTGACCACACGTGATTTCGCTATTCGTAGCACCTCAGATGTTGATGCCCGTGCTGACAAAGCTTTGACAGGAATCGTACCAGCACCAGCAGCAGTGACCTTATCAAGTGATAGCGATGCTGATACTGAAAACGGTTTTAAATCTTATAATGGCACTGGTAACGTACTGGCTGCCGGTGACCTGACTTATACCTCAATCTATAAAGACTTTGGTGACAATGATGAATTGCGTGTCGCTCACATCGATGGTGGTGTTAGTGCACTAGGTAGTACAATCCCAGTAGATGGTGTGATAGCCGTTGGTAAAAAGACAGCGACTCTACCAACCGAAGGTAAGTTTGAATACACCGGTGATGCAACCAACCGCAAAGTAGGTCCTGGTAATGCTATTGAATATGGCACCTCAGCATTTACCGCGGACTTTGTTGCGAAGAATGTTGCTGGTACGCTGACATTTGCGCAAGCTGGTAATATTGAACTAGGAGCAAGCATAGACGGTAATGAGTTCACTGGCGAAAAAGGTGGCTACAATACTGAAGGTGCTTTCTACGGTAAAGATGCTAACTTCATCGGTGGTATCTACCAAGGTAATGACTCTCAAGGTACCTTTGGTGCTGAGAAGAATGAAGCCGTAACGCCAACACCAACGCCAACACCAACGCCAACACCAACGCCAACACCAACGCCAACACCAACACCAACACCAACACCAACACCAACACCAACACCAACACCAACACCAACACCAACGCCAACGCCAACACCAACGCCAACACCAACGCCAACGCCAACGCCAACACCAACACCAACACCAACACCAACACCAACACCAACACCAACACCAACGCCAACGCCAACGCCAACGCCAACGCCAACGCCAACGCCAACGCCAACGCCAACGCCAACGCCAACGCTACCAGTTAATCCAAGCGCTCAAGCAGACGCAGAATTTACAGGTTTCCAAAGTAATACGTTGAGTAGTAAAAAGAATGGTCAAATTACAGATGATGCGATTGGCTATGCAGAGATACGCGACGACAAGTCCGACTTTACAGAAACTGCGACTGTAGATGGTTCTGAAGTTCCTGTAGACAATCGTGCTGGTGACAACTTTACCAGCTATGATAGCTTTTCAGCACGTGCTGATATGACTAAGCCTGATTCTGTGAAAGAGCAAGTTATTATTAATATAAGTGGCGCTAATGATTCCGACTTGACCAATGGTTTCAAGCTTCACACTGAGACTACTACGGTTCAAGGTCCTGTAGCATTAGATTTAAATTATTCATCTGTTTATAAGAACTTCGATTCACAAATGCAAATAGGGCATGTGTATGGTGATCCTAATCAGAGTTTCTTTGGAGATCTAGCGCGCGTTTCTACTGTCTATGTACAAGGTAATGGTACCAACCTTGAAGACATGCAGTACATGAAAGACCTAGCACAATACAATATTGATAATAATATCAATGACGGTATGGTGGCTTATGCTGGTGTCGCTACCTACATGGAAAACCTACATCTGAAAGATGGTGATCGTGGTGGTCCAGTAGTTGATGGTTCATCTAAGTTTGATGTTGATTTTGTTAACAGTAAGCTTGAAGGTACATTGACATTTGCAGAAGGTGATTATAAGTATATGCCTGCTGGTAATGAAATTAATATCAATGCCGACATCACTGGCAATACCTTTGCTGGTAATGCGAATAATATCGATACCGCTGGGGGTTTCTATGGTGAAGATGCTAATTTCTTAGGTGGTGTTTATCAAGAAGCTTTAACCCAGGGTGGTAAGGGTATTCAACCAGGTGAAGGTACAACTTTCCAAGGTACCTTCGGTGCTGAAAAGCAATAAATTAGTCTGACAGTTTGTAGTAAAAAAGCGCCTTAGGGCGCTTTTTTTTGTAGATAAGAAACTAAGAAAACAATCATTATTTCAGTTTACAAATGTTCTTTTAGTTGATTAATGTTTATTTAGTTAAAGGATGATTCCACAACGAAAAGTATTTTTGTTTTTTATATACAAACTATTGTTTGTATATATATTAATATGTTGGTATATATCGAATACATAGTCAGTATTTTATTCCATTAATCATAACTAATTATTATCTCTCAATCATTTAAAAGTGATGACTCTCACACACTCACTATGTCACCTGAGTATTACAAAAATATTAATAAGGCATTTCTATCACAGTCGATCGGATTCACTTAGAATTTTTTGATAAAAATACGTCAATAATCAGAGATTATTATGTTTTCATAGCCTTTATAAGCATAAACCAAGAGTATTCTAGCTTTATAAAAGAAATATAGTTCAACTATTGCCTCCATCTAATCACTTTTATAGATTGCTCATAAATGGTGGTTATCAATTTGAATTTTTGGCATGCAATATTAGTAAAGCAATAGTCATGTACATACATTCAACCTTCTTCATGATTCCTATATATTCTATTTCATAAATATTAATTAGTAACTAAAAGTTACAGTGGACATTAATCCATTTTTATTTATTGACTTTTTGTATGTAATTTGTTTATCTATACTCGTTAGTAGATAAAAGTTATGTTTAACGGAATATTCATAAAACTTTCATGGAGGAATTCGAATGCCACTTGACCGTCATTCAATCTTGGCTGTATCAACAGCAAAAAAATTAAATACCCCGCTCAAAGCTAGTGTTGTTCTTTTGACTGCTGTGATCCTAGCCTCATGTTCAACGAGTGGAGGAGATAACTCTATTGCTCCAAAACCAACCCCTGTTTTACCAGGGGTGGAAGATGGAGAAACTGGTGGCGGTGAAACTGGTGGTGGAGAAACTGGTGATGATACAGCAGCTATCAAAGCGGCAGAGGCTAGAGCCAAAGATGCAGAAGCTAAAGCGGTAATTGCAGAAAATCAGACAAAAATTGCACAAACTAAATTGGCAGAAGCTACCAAAGCACTAGACACGGCCAAAAAAGATGCACAAGAAAAAATTGATGCTTTAGAAAATGCATCAAAATCAGAAATAAATGCTGCTAAAAAAGCGGCACAAACTGCTCAAGATGCACTTAAAACCGCTGAAGAGACATTTAAAGTAGAATCATCTAAAGCTGTTGCCGCTGCTAAAGCAGAAGCGGTAGAAGCTAAAATCGCAGCAGAAGCAGCAAGAGCAGAAGCTGTAGCTAAAATTGAAGCAGCCGCAAAAGCCTCTAAATCACAAGTTGACTTGGCTAAAAAAGCTGCCGCAGAAGCAGTAGAAAAAGTAAAAGTCGCAGAAGACAAAGCTAAAGAAGCAGAGGTTAGAGCGAAGACGGCGATAGAGGCTGCAGAAGCAAGAGTAAAAGCGGCTGAAGCTATCGCAAAAACAGAAGCGGAGAAAGCCAAACAAGAAGCCAATGCCAAAGTGACCGCGGAAGCAAAGGCAAAAGCAGCAGAAGAAGCTAAAACAGAAGCAGAAAAAGCAACTGTAGCTGCAGAAACCGCTCGTGCTAAAGCCGAAGCTGCTAAATTAGAAGCAGAAAAAGCTTTAGAAGAAGTTCTAGCAAATGGTGGTGGTTCGGAAGCTTTACAGAAAGAAGCCGAGCGCAAAGCAAAGTTAGCAGAGCAAGCCCAAGCTCAAGCCCAAGAGGCCCAAGCTGTTGCTCAAGCTGCTCAACAAGCTGCCGCCGCTCAAGTCGCTGCCCAACAAGCTGCCCAACAAGCTGCCGAAGCCGCCTTGGCAGCAGCAGCCATCAAGAATGCGCCTGAAGCCACTAAATCAGGTGTTCAGTCATTGAACATCGACCCATCAGCTGCTGGCTTACCTAACGCCTTTACCGCTACTAGTCGTGACTTTAATACTACCGCAAACAGTGTTGAAGCTCGAGCAGACACTGCTTCAGGTGGTCTATTACCAATCGTCAATATTACCACCTCTGGTACGAATGACACCAACTTACAAAACGGATTTAAATCTCACGACGACAGCACTGATATTACAACCGCCCTTGGTGTACTGCCACTAACTTATACCTCAACCTATAAAGACTTTGGCGATGACATGCGCATCGGTCACATTGATGGTGCAGCAGCTCTTGGTGCAAATAAGCTACCAGTGAATGGCGTTGCAGTAGTCGGTAATGCCACCCAAGCTGCCAACATGCCGACGGAAGGTAAAGTTGGCTACACAGGAGATGCCACTTATCGCAAGCTGGGTATCGGTAATGACATCGAATTCGGTAAATCAGTATTTACTGCTGACTTTGTCGCTCAAAACGTTAAAGGCGATCTCACCTTCGATAAAGCCGGTAAGATTGGTCTAACAGCGGGCATCAATGGTAATCAGTTCTCAGGTACTGCTGCTGACAATGCCGGATATAACACTGAAGGTGGATTCTTTGGCGGTGATGCTCAGTATCTAGGCGGTGTCTACGAAGGTAAAGGCGCTCAAGGTAATTATGGTGCAAAGAGTGACAAACAAACCGCAGCAGAAAAAGCAGCTGACAAGGCGCAAGCTGATGCTGAAAAGGCGCAAGCTGCTATCGCTAATGCCAATGCCCAAGCTGCTGCTGCCCAAGCTGCTGCAGACAAAGCCAAAGCTGATGCTACCAAGGCGCAAGAAGCCTTGACTGCCGCTGAAGAAGCCTTAGCAAATGCTGGTACAGGAGATGGTGGTCTTGCTGCTGCATTGGCTCGTGCTGAAGCCGCCGAAGCTGCAGAAGGCGCTGCATTAGAAGCCGCTGAGACTGCAAAAAATGCAAGAGCCGCTGCCGAGATTGCAAAAATAGCTGCAGAAACAGCTGCCAAAGCTGCGAAAGATGCAGCAGATAAGGCTGTTGGCGAGGCCAAAGTTGAAGCGGATAAAAAAGTAGCCGCAGCCAACCAACAAGTAGCCGATGCTAAAGTACGAGCGGATAAAGCTGAGATTGATGCTAACACTGCTAAAGCTGCAGAAGCTAAAGCTAAAACAGAAGCAGCGGAAGCTAAAGCCAAAGCCGACATAGCAGTGAAAGCAGCCAATGCCAAAACAGACCTTGCTAATCAACAGGCTGCAGATGCTCAAGCTCAAGCCCAAACTGAAAAACAAAAAGCCGCTGCTGCCCAAGCAGAGGCTAATAAAGCTAAAGGTGAGTTGGTAACAGCACAAGCCGACTTAGCCGCAGCCGAAAAAGCACTGGCAGATGCATTAGCTTCAGGTGGTGGTAACACCGAAGCCCTGCAAGCAGAAGTAGACCGTCGCCAAGCCGCCCTTGACGCGGCGAATGCTAAAATCATTGCTACCGAGCAAGCTCAAGCACAAGCCGCCGCTGCTGCCGCCGCTCAAGTCGCTGCTGCCCAATCTGCCCAACAAGCGGCTGAAGATGCCTTAGCAGCAGCTAAGATCAAGAATGCTCCTGAAGCGGAGAAGTCTGGTGCTCAATCTATCAACGTTGGTACATCAGTTGCCGGTCTTCCCGATTTTGTAGTAACGACACGTGATTTTGAAATTGGTGAAAATAATGTCATAGCTCGCGCTGACGTAGCTTCTGGAGATCTACTGCCCAAAGTTGACGTTAATATTTCAGGTGAAGGAGATACCGAGCTTGCCAACGGTTTCAAGAGCCATGATGACAATACTTCTATCACAACAGCTTTAGGTGAGTTGCCATTAGAATACACCTCAGTCTATAAAGACTATGGTAATGACATGCGCGTCGGTCATATTGATGGTGCAGCAAACCTACAAGGCACTGACATTCCTGTAAATGGCGTAGCTGTCGTTGGTAATGCCACCCAAGCGGCGAATATGCCGACGGAAGGTAAAGTTGGCTACACAGGAGATGCCACGTATCGCAAGCTGGGCATCGGTAATGACATTGAATTTGGTAAATCAGTATTCACTGCTGACTTTGTCACTCAAAACGTTAAAGGCGATCTCACCTTCGATAAAGCCGGTAAGATTAGTCTAACAGCGGGTATCAATGGTAATCAGTTCTCAGGTAGTGCAGATACCAATGCAGGCTACAGTACCGAAGGTGGATTCTTTGGCGGTGATGCTCAGTATCTAGGCGGTGTCTACGAAGGTAAAGGCGCTCAAGGTACTTATGGTGCAAAGAGTGACAAACAAACCGCAGCAGAAAAAGCAGCTGAAAAGGCGCAAGCTGATGCTGATAAGGCGCAAGCTGCTATCGCTAATGCCAATGCCCAAGCTGCTGCTGCCCAAGCTGTTGCAGACAAAGCCAAAGCTGATGCTACCAAAGCGCAAGAAGCCTTGACTGCCGCTGAAGAAGCTTTAGCAAATGCTGGTACAGGAGATGGTGGTCTTGCTGCTGCATTGGCTCGTGCTGAAGCCGCCGAAGCTGCAGAAGCCGCTGCATTAGAAGCTGCTTCTACAGCCGACGCTGCCCGAATTGCTGCGCAAACGGCTCAAATGGCTGCGGAACAGGCTCAAATTTCGGCTGAAAAAGTGGCTGAAAAAGCAGTAGGGGATGCCCAAGCACAAAAAGAGGCTAAAGAAAAAGCACTGCAGGCTCAAGCAGTAGCAGAGAGCGCCAAAGCTGTGGCAGAAGCGGCTAAGATTGAAGCAGAGAATGCTAAAACTGAAGCTTTAAATGCTAAAGTGAGCGCTGAAGCAGCAAGAGATGAAGCCATAGCGAGAGCAGAGGCTGCAGAAGCTGAAGCGTTAGAAGCCGCTAATAAATTTACGGCTCCAGATTCTAGAGTATCGGGTTTCCAAAGTACTTCCGTAGGCTCTGATGACGGAATTTTTGACAACAACTCCAATAGCTATAACCAATTGAAGGTTTATGCTAACGAAGTTGATGGCAGAGCTTCCCTAAAAACAATCGATGTGAAGCTCAGAGGCGCAAATGATGGCGCTGCTGACAACACTTATGGTACAGGTAATAACGGTTTTAAAGAGCACAAAGGCAGCACGTCATTTGAAGGTCGTTTAGGGGGGACTATTCACAATCGAGATATGAATTACTCTTCAGTGTATAAAAACTTCGATAACCAAATGCAGATTGGACATTTAGAAGGTGACATCAAAAATGGCATATTGTATAAGAGCCATTTGTCTAATACTTATGTCCAAGGTAATGCCACCAACCTTGGTGATATGGATAAGTTAGCCAACGTAAATGAAGGTAAGGCCAATTATGAAGGGGTGGCCACCTATGCAGAAGGTGGAAAAATCGCAGTCGATGGTACTTCTAAGTTCGATGTTGACTTTGTCGCCAAATCAGTGAAAGGCGAGCTGGAATTTGCTGACAAGCAGGTTGATATCAATGCGACTATCTCCAATAATACTTTTGCTAGTGAGCAAGGTGCTGCTGTCAATACTGTCGGTGGTTTCTACGGTAAAGGTGCTAGCCTACTAGGCGGTGTCTACGAAAGAGAGACTAAAGATAACTATATCAAAGGTACTTATGGTGCTTCTAAAGTAGATCCAACAGTTGAGGTAGTACCTGACCCAACAGAATCTAAAATGACTGGATTCCAATCTACGGCGCTGAGTAGTAAAGAGAAAACGCTACCACTGGGTCAAGGTCAGCTTGATAATGCTATCGGCTATGTTGAAATTCGCGACGATAAATCGGCTTGGACTGAACTAAAAATAGAAAATGGTTCTGAGGTGCCAGTAGATAATCGCAAAGGTGATAACTTTACTAGCTTCAGTAAAGGCAAAGTGCTTGCCGACATGGTCAAGCCAGATACTGTATTAGAGCCTATCACTGTCAATTTGACGGATGCAAGTGGTGAGCAGAAAGTTGAAGCAGGTAAAGGTAGTTTGAATCCGACTTACCAATATAATGCTGTCTACAAGAACTTTGATTCACAGATGCAAGTCGGTCATGTTTATGGCAATTTAAACTCAATTGCAGGAGATGTCTCACGCGCTGCTAATGTCTATGTAGAAGGTTACTTAACTTCTCAGGCAGGTATGGAAAGTCTTAAGAATGTTAACGCAGGTAAGGCGCAATACCAAGGTATGGCAACTTATATTGAAAACATTCATTTAGCTGACAATGCATCTACTGCCCCAGTCAATGGGACTTCTGCTTTCAATGTCGACTTCGTTAATGGCTCAGTTGATGGTACGCTCTCATTTACTGGTACGGGCTATAAGTACATGCCAGCTGGCAACGAAATAAAAATCGATGCCGATATTACAGGAAACACCTTTGCTGGCAATAAAAATGGCATTGACACTGCTGGCGGTTTCTACGGTAAAGAGGCTCAGTTCTTAGGGGGTATTTATCAAGATGCTTCAGTACCAGGCGGTAGCGGTGATGTTGCTGGAACAGGTACCAAATTCCAAGGAACTTTTGGTGCTGAAAAGCAATAAATCGCTGTGACTATATAGAGTAAAGAAAAAGCGTCCTGGGGCGCTTTTTCTCTCGCTTAAACCATTAAAATCCCTTAGGATAATTAAGTTTGGAAATTTACAGATCGTAATTTGGTAAGGATACCTATGAACAATCGATATATACGTAAACCTTTAACAGCTTCAATCCTGCTATCTATAATGGCTTTTCCTCTATCGGTTATGGCAGCAGAGCCCGTCTTAGAAGAGATAGAACCAGAGCTTGACCAAGCTGCCGAACTCCTCAAGCGTGAGAACCAAACCGCTGTATCAGACCCTACAGCACCTTCTACCGTTGTCTCGGATACAGAGGCACAACGTGCTATCAGAAGTCGTCAGCAACTTGCTGCCGCCACCGCTTACAATTTAGAAGCTTTAAAAGCCAATCCAGCAGCGTTTAGCAAGTATTTAAACGATGCGTTGGCTGCACAGGATATGGTAACCGTCAAAGAATTATTGCCGCATTATAAAGCACTAGAAACCAATGACCCGATGCTTATTAATTTTGCTGATGCACTCGTATATCGTAGTGAAGCTAAAAACAAGCAAGCCATCGCCATCTATCGTAATATGCTAGCGGCAGACCCAGACTTCCACCCAGTACGCCTGAATATGGCATTGGCTCTGCAAGCAGACAAACAGTATGCCGCCGCGAAAGACCAATTCTTAAAGCTACAATCAGTCGACTTACCGGCACCTGTTATGGCTAGGGTTCAAGGCTCATTGGCTCAAATAAACAGTCTCGAAAACTGGCGTTTTGATGCCTCTGCCAGCTACGTCAAGGATGATAACATCAATGATGCGCCATCAAAGACTATCCAATCTCAATTAGGCAACTCAGTTGAGCAAAAGTCAGCCAATGGTATTCAAGTATCAGCCAGTGCAAACAAACGCTTTAATTTACCCGATAACTTTTATGCCACGGTGGGTGGTAATGCCTCACTAAAAGGCTATTGGGATGAGACTGACTATAACGACTATTTATTCACGGCTTCCGCTGGTGTCGGTTATGATGATGCCAAAAATGATCTCTCTCTCACGCCATTTGTGACGAAACGATACTATGATGAAGAGCCATATAGTCTACGTAAAGGTGTCACTGTTAGTGGTTCTCGCTGGGTAAAACCTAAGCTAAAGCTATCAGCGACTGGCATTTTATCTAAAGAAACGTTTGAAGATGACGACAATAAAAACCGCGAGACTGACGGACAGTTTTTGGGTCTAAATGCATTCTATATTAAAGACGCCAAAGAATACTTTTATGGTGGTCTTGGTAATTATCAAAACGACGTACCCAAATCTAGCATTATCAGCTATGACCGCAACTCTGTAAACGTTGGTTGGGGTCGTGAGTGGAAGCGAGGTATTTCTACCCTAACGACAGCGGGCTACGCTGTAAAAGAGTACGATGATCCAGCGGATGCTTACCCAGCAGGTAGTGGTGCTTTAAATGGTTACTACAATGCTGTCGGTGGTAAAGTTGGCTCGACAAGAGAGGATAAGACGACATCATTGGGGCTACAAGTCTGGAAGCGTGACTTGACTCTATATGGTCTGACACCGCGACTGGTATTTGATTATGATCAGACTTCCAGTAACTTTGATTATTATGATGATCGCGATGAGAAGTCGGCAACCATATTGTTAACCAAGACCTTTTAATACCTTATAGCTAGGGCGTGTATTTAGCTAGGGCATATATTCATTTCCATTGCTATTCTTAAAATGAGAACATACCCTAATATAATTGCTCATAATAAAAAACCTCGCCAATCATGGCGAGGTTTTTTTTGATAGTGATAAGATTATTTACTTATTTATTAAGGTTCAGTTCCATTTCTTCAAATTTAGCAGTTACTGAAGGTTTTGGACCGCCAGTCATAATACTAACCGCGAAGATAGCAATGGTACTTAAGATGAAGCCTGGAACGATAGCATATAACCAGCTATTTAATGCCATACCATTCATCTCGAAAGGACCATAGATCCACAGGATAACAGTTAAGGCACCAATTACCATACCAGCGACCGCACCGTTACGGTTCATACCGCGCCAGATTAGGCTGAAGATAACCAAGGGTCCGAATGCTGCACCAAATCCTGCCCAAGCGTTAGAAACTAAGCTCAATACTGAGCTATCGGGATCAGAGGCGAGCAAGATAGATACGACCGCTACCGCTACAACCGAGATACGACCCACTAGTACTTGGCGTGCTTCAGGAGCATCTTTATCGAAGAATAGCTTGTAGACATCTTTAGTCAGCGAGCTTGATACCACCAATAGCTGCGATGAAATGGTACTCATAATCGCAGCTAAAATAGCGGCTAATAAAAACCCTGAAACCAGCGGTGTGAATAAAAACTGTGTAAAGACTAAGAATATGGTCTCAGGATCATCCAAGGTCATTGCGGTTTTTTGTACATAAGCACGACCAGCAAAACCTGTCATTAAAGAACCAATTAAGCTGACAACCATCCAGCTCATACCGATATTACGGGCCATTGGTACGTCTTTGACCGAACGTATCGCCATAAAACGAACGATGATATGTGGTTGACCAAAGTAGCCAAGCCCCCATGCCATTAATGAGATAATACCAATGATAGTCATGCCACTGGTGACATCTAATAAACTTGGATCAATGTTTCGAACGGCTTCAGTCGTTGCTGATATACCGCCAAGATCTGTAAAGGCAACAACTGGTACGATCACCATTGCAAATAACATGATGACGCCCTGTACAAAGTCAGTCATCGATACCGCTAAGAAACCACCGAATAGGGTATAGGCAACGACGACACCAGCAGTTACCCAAAGGCCCGTGCTATATGATAAGTTGAGTGAGCTTTCGAAGAGTTTACCACCACCTACTAGACTTGCAGCGGTATAAACGGTGAAAAATAAGATGATAACGATTGCTGATATGACACGCAGCATGTGCGATTTATCTTCAAAGCGGTTGGCGAAATAGTCCGGCAAGGTAATCGCGTTGTCAGCGACTTCGGTATAAACGCGAAGGCGCGGTGCCACAATGATATAGTTCAATAAGGCACCTAGTGTCAAACCAAGTGCGATCCACATACTTACGACACCATCGGCATACATATAGCCTGGTAGGCCAAGGAGCAACCAACCTGACATGTCCGACGCCCCTGCTGATAATGCAGTGACTGCGGGACCTAAATTACGTCCTCCTAACATGTAGCCTTCAGTGTCATTGGCTTGCTTAAAATAAGCGTAAATGCCAATCCCAATCATCACTAAGAAGTAGGCGCCCAACGATATCAGCACGCCACTAGAAATCCCATTCATATAAACTGTCCTTAACCAACGTTGTTGGCTGTAATTATTTTTAACTATATAAAATTAAGTCATCACAAGATGATGTTTATAAACAATATTTAAAGACAAAAAAAGCCATTAAGTAGGACATAATGGCTTTTGACTTTTAGTCAGTATTTTCTGTTAGTTTTATATGATTGATACTGTTTTAAAAGTAATATTCATAAAGTAGTGATTAGAGGACAACAAGCGTGGCTCAATCGCAATCTTGTCTATCGCCCTTATCTGCTAGTTTTTTACAAATGCTACTCACTTATATAATCAATCATTTAAAACCATTAAACCTACTGTTTACCATCATATATTACTCGAAGTCTTCAAAATATGACTATCAGTGTTATTCTGGTAAATTTATGTTATAGAAAACAAAGCCAAACGCATTATAACGTATGGCTGTTAAAAATGCGAACAACTGAGCTTGGCTTTGTAACGTAAGGCTTTATACAAAGCCAATAAAGGTTCTAAACCATCATTTGCTACTTACTAAAAGCCGTTTAATCAATTGGGGCAAGCAAGTCTAATAAGGCAGTCACGCTACTAGAGCGAGTCAGCTTTGGATTGATAACCACACCGAGATAACGCTGTAGCTCAATATTATCTGCCATATTGATACGCTCTAAATCTTGACTGACCAAGGTTTGAGGTAATACAGACCATCCTAGGCCAACAGAAACCAACATCCGAATGGATTCAAGTGGGTTGGTACTCATGGTGGCGTAAGGTTTTAGATTATGCTTGGCAAACTCAGCTAAGGTAATTTGGCTGGTAAAAGTATTGGCAGAGGGCAAAATAGCGGGATAGCGGGCCAATTGCTCTAAAGTGACATTGGCTTTGGTCGCTAAAGGAGATAGAGTGCCGGTCATAAAGTAGAGTGGGTCTGACCAAAGCGTGTGATACGTCAAACGCTTATCGTAGACAGGTGGCAACGTTAGGAATGCTAATGATAAGTCACCATCTAACACCGCCTTGTGCGCCGTTTCAGAGTCGACAAAATGAACTTCTAACTGCACCGCAGGATAGGCTTGAATAAAGTGCTTGAGCACAGGAGCCAAATGATGCAAGCCAATATGGTGGCTGGTGCCAATGACCAATTTACCCGACACAATGTGCTGAGAGTGTTGTAAATTGATTTTGAAGTTCTCATAATCGTCGAGCCAGCGCTTGGCGTGCGGCAGCATTTCAGTAGCGGCTTGAGTCGGCACAATACCGCGACCGACCGTATCAAACAACGTAATGTTAAATTCATCTTCTAAATTCTTGATACGCTTACTGACAGCAGGCTGGGTAATAAAAAGCTTTTCTGCTGCGCCTGAGATGCTGCCTGTGTGCATAACAGTGACGAATGTCGTCAAATTCGTGGTATTCAAACCGATGTCCTTAGCTGCGTAGCGAGCTATAAATAAAAGTTGGCTGACCTAGTCACAATGTATTAGAAATAAAAGTTTGCGACTACGTAAAAATCATCAATTATTATTATAGGATTAGCCTGCTATAATCACAAGGTATCAAGACGTATTTATTCTATTAACTTGGTAATTAGCCGTTTAACGCCTGTATTGATGGCCAATTTTATCAATTTACCTGAAAACCCATCAATTGGTGTTGATATAGATGTGTGGTAGACCAATTTAATAAGTATGATCTATGAAAAATATTTTTGATAAATAGTAAGTTTATTATGAAAGGCGTCAGTAACATAACGCCACTTTATAAATAAAATGCATGTCTTTAAATAAAAGTGTCAATTATATAAAAATTTCAATAAAAACCTCGCTTGCTGTTGTGTGAGCGGGTAAATAGATTCAGTGATTAGTAACTAATAAAGGATAGCAACATGGCCGGTCAAACGTTATATGACAAACTTTGGAATGCTCACGAAGTCACCAAGCGTGATGATGGTTCGAGCCTGATTTATATCGACCGCCATCTACTGCATGAAGTAACAAGTCCACAAGCCTTTGAAGGTCTGGATCTGGCCAATAGAGCGCCATGGCGTCTGTCGGCTAACATCGCTAGCCCTGATCACAATGTGCCAACGGTGACCAAGGAGCGTTTAGAAGGCGTCGCAGGTATTAAGGATAAAGTGTCGCGTTTACAAGTACTCACCTTAGATGACAATTGCACTAAGTTTGATATTGCTGAATTTACCATCAATGATGCCCGTCAAGGTATCTTACATGTGGTTGGTCCTGAGCAAGGTTTGGTATTACCTGGTATGACCGTGGTTTGTGGTGATTCGCATACTGCAACCCACGGTGCACTTGGCTGTTTGGCGCATGGTATCGGCACATCAGAAGTCGAGCATGTGTTGGCAACGCAGTGTTTGATTCAAAAGAAATCAAAAAACATGCAAATTCTTGTCACGGGTAAGCTTGGCGCTGGCGTGACCTCAAAAGATGTGGTACTTGCTATTATTGCCAAAATTGGTACCGCTGGCGGGACAGGGCATGCCATTGAATTTGCAGGGCAAGTCTTTGAAGACATGAGTATGGAAGGTCGCATGACCGTCTGTAACATGGCCATCGAAGCGGGTGCTCGCGTTGGTATGGTCGCGGTCGATGGCACGACCATTGATTACGTCAAAGGCCGTCCTTATGCGCCAACCACTGAGCAGTGGGAGCAAGCGGAAGCTTACTGGCGTACCTTGTATTCAGATGATGACGCAGTATTTGATACGGTGGTTGAGCTGGATGGTAGTCAAATAGCACCACAAGTCTCTTGGGGAACCTCTCCTGAAATGGTTGTTGATATTACACAGTCAGTACCGACGCCTGATCAAGCCGCTGATGAAGCGCAAGAAGAAGGTTGGTTACGTGCTTATACCTATATGGGTTTAGATGCTGGCCAAAAAATCACTGACATCCAGCTTGATCGTATCTTTATTGGTTCGTGTACCAACTCGCGTATCGAAGATTTGCGCGATGCCGCCGCCGTGATTAAAGGTCGTAAAGTCGCGGACAATATTAAAGAAGCCATCGTTGTGGCAGGTTCTGGCCAAGTGAAGTTGCAGGCTGAAGCAGAAGGCTTGGATGCTCTGTTTACTGAGGCCGGTTTTGAATGGCGCGAGCCGGGTTGCTCGATGTGCCTTGCTATGAATGCCGATAAACTTGAGCCACAAGAGCATTGCGCTTCAACCTCTAACCGTAACTTCGAAGGTCGTCAGGGCAATGGTGGTCGTACGCATTTGGTCAGTCCAGCAATGGCAGCCGCCGCCGCATTGGCAGGACACTTTGTGGATGTGCGCACGTTTTAAGACTGATACGCATCAATAAAAATATAATTGACAGGAATTATTATGCAAGCTTATAACACCCAAACAGGTATCGTTTGCCCACTCGATCGCGCAAACGTCGATACCGACCAAATCATTGCAAAGCAGTTTTTAAAGTCTATTAAACGTACAGGCTTCGGTGTCAATCTATTTGATGATTGGCGCTATCTAGACGAAGGCTATCCGGGTCAAGACAATAGCACGCGAGTGATTAACCCAGACTTTGTATTGAATAAGCCACGTTACCAAGGCGCGACTATCTTACTGGCACGCCGCAACTTTGGTTGTGGTTCTAGTCGTGAGCATGCACCGTGGGCATTGTCAGAATACGGCTTTCGTACGGTGATCGCGCCAAGCTTTGCTGATATTTTTTATAACAACTGTTTTAAAAATGGCATGCTACCAATTGTCTTGGACGAGGCAATTGTAGATACCCTAATGAAAGATACGCTTGCTAACGAAGGCTATGAGCTAACCGCCGATCTTGAGCGCCAAGTGGTCATTACTTCAACTGGGGAAGAGTATCCTTTCGAAGTCGATGAATTTCGCAAACATTGCTTGCTAAATGGGTTGGATGATATCGGCTTAACGCTACAGCAAAGTGATGCTATCAAAGACTACGAGCATCAAATGATGCAAAAAACGCCTTGGATATTTAATCAAGTACGCGCGTAGAGAGTAACTCATAGACCAGTGGCTATAAAAAACCGATGAACAATAGTAACGCAGCGTTGAGTTATCGTGATGAACTGGCTAGAATGAAGGGTAACTTATCTTCCATATTAAATAGTAGCCGTCATTATGAATAAACAACGTTATGCTGTCTGGACAAGTATGGCTGTCGCTGTAAGCTTATTGTTAACAGGCTGTCAGTCATTGACGGGCTATAAACAAATAGACAAGGCAGATAGTGCCAAGGTACGAGTGGGGAACATCCAACCCGTCGAGGGTGAGGTGAATATTTCTTGCATAGGCACCTACCACTGCGAAATTGTGCAGATAGATAAAACCTTAGTGATTGCACCGGATACCCACGAGCCGGTGAGTCCTGACATGCTGGTTATCATGCCTATGAATAAAATCGATCAGCGGGCACGAGCACAGATGAACATCGACATGACGCCACTTTCTAATGAAAGTGCTGTCAAAATCGTTCCGTTATCTGCTTCTGGTATGCCAGGACTGACCAATTACTACGCGCGGGTTAAACCTGCAAAACGCGAAGTACAGGTAAATTTCTATCCAGAAAACAACGTCGGCTATGTTGAACGTTTTGCGATTATTCATGATTTCGTCGAGCCAGGCACTTATCAGTTACATGCTTATCAAAAAAAATCTAGCGACAACTCAGGGAGCTTATTAGACACGGCATCGCCTGAGCCTTTATGCATTGAGCTATCGCAAGACAGTAGTTTGCAGCGGCGCTTTTGTAAACAGCTGGGCGCTGAGCATCAAGGGGAATTTGTAGAGACCAGTATTATTGAGAAAAAGACCACTCCATTAAAAGCCGTGGCTTGATATCTAGACTCTCAATTGGATGGTTCTACAAAACCTAGCTTAATTAAAGACAACAACCTCTTCTGTGATGGCTATCATTATTGATGGTGGTCTATTATCGATAGTGGTGGTCTTATAGAAGACGGTAATACAGCGCTAGCAGTACCTATTATAAAAACTTACTTACCCAAAAGGATCAGTATGGCAACGATTTTAACATTAGCGGGCGATGGTATTGGCCCTGAGATCATGACTCAAGCTGTTGATGTGCTCGAAGCGATTAATAAGAAATTTTCGTTAGGTTTGACCCTTGAATCTGGGTTAATCGGTGGGGTGGCAGTCGATGCAACGGGTGAGCCTTTACCAGATGAGACACTAGCGCGTGCGCGTGCTGCTGATGCCGTATTACTAGGTGCAGTTGGTGGACCTAAATGGGATGGTATCGAGCGTAGCAAACGCCCTGAGCGTGGTCTGCTTAAAATCCGCAGTGAGCTGGGTTTGTTTGCCAATCTACGTGTGGCAAAGCTGTATCCGCAGCTTGTCAATGCCTCTAGTATCAAGCCTGAGATTATCTCAGGTCTTGATTTACTGATTGTCCGTGAATTGACGGGCGGTATTTATTTCGGTGAGCCACGCGGTATCCGCACATTGGAAAACGGCGAGCAACAAGGCTATAACACCATGGTGTATAGCACCAGTGAGATTCAGCGTATCGGTAAGGTCGCCTTTGAATTGGCGCAAACACGCGCACAGGCAGCAGGTACGCCAGCCAAAGTTTGCTCGGTAGATAAAGCCAATGTCCTAGAAGTCACTGAACTGTGGAAGCAGACAATGATTGAGATGCAGCAAGCGGACTATAGCGATGTGGCGTTATCGCACATGTATGCTGACAATGCTTGTATGCAGCTGATCAAAAATCCTAAACAGTTTGATGTCATGGTGACGGGTAACATGTTCGGCGATATCTTGTCTGATGAAGCTGCTATGTTGACAGGCTCTATCGGGATGCTACCGTCTGCCAGTCTTGATGCCGCTGGCAAAGGTATGTATGAGCCATGTCATGGTTCCGCCCCTGATATTGCTGGTCAAGACAAAGCCAATCCATTAGCTACGATTCTTTCTGTCGCGATGATGCTACGCTATACCTTTAAGCAAGAACAAGCTGCCCAAGCGATTGAGCAGGCAGTCAGTGATGTTCTTGATGATGGTTTGCGCACCCTTGATATTCTAGATGCCAGTGAAGCCGCCTTAAAACAAGTAGGCTGCAAAGAAATGGGGCAAGCGGTGTTGGCTAAATTGGTGTAAAAACCCACGCTAATAGCTGCTAAGGTTTCCACTATATTTTAGCTGTCTTATTTCGATATCAACTCCCATAAATTGCTGAGCAGTTTATGGGTTTTTTATGCGCCAAG
Organism: Psychrobacter sp. K31L; assembly: GCF_017942195.1. Classification (NCBI taxonomy): domain Bacteria; kingdom Pseudomonadati; phylum Pseudomonadota; class Gammaproteobacteria; order Moraxellales; family Moraxellaceae; genus Psychrobacter; species Psychrobacter sp. K31L. The sequence goes on along the minus strand of NZ_JAGKSC010000001.1, from coordinate 699,316 downwards.
GATTTAGCTGGACTTAAAAAAGTGCCGAAAAATACATTAATAATTTTAGTCAAATGGACGTCGTATTAACACAGACACCGCAGGATAAGGCGCTTAGTAACACAAAACTGTTATATGCTCACAAGGGAATATGGCAATATAAACAACTTATCAGCAAGCAGTAATAACCTTTATTCATGCAAAGACTGCTCATAAAGAATTAAAACGATAGAGATCAATAGTAGATTAGAGCAATAAAACTTGATAAAGAAATTTTGATAAGACAAATAATAATTTTAGGAGTACCACATGTATCAACTGACAAAAATAAGCACTGCGTTATTGGCGATCGGTTTATCAACCACTATTTTCATAGGTCAAAGCGTGGCAGCAACCACTGAAAATATGACAGCGACCGATGAAAGCACGCCATCAAGTACCAGTAATAATGTTGTTAACACTAGCGATAGCACTAACAGCACTATTGCTAATGAATCTGCTACTAATAAGTCTGCTACCAATACACCTGCCATGGAAGCGACTAGTAGTACAGTGAAAGATAAGTCCACTGACATGAGTCCAGTGACCAATGGCGTTAGTCAAAAGCTGACAGGCAAGAGTAAAACTACCGTATCACTGAATAAATTTTTACCCACCATTAAATATAGCACAGAAAATTTACCAGAGATTGCTCAAAAAGTGAATAGCGCCAATTGGCAGGCGGGGATGAATATTAATCGCAATACTGGCACCAAGCTACAAGCATTATTAAATTGGCAGCATAGTGGCGTGGGTCCTGTTGACGGCTATTGGGGCAAAAATACCCGCAAAGCCATGCAAGCATTTCAAAAAGCCAATGGCTTGACGGTCACAGAAACGTTGAATACAGAAACGTGGCAAGCATTGACTAAAAACGACAAGCTGATGGCGCAACCAGTATTGGTGAGCTATCAGCTGACTGAGGCGGACGTTAATATTAAAACCACCACTATCCCAGCAGGGGCAAAAGAAAAAGCCAAGCTCGAGGGGATGTATTACGAAAGTGTGACCGAAGGGCTGGCAGAAAAATTTCATATTAGTGAAAAGTATCTAAAATCGCTCAATCCCACTGCCAGTTTTAGCGTAGGCGAAACCATCACCGTCTACAATCCTGGTAACCCTAATACCAAGCCTGTCAGCCGCGTGGTCGCTGATAGAGTGACCGAAACCCTCTATGCTTATGATGCCCAGGACAATTTGGTTGCCAGCTATCCAACCACTGTAGGTAGCACGGCGACACCATCGCCAACAGGCACGCACACCGTAGAAGTAAAAGTGCATGAGCCCAATTATACCTATACTGCCGATGACGGCAGTAAGGCGATTATTCCTCCCGGTCCTAATAATCCTGTGGGAATGGTATGGATTGGGCTAAGCAAACCCTCGTATGGTATTCATGGTTCGCCAGATCCTGCTCGTATCAGTCGCCAAGCCTCAGCAGGTTGTGTCCGTTTGACTAACTGGGATGCGTTAGCGCTGTTAGGCGTCATTCAAAATGGCGCGACAGTAGAGTTTAAGTAACGTTTCAGTATTAGGGCGTGTCCTCAATTCAAGCGATTGTATCTAAATGGGCTAAAAATGGCTAAAAATGGCTAAAAATGGCTAAATTTTGCCAAACATCGTCAAATAGCTGATTAATATCCCGATATTATTTGCACTATTTTCCTCGTTTGACGGCAATTTATCTCATTTTTATGACCATTTTTAAAATGAGGACACGCCCTAGCAAATCTTAAAAACCAGACAAAAAAATACCGCTGTTAAATAGCGGTATTTTTTATGGCAAAACCAGCAACTAGAATATGATAGGCAATAATGAGTAGGTTAGCAGTGTCATTATTATTATCAGTTAAACCACTCAAGAATTTATATTAGCCAAAACCGTTTATTCGTAAATGACAGGTTTCGATACAAACGCTGTTATAACCATTCTAGTTGATAATAATATTAGTTTTTGCCGCGATAAGTAATGCGACCTTTAGACAAATCATAAGGTGTCATTTCGACCTTAACTTTATCACCAGTCAAGATACGAATGTAATGCTTACGCATCTTACCTGAGATGTGCGCAATGATCTCGTGTCCGTTTTCTAAACGAACTTTAAACAATGTATTTGGAAGGGTATCAATAACTTCGCCTTCAAATTCAATAATATCGTCTTTTGCCATAATTTGTATCAATCAATTAAAAATAAGCCGACATTATACGTAAGTTTGCTGATTAAAGCAATACAGCCATAGGTTTTTACTTGACAGCTTGTAACCGTTATGTATACCAGCTTATATCAATCTAGTCAGGTAAATTCAACCAAATGGGTGTCAGAGGGGCATCCGGTAATAACTGCTGGAAGCGTTCAGGATAGTAGGCGTTAATGAAATACAAACCATCTCCAGAGGCGGTAGGCGGTGCAATCGTACGGTCTTTTTTGGCTAAAATGCGTAAAAAATCTGCCGGTTCTAGATGGTGCTTGCCGATGGCATATAAGGTGCCCATCAAGTTACGTACCATGTGGTGCAAAAATCCATCTGCTTGGATGTCAAAAACGATAAACTGGCCATGAGCAAATAATTTAGCATGACTGACGTTACGTATCGGCTGATTAGACTGACAAGCGGCAGCGCGGTAGCTACTAAAATCATGAATACCAACGATTTCGGCAGCAGCCAATTGCATCGCTGCCAAATCAAGTGGCTCATAGATGTGCGTTACTTGATGATTCAAAATAGCGGGGCGCTGTGCTTGATTAAGAGTAATATAACGATAGCGGCGAGCAATGGCGCCAAAGCGCGCATGGAAGTCCGCTGGCATCGGTTGAATCCAGCGCAGGGCGATGTCATCGGGCAGCAGACTATTGACACCGCGCAACCAATTGTTTGAAGGTCGATGAGCGCGGGTAGTAAAATGGGCAATCATATTGCTGGCATGCACGCTGGCATCGGTACGACCAGCGGCGATTACTTCTACCGGTTCGTTGGCAACCTTACCGATGGCAGTCTCTAGCGCTTGTTGGACGCCGAGCACTTCTCGTTGACGTTGCCAACCGTGGTAATGAGTGCCCAAAAATTCAACCGCAATCGCTAAGGTATAAAAGGGTGAATCGTCAGACGCTATATGCTTAATCTCAGTCATGGTATGTTCAGAATGTATACAGTTGAGTAGGAGGTAGTGGTCAGTTAGCGTTTTTTGATGGTCGTACCAGCTTGAGTGACATTATTTAACCAGCGCTGTCGACGTCTGGCAGGACTGTCATAACGCAGTAATAGCCATAATAGGCGAGCGTAAATAGCGGGAATCGTTAAGCGCCCACCGGCTATCACATGATAGTCATACTGCCAACTACCAGCAGCGTAACTGTCACTCACTCCGCCAAAAGGCGATTGGCTGGCACATATCACCATATGTCCATGCTCATAAGCAAGTTGTAGAGCTGCTGCTAATGCGTCTGAATAAGGAACATTGCCTGCACCAAACCCCAATAGCATAATGCCAGAGGGTGGCTGCGACAATAATGCTTGTAGCTGATTGCTCATCACCTCAGTGTCATTAGGTAAACAGTATAAAGCATGGATGCGTACTTGCTCAGCGCGACTTTGAATAGCATCAATTATATCGTACTGGTCATCCAGCCAATGCTGCCGTCGTGTATCTGGTAACGTTCTGATATAGCTATTGGCCGGATAAGCCGCTCGAGAATGTCCAGTAAATGCCATCAGATCGTGACTGTGTATCTTTTGCACCGTTTGTGCTGGCCATGACTCGCCACTAAAGCAGATCTTAACACCAGATTCACCAGCTGCTGCCAGTTTTAAGGCGTCAGTCAGATTGTCCCACGCGTCACTGTTCGCATCGACGCTATAGTTATGCAACACCTCACTGTCTAGTAACGGACGCATGCTACCGGTTACGACGACACAAATATCACTGCCCGCAAAAGCTTCCGCTAAAAACGCCCCTAAGTAACTTAAAGTGTCAGTACCAGTGATTAATACAAAGCGTCTGTCACCTTGTGCATAAGCGTTCATCAGGAGCGTGTAGAAATGTATAAAGTCGCTGGGCGTGAGCTGGCTGCTGTCTTTAATTAGGGTATTGTCGAGCCATGAAATCTGAGGTAGATTGCCCGAACTATCTTGCTCAACTAGCAGCTGTTGTAATGTGGGTAAAAATATTTCTGCTGATAAAGGCGCTAAGGGTCGTCCGTAGCTACCAAAAGTGCCACCAGCATAAATGAGTTGAATGGGGTCGGATAAGTTTTTTGTCATAGCAGGTGATGGCATAATATTGGCACAGTCAAGGGAGGCAAAAAAAGAGACGAGAGAGCTTGGTAATGATAGGTAGTATGATGATAGATAGTATAAGGGCTAAATGCAAAAAAAATCAGCAAGTATTTATTCTAAATGATTAGAGGATACTTGCTGATACGAGATGAGGTTATTGACTATGCAGTGCGGTCAAGTAGCATTTGAGCTTGTTGCTGCTGCTCGCTATTACCTTGAGTCATGACTTCGTTTAACAAACGTTTGGCACTGTCATATTCACCCAATTGTAAATATTGACCAGCTAAGTCTAAAGTGACTTGATTGCTATCCAAGGTTTTAACAAAATCAAAGTCTGCGGCAAAACGTAAAGAGAAATCTTCTTTTGTTTCGACTTCATTGTAAGTAACAATCTCACTGTCCACTGTACTTACATCATACTCAGCATCGACTGGAGTCGTCGCCGTCGGTGCATCTGCTAGCGAGTCAAAATCAAAATCATCGTTTGCTAATGTATCTTCATCAAACGTCAATGGCGCAGTTGGTGCCATGCTTGACGCTTCAATGTGAGTATTTTCTAAAGCATTATTATCAAGTGGTTGATCTTTAAGGCTACTGTCTTCAAAGTCATTGCTTTCGAAATTATTGTTTTCAAAGCTGTCGTTTTCAAGATCATTGTCTTTAAAGTTGTTCTCTTCAAGGATAAAATCACCTAGATCATTATCTTCTGCAAGAGCAGGCTGTTCACTTTCTAAGACATTGTCTATAGCAACTGATTCATCAATATCGTCTAAAGACAATACAAAGTCGTCGTCACTATTCTGAGTCACATCTGTTGTAGTTTCGCCAGTCGCCTTGGCAGCATTTATATCCACACCAGCCTCTAAGTCTGAAAAATCTAAGACAAAGTCTTCATCTTCTAACATGATGTCTTGAGGCGCACTGTCAGTAGTGGAGCTGACAGAAGGTTCAGTAATATTATCCGTCTGCTCAGGCAAATCAAGGCCAAAATCAAAGTCGCTGATATCGTTGTCTTGAATGATAGGCGTAGTATCGCTAGCATCTAGAGTCAGATTTTCCTCTTCGACGATGTCGACCTGACTGACAGGCATAACGCTAGTAGCGGTTGGCTCGTCGCCATCATTTTCTAGGTCATTAAGTGTCAGGTCAAACGTGTCATCGACATTTTCAACAGTAGGATTGACATCATTAAAGTCATCAGACAGTCCTGATTTTTCAGTAGGTTCATCGATTAGAGGTGTGACCCTATCTTCAGCAATAACCGTATCTTGAACAGTCGGTGTATTGACGACTTGGCTGGCAGGTAAGTCAAAATCCAAACTTTCAAAGTCAGTATTTTGAGTATCTTTTGCCGCTACCGCATACTGTGCTGCTTGGTTTTGCTCTTCAGTGAGTAATGATTTTAGTTCATCGGCTTGTGCGATGCTTTTTGGGTCACTGTGATTTTTAATGTCATCATAGACGCGATAAAAGTCATCCGTTTGATTGGTAGTTGCGTATATACCTAAGAGCTTCAGCAATAACTGACTGTCATTGGGTTTTTCTATGAGACCACGACTGAGTGTTTCAATGGCTTTGTCATAGCGCTGTTGATTTATAAAGCGCTGCGCAACCGATAGGTTATCAAATTTGCCTTCGTTGTCAGCATTTTGCTGCGTAGGACTGCGCTGCTTGGCCCCAGATGTAGTCGCTGGGTTGCTGGCTGCCAAATTCTTGTCGGCCTGCACAGCCGTAGGTGCTGATAGCTTCTGCGCCTTGTTCTTGCGCATTACCAAGACGGCTATGATTAAAATAAGTACCAGTCCGGCGATGATATATAGCATATTGTCCATAGTTACTCCCACGCCTACGATCACTGTTGCAGCACACTGCGCTGATCAGTCAGGCAATTATTGATTGCGTAATTTTTTGAGACGAGCTTGAAGCTCCGCCAGTTTTTGGTTTTGTAATTGCAATTTACTAGTATAACCGTCAAGCATATTGTTGGTTTTTGACAGGCGCTGTGCTTGTGACGCAGCTCCTTGCCTAGAGGCTTTGAGCGTTGCTAAGGTCTCTGTACTGAGACCATTACCCGTGGCGGTTGCTGCTTTAGCATTATTGCCGTCGGCGTTGCCATTTTTATCAGTATTAGAACTAGGTGCGAGTACAGAAAAACGCGCTTTTGGTAATATCTGGGTTTTAGTGGCGGCTGGCTTTTCAGGGCTTTCAGAGTTTTGAGCTGCTTGAGTCGTCTCAGACGCTGCTTCAGTTGTCGTTTTAGCCGCTGGTTTTGGGGGTGCTGGTTTCTTGACGGTAGGGGTGTTTGCGCTCAGTCTATACTGTCTTTGAGCATTAATAGCCGCTTCCAAGTTTTGCTGTGATGGTACGACTTCATAATTGGGTAAGCTCAGCTTAGCATCCGCTTTTAGTTGATCTGCATCTTTATTGATAAAAGCATTCGGGTTTTGTGCCTGAATTTGTTTCATGACCGTTTGAACGTCTAGGTTGTTTTTTTGGGCAATTTGCTGGGCAATAACCCATAAGCTATCGTTGCGCTGTACTTGATAGTCAATAGACGTGCTAATAGCGCGATTAGTTGATGTGTTAATTGTAGCGGCAGTATTGCTGTTCACTGTAGGCGACATTGCGGCAACAGCGCTAGAGGGGATGCTGCTTTGTGCAGCAGTAGTAATAGCGCTATTAGAATCTGACTTTGCCATTGGTGCAGTGCTGGCAGCATTGTTATTCGGCATTGGCGATGCAGGAGCGTTGACCATGATGCCAGTACTGGTCTTATTGCTAGGCTGTATCTGTCTTGTGATTTGTATATTTAAAATATCGAACTGTTTGTCAGTGATTCCAGCAATTGTCTTATTATTATTTGCCGTTGTACTGTCAGCCATGCTTTTATTGATCATTACTTTGTTTTCGACAGGGTTGCTAGTTGCCTTGTCAACAGGACTGATATCTACAGCGCTAGCAGCCGTTGTCATGACGTTGTTGCTAGCATTCAAACGCCCATTATCCAAGCGACTTGGGGCATAGATAGGACGATTGCTCTGCGGTGCAGAGGTGGCTATTACTGGCAAGTTTGAGGTGACTGTCGCTGTCGCCGCTCTAGGTGTTGATATCAGTGGCGGCGGCGCACCTTTTCTAACCGTCAACGGTTTGGCGTTGGTAGCTGAAATGATAGGCAGATTGGGTTTCTTTGCACCGGTCACGATATTTTTAGAAGGTTTGTTAAATGGCTTAATAGGTATGCTGTCATCAAGAGGCATGAGCAATGTCTTGGGAATGACATTGCGTTGACCACCGTCATTAATGGCTAAGACCACATCGGCAAAAGGCTTAGAAACGGGCTGCGTGGTGTTGATCAAAACTTGCCCGCTGCTCGCTGATGTGGGTCTAAAACTCACCGTCATTGAGTCCGTTGGCGTAAGCCCCATTTGTTGATAAATAATAGGGTTCGCTAAGCTGGCGGAAAAGTCAGCGGCTTTAATGTCAGTCACTATTATACTTGCGGCTAAGGGCTCGTGCTGCGCAGAGGTTACGACAGTCTTACCGATCGTTGCTGCCTGCGCGCTAGACGATATAGCAATAGAGCCTATTGAATAAAGTAACGCTATCGACACCGCACAATTTACAGTAGTCAAGCGATGAGATAAATGACGAGACATGTGCAGCCCTTAGAGTGTGAGTTACTTGTGCTGTTATAACAAAATACGCTTTAGTTTACCAGTTTATTTCATAGACGTTACTTTTTAGTAGCTACTAAAAAGTAACGTTGACTAATAATGCCCAATAATGTTGCAACTTTAAAGGTATTACCTGATTTTTTTGTCAAGGAGCATCGCATCGCCATAGCTAAAAAAGCGATATTCAGCTTGGATAGCATGTTGATACGCCTGTTCGATAGCGGCCTTGCCTGCAAATGCTGATACGAGCATCAATAGGGTAGACTTGGGTAAGTGAAAGTTAGTCAATAAACGATCTATGACTCCAAATTTAAATCCAGGATAAATAAAGATATCGGTGTCGCCTGACCAGCTAGCAAGTGCTTTGCCGTCAGCCGCTGTTTTTTGATACGCTGTTTCTAGTACGCGCGTCACCGTCGTACCAATAGCGATGACTTGTTTGCCATTCGCATGGGTTTGATTGATAAGGTCGGCGGTCGGTTGCGGTAGATGCGCGTATTCGCTGTGCATGGTGTGGTTGAGCAAGTTATCTGTCTTTACAGGGGCAAAAGTACCCGCGCCAACGTGTAGCGTGACAAACGCTGTATTAATGCCTTTTGCCGCAAGTTTGCTTAACACACTCTCATCAAAATGCAGACTGGCTGTGGGTGCGGCAACGCTGGCAAGTTTGGCTGGATCATGAAAGACCGTTTGGTAACGGGTATTGTCCGTGGCATCGGCATGACGCTCAAAGTAGGGCGGAATGGGCAACTCACCATAAAGCTCTAAATGAGGCAAAATAGGCGCGTCAAACGCTAGGATAAATAAATTGTCTTGGCGACCAATCATCACGCAGCCCATATGACCATCCGCAAGCGCCAGTCGCTGACCAAGCTTGGGGGCTTTACTGGCTTTGACATGGCAAAGCGCGACATGTGCTCTCGTAACTGGCTGCTCATCTGTCGTCATTAAGTGCAGAGTCGTTATGTCCAAATCCGAGATATTAACCAAACGTTCAATCAATACTTCAACCTTGCCGCCGGTATCCTTTTGACCAAACAAGCGCGCTTTCATGACTTTGGTATCGTTAAATACGATCAAATCGCCTGCATTTAATAGATCAGGTAATTCAGCAAATAAACGATCTTTGGCTTGACTGATCTTATCACCATGATGGTCGGCAGGCAGATATAATAATTTTGAAGCGGAGCGTTCTGACAACGGGTAGCGAGCAATCAGAGTATCTGGTAGCTCATAATCGTAATCGTCTACGCTTAAATAGTCTAATATATCAGCGTTTGTATCAGTATGAATGGCGGTATTACTATCGGCAGCTACAGGGCGAGAGTCGGTCATAATCAGTCTTTGAATAGATAGGAATTTTGGCGTAATTGTAGCAGAAATGAGCATATGAAGGGATAGTTTGCGAAAGGATAAACTGGTATAAAAGCTATTTTAATTATTAAAATAGCCTAAGCATTTACTATAAACAATAGACAGCAGCTTACTGCTTTAACACTAGAAATTCATTAGGTTATTCAAAAAGGTTTAACTGTGGCAGTAATTGCGTGGCAGGAGTTAATGAAGAATAAGTAACCCCAACCAACCTAATAGGAAGGTCACGTGGAATGTCTAAAAATAGCTTATCAAGCCAATAATGAGCAGAGTTAGCATTGGAGAATGCCGTCGATAAGGTGTGTGAGCGCGTAATTTGAGTAAAATCTGCGTATTTTATTTTTAGGGTAATGGTATAAGCAATCAGCTGTTTTTTTTGCATTTGTCCAAACGCATCGTCATTTTGCTCGTAGATTTGGGCTCTTAGTGCGTCATCATCACTTAAATTGTCTCGGAATGTGGTCTCAGAACCCACAGATTTATGCGTGCGCTCAGATTTGACAGGGCGCTCATCACGACCATGAGCAATATCGTGATAAAACTGGCCGCGTTTGCCAAACTCCTGCACCAATACGGCGGCTGGTATGCGTCGAAGATCAGCACCATTGCTCACGCCCATCGCATGGAGGCGCGTAGCAGTTGCCTTACCAATACCGTGAAAACGCTCAATAGGTAGCGTACTGATAAACGCATCAGCATCGGCTGGGGTGATAATCGCTGTGCCATTCGGTTTGTTGATATCAGAAGCAATTTTGGCCAGCATCTTATTAAACGACACCCCAGCAGAGGCAGTTAATCTGGTCTGTTCTAAGATTTGCGCCCGTAGCCAATTGGCCATCAAAGTCGCAGAACCTTGCTGGAATTGCAAGCCAGTGACATCGAGATAAGCTTCATCTAGAGATAAGGGTTCAACATGCGGCGTCAAGCGGTGCATGATACTGCGGATATCACTGCTGACAGCACGGTAGACGTCAAAGCGTGGCCGCACAAACACCACGTCTGGACAGCGTTTGCGTGCCTCATAACAGGACATTGCAGACCGCACACCAAATTTACGCACTTCATAGCTCGCCGCTGCCACCACACCGCGACCATTTGGGTCGCCGCCCACTACCAAGGGCTTGCCGCGTAACTCAGGGAAGTCGCGCTGTTCAACACTGGCATAAAATGCATCCATGTCGATGTGAATAATCTTACGCGGGCTAGGGTTGATAGAAGCGGTCATGACCACTATTTTACCTGATTTTATGGTTCTTTTACTATTGATTGTTAGGTATATGAATGAGTTACAGCGATGTTTTTGAACCTATTCATGCAAAAGGAATAACGGCAATCAGCAACTTTTATTTGAAGGTTTTGAGCGTTAATGTGCTTTTATTAATGCAGCTGTTTGTATCGACCATATATCAGTAAAGAGCTGCTGCATGAGTTATTGTATAGGCATAAAAAAACCTCCGAATAGGGAGGCTTTTTTATTTTAAAAATGGTACCAGTGGTCGGACTCGAACATAACAGCTAAACCTTTGATTTAATTGACTTGTTATTTTAGTTAATGGTCAATTACTGTTAATTTTACTGTTATTAGTTAATGTCAGGCTGTTTCTGCTTCGTTTTCAGTCAATGGCTCTAGGTGCAAATCATGCACTTTTATTAGCCATGCGTCAAGCTCATGCTCAAACCAAAAAGACGAGCTACCATCTTTGTATTGCGCTGGAAAATTACCAGCCTTGATTTTCTCATAAATCGTTGACCTTGGCAAAGCTACCTTGTCAACCACTTGGTCAATTCGCAGTCGTCGTAAGTTAGTCATCTGTCATTCTCCTAGTAGTCGCCACTTTCAAAAAATATAACTTGCGGCTTATCAAGTCCTGTAATTTTCATTGCACCAAAATCCATCTGCGTTACCGATACATTTTCAACGCTCATACCTTTATCAAGCAGATACTCCATTGCAAAAACTAGAGCCTGATTTTTATTACCAGCCATCAACACAAAACCATGTGGTACCGGATAAAGCGGCTCGAACGCTACTTCATATATATTCACTTCGTCACCTCTCTTAATTCATGTTCAATAATGCTTAGCTGTGATACAAAAGAGTTGCCTGCGTATGACCTTGCCCATTCACTAAAACTATCCTCGTGTATCGAGTTAAATATCTTTCTCGCGTAAGGTTTAAGCGGATGATTATCATCGTATTGCTCAACCAGTAGCTCATCCGCATCATCATCAAAGCCATAACTGCTTATAAAATCTTGGTCAGCATCTTTCACGCTTTCCATAAAATCAATTGCACTTTGCTTATCAGTTGTCATGAAAACAGTGAAATAGCTATCACCGCAATCATAAGTTAGTTCAAACACCTTAGTAGGCGAGGGTTTAACATACGGCTGCATACTACGTTGATAATGCGCCCACGCCCAATCTCTGGCTTCTTTGGATGTGTCAAAATATGACATAAACTCAGACTTTTTATCAGGTCGGCTTAATCGCGTTTTCTTTAGCTCAAATTTTCCCGTCTTTAGCTCAGTAATTAAATATTCATGCAATGCACTATATGCAGTTACCGTTAACTCATCTAAGTCATTTAGGTCTATTTTTGACCACTTAACCGGCTGTAAATTATTCATCGTTTTGCTCCTTACCTACACGTTTTTATTTCAGCGTTTGGGTATTCCACACACGCTTCCAAATATGCTTTTGTAAACTCAATCAATCCGTCCAACGTGCCCCAACCATTGCTAGGGCTTAGCTTCAATAATTCGTCATACTCAAGATAAAATCGGCTTAATGCTACTCGCAGATTTTGTATATTGTCTTTTGCGTACTTGATGCCAGCTTCGTCAGCTCGCCATATGTGATCGTAAGCACCTACTTTGTCGGCTATTACGTTTAAGTTATGCGTGATATTTCGTGACCAAACGCACTCGCCATCTACAATCAAATCGATATCTAGTGACATAATCTCAGTCCTCTATTTTCGGCAGATTCACACTAGACCAAAAACTGCCTTCTTTCGGCTCAATGTAATCACCGCTGTCATTTGTTATACAGCCAATCGACTGTCTATAAGTTGTTGTAAAAACATGAAACGATGGAATAATCCCCATAATCTTGCAAGGCTCAGCAACCACGATTTCGGTATCGTCGGCTGACGGCTTGCTATCATTAAAGCTTGTCCAAGTAATCATTATAATTCTCCTCATTGATAAATAGATGACCTGTCTCGTAGGTCAATCGGCTTTGCCTCGACTGCGCTTTCAACGCACATGCTTTCACACGTGAGGAATTGTCAATCATTGCTGCTAGCGGTTGTTTGCCACCTTCTAGCTATACGCAGCACCTATTAGCCCCGATGCAGGGTGTAACTGGTTATGACGCTTTCAATTCGCTGCAATAAACTGGTTCGTTTTCTCTGTGCCATTGTTTGTGGCATGGATCACAAAGCCACATAACGTCCATCGGTTTGTTGTAGTCGCAATGATGACCGTGTAGAGATGTCTCATCGCTGCATGACTCGCATTGGCTAGGCTTGATTATCTTGCCATCACGGACAGCGTTATTGACCATGTTGTGAGCCTGATATATAGCAGGGTTTCTACTGCGCCATGCTCTTATGCCAGCTGCGTGGCGCTCCTTACCTTGCTCGGTCTGTGCATACTCCTTGCGAGCACCCACACGATGCGGTAGGTTAGCCCTGTTACGGTCAAACTCACGGTAATAGTCGATTTTGTCGGCTCGGTTGGCTCTCACTCTAGCGCGTATGCACTCTTTGCAATTACCTGATTTGCCGTACTTGCGAATAGATGACTGGTAAAAATCATCTATCGGCTTATCGGTTTTGCAGTATTTACAATTAATCATGATTAGCTCCTTAGAATGGAATGTCCGACCCAATTACTTTGCCGTTTTCGTCAACTTCTTCACCGTTTGCGTTGTACAGCCTATTCATAGCAGGCGCTTGGTTCTGCTGTGCAAACTGCTGATTAACTTGACCTTGCATACCTTGCGCTTTATTCGCTTGCTGCTGTGCGTAGTTGTTAGGCGCTTGCTGATTGTTAGACGGCTGCTGATAGCCTTGGTTGTTTTGTTGTTGGTTCTGCTGACCGCCGTTGGCACTGTCCAGCATCTGCATTGAAAACGCCTTGACCTCTGTTGCATAACGGTCAGTACCATCTTGTGCTTGATACTTTCGAGTGCTTAGCTTGCCCTCGATGTAAACTTTTGAGCCTTTGCGTAGGTACTGAGCTGCAATTTCACCAAGTCGATTAGCTAGCGACACTCTATGCCATTCAGTTGCCTCTTTTTTCTCACCGCTTTGTTTGTCTGTCCATTGCTCAGACGTTGCTAACGATATATTGGCAATACTGCCACCATTGCTGAATTGCTTAACTTCTGGGTCAGCGCCCAATGTACCGATCAGTATTACTTTATTAACTCCGCGCATAGTCTTGCCTCTTAATTCGATAGTTGTTTAAATAATTCGTTGTAATAGTCACGCGACATTTCGACTCGCTCTTTTGCTTGCTCAATAAGTGACTCGTCATACTCAATCTTGACTGACCTAATGCGCTTTTGTAGCGGTATCTCATTGACCAAATCAACGTGCTCATACTCATCGTCGTTATAGCCAATCATGCTGTGAGGGGTGGGTAGCAGCACAAAGTCCACGTAATGCACCTTCTTACCCCATAGCTCCATATAGACTTGTCCTTGCCAATCATAACCACCGTCTTTGACCTTTTGCACAGCGTCCTCATGTGTCCAAGGGAAGCTATCAATTGACCATGAGCACTTGGTATCTCGTATGCTATCGTCGGTAAGTAAGTCGCACTCACCGCTAAACCAGTCATTACTTTTGCGCTCAGTGTTTTTTGATAACTTGACCGCCTTTAGTAAACTGACAGCTTTGATTGCGTCATCTTCTAGCGCCAAGCCCTTGTTAATCATCTTTGCGTCAATCTCACGACGATAATTAAACACATCGAGCAAAACAGCATTGAGCACCACTTTTTTTGATGTTTTGCCAAGCGTGGTCTTGTTCTGTAAGCGCGTCATCAGTCCACCTAACGCGCTAGCTCTGCATTTAAAAGTCATGATGCTAGTAGCTCCTCACGTTGGTTTTCGCTGATGATATAACCTGCATCGCCACTCAATACGTGCTTCTTTTCTAAGCTGCCATTCTCAATAGACGCTTTTACGGTTTTGTATAAATCGTCATCATTGGTTATATCCATTTCTATTTTTTGTGGCTCGCTAACTTCTACATCTTCAATGCCGTTGATATTAATGGTCTTACCTTGCATTTCCTCAACAGTGTATTCATTGCCAATTTCTTCAGGAAACGCTTTTCGCAGTGCGCCAGCTTCGGCACATTTAGCTAATTGACCGCGCTTGCGCTTAGTCCACATCGTATTGAGATTGCCATCTTTGGTAGTGGCGCAGGCTTCCTCAAAATACTCAGTGTGAGTGAACGGTACTTTTTGCCCTTGGACGATTCGATACACTGTGATAGTGCAAAAGTCAGGGACAACGTGCTCGCTATTGCCAAACTTTATAGTTACCATTTCACCAAACACTGCTGCATCTTGCCCTGCGTACTCACCAGTGCGAGCTGCTGTAATGCGCTGCTCAGTGATTGACGGCATGATAATGTCACGCATACCGCCTTTGTTTGTTTTAGCGTCTTTGACCCACATAGGCACGATATGGCAGGGCTTCTTCATAATATCCAAGCCACGCGCTTTGCAATACTCAACAGCCATCATGATTGACTGAGGTTGAGCGCCTACAAAAATAGAGTTGGTAAGTACATGCCAAGTCGTTTCATTCAGTCCACGCGCTTCGAGCCACGCTTTTTGATTTTCTGTCATTAATTCGTTCATCGTCTTATTCCTTATGAAATCTCGTTAAGATATTCGATTAATTCGCCAAATCCTTTGTACCAGCGGTTCATTCGTTGCCATTTCTCGCTAGTGGGGTAGTAATTGATTTCGTGACCGGTTGGCGCTGTCAGCCTTATGTGGTACAAATCATTGAAAGATTTGATGTCTAAACTAAAGGCTTCCAGTTGGTTAAAGTCTCGCTGCCTTTTCGACAACGATACTGAGTGCTTAGCCATGTCAGCCTCCTTTAATCCGCTTTAAACTCTCATTCGCAGCCTTAACCGTTTTGTATTCGTCAGACGCTCTATACTCGTCCGTGTAGCCACTCTCAGTAGTCGGCTGCCACTCGTTAGACGTTAGATACTCACCGTCAATCTCGACCACCGTGTAAGCTTTACCTTCGCTTATCTCGACCTTGTGACTGTCAACGATTGCTTGATTATTCGCGTCATCTATCGCCCATGCGTCAGGCAGCACCGCGAAAGCGATACCACCCCAAATGACTAGATTTGCTGCTATAAATTTAATCATTTTGCAGACTCCCTATCGATTGCGCTGTTTTGCCAGTCGGTTGTGTCAAAGCCTTCGCCAATAAACCAAAAATCACAGTTTAGTGTGTCATCGCTCCACCGTTTATGGTTGTGCTTTAAGTCCTGCTTATATGCTGAATAACCCCACGCATCGCCATTTTCATCTATAGCAGCACTATTGATTCGTTTAGGTGCTTTTATCAAATCCGCTTGCGTTAGCTGTTTCATTTCGACACCTCATTGATTTCTACATAGCCGCCATGACTGCAAAACGCTCTTTGATAGTAGGCTTTGGCTTGTTTCTCAGTGATAAACCCGTCGCCATTTTTCTTATAAAAAACAGTGACCTGCTTCGGTTCGGCGAAGTATTTATCAAGCCATTGCTGATACGTAAAGTTGGGGTCTTGTTCCATTACGCCACCTCGCTATGTTCATCAACACACCCAACAACACCGCAGTCAGGGCACTCTGTGTAACACTCTAGGCTAATGCGGTCATACGCCTCAGCCTCACTCTCTGACCAGTAGCAGTCAAAGCCACAAGCAGCCACACCTTGTTTAGCCCAATACGCTTTGTCATCGTCGGTAATCGGTATCTCAACCATGTTGCAGTGACCCACTTCTATTTTCTCGATGATGCAATAAGGGCTGCCAGCTTGCGTTTCGTGATATGACCAAAAGAAAGTCACGTCACATACGCCATATATCGTTTTTTGTTCTAACATGGTCATGCTCCTTATGCGTATAGCCAGTCTGAGTGTGAAAAACCTAGTGAGGCGGCTGTGTCGTAATCTTGCGGCTCGCTGTCATCAATAGGGTGGTCATATAGAAACTGCTTGATGACCGCTTTAAACGGCTGCTCATGCTCGAATTGCAGCGTGTAAGCGTAGTCTTCACTGATACCGTTTATCTCTTTGTAGCAATCACCTACGCTCAGTAGATTGATGTTTTGTCTATCGTCAGTCTCGAAGTAAACTTCGATTGATACATCGTTTGGCATCGCGATGTAAACCGTACCGCTTGTGCCGCAATCGCTGATTTCATGGTCAGCGTCATTGTCTAATCTGATAATGTCTGTCATACTGTCCTCGCTTATTAGTAAGTAAAAGCCCTCATTGATTCCACTCGGCGAGGGCTTTTTGTTGTCTGTTATTTGGCTCGTGTGTTGATTTCATCTGCCTTGTCTTTAACTCTAACCATTTCATTCCAAACAGCTATTCGTTCAGCTTGCAAATCGTCGCTTACGTTTCCTGATAAACCATCTATCTGACGCAGAATCGCTGAGTATTTAGCTTTCAGCCTGTTAAACTTCCTTACCAGCGCAGCGTGATATTCAATTTTTTGCATACCCTTATCCTCTTAGTTAGTACGCAATAGCCGTCGATTAAAACGGCTATAACTTACTAGCTATTCGCTTGTTTGCTCAATTCAGCAATCAGTAAATCAGCATACTCAACCGCCTCTTTGCATAAGAAGTCAGCATTTCTCACTTCTCCAGCGAAATTAGCCAGCATTCCTTGCATCGCTAAACCTGCGTAATGCTCACGTAAGCTCATTTTTTTGTCTGTATTGTTGTCACTCATACCTCTATCCTCGGTTGTGGTCATAGACCGTTGGTTAATTCAGCATTAACGACTGTTGCCAATCGCTAATAATTAATTAACTTTTCATCAAGTTTTTAAAAAGTGTTTTGCTATCGCTTGCATCGTCTGCGTTGTTCGTTGCGATGTAGTAATAGTAACTTAACTTACCTAGTGAGTCAATAAAGAAAGTAAGAAAAGTTACCTTATTTTCGATAGGCAATAAAAAACCCCATCAACGACGGGGCTTGTAGCACTAAATTATTTTTTAATTAATCGTAAAGCTCTATAGGCTCACGATAAACGCACCAGCCAATCGGCAAAGTACCTACGGGCTTAGCGTGTTTCAAGAAGTGGCATATCCAGTAATACTCATAAGGCTTCATAATCACCTCAACTTCTTTCTGTGTTCAACAGCCACACCGCATATCGAAAACCTTACAAATCGGCTGTCTAAAATAGGATAGTCGGGGTTGGATGGCACCAGATGAACAAACTCCTCCTTTGTTTCTTCATCAAAACCTTTAGGGCGATACTTTTTAAATGTCGCCTTTTTCTCTCCCTCTTTCAATGCCAATACAAAATCAGACGGGTTGGGTTGGATGTCAGGATCTATCAGCGCCATGTCCTTAGCGTAAAAATCAGGCTCCATACTGCTGCCATCTATAACAACCCAATAAACACGGTCGCTATATTCTGCTGATACTGGCTCAAATTCATCCACTATTGCATCATCATGGTACTCACAGAACTCACCTGCCTGTGCGTAATTCAATACAGGCGCATACTTAACAGGCTTTCTTTTTGCAACTTGGAAGTTATCTCCGTCGCCAATACCATCGGTTAAGTATTCAACACTACAACCAAAGAAATCAGCCATTGCTTGCAGATGCTCTAGTTTTGGCGGGTTTTCATCATCCTCCCAGTTTTTAACTGATGTTTTTGATACGCCTATTTTGCTGCCAAGCGCATCACGAGCAAGTTTTTTATTCTTGCGAAGCCTATACAGCCTTTGACCTAGAGTGCTCATAAATCCTCCTTTAACACAGGTAAGTTATCTTACCACTTGATAAGGTAAGTTTTCTGTGTTTTAATGGGTAACTTAACTTACTTTATTAAATAACGAGGTAACCAAAATGACTAAGAATGAGGCTTTAAAGGTAGCCAATGGTTCAGTCGTTGAACTTGGGCGATTACTAAATATTTCACATAACGCTATATCGCAATGGAGCGATAAGAAAATCCCAGAACTTCGCGAGTATCAGATTAAAGAAATCATCGACAAGCGCGAAGCAGAACAATTAGAGGAGGCTTAATCCATGTACGACGACCCTAAATTCATTAAAGACCATCGCGTCAATGCTCGTTTTAACGACCATGAGATTGAGGCTATCACTCACATAGCTGGGCTTACTGGTATGCAAAAAAGCACATTGGTACGCAAAGCTACGTTAAGACTAATCGAAGAACTTAAACAGGAGTTTGAACGAAGTCTGACTGATATGGAAGACGCAGTTTAGACGTTTTTAGGTAACCGAAAGGAGAGGCTTATGCCTGATATACCAACGTCTTTCAAGGAAGATGAATTAGAAGATTTAGAGTGGGCAGCAAACCAACTTGGAATGACGATAGAAGAATTTACCGCCCATGCAGCAAATCAGCTTGTCAGAAACACAAAAGAGGATATGCGAAAGCGTATTCATAACAGTAATTCAATCAAGGTCATCAAGTAGATGATTTTCGGTGACCGAAAAGGGGCTAAAAGTGAATACACAAGACGAACAAGCATGGGAGCGTGAATTTGAACACGTAGAGATTAAGCAAGGACAGAAAGGAAGTAACGATGAAAAGTGATTACGCAGCACATCTATCTCTAGTTCATGACTCACAAGATGAGCAAATGCAAATTAAGGCTAAAAACATGGACACCATCGAAAAAGAGAAGCAGCGCAAACGTGATATCAACGCCCAGTTTTGGCAAATCATCAAGCACGTTGTCTTGTTAATCGCATGTGCAGCATTGGTTATCTACACATTAATCCATTTCGCGTGAGGTCGTCATGGCAACTAGTCAATCAGTTATCGAGCAATTTAACAAAGAGTTTGGCATCAAGCAGCTCACAGCCATGGACAACACGGGCTTATTTTGCAACAGCAGCAATTACAGCAAGAAGTCGAAGCAGATCGTAATTAAACAAACAAAGAAATGGAGTAAGAGCAATGGTCGGTAGAACAGTTAAATCAGGCGCACGTATCAAGGCAGAAAGGGCAGTTATCGAAGGCACGAACGATGAAGGGTTTTTACCAAAAGATAGAGTCAATCACATACTCAACAAAGAAGTGCTTAGAGGTGTTTTGGTTCGTTTTGGCTATTCAGTTAAGTACAACCACTTGAATGCAGTACAGGGCTGGATTTGCAGCAGGTAATAAAAAACGCTCGTCAGCGCGAACTGAGAGCGTTTAACAAACAAACTTAGAAACTGGAGTATGACATGAGATCCAAAGACTTTCAAGAACAACAGAAACAATTAGGAGGCGAACAATGAGTTTCACTTTAATGGCGCAAACAATGAAGCTTAATGTTGGCAGCCTCGCTAAGAAGATGGTGCTTATCAAATTAGCCGACCAAGCAAACGACGATGGCTTGTGCTGGCCTTCATATCAAACTATTGCAGAGGCTTGTCAGGTTAGCCGAAGAACAGTTATTAGGCATATTAAGTCGCTAGAAGAAGATGGTTATCTAAACATAACCAAGACCTACGATAAGGCCAATAAGAAGAATTTTAGCAACCGTTATCAGCTCACTATAAGCAGGGGTGTAAAAATGTCACTAGTGACAGAGAGTCACCACCCTAGTGACAATGTGACCGTAAGTGGTGACACAGAGTCACTACCTAGTGACAGAGAGTCACCCGAACCTATCATTGAACCTATCATTGAACCTGCCATTGAAGCGGGGGAGAAAAACAACAGCAACGACAACGCTGAAAAAGTAAAAGATAGTAATGCTGAGTTCATAGTTAATTGGCAACCACCTACTAGAGAAACGATGGAAGCTAAATTATTTATGGCTGGTACGCCAATGCAGATGACTGACGGACAGTATCAATTATATGTAGATGACTTCAAGGCTCATTTTGAAGACAGAGCAAAAGATGGTCACCCATTGAAAAGCGACGGTAAGTGTCAGGCGAAGTTAAGAGATTGGTTACAACGAGAGCGTGAAGGTCACAACAAGAACATGAATGCAAGTGGGGATACAGCTAGCAGACCTCACGATACTCGCAGTGATTCATTTGGCAGTAATACACCACGCCTAACTCGTCAGCAACAGATTGAACAAAACAACATTGAAATGGAAAAGGCTAGAGCCGCAGGAGTAGCGTTATGAGTTTCTACAGCATAGACATTGAGAAGGCGGTGATCGCCTCGCTAATGAGTATCGATAACTCGCTTGACCACGTTGTAAGTAAGATTGACAGCGATGACTTTGTAGCGGCTAAGAACCAAGTGTTATTCACAGCGGTTAAGGAATTATCGAAGCAAGGACTGCCTTACGACAACGTAATGGTTCATGACTGGCTAGAAGCTAACGGGCACAGCAAAGATGTCACTGACAGTTATGTGGCCGAGATATTGAGCGAAAGCCCAGCGACCTTGTTCAACTTATCAGCTTATGCGGACACGGTGTGTAATTACTCAAGACTGAGAGCAGCGGATAAATTACTGGTTGAAGCTCGTGAGCGATTGAAGCAGCAAGACGTGAGACTGGATGAGAAAGTAAACGGAATTATTGAAGGCTTAAGCGGTGTTATCGACTCAGGCAGCAAAGGCGGTGGCGCTAGAACCGTTGGATCAATGATGCAAAAGTTCTTTGATGATCTTAGTGATGCAAGCAAAGGCAAGGTTATGCCATTTAGACCAACAGGTTTTGAGGAGTTAGATGCTCATTCACCTATCCAAAATGGCGATTTGGTTGTGGTCGGCGGTAGACCATCTATGGGTAAGACCACGTTTGCACAATCAATCGTTCAAAACATGGTTAAGTACGATTTTTATACCGATGCTCAAGGGGTATATAAGCGACGCGCTGGTGTGTTTTTCAGTCTAGAAATGACTGATGATTCAGTAACACAGCGTTTCATGTCTTCAATGTCAGGTGTAGAGCTTCATACCATCCGTAGCGGTATGGGTCTTAAAACTGATGACTGGGCAAATCTCATGAAAACGTCTGCTGAATACGGCCAAGACGATGGCAAGGATTATCCAATGGTGATTGATTCACGCACGAAGCTCACTTATCACGAAATGAGAACCGAGCTAAACAGAGTACGTAACCGCCACGGTGAAATTGGCGTGATTATGGTCGATTATCTGCAAATCATGGGCGGCTTAGACGGTAAAGATAGGATTGGCGCATTGGGCGAGGCGACACGCAACCTAAAAGCGTTCGGAAAGGAGTTTAATTGCCCCGTGCTGCTGCTTTCACAGTTAAGCCGTAGCTTAGAGAGCCGACCAAACAAACGCCCTATCATGAGCGATTTAAGAGAGTCGGGAGAGATTGAGCAGGCAGCCGATGTAATTATGTTCTTGTACCGCGATGAGGTTTACAACGAAAACTCAGATCACAAAGGAACGGCTGAGGTCATCATTGCCAAAAACAGACAAGGCAAGGTTGGCACAGTAAGACTTGGCTTTGAAGGTAATTACTCACGCTTTACAAACCTACTGCCAAGCTATCACACGGACGAGATACCGCCATACGGAGAAAACGCATGAGCACTTTAAATAATTGGCCAGACCCGTTCAATGAACCGCACCGCTATTGGTTGATGATTGTTAATTGTCCGGCAACCAAAGAGCGAGAAAAAAGACAGCAGTTGAAAGCGGTTGGATTAAATTTTGATGTTGAGCCAGTACAAGCAGGCAGCGAAACGGACAAGCAGATAACGGCCAAGTTAGCAGAATTACGGAGAATGAGCGCATGAGTAACTTAGTGAAGTGTGTAGTGCCAGTATCAGGCGGCAAGGATAGCCAAGTATGTTTAGCGTTAGCTGTAAAACACTTTGGTGCTGAAAACGTCATTGGTCTATTTTGCGATACGCAATATGAGCATGAGCTGACGTATGAGCACGTTGAAAAGATGAAAGGTATGTATGGCGTAGAAATTATCACAAGGTGTGATGGTGACGTTCTGAGCCTTGTCAGGAAGTACAAACGCTTTCCATCAGGCACAGCGAGATTCTGTACCGATCAATTAAAGATAAATGTTAGTAAGAAATTCTACAAAACGCTGGCCGAGTATCAAGAAGAAGGGTTTGAGGTGTGGTACGGCATGAGAAGCGGTGAAAGCCACGAACGAGCCAAGCGATACGAGGACAAGATTGATGATGAATTGTACGAGCCGCATGAGATTTTACCGAGCAATTACCCGAAGTATCTAGGAAAAATGGGGGTTCGGTTCAGATTGCCAATTATGGATTGGACAGCAAGAGAAGTGTTTGAGTTTTTAGATGGTGCTGAGAATCCGCTATATGCAAAAGGCTTTGACCGTGTTGGTTGTTTCCCTTGCTTGGCTGGTGGCGATTGGTCAAAAGAGCGAGCTTTTGGACTTGATGAGTTTGGCGCCGAGCAGCTAGCAAAGGTTCGAGTTGTTGAGCAGGAGATTGGCAAGAACGTATTTACAAGCAAAGGCGGCGTACAGCGGAATAACCCAGACCAACTTTGTTTAATTTGTCAGATTTAAGGAGAGCAAGCATGAAAAACATATACAACAAAAAGACGGTGCGGGGTACGGAGTGGATCAAGAGCGACACTGTTGTGATTACCTACACGGACGGCAGCAAAGAAACGATGTCACGCAAGAGTTTTAACCAGATTATTAAGGATTGATATGACTGAGCCATTTTTCAAAGCACAGCTACCAATGCCGCCAAGTGTAAACGGTTATTGGCTGGTAAAGCCAAAAGGCAAGTATCTGTCCGCTAAGGCTCGAAAGTTTAGAAGTGAGGTCATTGCATACGTGGCAAGTTTAGGACGCATCAGGACGCACACAGGACGCATCAGAGCACAAGTAACGATACATGGCAGGGATAAGCGCAAGTTTGATATTGATAATTACCAAAAGGCGCTATGGGATGCGCTGACACACGCAAGAGTGATTGATGATGATGAGCTGATTGATGAGCTGAACATTAAGCGTGGCGAGATTATCAAGGGTGGTCGAATAGACGTTGAGCTTTACGAGTTAAAAGGTAACCAAAAGGGATTAAGTGATGAAGCTAACTAAAGTGCAGCGTGAAGAACTAAAGAAAAAGTACGATGGTCATTGCTCATATTGCGGTATTGAGCTAAGCAACCGATGGCAAGCCGACCATTTAGAGCCAGTAGAGCGTGAGGTGATTTGGTTTAAGTGCGAAAAATCACGGACGATGAAAAGAAAAAGCGGTGATATGCGAAAACCTGAGCATGACCATATCGATAACATGATGCCGTCATGCGTCAAGTGCAATAACGATAAATCAAGTATGACGCTGGAGAGTTGGCGCAGAGTTATCAAAGACAGAATTAAAACGTTAAACGAAAGCCCTATTTACGCCAGTTATCAAAAAGCCAAACGATACGGTTTAGTTGTTGAGACTGATATTGATGTTGTTTTTTACTTTGAAAAATACGAGGCAACCAATGAATAACCCAAAAATAACAATGATGAGCTGCAAGGACGGGGAACTGTCAGGGAAGGTGATATTAAATGGCCATGAGTGGGTCGTGAAGCCGTTTCAATTTGCAAGTGATGCAAGTGCTAGTGAGAAAGAAAACAAGCTGATTGAGCGAGCGATTAAGGAGCAGGGGCGATGACTGATGTAATGTTTTTATTAGCGATATGTTTTATCGCATGGCTGGTGTTGAAATGACTAAAAAAACATGGGTGGTTAAGACAGACGACCAGCGGCTAAAGCACATGAGCTATTTAGCACAAAAAGAATTGCCTTACACAGCTACAGACAAAGAAGGCGCTGAGAAGGACAAATCAACGCCACAGAACAGCCTGAACCATAAATGGCTAACAGAGGTAGCACAGCAGAACAAGCAGCACTCACGCGAAGAATACAGGGGTATCTGCAAGCTGCATTGCGGTGTGCCAGTGCTAAGACGAGATAGCGAGGAATACCGCGAAGCATACGACAGATTAATCAAGCCAATGGATTATTGGTCAAAGGTTGAGTACATGATGGCACCGTTGGATTTTCCAGTAACAAGGGGAATGACTGACGATCAGATGAAAGAGTATCTAAACGCGACACATAGGCTGCTAACTGAGAAGTTTAACGCAGTGCTGACACAGCCAAAGGATAGGTGGTTTTTATGAGTAAGCTACGCAAGTCAGCAAGAGGTCAGAATTGTACGTTAAGGCTAGAGGGTTGCAATCATAATTCTGAGACTGTGGTATTGGCTCATATCAGAAATAACCAGTTTTGCGGTGTCGGCATGAAGCCACCTGATTATATGGGCTGCTTTGCGTGTAGTAGCTGTCATGACGCGATAGACGGACGAGTCAAGAGTGATGATACGTACAAAGATATTTTGAGAGCGCAGAACGAAACATTGAAGTATTGGTTTGATAATGGACTGTTGGAGATTAAGCGATGAGCGACGTAATAGACCGTGATGTAAAAGTAAAGCTGGCAGCATGGGGCGCTTGGACTCGTAACACTGGTAGCGGTCAAGGTTGCTCAAGCCCAGCACAAGCACTTATCAACTGTGCGCCAGTCTGTGATAGTGATTACAAGCGCTATGCTAGATACGAAGCATTTGAGCATATAAGCGATGAAGAAGCGTTGGAGGTGGAAAGGGCTATGGCGAAGCTTAAACGCTACTCAGCACGATTAGACGTAGCAATGGGTGTCATGTTAGAGCTTGAGCTTGCAGATGATAACTTACTCATGTGTAATTTGATGTACCCAGTGCTCAGAGATCACTTTCGAGGCGATGAGTCATTTAGTCATATTGCGAGAGAGTTGACCAAATCAATAGGTAAAAAGATAACGGATGTAAAAGTTAAGGCGATCATGGAGCGTGGCGCCGGATTCATTGAAGCGTTATTAATGTCTTGACATCTCATCGAGCTATGTACTAATATCAGTTTATGCTACGCATTTTATGTAAAGCAGTCCTACAATAAGCCCTAAGAACGGACGTTATTCTATTTTCTTACCACTTGTGGAAGTCGATAGTACAAACTTCATGATATAGAATATTGGCGTATTCATTATCTACTAAATGCCCTACTTTAACGAGTGGGGCTTTTTTATGCCTATTATTTAGCAAGGGAATTGCTCATGTGTGACTTATCTAATGCTGAGGTACTGAATCGCTGGAAGATGAGCAAGAAAGATACCGCTAAGCAGTATTGGTATGAGTTCATGGAGAAACGCGCTAAGTACGGTGATAAAGATGCCAAGACGAAGCTTAAAGAAATGGATTTCTTCTCATGTGTAGCGTAAACCTAAGCGAGTCATTGAGAGTCATACTTGATAACGAGTGTGATTACTCAGATGACCAAGACAATGCGTGGCTATATGATAGCGATGCTGATAAGTATGATGACTATATAAATTTAACGGAGTTCAAAATGAGTAATTACAGCGATTTACCAGCAGAAACTATTAATGCTGTCATTGAAGCATATGGCAAGGTTACAGACGAACTAATTGGAATAAGCAACCCTACATCGTGCCATGATGCCAATCAAGTTATTGATGATATTAAAAAAACTCAGTCAGAGGAAAATAGCTTGACTCACTCTGACGACTTATCTCAAATTCTAGAAGATGAGCACCCAGAAGCCGGTAAGTTGGTACGTGATTATTTTAAGTCAATGGTTTCCGATGACGAAGATGTTGAAGATTACGAAAGCCGCTAATTAACCACTTTAACCACTTAACCGTGGGCTTTTTTATACATGGACGCTGGAGAGTGTGATGACTAATAATACGCTCGACAGCGTTGTACTGACAGACAAAGAAGAGTTGTTCGCTCAAGAAGTAGCAAGCGGCGCAACTCAATCAGCTGCTTATCGC
Source organism: Psychrobacter sp. K31L (assembly GCF_017942195.1). Lineage (NCBI taxonomy): Bacteria > Pseudomonadati > Pseudomonadota > Gammaproteobacteria > Moraxellales > Moraxellaceae > Psychrobacter > Psychrobacter sp. K31L. The sequence continues at coordinate 672,901 of NZ_JAGKSC010000001.1, read as the reverse complement.
AAGCATTACGACACCAGTAACATGCAGCCAAACACGATCCATAATGAAGCAAGTAGATTGCGACATAAAAGTGAGGTTTCCCATAGGATTGATAAATTAAAGGCAAAAGCCGCTGATGTAGCTATTGTTGACGCTGCAATGGTGCTTAGAGGCTTGCTGAACGAGGCTGAGGATATGACCGAGGGTTCTAGCCATGGCGCTAGAGTTTCAGCATGGGCGCACTTAGGTAAACATCTAGGAATGTTTGTAGATAAGTCAGAGGTTAAGACTGAGGGTAACGTTAACATCAATATTGGATTTGACTAATGCAGCTAACCGAAACCAAGTCCAGACTATTTCAGCCGCTTTACTTACGTGAGCGGCTTTTTTGTGTCTTGTATGGTGGTCGTGGTGGCGGTAAGTCTTGGGAGGTTGCAGACTACTTGCTGATTGATGGTATTAAGAACGTTAACCGTAACTTGTGTTGTCGTGAAGTGCAAAAGTCAATCAAGCAATCAGTGCACCAGTTATTCAAAGACCGTATCAAGCGATGGAACTTAGGACGCTTTTACAATGTGCTTGAAACTGAGATACGCGGTGTCAACGGTACGCTGTTTATGTATAGCGGCTTACTTGAGCACACAGCCGACACAATCAAATCATTTGAGGGTTGTAACCGCACATGGATTGAAGAAGCACAGACAGTCTCTAAACGCTCGCTAGACATATTAATACCAACGGTTATCCGTACGCCTGACTGTCAAGTGATTATGAGCCTTAACCCTTACTTACTCACAGATGCGGTATGGAATGATTACATACAGCCAACGCTTGACGGCAAACGTGATGATGTGACGCTGATCCGTGTTAACTATAACGATAACAAAAACTGCCCTCCTGAGATTGTCCGGCTTGCTGAGAACATGAAGCGCGATGACTACGACGCTTGGGTGAATATCTACGATGGACAGCCAAAGCTAGTCGCTGATGGCGCTATCTACAAAGACGAGCTCCACAAGGCACAGAAAGATGGACGCATAACAAGTGTGCCAGTTGACGACATATTGCCCGTTTATACCGTATGGGATTTGGGTGTGTCTGACAGTACGGTTATATGGTTTGTGCAGGTCTATGGTAAAGAGCCGCGCTTAGTTGATTACTATGAGGCAAACGGTGAAGGTATTGACCACTACATCAAGCTGATTAAGTCGAAAGGTTACGATTATGGCGGTCACTTTGCACCTCATGATATTAAAGTTCGCGAGTTCACAAGCGGTAAGTCACGGCTTGAGACAGCGCAAACGATGGGCATTAACTTTACGACGGTTACTAATATCAGTATCGATGACGGTATTGATGCGACACGTCAACTACTAAAAACCGTATGGATTGATGAGAAGCGATGTGCTCGTGGTATTGAGTGCGTCCGTAACTATCGACGCGAATACAACGACAAGATGCAAGAGTTTAAGCCAAGACCAGTCCATGATTGGGCAAGTCATGCCGCTGATGCTCTACGCTATGTCGCACTATCCATTGACCGCATGGTCATCAAGAAAGCACCTAAACTAAAAGCACCGCCACCTCGCAGTGGTTGGCAAGGATAAGCAATGACTGATAAAGACGATAAAAAAGACATCTTGCAGTCAATGCGAGACTTTCGACAACGAGCGCAAGACTATTGGCGCGACATTTACGACCAAGCCGAGATTGACATTGAGTTTTGTGTCAACAAGGACAGTCAATGGGACGCAGCGGCTCGCAAAGAGCGTGCAGATGCTAAACGCCCTTGTGTGACCATCAATAAGATTGCAGGATTTGTGCATCAACAGACTAACGCATTACGCGCTAACAAGATGACGCTTAACGCTATTCCAGTTGGCAATGATGATGTTGCTGAGGCTGAGGTACAAGACGCGCTACTTGAATACGTGCTCAAATCCAGTAAGGCTGATGTTGCAACAGATTGGGCAGGTGGTCGCGCTATCATGGGTGGCTTTGGCTTCTACCGCGTGACGACTGAGTACGAAAGCGAGCTGTCATTCAATCAAGATATTAAAGTCAAACGCATTGAAAACCCTTTATCAACTTACTTGTCACCTGAAATCAAATGCCCTTACGGTTCTGACGCTACTGAGGCTATCACTGGCGAATGGATGAGCAAGGCTGACTTTAAGCGTCAATTCGACGGTAAAGAGGCGGTAAGTGCTGATGATATCACTGAGCTGACAGATTGGCAGAGTGAAGACACGGTGTTTGTCGCTGAGTATTACGCTATTGATTACATTGACGACACGCTTTACTTGTTTAGCGACGGTTCAACGGCTTTAGGCTCTGACTTGAACAAGGTTGAGCTTGATGCTGACATGCTAATTATTGCTGAGGGCATGGACAACAATCAGTTAATGGCGCTTGCTCAGTATGTGCTGACTGGTGTTGAGGTTGAAGTAAGTAACGAGCGCAAGACGCAGACTAAGAAGATCATGTGGTACAAGTGCAGCCGCAATGAGGTGCTAGAACAGACTGAAATTAAAGCTGACTTTATCCCAATCATCTTGGTGGTCGGTGATGAACAATGGGTCAATGATAAACGCTACTGGAAGTCATTAATCAGTAACGCCAAAGACCCACAGATTATCTACAACTATGCTCGCACATTACAGCTTGAACAGTTGCAGAAAGCTGGCAACCGTCCATGGGTAGCTGATGGTCGCAGCATTGAGGGTTACGAGTCATTTTGGGAAGATGCCGACAATCCCAATCAAAAGTTTTTACCCTACAACTCAACAGATGAGAATAACAATCCATTAGCGCCGCCATTCATGGCAAGCGTTTACCAAGGTTCGCCCGACTTGATGCGTGAGGCAATGACAGCTAGCGATGAAATCAAAGGCACAACGAACATCAATGATGCAACACTTGGCAATCAGAGCAATGAAACGTCAGGTCGCGCAATCATGGCAAGACAGCGCCAAAGTGACCAAGGTAACTTCCACTTTCTTGATAACTTCAAGCGAGCCTATGAGCATTTAGGACGTGTTATCTTATCGATGATACCGAACTACTATGACACACAGCGAGTGTTACGCATTACGCAAGACGATGTTGTGTATAAGACGTTGCTGATTAATACGCCCGAAGGTTCGCCACTGCTTGAGAAGTACAAGAAAGAGATTGGCGATGCAAAAGTGGGCGTTAACGGCTTGTTTAATGATGTGACAGTCGGTAAGTACGACATTCGCATTGCAGCAGGTGCAGACTACAATACGCAGCGTGAAGAAGCGCGTGAGGTGTTGATTGAGCTTGGTCGAGCTTATCCACAGTTGATGGAAGTAGCAGGTGACTTGATTATTCGAGCGTTTGACTTCCCAGATGCAGATAAGATTAGCGAGCGCCTTAAAATGCTATTGCCGCCACAACTTCAAGAAAATGAAGATGGTGCGCCTGAAATGCCACCCGAAGTTCAGCAGCAGATGCAACAAGTACAACAGCAGATGCAGCAGATGGAACAGGCATTACAACAAGCCTCGCAGCAGCTCAGCGATAAATCAGCAGACCGTGAGCTTGAAATGCTCAAGGCTGAGATTAAGCAAGAGACTGACATTGAGGTGGCTAAAATCCGTGAGAGTGGCAGAACCGATCAAGAGGAAATCAAAGCGTTTAGTAGTGCGCTTACGACAATCTTGGATAGAACAGCTGACTTACAGCAAGCGATGATGCAAATGCAAGCAGCACCGCAAGAGTGGTCAACGCAAGGTGAGGACTTAGACAGCTATACGTCTAATGATGAGCCTGAGCAGCCGCCATCTAATGACGGTCAGATGAATGCTGAAATAATGAAAAACTTACCACCAATGCAGGAAGGACAATCTTTTGCTGACTTTGAGCAAAGCCCGCAAGGTGAGTTTGAGCAGCCTATGCCTGATGGTATGCAAATGCCACCACCACAAGGCGGTGAAATGCTATAATAACTCTATTAAACAAGGAGTTATTTATGGAATACCTGCCATTCATATTTTTCGTGCTGTTTTTGATTTATGTTGTAGGTATATTTGCCTGGAATATAATTCAAAACAGAAAGACGAATAAATGGCTTGCAGATGCCAAAGCTGAAGCCGAACATCAAGAGTGGGTAGCTAAAAGATGGGCTAGTATGACTCAAAAACAGCAAGATGATGAAAGGCATTATTATAGTTTAATGCGGAACACACCTGTTGAGCAGCGACGCACTTTTATAACTGGTAACAGCTTATCTAAAGATATAATCGGTTTTGATTTGCTACCAAAATAAACTAATCCCAAACAAACAAAATAAGTCACCTACACGGTGGCTTTTTTATTGCCTAAATTTTGACCTCGCAACCCACTGACGCTACGAGTGGGATTATTGCGTTAAGTAGCGGTAAACCTCGCACAACATGCGTAAATGGAGAGTAAGAAATGGCTTTTGATACCACAGTCGAAGAAGTAAGTGAAGCACCTGAACCAACAGAGGCGACCACCAATGATGAAGCGCAAGCAGAACCACAAGAGGTCGAAGAAGTTGAGCAGGATGAACCGTCGCAAGGTGATGATGCAGAGGGTGATGCAGATGATGTGCCCGAAACTGAGCCTGAACCCGAGAAGAAAGGCGGCAGAGCAAGTGACCGTATAAAGCAGTTAGTTGCTGAGAAGAAAGAGCTTGAGGCTAAGTATGCACAGCTCAATGAGCAATCACAGCAGCCAAAGCGAGCAGCTAGCAACGACGGTGCACCAGTTAAGCCAAGCATTGAGGACTACGACCTTGATAGCGAAGGTGGTCTTGATTCGTATTTTGCAGCACAAGCAGAATATGACGAAAAGCACCAAGACTGGAAACTTGACCAACGCTTACAACAGCGTGAACAAGCAAAGCAGCAAGAGCAGAAGAATGCTGAAATAACTCAGACTTTCAACGCAAGGTTCAAAGCTAATCCTGAGTTTAAAGAGAACTTTCAGCAATTAGCGGAGCTTATGCAAGATAAGCCGATTCAAGCTGACCCTAGTGAACTCTATTCAGGTGATGACTTGATGGATTTGCTAGAGCACGTTGCCGCTGACCATGACTTGTATTACAAATTGGCAGAAATGCCACAGTCCAAGCAATATGCAGAATTTGGACGTATTCACGCCACGATACAAGCTAAGAAAGGTGGTCAATCAAAAGCCGTAAGACAAAGTAAAGCACCACCACCACCAAACCATACTAAAGCAAATGCCCCAACAAAGCGCAGTCCATACAGTGGGTCGGATGACGACTTCATGGAAGCACGGGGATTATAGAGGATAGACACGCATGGCTAACTACAGCGAAAACGACAAGAACAACATTTTAACTCACGATGTGGTTGCAAAAGAAGCGGCCGCAATGCTGGTTGAGGAATCGCAGTTTATTAAAGCGATCAACCGTAACCGTGAGAAAGAGTTTGCAGCAGATAAGAACGGTTACAAAGTCGGTGATAGTGTACGCATTCGCATTCCACCCACACCAGTTGTCACAGATGGTCATGTATTCAAGCAAGCGGATGCTGACGAGAACGCAAAAGAGCGTTCAAGTCTATTGACCATCGACACACAAAAGCACGTCGGTTTGTCATTTGGTGCAGCAGAACAAGCATTAAGCCTTACCAAGTTTAAAGAACGCTTTTTGCAGCCAGCTATTAATTCACTGGCCACCACAGTCGATGCTGACTTATTGCAACGCGCCATTGTTTGTGTGAACAACATGGCACTAATGAGCGCGTCTGAGCTACACCCAACAGCCGCTTGGGGTCGTGCTCGCACACTAATGAATCGTGCATTAGCGCCATCAAGTGACCGCATGTGTATGCTGTCTAGCGATTTAACCAATAAGATTGTTGATCCAGCAGGCACATTGTTTAACCCAACGGCTGAAATCGCTAAGCAATGGAAAGAAGGTTATATCGGTCGCAGCCGTGGCTTTGAGTTTGTTGAGTCTGAGCATATCTATCGTCAGCTTACTGGCTCACACGGTAAAACTGGTATGTCAGTCAGTGGCGCAGGTCAGACAGGCAATATGCTGACGGTCGCAGGTGTTACTAATGGTCAAACCATCAAGAAAGGCGAAGTATTTACCATTGCAGGTGTCGATCAGATTCATCCGGTTACACGTCAAACTTTCAGCGCACCACTTCAATTCGTGGTCATGGAAGATATTGTTGCAGGTGGCACGACTGCTACGATTAAAATCTACCCTGAAATTACACCTGCCGTCGTTGCAGCTCAAAGCAAGTCAAATGCCACGGTATTGACAAGCCCAGCAGCAGCAGCAGCAATTACGTTTACCATGTCTAGCGATTCATTGGTAGAACAAGCACTTTGTTTCCAAAAAGACGCATTTGCAGCAGCATTTGCGCCATTAAAAGTGCTCGCAGGTACAGAGGGTTATACCTTCAACGCCTCAACAATGGCATTACGTGTAATGACAGGCGGTGACTTTGGTAATGATAGCGAGGGTACTCGTATCGATGTTCTATACGGCTTTGCACCTATCCGCGCCAATCATGCAGCGCGTGTTGTAGCACCGACCGCATAACCACTAGATTTATAATTATGTGCGCTGTCAATCGATGGCGTACATGCTGATAGATTTAACCAACAGAGAGATTAAGCTATGGACTATCCAGTAATGCTATACCTTGGCGGCTTAAATAGCCATGCAATTGCACATGATGACGATGAATACGACAAGCTAACGAAGCGCGGTTATGTCACTCACGCAGAAGCGGTGAAGATTGAGCCAAAAGCTGATGACACACCAACATTTAGTGGTAGTTTTGGTGATGTTGAAGACCAGCTGGCAGAAGCCAATGAGCACATTGAGTTGCTAGAAGGCGCAATTGAGGTTAAAGATACCGAAATTCTCGATCTAAAAGGTCAGGTTGATAGTAAAGACAAGGCGATTGCAGCCAACCATGAGCATATCGACACGCTAAGAGCTGCGTTGGCGGAACGACCAAACTTACCGCATGACGACACGCAAGAAGTCGCAGACCTAAAAGCCAAACTTGCCATCTATGAAGAAAGCAAAGATGTAAATGGTGATGGTGTCGTGTCATACGATGAAATGGAAAAAGACGAGCTGAAATCACTGCTTGATAAACGTGGTGTCAAGTATGTATCGCGTGACAATCTTGATGATTTAATTCAGAAGGCCAAAGACAGCGAGTAACCCATGAAAGCAACCGAGATTATCAGAGCAGCATTAACACGGCTTGGAGTTTATGCCACAGGTGACGAGGTTAGCGCAGACGATACGGCAACAGCACTAGAAACGCTTAACGGCTTACTGAGTGAGTATGAGCTACAACCGTTATTGAAACTGCCTGCTGATCTCTATTTGCCGATTGACGTTGACACCGACATAGAGATGACCAATAGTTTGCAGCGAGTTATCGTACTTGGATTAGCAGTGGATTTAGCGCCCGATTATGGCGTTGAGCCGTCACCGTCGTTATTACGTCAGCAATCACGCGCTATGGTCGTCGCTAAACGTGCCAATGTCTGTCCTATTTACACATGCTCAAAACTGCCAGTAGGACGCAATCGCTATGGCTTCTATTAAACTTCCTATCGTTGGTGGTGCTTACAAAGACCCAAACAGTGCCATCGGCTGTCAAACGTGCATCAATATGTACCCAGAGGTCACGCAAGACAGCTATAAGTCAGTTAGCGCCTTACTGCCAACGCCAGCTATGAAAACACTATACGACAAAGGCATTAAAGCGCCTTGTCGTGGCTTTGCTGCATTGTCAAACGGTAGTATCTACGCGGTGTATGGTCATGAACTTTACCGCTTAGATGACACATTTGAGCCGATGCCCGATGTTTATATTGACGGTGATAAGCCCGTTATTATCGCTGAAAATAGCCAGTATGCCGCTTTTGTCAGTGACAGCACCGTTTATACCTTAGACATGATTACAGGCGAATGGGCGCAGTATGGAGCGCAATTACTCTATCCTGCTGACGATGTGACGACACTAGCACAGCGTTTTATATTCAACCGTCGTGGTACTGGTCAAATATTTTGGACGGACACACTATCAACCAACATTGACCCATTGAGTTTTGCCACAGCCGAAGCAAGCCCTGACAATGTAACAGCTATTCAGGCGCATCAGAAAACACTGTGGATATTTGGCGAAACATCGACCGAGATATGGTATGCAACGGGCGATAACAACGCGGCATTTTTACCAATGCAAGGCGCTGCTATCTATGCCGGCTGCCTATTGCCTCGCACGATTGAACGTTTTGGGGAGTCACTTGTATGGCTATCAAACAGTATCAACGGCAACTCACAGGTAGTCATGACGCAGGGCTACCAAGTACAACGTATCAGCAACCACGCGCTAGAAAAAGAACTAACAAGCTACGACACAACAGACGCAAGTGCTTACGTTTATCAAGAAACCGGTCATAGTTTTTATGTGCTGAATATTCCAAAAGAAAATAAAACATGGGTGTTTGATGGCGCAACAAGCCTATGGCACGAACGCGCCTTATTCAGATATGGTGAGTTTGTCCGACACCCTAGCGAGTATCACGCTATGCACAGAGGTCAGCACGTTTTTGCACATGCCGACCAAGTAATAATGATGACTATTAGCAATAGCAGTATGGATAACATCGGTGATGAGTCGCTACCACAAGTACGTGAACGCACCACACATGCCGTCAGTCGCACACAAGGCATGATTAGGCATAACCGCTTAACATTGATAGCACAGCAAGCCACAGGTCAGCCTAACAGCATTGATGACCCACAAGTAATGCTATCATGGTCAGATGATGACGGTGTGAGCTGGTCAGATACCCGTTGGCGCGGTCTTGGCAAACGTGGTGAGCATAAAAAGCGCACATTCTGGACAAGGCTTGGCGCCAGTCGTAATCGCGCTTATCGAGTACGTGTGACTGATGCGGGAATGCTCGTTATCACAGGTGCAGAATTGGAGGTGAGTTGATGCAAACGTTAATGATACCGCAATCACCTATTGTCGATAGTCGTGGCATGATGACGCAAGAATGGCTTGTCTTTACTAATGAGCTGATACGGCTAAGCAATCAAGTCATATCGTCTGATGTAATCGACAAAGCAAACGGCAATGAAGCGTTAATCATTGAGGGCTTAAAGCAGTCTAGCATAATCATGCCAAACGATGACGAAATGAGCACCTATGTTGCGCCCGTCGTTATTCAGGATGAGCCGATAGAAAACGTAGCACCCGTGATAAACAATGAGGAATTGCCGCAAGACAATCCTTATGCGCTCATGTCAGCGATTGAACAACAACAATACGATCAAGAACTTTGGAGTTTAAACGCATGATTAAGCGCAAAATATTAATAGCACCGCAAGCACTGAGCGCAACAGTCAACCCACTTTATACCGTGGCAGAGGGTTTGTCAGCTCAAATCATGGGCGCAACCATACACAATCCAACCAACGCGCCTATCAATATCAAGGTGCATTACGTCAATCAGTCAGGTGCGGCAGATGCAACCAATCAAGTGCTGTCACGCACCCTGCAAGAGTTTGAAAGCTATTCATGCCCTGAGCTGGTCAATCACACATTGGCAGCAGGTATGAGCGTTCAAGCATTAGGTGAGGGCGCAGTTATCGTAGTCAGTGGGGTGACGTTCACATGAACTTAACTCTTTGGATGGTCGCAGGTTTAATGGTCGGCATTGTCGCAGGTCAATTGATAGTAATGGCGGTTGATGCGTACATAGCATGCAAAACGAGAAAAGAAATAGCCGCCATAAACCGCCAGTACGACAAAGAAAGGGCTGAGCGGTTAGAGCGCGGAGAGCTTGAGCCGCCTTTTGGTGGTGGTTCGTTTGCTTTTTCCGTCTATCGAGATTTAGCAAAATTAGAGCGCGAGCAAAAACAGAACAAACCTGATCGCCTGCTTGGTGTTATGCAGGATTTCTTTGTCGAACTGCGAGAAAGGGATAAAAACCCATGATAAAACAAGTTAGGTTTGCAGACTATCAAGATGAAATCACATCAATGATGATGGACATGTTGCATCTTGAACCGCAAACGGTTGATATTCCAGTTGCGCGGTACTGTGAACTTGATGAATTAGGTGTATTAAAGCCGTTTATCTGGACAAACGATGCTAATGAGATCAGGGCGGTGGCGTTACTGTTTATCAGCCCGTCACTACGCAATCAATCGATTATCGACGCATCAACCGACGTGCTATGGGTAAAACCCGAGCATAGAGGTAACGGTGCTTATTTTATCAAAGGCATTAAGCATCGATTAAAGCGCATGGGTGTGAATTATTGGTATGCAGCGAGCCGTGATAGTGCGCCTATTGATAGATTTTTAGAAAAGAATAACTTTGAGCCGCTTGAGCGGCTTTATTTTTGTGAGGTGCAATCATGAGTTTCGTCAAAGATGTATTCAACGGCATTACAGGTAAAACAGGTGCAAAGGCTGCAACAGATGCTGGTAAGGTTCAGGCTGACGCAAGCAAGTACGCAGCCGATATCAGCCAAAAGCAGTTTAATCAGACACGACAAGACCAAATGCCATGGTTAAATGCAGGTAAAAGCGCACTGGGCGATTTGACACAGTACATTAATAAAAGCCCCGACTTCAACGATAAGTGGGGCGGTCGTATTGAGCAAGCTTATCAAGGAGGTCAATTAACAGGCGGTCTTGACCCCAATAACTTTCAAAACGACCCGTCCTATCAATTCCGCAAGCAACAAGGTATGGACGGCTTGCAATCAAGTGCAGCAGCAGGCGGTAGTCTATTGTCAGGCGCAGCATTAAAGTCGCTCAACGAGTACAACAGCAACTTAGCCAGTCAAGAGTATGGCAATGCGTGGCAACGTGACCAAACCGAAAAGCAAAATCTATTTAGCACACTCAGCGGCAACCGGTCACAAGATTACAGCTTGTTTAGCAATGAAGACACGCGCCAGTACAATCAGCTTGCAAACATGGCAGGTGTCGGACAACAGACCGCCAATGATCTTGGCGCATTTGGTGCTCAAAACGCAGCCACGCAAGGTGATGCTGCTATCAATGGTGCAAATATGCAAGCAAACGGCTTGATTGGCGCAGCAGGAGCTAAGACAAACGGTATTAATAATCTGCTTGGAATTGGCATGAAGGCAGCAGGAATGTTTATTTAGGGGTGAGATATGTTACAGGGCAATAATGCAGCACTGCTAGGCGCACAAGCGGTAGTTGATACTAGCGGCTTGTCCGACCAATTCCGCGATGGTCAAAAACTACGTCAAGAGTATGACGCGCGCCAAACTCAGAAAGAGCTTGGTAAAATCATGCAGACACAAGACTATAACGGCCGCTTAGAACAAGCACGTCAAAGTCGATATGCAGGTTCGCTCATTCCTACCCTACAAAAATATGAGCAAGACCGATTGACAGCCGAGCAGACCTACAACCAAGGTCAGGCTGATATCAACAAGACCAATGCCGAGGTCGGCAAGTTGGGCGCTGAGTCAGGTGAGATTGGCGCAAAAACAACGGGTTTGGTCAGAGAAAACACCGCAGGTATTCAAAATGACATATCAGCACTAGCAGTCACGCAAGACCCAAAATTGTTCGCGCTTGGACTGGGTGAAATGACTAGACAGGGACTTATTACGCCTGAACGTACCGACATGATGATTAAGATGCTTGTGTCCGACCCACAAAACGCTGCAAAAGTCATGCAATCGATGGTGATGGCTAATCCTGAACTGGCTAAGTTATTCCAGCCTAAATCTGAGGTGCTAGATGCTAAAGACGGGGCTTATCTCTATACAACCAATGGCTTTACGGGTGAAGCAAACGAGCCGGCCGCCAAAATTGGTTATGGTGTGTCAGCCACCGATCAGATGAAAGATGACACTAGCCGAGCAAACAACCAGTACACGGTTGATGCAGGTGAGCGCAACAACACTAGAAGCACACAAGCGTCAATGTATGGCTCAGATAACAGTTATAACGCCAGTGTTTACGGTGCAGATAGCCGAGCAGCGACAGCAAGCGACGCTCAAGCTATTGCTTGGTACAACGGTCAAAACAAGGCAAACACCGATGCCGTGAATGCTGAAACCAATCGCATTAAAGCCAATAAAACAGGTGTTGGTGGTGTTGATGCTAACGGCAAGCCAGTTGCTCGAAAACTGGAAGCAAACGAGCGCAGCAAGATATTCGAGCTGCAAGAACAGATTGATGCTGATATTGGTGTTGGTGAGTCGCTTAATAGGCTAAGCAGTTTAGTAGAACAGTCTTATAGTGGTGCAGGCGCAGGCTTTAGAGGTACAGCTATGAGCCGTCTACCGTTTGTAGATAAAACACGAGCCAATGCCACAGTGGTGTCTGAGAACATTGCTATCGAGCTTGCGTTGAAACAACTTAAATCAACATTTGGTGCAGCGCCAACCGAGGGCGAACGTAAAATCTTAATGGATTTGCAAGCGTCTGTGGATAAAACGCCTGAGCAAAAGCAAAAGATTATTGCAGCAGCACTTAGAGCGTCAGCCGCAAGAGTTAGATACCGCAAGAAGCAGCAAGAGGCTATCCGTACTGGCAGCTATGCCATGCCTAAAGGTAATAGCTCTAGCAGCGCAAAACCAAAAGCGAAAAACAACGCTGGTGCGTCAATCATTGGCGGTATCTTAGGGGGTAGCTAATGGCAACACGCAAGCAGTTAGAGCAAGCATTGCAAAACCCTAACGTGCGTAAGTTTCTTGATTTAATCTCTTATACAGAGGGCACACAAGGTAATGGCTATCGCACTGCTTTTGGTGGTGGCAAGCTAAATAGTCTAAACGACCATCCTCGCTACCTTAAATCATTCACGCAAACAGATGGCAAGAGTAATAAAACGTCAGCAGCAGGGCGTTATCAGTTTGTTAGTAAAACTTGGGATGGTGTGGCGCGTCAATATGGCTTACGTGACTTTAGCCCACAAAATCAAGACTTGGGCGCGGTGGCACTGCTATTCCAACGTGGTGCAATACCTGCATTACTTAAAGGCGATTATCAAACCGCCATAAAGAAAACGGGCGATGAATGGGCAAGCTTGCCATCATCTAACTACAAGCAAAATAAGCGGTCATGGGATAACGTCAATAAGTTTTTAGGCGGCAAAATTGGTAATGTCAGTAATGATTACGAGCAACCACAAGTTGATCCGCGACTATCAATGTCAGCGCCCGACTTACTTGCAACACTACGCAAAGGCAAAGAAAAGCGGTCGGATTTGCAGATACTCTATGAGCTATCCAACAACAACGGCTTGGCAGGTCGTGAAATAAAGCAGCTAATGGCGCAAGGTGAGAACATCAATGACATTGCTAGTCAGTTGGGGCTAAAAGTACCTAGCAGCCAACCACAAGCCGCTAAGGAGCTGCCACAGTTTCCAAGTTTTGAGGAATTTACCCAAAACAATGCTGAGCCTGAGCCGTTCCCGTCTTTTGAGGAATTTACAGCAGGTGATAGTGAGCAGCAGCCACAACAAGAATTACCGCCATTTCCAAGCTTTGAGGAATTTACAGCTAATAACCCCATTGAACAGCCAACACAAGCAGGTGAACCATGGCAAACTCAGAAGATATCATTAGACTCTACGTTAAACGAGAGCAGCGAAAAGGGACGCCCGATGGAAAAATCGTCGTGGGAATCACTAAGCTAGAAGGTCAAGCAGGTAAAGATGCCAACAAAATGGTCAAGGCATTGCGCGATGCCGGTCTATCGCCCACTGAATCACTAGCGGATTACTTTGGTTTGAAAACGGGTGCAGTTGATCCAAAAGCCAAAAAACCAGTTAATAAAAACCCCAGTATCGGTCAAAAAGCCAAGTCATATGCAACGAGCGCAGCATTAGGCTTGTCTGATGCTGGTGCAGGTATCGTGCAGGGCATGGCATTGGCTGCTGATGGCGTTAATAAAGGTATAAACAGCGTAGCAGGTACAAACTACAAGACAGATGCTTACGAGGAATATAACGACGATTACAAGGCAGCCAACGCCAATGCAAACGCAATGCGAGCTGATGCAGGTCGTGGCGGTGGTGACTTTGTGCGCGGTGGCACTGAACTTGGCGCAACTGTGCCGATGTTCTTGGCAGGTGGTGGCGCTGGTGCTGGCGTAAAAGCAGGTGCAGCGTTCGCAGGTCGTCAAGCTGCTATTGGTGCAGGAGTAGGCGCAGCTCGTTATGCTGAAAATGGCAAGCAACGAGTAGGCAATACAGCAGGTGGCGCGATTGGTGGTGCTGTGGGCGGTGTCATCGGTGAAAAGGTAGTTGCACCAGCCATCGGTAAAGCGGTGGGTGCTGTGGCACGTAGGACGGCAAACAAGACAGGTACAACTGCAGCAGCAGCAGAGCGCATGGTTGATGATTTAATCAGCCGTGAGGATATGGTGGTTGGTGAAGCTGTACGCAGAAATATTGTCGTAGAGGCCACCAAAAATCTAAGCAAAGGCAAGCAAGTTGATGCAGCAGCATTGGCGCGTCAATCACTGCTTAAACAGTACAATTTAAAAGGTACAAAAGCACAGATAAGCCGTGACCCCATCGAATGGAAAAACGAAGTCGAGCTGGCAAAAAATAACCCTGAACTTAACGATGTACGCATACAGAACCATGACCAAGTACGCAGCACATGGCAGTCGCTCGCAGACGATACCAATGCAAGACCAGTTGACAACAATGCTCGTATGGAATCTACGTTCCAAACGCTAAAACAATCGGATGAAGTGGCGCAAGACAATATCAAAAGCTTGTACGGTCGTGCGCGTGAAATGGGCGGCAATGACGTACAGCTTAATCACATGCGTTTTATTGACCAAGCAAGTCGTGAACTAGAAGAGCAGGGTTTAGGCTCATTCCTCAAAGGCGATATACGCGGTGTGTTTAAGGGTATGTTTGATAACCCTGATTTTGTGCTAACACACGGCAAATCAGAAGAAATCGTTAAAATCCTTAATGCTAGGCTAAAAACCACCACTGATGGCAACGAACGCGCAGCACTCGCAATCGTGCGTAAAAACCTTGATAACGAAGTTGGGCAGTCCATTGATGAGTTAGGCGGTGCAGCAAGAGGCGCTGATAATGCTGGCTCAACAGATTTGTCTAACCCCGACCAGTTCGCAGGCGATGGTTTGGCAGGCGCAAGGGGTGCATGGCAAGAGGCAAGAGGCGCGGCTCGTGACCGCTTTCAAAATATCGATAGCAATCCACTGCTAAAAGACGCGCTTGATGAGAAGCCAGTTGACAAGATGTTTGACAAGTACGTTTTGCGCGGCAATGAGCGTGACTTGGTAAAGCTGGTCGATGATTTAAAGCAAACACCACAAGGTCAGCAGAATATTGCAGACTTGCAAGGCGCAACGATTGAGCACTTTATCGCTAAAGCAAGCCGTGGTAATGATGGTGCGTTTAGTCCAGCAGGGCTAAATAACGCTATCAAATCATTTGGCGATAATCGAATGAAGGCGCTATTTACACCTGAACAAATAAGCCGCATCAATGATGTGAAGCAAGTTAGCGATATCTTATTACAACAGCCACGCGGATCAGCAGTCAATCACTCGAACACAGCAAGCGCAATTATTCCATTTTTGCAAGGTATCGTTGGTCGTGTGCCAGTTGGCGGTAACTTACTGTCAGGCGCGGTCGGTACAGCAGCCAAAAAGGTGACTGATATCAATGCTAGTGGGGCAGCGGCTAAAGCCATGAATGGTCAAGCAGGGGTTACAAAAGGTTCAAGCCTTGGGTTAACTGACGAGCAATTAGAAATGCTTGGCATGATACCAAAACGCAGCGGTCAAGTCGGTGCTGGATTGGGTGCGAATATAGGTGATTAGGCAAATATAGCATAGAGTGCGCCACCAACAATAACGGTTAAAGTGAGGTTGGTTAAACTGCTAACCCACTCGTTATCGCTTGTCGCCATGCCGTAAATGATGGCTAAGACAAGTATTGTGGCAAGTATGCCAAGCACCAGCCAAACGTTATAAAACGCCCACACGATAGCCGCTATAAACAATCCTATGGCAGCGGCTATCAATAACAGGCTGAACAACCCACCGATCACATTTTTCATAATTAACCCTCTTTTTATCGATATTAACACAAGCCACCTTAACGGTGGTTTTTTTACGTCTGGAGAAAAGTATGGCGGCACAACTTTTGGGCATTAAGACACGATTTACCAATGACTTAGGTTCGCCATTAGTAGGCGGTCAGGTTTACACCTACTTTGCAGGAACAAGCACTAATCAAGACAGTTACAGCGATGCAGCGTTGACTGTACCCAACACCAATCCCGTTATTTTAGATGATACTGGCAGCGCGGATATATTCCTAAAAGGCTCTTATCGCATACGTGTGTTTGATAAGTCAGGTCGATTTATCGAAGAACAAGACAATGTGACGCAAGCGGCAAGTCAGAGCAGCACCGACGCTCTTAGTGTTAAAGTTGACAATTTCGAGACCGAAGTAAACAAGGTTAAGCTTGACACAGGCATAACAGTTGTTTCAAAAAACGGTAGTATCGAGCGTCCGTTAAGCGAAAAGAACAGCGAAAGCGACAGCTTTAAGGGTTTTGGCGCTATTGGCAACGGTGTTGACGATGATACGGCAGCCATCGACAGCGCTCTATCATCGGGCGTAAATATTGTCAGCACAACAGGAGATTATCTGTACGCAGGTGACATTGACGCGCTATACGCTAACAAGCCAAGCGGATCAGGATTCATCATATACAACGGTTATAAGTATCCAGTAAAACCTGAATCACGTATCAATCACCTATGGCAAGGTGCGCTTTCATCGTGGCAGATGGGCAACTCGGACAAAGTAAGCACCGTCCAGCGCAAACAGATACCAGCAGGTGTGACCCATGCAAGGCGCGGCTTTGTAGTAGATACCACAATCTATCACGTTAACGGCAATTACGGAGCGCACGCTATCAAAGTGGCTCGCAATGCCACTACAACGAACACAGCTACTCATAACATGGTTATTACGCTCACACCGTCAGAAACCATGCTGATTGCAGGGCAAACTTGCACACTGATGTACCATTGCGCCAAAGGTGCTAATTACGCTGATACTAACATTACGGTGAAGGTTCAAGCATCAAAAGAACTAATGCAGCCGATACTGCGTGATGACGGTAAATACACAGGCGGCAATATCGATTTAATTACTAAATCTCACAAGCCTATACTGCGACCGCAATCAGCACCTTATTTATTGACTTTTGACGTTCCAGAAGATGCGTCGCAATTATCTATTAGTATTGATATTCCGTTTACAGGTGCAGCAGGTGTTGAGGATTGGGTTGAGTTTGAGCAAATGTGCCTTGCGGTCAGTGACACAGCTTTTGTGTGTGTTGATGAGTCAGACCAGTCGATACAAAACAAGGCAGCCACTCGTTATCAATCAACGTATCAAAGCGGTATTGGTCGTGGCGCACCGATTGAGGGCGGCAGTGTTCAAGCGATTTGCTCAGGAACAGGTAAGTATGCCGTTGCAATATCAGTACGATTTGAACCGCCTATGGCTTATACGCCTTGGTTTACATTCCAAAGCCCAACGTCAGGCACAGAGTTTCGACTACTTAATAAAACCACAGGCGCAAACATCAACGGTCAGGCGTATGACTTAACCAATAAAGGCGTGGTTATCACAAACAATGCAACAGTGGTCACAGGCGATAGATTGCTTTGTCATTGGACAGCTGAGAGCTTAATTTAACTAAAAACGAGGTGTCAAAATGGCAGTAGTCGCAGGTGATAAAAGAGAGTATGAGATTTATGGTAGCGACAACGAAGGGGATTTATGTTTATACCCTCGTGACGTATCGCAAGCCACATTCGCACAATTAACCAATTATCGTAGTCAGATTATCTACAATGAGAATTATGATGCGTTTCCTTATGCAACCAAAATAGGCAACAGTATTGTCGGTATTTTCAGCACTGGCGCAGCTCATGCACAATCAGATAAGCAGGTCATGTTTCGATCAGATGATAACGGTCTAACATTTACCACTAGAGATTTTTTAGTTAACGCAACTGGATTTTATGATACGAGCTTGATTAACGACTTATTAGCAGATGGCGAGTCAGTTGATTTAAAGGTGTTCAATCTCAAAAAAACAGGCGCGACAATATCAGTCACAAGCACGCCATTAGTTGACGGATACGCGGTATGGTCACGCCCTAAAGTGGCAGGTACTAAGTTATATCGAACTGGCTATAAATTGGTGGGCGCAGTCAATGAGTCAGCCTTGCTTGAATCTAGCGACAACGGCTTGACATGGGTGTTTAAAAGCAAGATAGGTGTGTTAGCAGGTAAAAGCCTCAATGAGACCGATATCGTCAACACAGGCGGCAACAACTGGCTTGCTATCATGCGCGAAGATACTGGCTTGTATGACAATATGTACCAGTCCAAATCAACAGATAATGGCGTTACATGGTCAACGCCCACGGTGCTTGATTTTAAACTCATCAATGGTCGTCAGCCAAACCTTACAAAGCTGAGTGACGGCTCTATCATCTTGGGCACTGGTGACAGAACAGGTATATCAGGTTACGCAGGTAGCGCAGGTGATGTGGTTTATGGTGTCGATACGACAGGTATAACCATCTTTAGAAGCACCGATGGCGGCACAACATGGTCATTCAGAACGCGCATCAGCCCTATTTACAGCACTGATGGTGGTCAGCCTTATGTGGTCGATTTGGGCAGCGGTAACGTATTTATCACTTGGTACGCTCGCAAGACGACAAAGGGCAAGCCGTCAATCAATAGCTGTACGATGAACACTACTAACATCTAAACCCCTTAATTGGGGTTTTTTATTATCTAAAATTTGAGGACGGCGTATGCCAAACAATACACCCTTTTGGGATATTATCTTACTAAAGCTCTTGGTGTTTATGCCCAAAGTATTTGCAGCTGTGATCGGTGCTATTTTCGGCTTGATGCTGTCAGGCGATATTGGGCGTGACGGTAAGATACAAGTCAATATATCGGTAATCGTTAAGTTTACAATCGCTGTCACAATCTCCTTATTTGGCGGTGCAGCGCATATTGAGCTAATGGGCTACCAAAGCTACAGCGTCATGACACATGGGGCAATCATGCTTGTGTGGGCAGTCTTTGGCATGTTGGCGATAGGCATCATCTATCAAGCCGTGGCGCTCATGCAGGGCAAGACACTTGCTGAGGTGGTCAAAGAGGTCAAAGACGCAGCGTTTGCGATATTCAATAAGTAATAAATCGACCCTTAATTAGGGCTTTTTTTTGGAGCTAAAAAAATGAATGTATTTCAAGGTTTTTTCGATAGATTGATGGCGCATGAGGGTGGTTATGTGAATCATCCAAGCGACCCGGGCGGTGAAACAATGTGGGGCGTGACCAAGCGTGTTGCCGTTGCTCATGGCTATACTGGCAATATGCGGAATCTACCCAAAGCCACAGCACAGCGCATTGCTGACAAGAGCTATTGGCAAGCGGTACATGGCGATGAGTTACCTATTAACGTTGCTTGGCAAGTAGTCGATGCTGCATACAATCACGGCAACCGTCAAGCTGTTAAGTTCCTGCAACGAGCCATTGGCGCGAATGACGACGGTATTATCGGCCCCAAAACACTGGCAGCGGTCAAGTGCATAGACTCCGACGATATTGTCTTGCTATTCAATGCTGAGCGTTTAGAGTTTTACGCCAATCTGAGAATTTGGCAGACGTTTGGCAAAGGTTGGGCGCGTCGTATTGCAGGCAACTTGCGATGGGCAGCTAAAGATAATTGATAGCTAGTCCCATTTAGCTGTTATAATTAATTGTCGGATAGGTTGTTAGGTAGCTCCCAATAACTGGTAGGTGTGTGACGCTACACGCACCTTTCTGACACCTTTATTAGCGATTACAGAGCGAGTAATGTTATGATATTTGATAAAACAGAGTTATTTTATCAAAAAATAAACAGGCTAGGACTGACCATCCACGAAATAGATGGATGGCAATACGGATACAGACTGAGTAATCACGGTAATGAGTCGATATTGTATGAGCGCAGAGTTAATGGTTATACGTATAAAGCCACGGTCACTCTAGAGCAATTACAAAACGAACAAGACAACAAAGATCATTTTGAATTAGTCTTGAATACCTACTTTAGTAAAGCTTACGCTGCACATATAAGCGGAAGTCTTGCTAAAAATAATAGTAGAAATGGTTGTTGTATCAATTTTAGTAATATCTAATATAGAATTCACCACAAGCCCCGATTGTTAATTCAGTCGGGGCTGTTTTTTATTGTCTAAATTTTCAGTTGTTTCCATTTTGGAAATAACTGAACTGTCCGGAATTTCCGGATAGTTGGTCTAAGCGCGTCTAAGTTGGTCTAAGTAGTCAGCCCACGCTTGCATCATAACCCTTCTTTTTTCAAGCCACTTAACACGGTTATAAGCGCGACCGTTTCCGTCAACGACCTTGTGTGCCAGTTGCATGTCAATCAGCGCGTAATCAAATTCTAGGCGTTCTTCTAGCAGCGTGCGAGCTATCGCCCTAAAGCCTTGACTCGTTTGCTCGCTACCGTCAAACCCCATGCGCTTTAACGCTTGGTTGAGTGTATTCTCAGATAAGACCCTACTTTTTGACATGGATGATGGGAACACATATTCGCCAGTTGCATATTCACGCATTTCATCGATTATTTGTAATGTCTGCGTCGATAATGGTGACACCATATCAACACCCGTGGATTTCTTTGTTTTTGGTGGCGTGTAGATCCAAACGCCTTTATCTAAGTCTAAATCAGACCATTTAAGGTGCCGTACTTCACCGACACGCGCAAAGGTCAGGATTGCAAAGCGCAAAGCTCTACGTGTAGAGAAGTTGCCGTGATAGCCGTCTATGGCTGATACAAGCTCACCTAGTCTCTGCTCGTTTAATATCGCAGGGGCGTGTTTTACTTCGCCCGTCGCAAAAACACCGCGCAGGTGCAAAGCTGGATTTTGTGTTGCTCGACCGGTAGCGATTGCATGAGTCATGACTTGACTAATCTTAGTGCGAGTCTTTTGCAGCTTGGTAAAATGGCCGGCTGCCTCAATTGGTTTTAATACTGCCATGCAATCGACGGTTGTGATCTCACTCACTGGCTTGTTACCGATGACCGCAATTATCTCATCAACAGCCGTTTTCGTTTTGCTCAGCGTCGTTTCTGAATAATTTTTAGTCTGCAGCCATTCATCAAACACTGATTTAAAATCATTCGCTATTTTGTTGCGCTCAGATAATATTTGATTTTGATTGTCAGTCTTTGGATCAACGTTGTTTTCAATCAGCACATCACATTCAGCACGTTTTTTGCGCGCATCAGCTAACGACAAAGCAGGGTAGCGACCAAGTTTGAACATATCAGCTATGCCGGTATAAGGTCGGCTGTATTGATAATACCAAGTCTTGGTGCCAGACTTCGCAATGTTCAGCACTAAACCGTTGCCGTCATAGAGTCGATATGGCTTATCTCTAGGCTTGGCTTTAGCCACCTCAGTATTGGTCAGCGGATTAGTAATGCGAGCCATAACAGTAAATCCCAGTAATCAAAACAGTAAAAACGGTAATTACTGCCAAGTTTACTGTTATAAATATCGGTTTGCAACAGACATATACAGACACATACAGACATAAAAAAGCCCCTATGCTATGAAACATAAGGGCTAATCAGACGTTCTCGGACTTGCTTGTACTGCTATATGGTACCAGTGGTCGGACTCGAACCGACACGCTTTATAGGCAACGGATTTTGAATCCGTCATGTCTACCAATTCCATCACACTGGCATGTTAGATAATAAAGTTTATAATGCGAACTTTATTGAATCGGGCTACAGGGTTAACTCTGTATAGGCTGCGTATTATAGCAGCCTATTTTTGAGCGTCAAGAATTATTTATAATAATTGTGCTTTTAATCAAATTAATCTTAACCGACAAACGCTCTTTCGACTGCATAGTCAGCTTGAACGCCCATGCGTGGTGACACAGTGAGACCGAAACCATCTAGAATCTCAGAGACTTCCGCATTAAACGGCATGCTACCACATATCATGACACGGTCATCGTCTTTGTTAATTGGCGGTAAACCAATATCTTCAAAGAGTTTGCCTGATCTCATTAAATCGGTAACGCGGCCTTGGTTTCTAAATTCTTCGCGAGTAACCGTTGGATAGTAAATAAACTTCTCGCGGAACCATTCACCAAAGATTTCATCGTTGGGCAGCTCATTTTCGAACATATCACGATAAGCCAAGTCATCGACATGGCGTACACCATGCACCATGATGACTTTATCAAAGCGTTCATAGACTTCAGGATCACGTGCCAAGGCCAAAAATGGCGCAAGCCCAGTACCAGTCGACAGCATATAAAGGTGTTTGGCTGGTAGTAGATCATCTAAGACGAGCGTGCCCGTGGGCTTTTTGCTGACCAACAGCTCATCGCCGACCTTGATGTGCTGTAGGCGTGACGTCAAAGGACCATCTGGAACCTTGATAGAGAAGAACTCTAGATGATCTTCGTAGTTAGGGCTAGCAATCGAATAAGCGCGCAAGAGTGGTCTGCCATCGACAACGATACCAATCATCGCAAACTCGCCATTGCGAAAGCGCAAACCATCGTCACGTGTGGTTTTGATGCTAAATAAGGCATCATTCCAATGATGAACCTCTGTGACCGTTTCGGTGCGAAGTTTTGACATAAAGTCCTCGTTAATAAATCACTATTTTTATCGTTAAGTGTAAATGAGTATTAAATTGAAATTTTCAATGATATGTTTTGGGGGCTAACAATATATAAATGGGTAATCATCAAAATTGCTAATAACGGCTCATACTTTGAAATATCTGTTATCTATAAACCAATAAGGTCGTAAATTTATGAATCAATTTATAAGGCGTTTTTCCACTTTCATACTAGGGCGTGTCCTCAATTCAACCGATAGCGATCTAAATGGGCTAAAAGTGGTTAAATCTTGCCAAACATCGTCAATTAGCTAGGTAATATATCGATATTATCTGCGCTATTTTCCTTGTTTGACTGCCATTTACCTCACTTTTATCCTCATTTTTAAAATGAGGACACGCCCTAGGAATTGTACAGTAATAGCGAGGGTTTTTATCCTCATGGGCAATACCGCTGTCGTATGAATGCAAGCCATTCTCAATAAATTTCTCGATCATAATACCAAACTTTAAAATAAAAATCTGTCTAGCAGCCGCTATGTAGCATGATAAAATGGAATATCGTTAGTGAGTAATTTTGTATGATTGGGCCGATTGTCTTAATAAGGGCCGTTTGCCATCATTGGAGTGGATATATGTCTGACCATAATGCATCTTTGGATGACCATCATCGAGCACCTATTATTGGCTATCATCGTGCGCCGCTTTCACAGAAATTTGGCGCGCCAAGGCAACCGAATTTGGTGGCCTTGACCAGTGTGATTGAGATGCTAGCGCCTTATGACACGCCAGCGGCATTTATTGGTTTGGAAGCATTTAGTCATATTTGGATCAGTTGGCAGTTTCATCATAATTATGTGGATAAAACCAATCAAGCGAGTAAAGATAAACAGGTAAATAAAGCAGACAGCAGCTTTCGCCCGCAAGTTCGACCACCAAGGCTTGGGGGCAATCAGAAAATAGGGGTATTTGCCAGTCGCAGTATGTACCGACCATCCGCTTTGGGATTGTCTGTGGTCAAGTTTGAGCGTATTGAAATAGTACAAGGTCGAGTGTTACTTATTATCAGCGGTGCTGATATGATAGATGGCACGCCCATTATCGATATCAAACCTTATGTGGCTTATAGTGATGCATTAGTGCATGCAAAAAGTGGCTTTGCGCCTTCTGCGCCCATGTCATTGGATGTGACTGTAACGGAGTTTGCTTACCATCAATTTACACAAATGGTGGTCAATCAACAGCCTTATAAAGAACCTAGCGAGCCATATACGGTAGCGGTAGTCATTGACAAGGTAAGAACGCAACTCATACGATCTGACCTCGATGCTATCAAAGCATTAATTGCACAAGATCCACGTCCTGCCTATCGCCGTGAGGAAGTAAATAAACAGTTTGTTATGCGCTATAAGTGTGTCGATGTTAGTTTTCAGTTAATAGAATCGGGACAGTTGCAGATCACGGACGTTGTAGCAGTGGTTTTGTAGCGTGAGAGAGTAGCGCGTTCTGTATGTCGTTTTTATTTATACCAATTTATCGACATTATAAAACGGTTGGTTTGCAAAAAAATCT
The DNA here is from genome assembly GCF_017942195.1 of Psychrobacter sp. K31L. Taxonomy (NCBI): domain Bacteria; kingdom Pseudomonadati; phylum Pseudomonadota; class Gammaproteobacteria; order Moraxellales; family Moraxellaceae; genus Psychrobacter; species Psychrobacter sp. K31L. The sequence goes on along the minus strand of NZ_JAGKSC010000001.1, from coordinate 648,573 downwards.
AATAAAAGAAGAAAAATATGTCTGCTCAAAAGTATTCGATCGTGATTGATTTGCGTTGGTGCCTAGATGAATTATTGGCGGATAAGGTGATTGATCAGCGTGGCTACAATTTGGTGATTACCAGTCGCCGTGATAAGGCGCAGCATCCGCTCCTCACGATTAGTGAATTTGGCTTACCCAATGGACATGCTTTGGATAATGAGCAACAACAGAAATTGACACTGCCATGGCTCAATGAATGGCTGGCTGTCAAAGCAGATATGCCGCTCGTACGTATCGATCCGCTGAAAGTTGATGTGCCAGCCGTCACTCAGTTGATGTCTTTTGAGTATGCGCGCTCACAGCATATTTTGCCGATTGAGGTGACAATTGATGAAGTCGTCATCGGCACCGACCAGCCTTTTTATAGTGATTGGCATGGCAATATTGAAAAGCTCATTAAGTCCAAAAGCTTTCGTACGGTATTTATCAATCCTGAACAGATCAACCGCTATCGGCAAGAGTTCTATCAAGTCACGCAAGCGATTGCAGGAGCAAATAGCATCCACAAGCGGGCGGCGGCGGATGTCACCAATGTCGAGGCATTATTGCAATTGGGTGACAATACCAACCCTGATGCCAATGACCAACATATTGTCAAAGTTGTCGATTGGTTGTTGCAATATGCCTTTGAGCAGCGCGCCAGTGATATCCACTTAGAGCCTCGCCGTGAGACCGGAAAAGTGCGTTTTCGTATTGATGGCGTGCTGCATACCGTCTACGAGATGCCGCTGGCGATTATCGTCGCGGTGACGGCGCGGATTAAAATCTTAGGACGACTCAATGTCGCAGAAAAACGCAAACCACAAGATGGACGGCTAAAAACCCGTACGCCAAAAGGTCTGGAAACCGAGCTGCGTCTATCGACGATGCCGACTGCCTTTGGCGAAAAGCTGGTCATGCGGGTATTTGACCCAGAAGTGCTGGTGCGCTCGTTTGCTCAGCTTGGTTTGTCAGGTAAGCAACTTGATACTTGGCATGAGCTGACGGCGCATCCAAACGGCATTATCTTGGTCACGGGTCCGACTGGCTCAGGTAAGACCACAACGTTATACAGTACGCTTAAGCAGCTCGCCACTGAGCAGGTCAACGTCTGTACGATTGAAGACCCGATCGAGATGATTGAGCCAGCCTTTAATCAAATGCAGGTGAATCCAGGGGTTGATTTGCACTTCGCTGATGGTATTCGCTCCTTGATGAGGCAAGATCCAGACATCATTATGGTTGGTGAGATTCGCGATGCTGAGACTGCTAATATGGCGGTGCAAGCATCACTGACTGGGCACTTGGTGCTCTCGACGTTGCATACCAATGATGCGCCAAGTTCACTCACTCGCTTGCATGATTTGGGTATTCAGCCGTTTTTAACCTCAGCGACCATATTAGGCGTCATGGCACAGCGTCTACTACGGACATTATGTCCGCACTGCAAAAAAGCGCTGGACGTGACTGCAGATAGTGAAATTGCAATTCAATGGCAGGAACTGGTTCAGCCTTGGCGCGCGCCCGTGCCAGCACAAATTTATATAGCGCAGGGCTGCGAGCATTGCCGTCATACAGGCTATCAAGGTCGAATCGGTCTGTATGAAATTATGCCGCTATCGAATGAGCTCAAAAAACTGGTCGCTGCTGATGCCAATTTGGACGTGCTAAAGCAGCAAGCCTATCGCGAAGGTGTGCAGCCGTTGCGCTTATCGGGCGCAAAGCGCATCAGTGAAGGCGTGACGACCTTAGAAGAGGTGATGCGAGTGGTGCCATTGCATTGACCTTAAATAGCCAATGCTCGCTATGGTAAAACGTCGCTTTATGACTTGATTATTTAACGCTCCCAGCGTACATTTTGGCGAATAATTTTGGCTGGTGTACCAGCAATCATGCAGTTGGGCGTCTCGACTGGTTTATTGACAAATGCCCCTGCTGCAATGATACAACCGCTGGCGATAGAGACGTTTTTAGAGATGGTCACATTGGCGGCAATCCAAATATGGTCTCCTAAAATGACGTCTGTATGTGCCTTATTAACTCGCGCGTTAGTGTCTATATCATAGACCTTGTGAACGTCAGTCGCTCGAATTTCGATACCACGTGATATCATGCATGATTGACCAATGGTCACACTTTTATCGCGAGCCAAAATATAGCAATCGATGGCGGTGGTATGATGACCGATATAAATATGCAGATGATTACCGACAATCAATAATTGCCCCGAAAACTTAACCTGCTCTCCAATCGTGACTTGATTATGGTTGCCATTGATGTCAATTTTTAACTGATTAAATTTGCCACCCTGACCTATAGTGATTTGATTGTCATGGCCTTTGCGAATGGTAATGGTTGAATTACCAATGATGCGTGCGTCTTTAGCAATATTAATATGATTATCGTGCCCTTTATCTTGTAATAAAAACCGCTTTTTGTATAACCGTTTGGGTAACAATGCTTTTATGATCGGAGAAAGGCTGATGGTTTTTTTGTGATTCATAATAAAAGGCTTATGAGAAGTGAGTAGAAGGCGTAATGTTTTCGCTAGCGCATGGCTTTTATGGTTGGTTAGCTGTCTTTATATCAAAACTCATGTCAAGGCTCATGTCAAAACTATAGTCAGTTTTGATACCGTTTCAGACACGATTAACCATACCTCTGATAGTGTACCGCTAAACTTTACTTGAAAACAGCTGCCTTTGGGACAATAGATACGAGTATCACTAATACGATTGTTATCAATACGATTGTCACTTTGAAGACTTATCCCTAATATTTTTTATTTATTCATTTTTATTAACGAGAGTGTTTATGTTTACTGATAGCCATTGCCATCTTAATCGTCTAGATTTAACCAAGTATGATGGTCAATTGTCTGGTGCGATTGACGCAATGAAAGCCGCCAATGTCACTCGGGCAATGGCGATTATGTGTGATTTTGCTGAATATGATGAGATTGCCCATATCGTTAGCTCCTATGGCGATGAGACGCTAAATCTTGGCATGAGCGTCGGTATCCATCCTTGTGAAGATATCAGTATTTTGCAATCAGCGACGGTCGAGCGTTTGATCGAAACGGCTGATGCCGACCATGTATGGGCGATTGGGGAAACGGGGCTGGATTATTATTGGTCAACTGAAAATAAAAAAGAGCAGCAAGCCAGCCTTGCCCGTCATATTCATGCAAGCCAAAGTTTAAAAAAACCACTCGTCATACATATGCGCGATGCCAAAGAAGATACGATCGATATCTTAAAGGCAGAGGGCGCTGAGCACGGTATTATTCATTGCTTTACCGAAGATTGGGAGACAGCCAAGCGGGCACTAGATTTAGGGTTTTATATCTCATTCTCAGGTATTGTCAGTTTCAAAAGCGCACAAACCATCAAAGATGCCGCAAAAAACATGCCTAGAGACCGACTGCTTATCGAAACCGACAGTCCTTATCTAGCACCTGTACCTAAGCGTGGTAAACCCAACGAGCCAGCCTATGTACCCTACGTGGCAAGTTGTTTGGCAGATATGTATGGTTGTAGTAGTGATGAGGTTGGGGCATTGACCGCAAAAAACTTTGAAAATTTACTGGCACAGTACCATTAAAATCGTTATGCTATGACCACTCAGTCATTTATTAGATAGTCTTATTACTTTACGCTATTTGTACTTATTATCCCGAGCGTAAGCATATGATTATTAATGACTATTTAGCAAACATAAGCATATTTCCTTTGGTGGTTTTCGAGTAGACTTTGTATGACCTCATACACTTGTCACCGACGCACTAATCCATTCGAAGGTCATATGTTTAATCTTGTCAGGTTTTAGGAGAGATTATGAGTCGTCAGCATCAGTTCAAGGCACGAGAAGAAAATATCTTAGCGATGGCAGAGCAATTGCTACTTGAGTCAGGCGATGGTGATATCACTTTAGACAGTTTGGCGGATCAGCTGGACTTAGCTAAAGGGACGCTATATAAGCATTTCTCCAGTAAAGATGAGCTCTATTTGCGTATTATTATCCGCTATGAAGAGCAGTTGTTTGAGATTAATCGAATTGATGATTGTCCTTCGGCAGGCGTTGCTCGTATGATTTTTCAGCAACTGTTTAATCCACAAAAAGCCATGCTACTCAATCAAATCGAAGAGCGTTTAGCAGCATCGGTGACGGGTCTCAATCGCTTATTTGGTGAGCTGTATGATATTCGCCGTCAGCGTATGAAGCGTTTGATTGATATCATCAGTGCTTATCTAAAGGATGAGCACAGTAACTTGAGTACGCGTGACTATTTGTCCTCTATTTGGGCGATGGGTCAAGGCGGTGCGGGACTATTAAACTCAAGCTTTTATCAGCGTTATTTGGGTCGCCGTGATACCCTGCGTTATGCTTTTGTCCAGCAAATGCTTGAGTTGCCTAGTCATTATCCTGCCGACGACGAAGAAGTCATGGATGAAGATATGCAAGAGCTAGTAGAGCAAATTGATACTGAGTCAGAAGAGCATCGCAATACCAATTACTAGGGCCTGTAGGCGTTTACATATACATAAATTTAAAAGCATCCGTGTTGTAATATTCTTATTGCAACACGCCAAAGTTGCCAAGGTTTGAGTGACGAGAACTCTCAAGAAATTACACTCTGTGTGAGCCTACTATATCTATCACTCTGCTATGTTTACTACTTTATATAACAGACCCTAATCATAGGCCAATAGGTGCAATATGCCGGTCACTGCTAAGACTCAGTCCAGTTCAGTGGTCGCTTGCCATTTAGGCTTAGCAAGTCAACACTTACTATATACTGAAAAGGCTAATAGTTCGGTCGCTCGTACCGGCTGCAATGTCGCTATAGTAAAAACTCCTCCCGTTTTATCCTCTAAAATATCAAAAAACACCCATGCGCAAGCTGGTTTTACCCTCGTTGAAATCGTGGTAGTGGTGGTGATTCTATCTATCTTTGCTGGCATGATGAGCTTGTCAGTTGGTAGTAGTGAGTCCCGAAAAAACCGTGCCTTTTATGAACACCTTACCGATTCATTGAGTTACGTTCGGCTGTTATCAGCTGAGCGTATGCAGCCAATGGGCTTAAGCTTACAAGCAAATAAACAAAGTCAAGTAAATCCGGTCATCGTCACCTTATCGAATCCTTATATTGCCTATCAAACCGCTGATATCGCCTCAGACGGTACGGACAGTCGTCCCAAAAATGCTATGGAATTGTCTACAGATTTGTCGGGTACGAATGGCGAAATACCAACGCCAAGTTGGGAGATTGAACCAGAAGTCACGTTACCTGAAATGCCTGATGGGGTTAGTTTGAGTGTGCAAAGCTTAGATGCTGGCAACGCTGTAAATGCAGGACAGAATCAGACGCTACAGCCTTGGTTTACCGATCAAACGGTACCTCAAATACTCTGGTTTGGCACGGGGCAAGCAACGCCTGTAACGATCGAAGTACGTCATAATTCGCGTTTGGTGGGTGAGGTAATTACCATCATGCCGGACGGTAGTATGTCGTTAGGACAAGGACTATAGCTGATGGTTAAGTTATCAAAATTGCCTATCAATTCGGCTACTAGGCCTAGCGAAGATACCTTTTTAAAGTCGACACGCGAAAGCGGTTTTACCTTGATTGAAGTGATGGTCGCATTAGCGATTTTAGCCGTCGTCGCTGTCGCTGCTAGCCGTGCCAGCAGTGCGTATCTCAGCTCGGTTGATGTGTTGCGTACCCGTACGCTGGCTCATTTCGTTGCCCAAAATGCGGCGGCTGATCTACAGATTCAAGAGACATGGCTGACCGCTAATAGCAGCCAAACGCTTAATGCACAAGGTCGGGATTGGCAAGTAGTGATGACAGTCGGCGATACCATTACCCCAGCATTGAAACAAGTTACTATCGCTGTCGCGCCTATTATCGATGGACAGACAGGCAACACAGTGACGGATATTAAGGTGCTGTTAAGTAATACCGAACAGGATGTAGGTAGTTTGGATTTAGCGAACCCAAATTCAAGTGGAGGTAACCCGTGAGACAGCAGCGCGGCTTTACCTTACTTGAGCTGATGGTCGCTATGGCAATATTTGCGATGTTGGCAGTGGCTGGTTGGCAAGTGTTTGATAGTGTGAACCGCGCCCGTGAGCGCGCACAATTCCATGCTGATAATCTGGCTGTCTTGCAATATGCCTATTTGCAGCTACAACAAGATATGGGGCAAATCATTCCTTATCAGTTACCCACGACGCAAGATGACCGTACTCAAGATACCCGTACTCAAGATATTAGTGTCGCAAATAGTGGCAACGAAAGCAGCCAGGACAACGCGATAGAGCCTGAGCCTTTTATGAGCCTAGATGGCGAGCGTGTCAGCTTCGTACGCTTTGCAGATCCTGACCCACGCTACCAAAGCAGTACCAGTATGCAGCACGTCGAATATATTTTTGCCGATGAGCGCTTGATTCGCCGTCAATATACTAGCCTCGCAACGGGGCCTGATAGCGTTAGTTTGGATAGTGTATTGTTGGAAGGGGTGACCGCAGCACGCTGGCAGGCCTATTTACCAGAGATAGCGACAAAGTTCCCTGACGAAAACAGTGGCAATAACAACAATACGAATAGAGCGTCTGGGCAAGCGGCTAATACAGCGAGTAGCCAAGCTGAGGCTAAGTTATTACCAAAAGGTGTTGCTGTCAGCTTCACTTATCAAGATATGCCTATCACTTGGCAATGGGCACTTGCGCCGCAGCCATTCCCTCGTAGTAGTATGCAAAATACACCTAATAGTAAAAATGATAACAGCAACGATAATGGCAGCAATAACGATAATACTAATGGTAGCAATACTGCTAACGCTGGTGTGGGCAATGCTAATTTATAAGGTATTGAAAATGTGCCCTTGTACCAATCAGAGAGGTCGCTTATGTCAATGACAGCGCATTCTCAGCGCGGGGTAGCGCTGCTGACTATATTGCTACTGGTGGTTAGTATTACGGTGGTCGCAGGGGCGATGCTTGCCAGTCAAAAAATTGCTATCAGGCGTAGTGGCTTATTATTTGATCAGAATCAGTTATTACAAGACATTAATGCCGGTCAGCAGTTGGCAGTGACCTTGATTCGTGCGGATGATAAGCTCAATGATACGGATAGCGAGCAAGATATTTGGGCGCAGCCAATACCGCCTTATGCCTTAGATAATCATAGCATTAGCATCGAACTGCGCGACGAGGCCAGTCGTTTTAATATTAATAACTTATATCAAAATGGTGCGGTTAATACGGCAGCCTTGGCTGTCTTTCAAAGACTCTTAACACAATTGAACCTAGAGCCCGATATCGCCATTGCGGTACTGGATTATCAAGATGCAGATGGTGAGGTCTATCAAGACGGCGGTGACGAGAGCGTGGTATATTCGCAGCAGCGCAGCGGGGCATTAGATGGGACATTACCGAACCAGCCATTTATTAGCATCGATCAGCTACAAGACGTTCGAGGAGTAGGCGCTGAAGTACTGGCGGCGCTACGCCCTTACATTACTGCCGTCCCTTATTATGTGGCTATCAATGTCAATACCGCCAGCCCTGAATTGCTGGCGTCTTTGGTGGACGGTGTGACTAGCGAGCAGATGCGTGGATTGACCGAGATGAGGCGCAAGCAGGTCTTGCCATCTATTGATGAATTGTGGAAATTGCCACAATTGGGAGGCATTAATGCAGAGCAGCGAGCAGCATTAACGCCATTGTTAGCCGTTGACAGTCAGGCTTTTACGGCGCTTATCACGGCAACAGATAGTGCCAATACAGGTCAAACAAGGCAACGTTTTGCTACTGTCTTGATTAGCAAAGCTGCCACTGGTGATGGTGAGACCGACAATAGTAGTGCTGCTAATAACAACGATGCTAATAGCAATGATGCCAACAGTACAGGTAATAACAATAAGAGCAAAACAGCGAAGTCAATTAAGGTTATTACGCAGCGTCTGTGGGCATTTCGGCCGAGTTTTTAATCAGCACTCAAAGGTTTGCGGAGATTACTTAGTCGTCGCTCAGGCGAGTCTCTTCAGTAGACTTCCAGTTGTATGCGCCATAAAACAACATTTGTGCTTGGCGAGTACAGTTATGTAGCATCAGCTGTTTCTTTTTTTCAATTTCAGACAAATCAGCTTCGTCATCATGATCTTCAGTATACGTCAGCTCTAACCAGTCGATAATCCAAGAAAAAAACATATTAACCCCTGCTTCAGCCAGTAAGCGTAAATCATAGGCATCAATATGAGTAAATGCGGGCTGTAAAGCCAAATCTTCTGCTAAGCTTTGCCCATGCTTTTTGATCAATTCATTAATGGCCTTGCGCACGGCCTCTGAACCACCATAGCGTTCACTGACCAAAAACTGCCAATAACAAGGCTGCTCGCTGACCATATACAAAAACAGCTGAATACTCTTGGCGATTTGGCGATCAAAGCTGCGCCTACGGCCAATTTGTAGACTGTCGCTTAATATGGCGAGTGTCCCGCCCAATTCTTCAACCACCAGCGCCCGCCCAAGCGATTCCATATCATCGAAATGGCGATAAAATGCCGTTGGCACGACACCAACCTCACGTGTCACCTGCCTGAGACTGATGGAGCTAAAAGACTGCCCTGTCATACAGAGATCGAGCACGGCATTAAAGAAGGCGTGTCGGGTTTGAAGTTTCTTTTGTTCGCGACTGCTCATAATATTTCAAAATTATCCGATAGAGGTTTATCATACTCACTTCAGCGCAGAAATACGACTGAAATACGCAACCTGTGTTAATTTATAGTCAAAGCCATTTATAGTGAGTATCGGGCAATTAAGCGCAAATATTACACTGAGTACATTGGGTGAGATGAACGCTGTGACCGTTTCTAAAATGAGGACGCGTCCTAGACCATCGTACCCCAATGACCTTGTAGCTCCTGCGCCAATCTATATGCCTCATGATCATTCATCCCAGTAATAAAGTCCAATATATTTAAAATATTGTGATAGATATTATCGGATAGTACCCGTCGATGCTCATCAAGGTGCGGTTGGAGGAGTTTTTGCAGTCGCTGCTGCTCAAATGACATCGGGGCAGTTTTTGCATTTGTCCAAGCCAATGGTATAAAGGCATCTAAGAGGCGATGCAAGCATTGGTTCGCCATCAATTCCATCCGCACTTTGCTTGGGTGATTGAATATTTGCTCACGCGCCAATTGTTTGGCTTGATTAATACCATTTTGCACATTTGCATCACAATGTGCAAATAGACTGCCTTGCAGTGTACCAGCCAGCAAGTCCTCGCTATTAGCGACAAAAGCGTCGGTGACAGTGTTGACCAAGCGCATCATAGCACGTGCTCGAAGTGATGCTAGACTTTGCCTGACAGACATATGCGCTGGCAAGCTCACGCTACTAGGACGCTCACCAATCAACTCATAAAATATCGTGGCGACCTCGCTATAGGTTAGCATGTTCAGATTGATACCATCTTCTAAATCTATCAGCGCGTAGCAGATATCATCTGCAGCCTCCAATAGATAGGCGAGGGGATGGCGCGCAAAACCATCATGTTGCTGCGACCGTGGTAGGCTCAGACACGCTGCCAATTCTTCTAACTGAGAGGCTTCACTATAGAAGCAGCCAAATTTTTGTACATTGGTGAGCGAGCTACTTGGAGAAGTGCTTTCAGAAACATGATTGCTATGCGTCGCTAGCCAAGGGTATTTCATAAAGGCACCCAACGTCGCGCAAGTGAGGCGCATACCGCCCTTATCAGGATGATGCTCATTACGGGCGAGTAGCCGAAACCCTTGCGCATTGCCTTCGTATGCCAGTAAGTCCAATTGCTCATTATTACTCAGATTTTGCAAAATAGCCTGACGATCAGGATGCATAAACCAATCGCGAATTGCGTATTCTCCTGCATGACCAAAAGGCGGATTACCAATATCGTGGGCGAGGCAGGCTGCTTGAACAATGACACCGACATCGGCTGGCGAGACGCCTGCTGGTAGACCGCTGGCTAATTTATCATGCAGTTTTTCTGCCGCCATTATTCCTAATGAGCGTCCAATACAAGAGACCTCAAGCGAATGCGTCAAGCGCGTATGAATGCCCAATTGGTTGGTCAACGGATGGACTTGGGTTTTTTGATTGAGCTGCCGAAAAGAGTGCGAAAACACCAGTCGGTCATAATCTTTATGAAAGGATGAGCGCGCGCTGTCTTGCGCTGGTGCTTTTTTGTGGCTGCCCAAGCGCTGCGCACTAAATAGTTGTGCCCAATGTGCACTGCTGTTAAGCGATTGATAAATATGAGCCGTCATAGTTTATAATCCGTTATTTTTATCATTATTTTAATAATTGTTTTCAGCGGATTTGCTGTTTTTGAAGATAACAGACGTTATTATAATAAAAAAAGCCAGCACAAAGGCTGACTTTTGGTTGTTCTCTACTAAGACTGTGTAAACACGCAATTCGCTTTATTAAACTTTGAACGTTAAACGTTAAAGCGGAAATGCATCACATCGCCATCTTGCACGATGTAAGTTTTGCCTTCCAAACGTGATTTACCAGCGGCCGCTGCGCCTTTCTCACCATTGTGTTCGATGAAGTCATCATAAGCAATGACTTCGGCACGAATGAAACCGCGCTCAAAATCAGTATGAATCACACCAGCAGCTTGCGGTGCGGTTGCGCCAATAGCGACAGTCCAAGCACGAACTTCTTTGACACCAGCAGTGAAGTAAGTCTGCATATCCAGTAAGTCATAACCACCGCGAATGACTTGATCAAGACCGGCTTCTTCCATATTCATCTCAGCTAGGAAGTCTTTTTTGTCGTCTTCATCAAGCTGAGCGATTTCAGATTCGATTTGGTTGCATAGGGCGATGACGATAGAATCTTCACCAGTGGCATAGTTGCGAACGGCATCAAGGTAAGGGTTGTTTTCAAAGCCGTCCTCAGAGACGTTAGCGATATACATGGTTGGCTTTAGGGTAATCAAACCATAGCTTCTGATGAGCTTTTTCTCATCGCTATCAAGGTTTGCCGCGCGAGCCGCTTGACCGTCTGCTAACAATGGTTCGATTTTTTTGAACACATCAAGCATGGCGCTAGCGTCTTTATCGCCGCCTTTGGCTTTTTTGGTTAAGTTAAACACAGCGCGCTCAACGGCTTCTAAATCCGCCAATGCCAATTCAGTATTGATGGTTTCGATGTCATCAATAGGGCTAACGCGACCATCAACGTGAACGACGTTGTCATCATCAAAACAGCGTACTACGTGAGCAATCGCATCGGTCTCACGAATATTGGCTAGGAACTGGTTACCCATACCTTCGCCTTTTGACGCGCCTGCGACTAGACCTGCGATATCCACAAACTCCATCGTCGTCGGTAGTACACGTTCAGGATTGACGATATCAGCCAGTTTCTTTAGGCGTAGGTCTGGTACTGGTACAATACCCGTGTTGGGATCTTTGGTACAAAACGGAAAGTTTTCAGCGGCGATACCCGCTTTGGTCAAGGCGTTAAACAAGGTAGATTTACCCACGTTTGGTAGGCCGACGATGCCGCAATTAAAACCCATAACATGCTCTCAATATATGAATAAAATCAGTTGGTACTTAGTCAATATAAGACTTGATACTTAGTCCCCATAGAACTCAGTAATTAGTCATTATAAAACTTAGTTAAATGGTAAATCAAAATTGGGCATATTGTAGCAAATTTACCGGAATAGGGGTGAGGTTGTTGTGCGGTATACTAAGATTTTGTCCGAGTCTGTCCTAGTCATCGCTGGCAATTTTGCTGTTTTATCAATTATGGTAAGCTGTACTATAAAATAATAATTTGGCTGACAAGCGCATTAAAGGTGAGTGCTTATAACTCGCTAAACTTTACTAACAATCTTAATCATTAACAGCAAAAATCATTAACATCAAAATCTATTAGCTAAATCTCTGAACTGCTACGTATTAGGTGCTTTATACAGATAAAAGCAGCTAAAATAAAATGAAAGGCAAATTCCTATAATGACACCCACTATTTTTGACACGCACCGCTACCACTATCCGCAGAACTTTATGGAGATTAAGCCCAAGCTTGCGCGTCTTGAAAAAGCGATTAAAAAGTTAGAAGCCAATCTAATCGACGCCGACGATGCTGCAAATGTTGAGCTGCTGAAACAAAGGTTGAATAGTGATTTAGGCTTAAAAGTAGATTACACCAGTGAGCTAAATCCTGACCAATTGTTAGCAGCCACTACTATCGATGGCAAGGTATTGGTCATCGCTGGTGCTGGCTCTGGTAAGACCAAAACCTTAACGTATCGTACCAGTTATCTATTAGAGAATGGTGTGCCTCCTAAGCAAATATTGCTACTGACCTTTACTCGAAAAGCCGCCAATGAGATTAAGAGTCGCGCGAAAACCTTGCTCACTAACACCCTATCTGACGAGCAGTTATCCGAGGATGTTTTGCCGACCAGCAAAGCGCTAAACGATATCACCAGTGGCACCTTTCACTCGTTTTGCAATAGGCTGCTGCGTCAATATTCAGGGCTACTGGGTATCAATCCGCGCTTTACGATTCTAGATACAGGGGATGCTGAAGACGCGATTGACTTGATTTATAAAGAAAAGAAGTACCCAGCGCAAACTAAGAAACAAGCATTTCCACGCAAGAAAACCTTACAGAATATCTTTTCAACCTCTAGAAACCGTCGTATTCCTATTCGTAATTTGATCGAAGATAATTATCCTGATATTGCTATTCATATTCCTATCATTGAGCAATTGGCTGTCGACTTTCATGAGTATAAACGCGCCAATCATTTGTATGATTTTGACGATATTATCAGCCAAGTGGTACGTCATCTAAAGTCTAACGACAAATTCCGTCAGCTGCTACAAGAAAACTACCGCTATATTATGGTTGATGAATATCAAGATACGAATATTCCGCAAAAGCAGCTGATTGATCTTATTTGTGCGCCAGCCTCGGTCTCGCTGATGGTAGTCGGTGATGATAATCAAAGTATTTATGCGTTTCGCGGTGCTAATTACGAGAATATCTTGCTCTTCGGTGAGACCTATCCTGAGGCGAGTCTCATTAAGCTTGAGCAAAACTATCGTAGTACGCCTGCTGTTTTAAATTATATCAATGCTTTGTCCGCGCAAATCACATTAGGGTATCAAAAGCAGCTGTATTCAAACGCGAGCATAACGGGCAACAAACCAACCTTTAGCCGTTTAAGTGATGAAACGAAAGAGGCCAAATATATAGCCGATAAGATTATCGAGCACAAGACAGACTACGATTACAATGATTTTGCGGTACTGTGCCGCACGTCTTTTCAGTCTAATTATGTACAGTTAGAATTTATGGAGCGCCATATTCCATTTATCGTGGTAGGGGGTATTAAGTTCGTTGAGCGCCGTCATGTCAAAGATGTCTTAGCTTTTATAAAAATTCTTTATAATCCTAATGACACCATTGCTTGGCATCGAATTTTGACCTTGTTCCAAGGAGTTGGAGCAGTCACCGCGACGCGTTTGACTCAAGCGATTAATGCTGATAACAATTCCTTTGAGCCATTATTACTACCGAAATTTAGCAAAAAAAGTCCGCAGTTAGAATCGCTTCATACGACTTTGACCAAAGCGCAACAAGCGGAGTCGGTTGAGGCTATCATTGAGCTGGTACTTGATTTTTACATTCCTATCCTAAAGACGATTGAAGAGAATTGGCGTGAGCGTAGCGAGGATTTTCGGGTGCTCAAAAATTTGGCAACAGAGCACAGTAGCCTTGATGATTTCTTAGAAAATTTGGCACTCGATCCGCCCAATGATTCGGTAGCGACAACCAGTCAGCCGGATGAAAATGGCAGCGACAAAGTCACTATCTCGACTATCCACAGTGCCAAAGGGCTGGAGTGGCCAGTGGTGTTTGTTAATTCATTGGTCGATGGCATCACGCCACATCATCGCTCGTTGGATGACTTTGAGGAGTTAGAAGAGGAACGAAAATTATTTTATGTCGCCTGTAGTCGAGCCAAGACCAGATTGTATCTAACCGCACCTGATTACTTCGCCAGTTATTCAGGGTATTTCGATAAGCCTTCAAGATTTATCGCGGAGCTGTCAGCAGATGAAGTTGAGGTTAAAAGCTCTAAAAAATTGTTAGAGACGCTGGCGAGTGATGATCCGGTGTGGTGGTGATGTTTGAAGTGTATTACCGCTACAGGGCGTGCCATCAATTAGCACATTGATACATTGCCTGTTCCCTTACCGATACACATAATGGCAGAGCGATATTTCTCTAAATATGCTCTAACGTTTGGCATTACATTTTCGGCGACTTTTAGTCATGCTCTTTTGATATTTAGCGTATAGATGAGCTTTTGTCTCAGCCTAAAAGGTGGTTTTAATAAATGACTGCATGAGCCTATCGTTGAAGTATAAGCAAATACATAGAATTTAAGTAAGCTCCAGATCTACTTCAAATTTTCCATAAACTGTACCTTGCTAATCAGCATCTCTGTTTTCAGCCAGTTTTTGAATATCACCTTTCTTTCATCTTCGTAAAAAGGGTAATAGGACAATAAATGATAAGAAGAACTGTCCGCTACGGGAGGATGTACCAATTCTAAAAATTCATGTGAGATTTCTTTTTCCACCATAAATATTGAAACAATAGCTGTTCCTAAACCAGCTAAACATCCTTCAATACACAAATAGAAATGCTCTAACACCATGTGTTCGTACGATAAAATATCACTACTCACCAACTTAGACTTGTTTATGTGTTGCCATAAATTTGGTCGAGAAGAAGTAAGTAAAAGCGTATTTGTCTGTTCGGTTCTAGTGTTGCGAACAGCAACTATGTATTCTTCAATAATTTTCTCATGAAATATATTCTTGTCCCATTCAAAATCGTTTCTGCGCAAGGCAATATCGATAGATTTCCCTTGAAAGTCTACGATTCCACCGCCCGTCAGTAATACAATTTCAAAGCCATAGTTTAGTGAGTTAAATTCAGCCAAACGCGGTATCAACCATTTCATAGAAATTGTAGGTTCGCAGGATAGTACCAATTGTTTCTTTTCATATTGTTGATTCTTTAAATCGACAAGGCAATCGTCTAATTTTGCAAAAACTTGTTGGCAACAGGCGAAAAGTAAGCTGCCATTTGGGGTAAGTAAAAGCTTCTTGTTCACTCTATCAAATAAAATAAGACCTAAAGCATCTTCCAGATTTTTAATCTGTTTGCTCACTGCGCTCTGTGTCACAAACAATTTTTGAGAAGCTAACGTCACGCTACCATGCTGTGCAACGTAATAAAAAAACTTTAGCGAATTTAATGATATCTTTTCTATCATGCCAAAAACTCATAAATACTCATGTAAATAACTCAATTTTAGTTTACTAAGAAATATAGGAAGATACAACTAAATTGAATGACTACACGAGGTAAGTGTGAAAAATACAGCATATATAGCTGCTAGAAGCATAGAGATAGACAAATGACAGAATTTTTAGCCGTTATTATGATTACCATTCTTGCTGTCATCAGTCCAGGCGCTGATTTCGCTATTGTGACCAAAAATAGCTACTTATATGGGCGCTCTATTGGTGTATTAACTTCTATTGGTATAGCGTTAGGAGTATTAGTCCATGTCGCTTATACCTTGTTAGCCGTTGCCATTGTAATGGAGTTTGCGCCCAATTTTTTGACTATCATAAAATATCTTGGTGCGTTTTATCTCATTTATATTGGGTATAAAACATTTATACAAAAACCTGTAAAGGACGTGGGTTCTTCTACCTGCATCAGTTCTGCACAAGCGTTACGATATGGTTTCTTTACGAACGCCTTGAATCCTAAGACTACCTTGTTTGTTATTAGCACTTATACACAAATTGTTAGCGCTATCACCCCAAAGTCTATTTTGATCGGTTACGGGCTGTTTATGTCGGTAGCTCATTTCATATGGTTTGCTTTAGTGGCTTTATTATTCTCTCAGCGTACTCTAAGAGAAAAAATGTTAAATAAACAAGTAGCGATTAATCGAGTCATTGGTTTCATATTAGGGTTGTTAGGTGTGTTTTTGCTCTTTACAAACTTAAACTAAGGATAGTCAAAATGAATAAAATAGCCTTTATCGATATGGAAGGTGTCTTAGTCCCAGAAATATGGAAGTTTTTAGCTAAGCGCCTAGATATATCTGAGCTTAGCATCACAACAAGGGAAGTAGAGGATTATCAAAAACTGATGATATATCGCATAGCTGTTCTAGAAAAATATCAGATCACGCTACCAAAAATACAAAGTATTATCGGGCAACTTAATCCAATTGAAGGAGCAAAAGAGTTTCTACAAACATTAAAGATGAAAGGTTTTGAGATTAAAATCGTGTCAGACTGCTTTCATGAATTACTTGAAGGATTCTTGCAGCAGCTCGAAGTTCCAATGGATACTGTATATTGTCATCGTTTACAGATTGATAGTGCAGGCTATGTTAATAAAGCACTATACAGTCGCGAACATGGTAAACATGAGATTATAGAAAAATATCCTTTATCATTGGGAAATAGTATGGCAATAGGCGATGCATTTAATGATTTTACGATGCTAAGCGCAGTCACTCATGGATACTTATTTTCACCTTCAAAAGAAGTTGTAGAGAAAGCTTTACCTATGTTTAATATCGTAAATAGCTATCAGGAAATTATTGATTCTATTAGGGCGTGTCCTCAATCTGAACGAAAGAGCCTAAAAGTGGCTAGATCTTGCTAAACTGCGTCAGACACCTAGTCAATATCTCGATATCATCTGAGCTACTTTCCTTGTTTGGCTGCAATTTATCTAATTTTAAGCCTTACAGTTTAAATGGTGACACGCCATAGTATAAAAACTGTTTATATAGCTTTATAGGTAAAAGATCTTTTAAATTCGTTTACCTTAATTATTTTACTAAAAACATTATAATGTGCTTCCGATAAATTCGGGGCAGATTATAGTGTTTTTGGTACATGGTTTCCTCAGATTTAAATTATTTGCGTTTGCTTATGAAGTTAAGAGAAAGAATGGCCTGACAATTAGTTGACTAATTTCATAGTTTGACAGCCTGATTCCGCACTGAATGTTCATTTAATAACCCTGTTATTCCTACTAATTTAATTTCTGTTAGAATCCTATAACCAAAAGTATTAGATAACAAAAAAGTCCGTCAGATAAGGGTTTAAAATTTGGCTCAATGCGTTACTATTACCACCTAATTCTGTTAGACCCTTATATTTGATACTCTGTATTAACACCCTAAAAAAAGGATAGGTTATGCGCTATGAAGTGATCGTTATCGGTGCAGGCATGGTTGGCACCTCAGTTGCGTGGCATCTACAAAAAAATAGTTCACAAGTACTGATGTTAGATAAGAAGTTACCAGGTTCAGAGACCTCTTATGGTAATGCTGGATTGATTCAACGTGAAGCCATTCATACCCATCCTTTTCCTCGTCAATTGACTGAAATGATCAGAGTGTTACCGAACCAAGGTACTGACATTCGCTATCGCATACCAGCGATTCTGCGTTACCATCAAGCGCTATTACAGTACTGGAAATACTCTGTACCTGCGACTGTCAAACAAATCGAATCAGAGTGGCAGACGCTGATCGCGCATTGTACTAGTGAGCATCAGACAATGATTTCAGCATCTGGTGCTGACGAGCTCATCACGCGTGATGGCTGGTTACAGTTGCATCGTTCTGAAGAGACGTTTAAAGAAGCACAAGCGTCAGCCATTGATGCTCGCAACCAAGGTGTTGAACATAACGTCCTAAACCTTGAAGAACTAAAAGCAATGGAACCTAGCGCCAATTTTGAAGGTTTCGTTGGTGCGATTCATTGGAAAAACTCTTGGCAAGTATCGAACCCAAGCTCGCTAGTCAAAGCGTATGCGAAAAACTTCCAAGAGATGGGCGGTACGATCAAAGAAAGCGATGTCAAAGAAATCGTACAAGACGGCGAAGGTTGGAAAGTTATCACTGATAACGATACGTATTATAGTGATAAATTGGTCATCGCCGCTGGTCCTTGGTCAAACGACTTGATTAAACCACTTGGTTATAATCTGCCATTGTTCCCAATGCGTGGCTATCATCAGCATTTCAAAGTGACGGAAAAAAACACCATCAATCACAGTATGTTTGATATGGACAAAGGCTTTGTGATGGGGCCGATGCAGCAAGGTATCCGTATCACGACGGGCGCTGAGATGACGACGATGGATGCGCCAAAAAACTTTGGACAATTAAAAACCGTATTGAAGCTGGCTCGTAAAATCTTACCATTAGAAGACGCAGTAGAATCTGAAGCTTGGGCAGGATCACGTCCTTGTATGCCTGATATGAAGCCAGTAATTGGTCCTGCGGATAAGCATGACAAACTATGGTTTGCGTTTGGTCACAGTCATCAAGGTTTTACTCTAGGGCCTATGACAGGGCGTCTCGTTGAAGAGATGATTCATGACAAGCCGTTATTGGTAGATGTTGCGCCATTTAGCGCCCAGCGTTTTTCGAAAAAATAGTGCATTTGATAGATTTAGCACAGACTTAAATCAATAATTTGAAGGGATATAATATGATAAAGAAGCTACACAGCACTCAGCGCATGAGCAGAATTGTCGTCCACAACCAGACCGTATATTTATGTGGTCAAGTGGGCAACGCAGAAGACGATATCAAAGCACAAACTTTGACGTGTTTAGAAAAAATCCAAACGTTGTTAGAAGAAGTCGGTAGTGATAAATCAAAACTACTATCAGTGACGGTTTGGATCAAAGACATGGCAGACTTTGCTGCTATGAATGAAGTATATGACAAATGGTTTGAAGGCATTCAGCCTCCAGCCCGTGCTTGTGGTGAGTCAGCACTAGCGCGTCCTGAGCTATTGGTTGAGATGATCGCTATCGCTGCTGAGTAGTAGACTGAACGTAGTATTTGTATTAAACGAAAAGGACATGATAGCGATATCATGTCCTTTTTTGTGTTGTGCTCAATATTATGTAGTCAATGAAAAGTAATATTGATACATCACGCACGGCTGATATCAATTTTTCTTGCTTGCTGCGCCTGTACAGACAGAGGCTACAAAAAATTAATATCAGCAGTATCGTAGCGTTTTTGGGGTATTTTTATTATATAAAAGAGTGACAGCATTAGCCTCGCTTGAAGTATTACATCTACACTCGGTCGCCTTGTATTTCTTTTAAATTGAATGGACTGCATGCTTAACTATTCAGGGTTAATAAAAAACCCAAGCGTACAATTAGGCTTGGGTTTAATGTTTAATGATCTTTAAGCCTGCCATAAAGCATAATTGCTATGCTTTAAGTGTTTAAAAAGACTTATTTAGCGACTTTATCATCTTGGTTTAACTGTACATATTTATCAAAGTTTTGTGCATAATCGGTTAAGTTGTCGCTTAGCATTTGGCGATACTGTTTGACATAGAACTCGACAATATCGTCTTTTTCTTTGGCAAAATCATCACCCTTTACAAAGCCAATAGAAGCAACTGACGCGCTATAGCGTGCGGCAGCATACAACAAAGACGCGCCTACTTGACCTGAATGAGCATCAGAACCCAACTGACTGTTGGCGATACCGATGATGGCATCGGCACGTTGATAAAACGCCTGCATTTCAGGGGTGATTTCAACGCTAGCATCAACATTGTTGTCTTGAGGGTTGCTGTCTTGAATATTGTCTTGAGACATAAGCGATTCCTAATAAGTATCGGTAATTTTAGATTTATAGAGACGGTCTGTTTGTAAGAGACTAAGGGACATCAGGTAATATTTTTACAACCCTGCGTCTGCTTTTAAGATTTCAGCTTTGTCTGTTTTTTCCCACGTAAAGGCAGTTTCAGAGCCGGGACGACCAAAATGCCCAAACGTCGCAGTCTGCTGATACATAGGTTGCAATAAGTTCAGCATACGGGTAATGCCATAAGGGCGCAGATCAAAATGGGTACGAATCAGGCGAATGATCTCGTCATGGCTGATGTTGCTGGTACCAAAGGTGTTGACCGAGATAGATGTCGGTTCAGCGACCCCAATGGCATAGCTCACTTGCACTTCACAGCGATCAGCCAGCCCAGCAGCAACGATGTTTTTGGCAACATAACGCACAGCATAAGCAGCGCTGCGATCTACTTTTGAAGGGTCTTTGCCACTAAAGGCACCGCCGCCATGACGTGCCATGCCGCCATAAGTATCAACGATGATTTTACGACCTGTCAATCCAGCATCACCAACCGGCCCACCAATGACAAATTTGCCCGTGGGATTGATGTGGTAGCGTGTGCCAGCATGCAGTAGGTCTGCTGGCAATACTTGCTTGATGATAGATTCCATAATCGCTTCTTGCAAATCTGCTTGCGAGATACTGGGATCATGCTGGGTCGATAGAACGACAGCATCGATAGCAACGGGACGAGTGCCATCGTATTTTAGGGTAACTTGCGCTTTGGCATCGGGACGCAACCATGGCAGATCACCTGCGCGGCGTAGCTCAGACTGACGCTCCATCAAGCGATGAGCATATTCAATAGCGGCTGGCATCAATACTTCAGTCTCGTTGCTGGCGTAGCCAAACATCAAGCCTTGATCGCCTGCACCTTGCTCTTCAGGGTCGCTACGATCGACACCTTGGGCAATTTCTGGAGATTGCTTGCCCAGCATGTTAATAACCGCACACGTCTCGCCATCAAAACCCAAGTCAGAATGGTGATAACCGATACCGTTGACAGTATCACGAACGATACGTTCGACGTCGATGTTTGCCGTTGTGGTCACTTCACCAGCCAATATCACGGCACCGGTTTTAACCAAGGTTTCGCAGGCAACGCGGGCATGGAGATCTTCACGTAAGATGGCATCAAGAATAGCGTCTGAGATTTGGTCAGCCATTTTATCAGGATGGCCTTCGCTCACAGATTCTGAGGTAAATAAGTTGTATTCGCGCATAGTTGGATCGCTTAATGGCAAGGACTGTAATCTATAAACTCAGTCAGGATTAAATGTTAACGGAAAAATAAGGCAAAATTGAATCAAAAAATTATGACATTTTACCGTGAATCGAGTTAAAACTCTAGCGATGGATAGTATTATGAAGTAACTGGGCATGGATTGGATTAACCATGGTAAAAGTCATCAATATCGCTATTTTCTTGCCAGCGATATTCAGTATAGTTAGCAATTTGACGAGCCGTCTCTATGTCATGTCTGTCAGCGATAAAGCCAAGCGCCATATCCATGCCAGCACTAACCCCTGAAGAGGTATAAAACTTGCCGTCTACTACCCAGCGCGCTTGCTCTATCCAATGGACTTTATCAGACTGCGTTATTACCCATTGCCATGAGAGCTTATTAGACGTTGCACGCTTGCCATCTAAGACACCAGCTTTAGCCAACAATGCGCTACCCGTACAAACGCTAAGCGCCCAATCAGCGTGTTCAACCAGTGTGGTAAGCGCCTGCAAAAACGGTCTATGATTGATCTGCTGGCGAGTACCCATTCCGCCAACCATCAATACAATATCAGTCTGATACGCCAATTCTGTGACAGCGACCGT
Organism: Psychrobacter sp. K31L; assembly: GCF_017942195.1. Taxonomy (NCBI): domain Bacteria; kingdom Pseudomonadati; phylum Pseudomonadota; class Gammaproteobacteria; order Moraxellales; family Moraxellaceae; genus Psychrobacter; species Psychrobacter sp. K31L. Next base: position 626,914 of record NZ_JAGKSC010000001.1, on the reverse strand, counting down.
TTGCATCGCAACGCCATGCTTACTCTGAATGATACCACCACTCAGTGAGGCAAATTGCAGACGATAATGCTCAGGCAAGCAACCAAACATCTCGATAGGTCCAAACAGATCCAAGGTCTCAAAATCGTCAAATAGTAGGGCGGTTAGCGTATGCATTGGGCTTCCTCAATTCTAAATAAAGAGTGTTTGTAATTCTGAAAGCTGTAATCCTTAAAACTATAATTCTGAAAGCTATAGTCCTTAAAACTACAGTTCCAAAAACTTGGCTTTGTCCTTAAACATACATTCGTCATAGACAGGGCAAGCACCGCATTTGGGTGTACGTGCTTGACAAGTATAGCGCCCATGTAAGATAAGATAATGATGCGCATCTACGATAAAGTCGTCTGGGATACGTTCGACCAGCTTGTTTTCAACGATTAACACGTTTTTGCCCGTGGCAAGGCCGGTCCGATTGCCCACGCGAAAGATATGCGTATCGACTGCCATAGTTGGTTGCCCAAAAGCGGTATTTAAGACCACATTGGCGGTTTTGCGTCCAACGCCAGCGAGCGATTCTAAGTCTTTACGATTATCAGGGACGGTACTATCAAACTTCTCAATCAAATCTTGGCAGGTTTTAATGACGTTTTTAGCTTTGGCATTATATAAGCCAATATTTTTTATATAGGACTTTAAACCCTCTTCACCCAATGCCAAGATTGCTTCAGGGGTATTCGCCACTGGATATAATTTCTGGGTGGCAATATTGACACTCACATCCGTCGCTTGCGCAGATAAGATGACTGCAATCAGTAGCTCAAAATTACTTTTATAATGTAATTCCGTCACTGGCTCATCAATCGTCGCTGCCAACTTTTCAAAGAATGAACGGACGTCACGATTGGGCATGCGCCGCGATGGTGGGGTATCGGCAGTTTTGTGTTTGACGGTTTTACTCATGGTATTTTTACCATTAATTAGTCTAGGGTCTGTTGAACATTTTTAACGTGAATCCACTATATAACGCACGTATTTATAAAACAGTCATAGCTGCGCAAGCTCGGCTTGCAATGCGTCAAGATCCGTTTGTTTGCTCTCATTTGGACGAGCACTTAATTGTTTTTCTAGCTTTTTTATTTTGCTGCGTAGCTTGGCTGCCGCAATGGTGTTTTTTGCTTGTGCTTCGCTGATATTCAGCGATTGACTGGTGGCATTATTCAGTTTTGCCTCGACCATGCTGACCACAGGTCTACTATTGCTGCTATCAGCAAGCTGATCGGTGACGCGTCTAAGATGAGTATGATAGCGCTGCCTTAAGTCTTCTTGTTCTACCTCGCGCTCAGAGATAGACAGCTCGCGCTCAATCGTGACCAAATCAATGCAATCAACTGGGCAAGGTGCGATACAAAGCTCACAGCCCGTGCACAAGTCCGTAAAGATAGTGTGCATGTGCTTGCCAGTACCAACGATAGCATCGACGGGGCAGGCGGGTATACATTTAGTACAGCCGATACAGTCATCTTCACGGATGACGGCGCGTACCTCGGTCGGCCGCGTCGATGTGGCGTCTATCGGCCACTGAGATGGCGCGGCTTTGAGAGTTGTTTGATCGCTGTCAAGAGTCACGATTTGCGCAATAGCATCAGTAACCGGTTGACCGCCCGGCACACATTTATTGTACGGCTCGTTATCTACTACGATAGCGGTAGCATAAGGCAGGCAACCGTCTGGATGCTCACACAGACCGCACTGCGTCTGCGGCAGACAGGCATCAATAAGGGCAATTTTTGCTTGCATATCAGCAGGTAATGTTTCGATATTCAAGGTATCGAACAGTATGGGCAGATTGATTAGACGAATATTACTACTGCTTTGCATTTAATTAAAAACCTTAACATCGGTCATCAAGACTGGCGTGATTAACATGGATGGAGACATTAAAGTGAGGCGCTTGTATTATAGTAGATAATTAATCTACTATAGTGCGATGCCTTGTTCATGAGCAATCTGGGCGATCAGCTCGTAGGCAATGCTGCCCTTAAACGGTATTTTGGGCAAATTAGAGAGATCAAAAAAATCGGCGTGTGACAGCTCCTCTTCTTGTATTACAATATCGCCAGCCGCATAAGAAGCGCGAAAACCAAGCATTAAATTAGAAGGAAATGGCCATGGCTGACTGCTGACATAGCGAATATCTGATAGGCTGATGTTGACCTCTTCTGCTACTTCTCGCACGACCGCATGCTCTAAACTTTCACCCACTTCTACAAAACCTGCAATCAAGCCGTACATTAGGGGGCGCTTTTGTTCTCCATAACGGTGATGATGAGCGAGCAAAATTTGCATCTCTCCCGTCTGCGGATTGGGTCGATTGATAGCCGTAATAACACAAGGCTGGACACGAGGGTATTGGCGTAATCGGCATACTGGACAGACCATGGCACGCTCATCTGCTGTGGCATGAACAACTGGGGATGCGCAGCGACTACAAAACTGTGTATCTGTCTGCCAGCGTAACAGCTGTATGGCTTGGCTAATCTGAGCTGATAAGGCGGCAGGTAACTGCGTGATAAGCTGTCGATACGGCACAAAAGCGTTCCCGCTGCCCTCTGCAATCATAGGCAATGCGATATCATGCGCTACTGCATAATCATAGGTAATGGCATTGGCTGCTTGCGCAGTGAAAGTGGCAGCGTCCTCGGTAGTTCCAGAATCAGACTCAGTCGCAACCAAAATTTCTGTACCATCATTGATACTATTATTAGCCTCAGACTGCCAGTGACTTGGAGCTAGGCTTTCGAGTAGCGCTACGTTGCCTATTTGATAGGTAGGCTGTGGCTCTTTGCCACTGTCACTGATATTGAACGGTGGTAGTTGGATGTACAATGGCCACCAGCCGTTGATCGTTTGGTGGCAGAGTACAGTATCATCACTAAATACAAAAGCGCGAGTCATAAGCAGGTTTCCAAACGGTCTAAATCAAGTACGTAGCAAATAAGGTACGAACTTGTTTAAAGTAAAAGTTTTAAATCACTCATCAGCGCAGATGCCGCTAAAACCATTAAGCGGCAAGTAATTGACTTAAGCTTCGTTGACCAACATTAAGCGCTTGTTTACTCACTGGACGGTTGTGCTCAAAACCATCTAAATGATGATCAACAGCCATAATCACGTCAGCGATATAAGCTAAGGTGCTGTCGTCAATGCGCTTGCCACTTTCGATACGTTGCTGTATATAGTTGGCCAATTGGCTCAGCATACTGGCTGGTGTTAGCAGTTGTAAAAAGCGTACCGCGCCTGCTACTTGACGTAGCATTTCAGGTATGTTTTGAATGTTGAGCATATCGCGCTCAGGCTCAGATAAATAATCGTTAATCGCTTGCTCGGCACTGGCAATGGCAGTACGGCTTTCTTGTATTAAAGTATCATAAGCTGTATTGAGCTGATGCAACGAGATATGGGGGTTATTGAGTGGCAAGTAGATCGCCCCTGGGGTATGCATCTCAGCCATGGCGATAGTAGCGTTTTCAGCATGCATTAATGCCAATAGTAGATAATCAAAATCTTCAGGCGAGGGTATGCGCCATTTGCTTACTGCATCTGCTGCTGCATTCAGGCTGGTCGCCGCATTTGACAGTCCCAACAAGCGTAATGCTGAGCCCAGTACCGTCAACTGCTCGATAATTTGTGCTGTCTGCATGTCAGCAGGATTGAGTGAATCACCGCGCGCGTAGCTATCGACATCTTCTTTAATCGTATTGATTTGCGTCTGAATGATAGCATTCAACGTATCTGTCAGCGCACGATTAGGACCGAATAAAAAGCGCTTCATTTGCTCGCGCTGTGGGCCTTCTAATTGATTGGCCGCATATTGTTCACGCAGCAGTTTTGCGGCTTCGTTATCGCGCTGACAAGCAAAACTGACCAAATCAGCAAAACGCGTGTCCATGATGGGTAGATAGCTTTGGAACTGCTGCTCTAGATAAATGAGTGTATGCTTTTGGCTGAGGTTAAGCGGCAAAATGGTCGCGAGATCAGTGACCGCAGCAGTAGCAGCTTGCCAAAATAAACTGTTGCTATGAGCGGCTATCAACGCACACGCAGCACTCATGGCATCCAGATTTTGTTGAGCATCTTGGCTCACTACGCCATCTTGATTGAGCAGTGCAACCCCAAGACCACTACGATAGGCATAGGTCAGCAGCTCACTATCGAGATTAAGCTCTTGTAGCGGCTGAAAGTTCTTTTCAGGGTTGGCAATAATGACACTGCTACTACCAAATGCCGCAAAATAGTCTGCTTCGATAGGCGCGAGCTGTCCATGAGCATTAAGCTTATTAATGATAGGTAATAGCAAAGTTGGCTCTACTGACTCAGTCAATAGCACAAATTCTACATAACGATCCAAAGTCATGATGGCTTCTGACAGATCCATAATCAACGCAGTATCGTTATTATCACCACTGTTATAAAGGCGCTGTAAGCCATTAACGATGGCGGTATTCAACACTTCTGCACCAACCAAAGAAATCAACTCAAAAATACAAGACAGCTGCTTTAGCACAGTGATAGAGTCTAATAATAAAGGAGATTGACTATTGTCATCGTTAAATTCGCTCAGATGAATCTCAGTGTCTTTAAGGGTGACGATAATTTCATCATGCAACAGATGTAGCGATGGCAGATTAAAGTCAGTAACACTAAGCGTTGGGGCAGTTAATTTCATTTGTGCAGACTGGTTCATAGTTATTTTTCCATAACGTACTGATGAAAATAGCGATCATTTAGACGATGATTTAACAGGCGTTTATGAGTAACCGATAACGCTCATGATGATAATCAAAACTATACAGTATCCAAATGTCAGTATAAAAGGTTATTTTAATCACATGCTATATGTTGGCTTTTAATTCAGAATATTCTTCGGCTAACTCGCTATACCAACTCTGATTGGCTGTCTCATCAGTGGGTGATGCTAGTAATAAAGAGGCCAAGTTGGCAAAGTGAGCATGGGCTGTCTGTCCACCGTCTGCTTGAGAGTCTTCTTCGATAGCGAGGGTGACCTGTCCACCAGTCATCGCCAGATAGACTTCGGCTAAAATCTCGGAATCCAACAATGCCCCATGGAATGTACGGTCTTGTTTACCGACATCTAAGCGGCGCACGAGGGCATCTAGGGTGTTTTTTTGCCCCGGATATTGTTGTTTGGCCATGACTAGCGAGTCAGTGACTTTTACCCGTTGTGCAAAGTCATTCATCCCAACTTTAGCAAACTCCATGTTTAAGAAGTTCATATCAAAGGTGGCATTATGAGCGATGATTTCGGCACCATCCATAAAGTCGTAAAGCGACTGAGCGACTTGATCAAAGGTGGGTTTGTCGGTTAAAAACGCTTCAGAGATACCATGAATGCGAATCACTTCTTCATCCATCCCGCGCTGGGGATTGATATAAACGTGTAGCTTTTCGCCAGTGAATTTGCGCCCGATCATCTCGACAATACCGACTTCAATGACACGATCGCCTTTTTGCGGATCCAGACCCGTGGTCTCGGTATCCATAATCAGCTGACGATCAGATTGGTGACGGTTTATTGGCTTGGGTAGCAATGGCTTAAAGTATGGATTGGCACGGCTGGTGTCACCGTCAAATTTTGGCTCATCAGTCGGCGTGTCTGGATTGTCATTATTCATTATGGTGTCAGTCGTCATCGTCTGGGCTTCTGGCATGTCTGTGGTACTCATTGGTTTGCTAGCATTGTTATGGCTTTGTTCGTCTAATAGAGGGTTGTCGAATGGTTCGTCATCGAGGGCTTCTTCGTCAAGCACTTCTTCATCGAACACTTCTTCATCAAGCTCGTCGTCAAGCTCGTCATCTATATCAAGACCTAACGGATCATATTTCAGCCAGTCATCATTATTAGAGGTGCTTTGATTAGAGATATTTTGATTAGAGGTATTTTGCGATTTATTAGGCATTATTTGCTCTTTTTTTTTAGCCATTTCTTGCGCATCTCTTGCCGATAAATCTTCACTGCTGGACGTTACGCCTAAGTTTGCCAGCTCGTCCGCTTTTTCGTTGCCTGCATGTCCAGCGTGACCCTTCACCCAATGCCAGTCAACGTCGCGCTGTTGGCATAACGCGTCTAATTGTTGCCAAAGGTCTTGATTGGCAACGGGTTTTTTACTGGCTGTTTTCCAGCCTCGTTTTTTCCAGCCTTCAATCCATTCAGTAATGCCTTTTTTGACATAGCTAGAGTCTGTCCAAATCTCGAGATTGTGCTCATGTGGACTATGGGTCAATGCTTGTATCGCACCCATTAACTCCATGCGATTATTGGTGGTTTCTTTCGTGCCGCCATATAAATCCTGCGTGTGCCCATCACTAAATATCAAGTGTGCGCCCCAACCACCAGCACCCGGGTTGCCTTTGCAGGCGCCGTCAGTGTAGGCCACCGTGGTATTTTTTTTGGCGGCCAACGGATCAATCGCGTGGTCTTTATGGCTATGTGGCGTAGAAGTGCGATTGTCTGACATAAAAAATGTATGACCTAATAAGTGATTAACGTAGGATAGAATTAAGCGGTTTTTCGAGCGCCATCAAAACAGTGGTGGCGCATCATTCAAATGCGTTTGAGTATAACAAATCTATCGTTAATATGGGCAATCGTAATGCACAAAATCGCAAAACCACATATCATAATAGTAAGCCTTTCGTTTTCTGTTAAAATAGGCAGAATTGTTGTAAGGAAACGAGCCTCTGACGGCATGAGTATCAGCCTACTCACATGCTAAAGTAGCGTGAATAGTCATTTAAAGGGCAGTTTTAGTGGCTGCTTTTTCCTCATAATTTACGAACGGCACTGATTAACGACAGCTTTCTTCCTATCTTCCTAAAAGTTTTAATGCACGAATGCAGGATAACCCTATTATGTCCTTACGCTCAAACGTTTTTTATAAAAGATTAACGCTGTTGATGGTCAGTATCACTGCGAGTAGCGCGTTATTGTTGAGCGCTTGCAATGATACTAGCACCCAATCCGATACCGACGTAGTTGAAGCGGCAGCAGATCTGTCTGTCTTTGAAGGCTGCTATACGGTCAGTCATGATGAGCCTGCGCAAATAAAAGTCAGTCAGCAGGGTGGCACATGGATGATGCAAATGAAAGAGCCGGCAAGTAGCGGGCGCGTCTGGGATGACGCCGAGCCGTTAGAAGTGCTTGAAAATAGCGAGATACCCACGTTTTTCTCTATAGATCCTGATAATGTTGACGCTGTCATTGGCCGTCCCGATAGAGTGCTGGTACTGGCTCATGTGAAGCCTGTCTATGCCAATATCGATCCGCTATTGGACAGTGAGTATTTGTCGTATATTTATCGCGGTGCCAATACTATCTATCGCGTAGAGTGTGATGACGTTAATACTGATATTTTAGCCAATCCGCATGCCAATATTATTATTGATAATGTCGGTACAGGCAGCTAAGCACAGGTCATCAATTATAGACAATTTTTTGTCATAAGCAGTCTTTTCTTATAAGTAGTTAAGTCACTAGAGTCAGGTAATATGAATTTTTTTAGTTATGTGGTGTTGGGTGGGTTTTCTTATGCTGCTGGTTGGGCGATAAGAACCTATGTATTAAACAAAAAACCTGAACCTGAGCAGCCTTACAATCTTAAGCATCCAGCTATCTTGGCGTATTTGGGCGGGTTCTTTATTGTTATGCTGATTGTCTCATGGCTCATCGGTCGCTACGTGCTTGGACATACCGCTATCGATTTCCCGTTCATCATTATAAACAGCCTCGTTGCGACCTTTGTTTATTCGTTCGGTCTCAATCCAGAAAAAGCCCGTTATGATGTGCCGGATTGATAAAATTTTGAAACAGTAAAGTAGATAAAGAAAGTGCTCATCTAATACGAAGAAACGGTCAATGAATAGCTCATTGACCGTTTCTTTATTATTAATGTTAATTTAAAGCTATCACTACTTTTTGGACTCTTTATTTGTGGCTTTTTTTTCGGTGTCCTTAGTCTTATCTTCTAGCTTTTTATTGGTCGGCTTTGAGGCAGCGTCTTTATTAGATTTTTCATCTTTAGAGGCTGTTTGTTGATCTTTCCAAGTTTTGTACTTGCGTAAGTCTTTTTCCATGAGCTTAAGACAAAATTTCAGTACCAGCGCATCATCGATTTGACCGATAAAGGGAATAAAATCCGGAATAATATCAATAGGATTTAGCACATAGAGCAGACCGACCACTCCCGCAGAAATAGTTTTGTAGGGAATGTTGCGATAGTTGCCTTGATAATAATCTTTAACTAAACTCATCAGCAGTAGCAAATCCTTGGCATAACGCTCAAGGCCGCGACCGTTTTTGAGCTGGTCATTTATTTTATCTTCTTTACCCAAGATGAGCTTAATGCTGTCTATCAGACTTTTATCATCTTTCTCTTTGTCAGCCATACTTATATTCCTTATTTTTTGTTAAAGACTATTGAACGCCCTTTACTATAACAAGAGTCGTCACTTCATCCAAATAAGGCTATGAGTGATTCTGTAGCGTTTTGTTGACTATAGAAAGGATAGATTGAGCTTAGCTTAACTTTCCTAAAACGCGATATTGTCAAAACCTGCGTTATAATCCAGTCTTATGAGATGTTATAAAAACAAATATTTAACGTGTGTTAAAGACGTCTGTTCAACAGATCCTAACTGCATGGCATAAAAGGTAGAGTAATGACCAAGAAATTTTCTGAGCTGAATCGTCGCCAGTTTTTACGTCAAGTCGGAATCAGCGCAGGGGCAGGGCTGTTAGCGACCCAAAGCATCACTCAAGCGCTGGCGGCTAATACTACTGAGCAAGATAACAGCACGCACCTGACCAAAGATGACCTGCCAACGGCGTTGACACCGCAACAAGCAGCGCCCGAAACATTGCAGGCGCAAACGAGTTGTATCACGCCAAATATTGAGACACGGCTTTTTGCCAGCTCCAATGTCGGTGGTAGTGACGAGCGTAATGAATTGGCATTAGACCGCTTGGCTTGTGCAGGTTTTAAAGTCGATAATCCTACGATTACCACTCGGCAGTATTTGCGCTTTGCAGGTACCGATTCGCAGCGCGCGAGTGATTTGCAAAATATCGCTACGGGTGCGATCAAAGCGCCAAAGCTGCTACTTGGTGTACGCGGTGGCTATGGTGCTGTGCGTCTATTGCCAATGGTGGATTGGTCAACGCTAGGACGCATTATGAAGGAGCGCGGCACGATACTCGCAGGCTTTAGTGATGTGACCGCTATTCAGTGCGCATTGCTGGCAAAGGGTGATATGAGTTCGCTTGCGGCACCGATGCTTTATAGTGAGTTTGGCAAAACCAAACCCGACCAAGTCAGCTGTCGACAATTTGCGGAAGCATTAACCAATCCAAATCTGGCTATCAACATACCAGACGCCTCTTTAACCAGTCCGAATTTACCGAGTATCTTGGCAAGCTCTGAGCCAAAAACGATAACAGGCACTATTTGGGGTGGCAATTTGAGTGTCGTATCAGCGCTGGCAGGCAGTGAGTATGTGCCACGAATTGCTGACGGGATTGTATTTTTAGAAGATGTCGGCGAGCAAGCCTATCGTATTGAGCGCATGCTATATGATTTGTATTTAGCAGGCGTATTTAAAGATCAGCAAGCCATCGTGTTTGGCGCGCTATCGGGTAGCGGTGAGGATAGCTATGACAAGCGTTATGATGTCGCCACCGTAATTCGTCAATTGCATAAGCTGACAGGATTGCCGATTTATAGCGGCATGCGCTTTGGTCATATTGGTCAGAAACACAGCTTTCCACTTGGGGCGACGTGCCAGCTTAGCGCCAATACAGTCAGTGGCTATCAGTTGGTATTTAGCGATTATCCCACTATTAAGTCGGACGCCATTCATGTCGAAGGCTTGTGGCAATAAAATTTAGGTCTATAGTCGAATCTAAATAAATCAGATACGTAACTATCAAGTCGCTCAATGAAAAGTTGTTTTTCTTGCGTACTGTGCCTACGCCGACAGATGCTGCGGAAAACAACTTTTCGTCTCGCTGTATCGTTTTTATATCGAATTAATTATATAAAATTGTTGCTGTGATAAATTTGTTGCAGCAACGTATTACTTCTAAAAAATCTACTATAAAGTTAAATCGCCAAGCGTGAAAATTTATCCTGATATTCTTTCGGGGTCAGTTCAGTAGCGCGTTTAAAAAGCCTAGTGAATGAGGAAATATCATCGTAACCAACTTGCTCCGCTAACGATTTTATCGTCACATCGCCCAATTCCAGTAAGCGCTTGGCCTGCTCAATTCTCACCGCTTGAATATACTCAATCGGGCGCATCGCCACGCAGGATTGAAAGCGTCTGTTTAAGGTGCGCGGCGTGATATTTACCATGGCTGCCAAGCCGCTAACTTGAATAGGTTTTTTGAAGTTTTCCTCGATAAACTCTTGTACTTGCTTAACCAGCTGATCTGAATGTGGTTTATGCAATGTCACATTGGTATAGCTGTTTTGATTGCCTCTTTTACTGTCAATAATCTGGGTTTTTGCCACTTGGGTAGAAATCTCACGCCCGCAATACCGCTCAATTAATAGCAATCCCAAGTCATAAAAGGCGCTACCACCTGCCGCACAGAATATATTGCTCGATTGTTCTTTTGACTGGCTTTTTGAGTGAGTGACAAATTGGTTTTCTTGCAAATCAACCAGTGGAAAATCTGTATTAAACTTACTGGCATAGCCCCAATGAGTGGTCGCTACTTTGCCATCGAGCAAGCCTGCTTTTGCTAAGAAGAAAGCCCCGCTACAATTACTAGCGATATCCGCCTTGGTATTCGCCAGTCGCTTTATATGCGGAATTAACTCACTATTTTGGCTCAATACTTTATCGATTGAATCGCCAATGGTTGGAATTAATAGTAAGTCGCACTCTGTGACTTCCTGAATATCGCAATGCGCTCGCATAATCAAACGATTGCTACATCTGATATCCGCGCCACCTAAGCTTGCAATCTGCACACTAAATCTAGGCTCTACTTCTTCATCCAAAAATCGTTGCCAGCTGACGCCAGTAAATGAAAATAAATCTAGCGCCCCAGCGAGCACACTGCCGAGCACGCCATCGAAGCCAACGATAATCACTTTAAACGGTTTGAAGTAGGGCAAAATTTGGCTTCCTTTAAGTGTATGCAAATTTATGGCTGATATTCACCAGCTGCACGATATGTAATTTGAAATTCACTCACTATAGGTTAGATGATATGTCTTATTTGACCATAATTATGTCATAAATGACAATACGGCAAGGCGTTAAATTAGATTAATATCAATGAATCACCAAATTTAATGAGTTAACGAGAATACTATGGCAGCAGATACGCTTATCAATGACTTTGAGTTACCGTTCCAACTATATGATGTATTGGGCACTGAGCATTTAACCGAGCATCCGAAGTTTTCAGAACACAGCCGCGAAACCTTCGATGCGGTATTGGACACCGCCAATAAAATCGCCACCCAGCTATTCTTGCCCCATAACCATGTGGCAGATAAAAACGAGCCACAGTTCGATGGCAAAAAAGTCAGCATGATAAGTGACGTAAAAGTTGCCTTTGATGCGTTTCGTGAGTCGGGCTTCATCGCTGGTCGTTATAGCTTTGACGATGGCGGCATGCAATTACCCGAAACCGTGATGACCGCAGTGGCAGGCTATTTTATGGCGGCCAACCCATCAACGACGGCTTATCCATTTTTGACCACGGCGGCGATTAATGTCATCTCACATTTTGCCAGTGATGAGATTAAAAATGCCTTTATGCCGCGTATGCTAACGGGTGAATTTACCGGCACCATGGCGTTAACCGAGCCACATGCTGGCTCATCGCTTGCCGATATCAAAACTACCGCCGTTAAACAAGATGACGGCAGCTATCGCGTCAAAGGCAGCAAGATTTATATCTCAGCAGGCGACCACGAATTGTCTGACAATATCGTGCATTTGGTACTAGCAAAAGTGCCGGGCGGTCCTGGTGGCGTCAAAGGTATTTCTTTATTTGCCGTGCCTAAGTATCGTCTGAATAATGATGCATCGGTTGGCGAGCGCAATGACGTGCATTTAACGGGTCTCATTCATAAGCTGGGTTATAGAGGCGCGACTTCTACCGCATTAAGCTTTGGTGATGCAGGCGAGTGCTATGGCTATCTTATCGGCGAAGAGCATTTTGGTCTGCGTTATATGTTTAAGATGATGAATGAAGCGCGCATCGCGGTTGGCTTTGGCGCGGCTATGATTGGCTATCGTGGTTATCAATATTCGCTCGATTATGCCAAAGACAGAACGCAGGGCAGAATTGCACCGAATAACAAACCTGAAGATGCAGCAACGGCGATTATCCAGCATGGCGATGTTAAGCGTATGCTGTTGGCGCAAAAAGCCTATAGCGAGGGCGGTATCTCGCTGTGTTTATATGGCTCAAACCTGATCGACCGTATCAATACTTGTGAAGATGCAACACTAAAAGTTGAGCTATCAGAATTATTGGATTTATTAACCCCAGTATTAAAAGCATGGCCCTCTGAATATGGTCCAAAAGCCAATGATTTAGGCATTCAAGTATTGGGCGGTGCAGGCTATACGCGCGAGTATCAAGCCGAGCAATTTTGGCGTGACAATCGTCTCAATCCCATTCATGAAGGCACAAATGGCGTGCAAGCGTTAGATTTGTCATTCCGTAAGTTATGGCAAAACAAGGGTCTTGGTATTCAAATTCTAAAACGTGAAATTACCCAAGACTTAGAAAGCATTACCACGCCAGAAACCGCCAAACTTGCCGGTAAATTGATGCCTTATATGGGTCATCTGCATGAAGTATTGGTGCATTTAAGCAAAATCCTGCAAACGGAAAAAGCACTAACGCTGACTGGCAACGCGCAAGCATTGATGAATATCTTTGCCTCCATCGTGGTCAGTTGGATTTGGATTCGCCAAGCGAGTAAAGCGGAGCAATTGCTAAGCGAGACAACAGATATTGAAAAGCAAAACTTCTATCATGGCAAACTACAAGCAGCAAAATACTTTATCGATTGGGAATTGCCGTTAATCAATCGCGACATCGAACTGCTAAACAACGACAATGCGGTATGTACCAATATGCAAGCAGAATGGTTTTAAGTAATTGTTTGGAATGTTTTCAATATAAGAACATGCCTGAACAATACGACTAATGTGATGCTGGGATGAATTTTTCGAAGCCTCTGGAGTGCAAAGCGCACAGCAAGCGAGAAAAATTTATCCTAGAAGAACACTTTTTAATATATTTGTATTATTTTGAATAAACTCTTTTTAAGCAAACGATACCAATGGCTTTTTATAAAAATTTAAAGGAATAAATAATGACAACAATGAATAAGCAGTGGCGTTTAAAAGAAAGACCTGTTGGCGCACCGAGTGCGGAGACTTGGGATTATACTGAGTCAGAACTACCGACTATCACAGACGGTCAGTTACTGATAAAAATTGAATATATCTCGATGGATCCAGCGATGCGTGGCTGGTTAAACGATGCGAAATCTTATATCGAACCGGTACAGATTGGTGATGTCATGCGCGCGGGTACCGTGGGCGAAGTCATTGAAAGTAAGCATGAGAAGTTTGCCGTCGGCGATTATGTCTGTGGTCATAATGGCGTGCAGTCGTATGCGGTCAGTGATGGTACTGGGTTATACAAAGTCGACCCAAACCTTGCACCCTTATCTTATTACTTAGGCGTGCTCGGTATGCCGGGTATGACTGGCTACTTTGGCTTATTAAAAACTGGTCAACCAAAAGCTGGCGAGACAGTCGTTGTTTCTGGTGCTGCGGGTGCGGTTGGTGGTTTGGTTGGACAGATTGCCAAACTAAAAGGCTGCCGTGTCGTTGGTATCGCGGGCGGTGCTGAGAAATGTAAATTCTTAGTCGATGAGCTAGGCTTCGATGCTGCGGTAGATTATAAAAATGAGGATGTCAAAAAAGGCTTAAAGCAAGCCTGTCCAAACGGTGTCGATGTCTTCTTTGACAACGTAGGCGGCGATATCTTAAATGACGTCCTTACCCAAATTAATCTGCGCGCGCGTATCGTGATTTGCGGTGCGATTAGCCAATATAACAACACCACAGCGGTAAAAGGGCCGTCAAACTATCTATCATTATTGGTCAATCGTGCCCGTATGGAAGGCATCGTGGTCTTTGATAATATTAAAGAGTATCCAATCGCGATGAAAGAGATTGCTGGCTGGATTCAGTCAGGTGATATGAAAGTAAAAGATCATATCGTTGAAGGTATCGAGACTTTCCCAGATACCCTGATGATGCTTTTTAAAGGTGAAAATTTCGGCAAACTGGTACTTAAGGTAGAGGGATAAATCATGACACTGAATACAAATGGAATTGCATCAGACGTAGCCAGTAACGTTTCTGGTAAACGTATTTTAATCACGGGCGGTGCGTCTGGCATTGGTGCGGCAAGTGCGTTATTGTTAGCCAGTCGCGGTGCGAAAGTCGTGATCGGTGATATGGCCGAAGAGATGGGCGCAGCCGTTGCCAAGCAAGGTCAAGATGCGGGCAATAGTATCGTCTTTAAAAAAGTTGATGTGACGAGTGGCGACGAAGTGCGCGCATTATTTACCTTTGCCATGGAAACGCTGGGTGGTCTTGATGTGGTGGTAAATAATGCGGGCATCGACCATCAGCCTGCACCGATGCATGAGCTAAGCGATGAGGACTTTGACCGTAATATTGCCGTTAATCTAAAAGGCGTCTGGCATTGCATGCGTGCTGCTGTTACTTGTATGGCAGCCAATGGCGGCGGTCACGTGATTAATGTCGCCTCTATCGCAGGGCTGCGTTCTGCACCATTACTGTCAGCGTATAGCGCCGCGAAGCATGGCGTGATGGGACTGACCAAGTCTGCTGCTCATGAATATGCGCGCGTCAATATTCGTTTTAACGCCGTTTGTCCAAGCTTTATTGATACCCCTATGGTGCAAAATACCATGGCGAAGATGGGCGAGCGCGCGCAAAAAGCAACAATTAATGCCAGCCCGCTACGCCGTTTAGGGACAGTTGATGAAGTATCCGGCGCGATTGCATGGCTTGCGAGCGATGAAAGCAGCTTTATGAATGGTCATGCGTTTACCCTTGATGGTGGCATGTTGGCTTAATAGTCAAATAACTGCTAAATCATTACGGTGTTAGCCTCGCTCGATGTACTATGCGTACTATCTACGCTCGGCTGCCTTGTCATGGATTTGCAGTTTTTCGACTATAATTTATTAAGTATTTACGATAAAAAATTGAAAGCTGAATAGCTAATTCAAAATATAAGGAATAATAATGAAAGATTTATTTGATTTAACAGGCAAGATTGCTTTGGTCACAGGTGCTAGTCGCGGTATTGGCGAATCTATCGCCCGTCTATTGGCATCAAGAGGCGCACACGTCATTGTCTCTAGCCGTAAGATTGATGCTTGCCAAGCAGTCGCCGATAGCATTGTCGCTGATGGTCACAAAGCCAGTGCCTTTGCGTGCCATGTCGGAAATATGGATCAGATTGATGCGATTTTTGAGCACATCAAAAGTGAGTTCGGTCAAATTGATATTTTAGTCAATAATGCCGCTGCAAATCCTTATTACGGGCATATCTTAGATACGGACTTAGCCGCTTTTGATAAAACTGTCGAAGTCAATATTCGTGGTTATTTCTTTATGTCGACAGCTGCTGGTAAGATGATGCGCGAGCAGGGCGGCGGGGTTATCTTAAATACCGCTTCGGTCAATGGCTTAGTCGCAGGTGACAAGCAAGGCATCTATTCAATCACTAAAGCTGCTGTGATTAGCATGACTAAAGCGTTTGCAAAAGAGTGTGGCCCATTGAACATTCGTGTCAACGCGTTGTTGCCTGGTTTAACCGATACTAAGTTTGCCTCAGCGTTAACGACTAATGATAAAGTCTTAAAAATGGCGCTACATGCAATTCCATTAGGACGCGTAGCAGATCCAGATGAGATGGCTGGCACGGTATTATATCTAGTGTCTGACGCGTCAAGCTATACGACGGGCGCAACGATTGTTGTCGATGGTGGGATGTTGGCTTAATCCGTTTATCACTATCGCTATACTTTTATAATAAAAAACACGTTCATTAGTAACGTGTTTTTTTATGTCTCAACGTTCATTACTTTTAGTTCACTACTTTCAGCTCATTGCTTTAAATTTATCTACTCGCACGTTTTGATATGAGGCGATTTAATAAGTGTAAGCCCTTTTCAATGATATTCGTCGTCCGCTGCATTAATGGACTTAATGGTTTGGGGTGCATATTAATTTTACTCATATCATTATCATAATGTGCTCTGACACGCTTATTCATAATAGCAAACCACAATGGCGGGATATAGGCGGGCATAATCATCGTGGCATAGCCTATCGGCAGTTGCGGGGCTTCCTCAAAATGTCTGAGCAATTGATAAGCGCGGCTTGGATGCGCGTGGTGATCAGAATGACGCTGCAATTGATACAAAAACAAATTGGTCACGGTGTGATTGCTGTTCCAGCTGTGCTCCGGCTGCGTACGCTCAAAGCGGCCATTGTCGTCTTGTTCTCTGAGCAGACCGTAGTGCTCTAGATAATTCACTACTTCTAACAGACTAAAGCCATATACTGCCTGCAACCCAATAAAGGGTAAGATCTTTTTGCCAAACGCCTTATAAAGAGTGGCATAAATTACCACCGACATTGCCCAACCTTGCAACAACTCGTTGTCTTTGTTCCAAAAGCCTTTATGTCGACGGGCGAGCCGCTCAGTTTCAATGTTTACAGCGGAACGTAGACCACCAAACACTGTGCGTGGCAAAAACTGCCAAAAGCTCTCGTTGTACTTGCTACTGGCTGGATCCTTTGGGGTCGCCACCCAGCGGTGATGACCAAAATTATGCTCTATGGCGAAATGTCCGTAGGCCGCTGGCGCAAGGCTGATACGCGCCAAAGTACGGTTTAGGTGGTCAGACTTATGGCCAAGTTCATGCGCGGTATTAATCGCAATACCACTGCCGACTCCTGCCGTCAATGCCACTCCCAAGCGATTATACCAAGGCAACTCTCGCTGACTATACTGATAGGCCAGCAGACCAAAAGCCATATATTGTAGCGGTATAAAAGCATGAGCAATCCACTTATAATAGGGGTCTTGGGCAAGCGCGTGCATAGCGCTATCAGGTGGGTTGCTATCATCACGACCGACCAACACATCCGCCAGTGGAATGATACCGTGGATCAAGATAGTTCCTCCCCAAGCCAGCGCTGTATTTTTGAGATCAAAGCCCTTTTGATCTCGTAATCCTAACGCGAACAAGCAGCCTAATAGAGGCAGTGATGGACTACACAGCCAAAACCGCCTTTTTGGGTCGCGCCATGGTGAGTTATCCATTGCATCTTGAATGATGGCATGTTCTTTAGCGCCTAATGTCTTAGTCATTATACGGTCCTTGTACAGTCAATCCTCTGTAAATCAGATACGGTCTCAGACTTACCTAGTCTATTATTTATCGTGATTTTACGCGGTGCTTGATAGCCACATTCCTTGATAGCCACCTTTAACGATTTCGTTTATGTATTATCAATCAAGATTCTGATCATTTATTATGATCTTTGATAGCATTTAAAACGGCGTTGATTGACAAAAAAATCTCACTTTGCGTCCAAAAATGCAAATATATTCAGATTTAATTGTCGGACTTCGTTATGTTAGAGGTGCGTGTATAGCGTATAAATAGATATAGTCAGGGCAATATAAAAGAGATCCAGCGTGACTGGTAAAATTTTTCTTGCTTGCTGTGCCTACGCATACAGAGGCTACAAAAAATTTATATCAGTCACGCATTATAATGTCGTGTACCCATTTTATTTAGTATCTACTATAGTAATTAACGTTGATAACGCTCTTTAAAGCGAGTAGTTTGGGCGTGTCATCAATTAGCACATTGATACATTTAGTGGTCTTAAAATGGCTAAATTTTGCCAAACATCGTCAGAAATCTTGTCAATATGTTCATATTTACGGCAATTCCTTCCTTGTTTGGCTGCAATTTTTCTCATTTTAAGCCTCACAATCTAAATGATGACACACCCTAGTATTGGTCTAAAATATGGATATTTTAAGTCGATTGTTTGATGAGATGCATTTGCAAAAAGTGCAATATATCACTGTCAAGGCGCGCGGCTCTTGGCAACTGGTACAGAGTAGACAAGATTATTTGACCTTTATCGTGGTTATCAGTGGCGAGGTGCATCTGTGCTATGGCAATGATAATAATGACAGGCAAGTGATCACAGCCAACAATATGATGATGTTGACCACACAAGGCAGCTATGCGTGTCAATCAGCACCAACGGTGTCTAAGATTACGGCTAAAACAATCATGCCTGCACACACTGAAGGTCAGATTGGCTTAGAGATTGACAATACAGATAGCGGTCATAAAGTTATTGCTCAAACTAACAATGCTCAAAGTAATCATGCTCAAACTAAGCATGTGCAAGATAATGAGGCACAATTCATTGTGGTACGCAGTCAGTTTGATGCTGATATGGCCAGACCTTTGTTATCCGCTTTGCCTACCAGTCTGCCGCCAGTGACCCAAAAGCACTCGGCTTATAATGATGTGGTGCATATTGGATTGCAGTTTTTCTTATTAGAAGTGGGATTAGAACGCCCCGGCAGAACCACGATGCTTGAGCGCTTGGCTGGCATGTTGATGATTGAATGTATACGCGAGTATGTCGAACAGCTAGAAATGGCATCAGGG
Organism: Psychrobacter sp. K31L; assembly: GCF_017942195.1. Taxonomy (NCBI): domain Bacteria; kingdom Pseudomonadati; phylum Pseudomonadota; class Gammaproteobacteria; order Moraxellales; family Moraxellaceae; genus Psychrobacter; species Psychrobacter sp. K31L. The sequence continues at coordinate 608,060 of NZ_JAGKSC010000001.1, read as the reverse complement.
TCTAAAGACAGCATAAACCGCACTACGGATAATACCCTAGACAGGACGCCATCGTGGATTGGTCATCCATGGCAAATAGACGATGATGCCGACCACAGTAGTGAAAATAATGCCATTAGTAATGGAGATGAAAACGGTAATTGGCTGGCTGCCCTAAAAGATCCTTGCCTATCAAACGCCCTCTATCTGATGCATCGCTATCCAGAGGACGCTTGGACGCTACAGGGTTTAGCGAAAGCATCTGGGCTGTCGCGCTCAGGACTTAATGAGCGCTTTAAACAGTCAGTTGGCATCACGCCGCTGGCATATCTGAGTCATTATCGCTTGCGACTGGCGGCAAGGTTTTTGCGGCAAGAACAGTATTCAATTAGCAAGATTAGCGAGTTGGTAGGCTACGCGTCGGATCACTCGTTTAGTGGTGCATTCAAGCGGCGCTATGGGCAGTCACCGAGTCATTACCGCAAAGCTCATAGCAGGAAATCAAAGCCATAATGTGAATTTCAGTCACAAACAGATTGATGACTACGGGCGATTAATCGTGAGGATAACTATAGGGTCTGTTGAACATTCAAATATTAGGACTGCTGATCGCTAAAATCGCATCAAACGTTTTATCAAATCAAGCGTAAACCGACGATAATGTCGAGACCTTAGCTAGGTTTACAACAACATTTGGGGTGATTTTAGCATCAGCCTTTCAGGGCAGGGCTATTTTTTGCTAATACATGGCGAAATTGTCTAACCTAGAACGACTAGGCGTCAAAAATTTCACTGCGTATTGTCTAAAAAATAGCCACTGCCAGTGCCACATTTGAATGTTCAACAGACCCTAAACGCGACAATAAAAACAACAATAAAAGCAACTATGAAAAATGCTATCAAAGATAAAAGACAGCCTCATCGTAATGAAATGGTAAACAATGATATAAACACGAAGACGTGGCTATTTGTCCCAGCGACTCGAATCGATAGAGTGGCAAAAGCCTTTGCGAGCGGTGCAGATGCAGTATTTAAAATAGCAGGTCAAATAGTCGATGCGCCCGTGATTGAGCGCTGCCGTTAGTTGCTGAGTTGATAAAAGATTTTTAATAGAATGTGCCTTAACAGACTAAAATAGCAAAAAAGGCGCGGTACGGCTGGCTTTTGACTTCGCAACCTCTGCTGGTGTGCCTTCTGCCACAATAAGACCGCCTTTATCACCAGCGCCCGGCCCAATATCGATAATCCAATCACTGTTACTAGCGACTTGCATGTCATGCTCGACCATAATCACAGTGTTACCAGCATCAACGAGTCCGTTCAATTGTGCCATCAATAGCGATACGTCCGAAGGATGCAAGCCAGTTGTTGGTTCATCAAGGATATAAAGCGTGTCTCCTCGTTGTGTCCGCTGCAGTTCGGTGGCAAGCTTAATACGTTGTGCTTCGCCGCCCGAAAGCTCGGTTGCTGGCTGACCAAGTCGTAAGTAGCCAAGCCCGACTTTTAGCAACGCGTCTAATGCTCGTAGGATAGGTGCTTCTTCTACAAAGAATTCATAAGCAGATTCGACGGTGAGATCGAGGATTTCAGCGATGTTTTTGCCTCGATAAGTAATCTCAAGGGTTTCATCATTGTAGCGTTGCCCATGACACACTTGGCACGGTGAGTAAACGCTTGGTAGAAACAGCAGCTCAACACTCACAAATCCAACACCTTCGCAATTTGGACAGCGGCCTTTCTTAACGTTAAATGAGAATCGACCGGCATCGTAACGTCGTGCCTTTGCTTCTGGCGTTGCTGCAAATAATTTGCGCACATGATCGAACAGGCCGGTATAAGTGGCAAGGTTTGAGCGCGGCGTACGACCGATGGCTTTTTGATCGACGGTCACCAATCGACTCACGTGTTCCATACCATCAGCAATCTTACCGCTGGTCTGAGTTTCTAGCTCTTGCTCTAGTAAATCAGCTTCGCCAGTCGGTGCTTCGATGATTGTCTTCTGCCCTAATTCGCTATAAATGAGATCGACCAGCGCTTGACTGACGAGACTTGATTTGCCCGAACCTGATACGCCCGTCACCGTTGTCATCACTCCCAATGGAAACGCAACATCTAGCCTTTGCAAGTTATTGCGTTCAATATTGACCAGCTGTAGCGAGGCTTTCGCTTTTCTTGGGGTATGCTCAACCGCCCCGTCAGTCTCAAAAAGATACTGTCCCGTGCGTGATTGTGCAACGTCCCGCAAGCCTGCTACAGGGCCACTGTAAATAACTTCGCCGCCATGGGTTCCAGCCTTTGGCCCCACATCGACAATCCAATCGGCGTGCCGAATCACGCTGACGTCATGCTCAACAATAAATAACGAGTTACCAGCCGCTGTCAGCTCATCCAATGCGCCCAATAGCGCTTGAGTATCGGCAGGATGTAATCCAGCAGACGGCTCGTCAAGCACATAGACCACACCAAACAGTTTAGAGCGAATTTGGGTGGCGAGTCTTAGGCGTTGTAGCTCACCCGGAGACAAAGTAGGTGTAGTACGTTCAAGCGACAGATACCCTAAGCCTAGCGTGGTCAAAGCCTCAACTCGAGACAGAATGTCACTGGCAATACGTTGAGCAACAATGGCCTTCTCTCGGTTTGGCATATTATCAGTCAGTTTGGTCTTGGCAGCATCCTGAAGTTTGAGTGCCATTTCAGTCAGGGTCAATTGGGACAATTCACCAATATCAAGACCCGCGAATTTCACCGATAGCGATTCTTTTTTGAGTTTTTTGCCATGGCATTCTGGACATTCAGAGATTTGCATAAACTGGGAAACGCGCTTTTTGGTACGCGGACTTTGAGTGCTAGCAAAAGAATGCAAAACGAAATTCTTTGCACTGGTAAACGTCCCTTTATAATTGGGTTTTTCACCTTTTTTAATAGCGTCGCGTACTTGTTCAATGTTGTACTCTGGATAAACTGGGACTTCTGGGGTGTCATCGGTAAAGAGAATCCAATCGCGGGTTTTTTGGGGCAGGGTATTCCACGGCTTATCGATATCGTAGCCAAGTGTGGTCAGGATGCGGCTTAGGTTTTGACCTTGCCACGCAGGCGGCCAAGCAGCAATCGCGCGTTCGCGAATGGTTTTGGTATTGTCAGGAACTAGCAATTCTTCTGTCACCTCAAACACGCGGCCAATACCGGAGCAAGTAGGGCAAGCGCCATCTGGCGTGTTTGGAGAGAACGCATCAGCGTAGAGTATGCCTTGACCAGCGGGGTATTCGCCTGCTCGTGAGTACAGCATGCGTAAACCATTTGAAATCGTCGTCACGCTACCGACCGATGAGCGTACAGACGGCGTACCTCGTTGTTGTTGCAGGGCAACGGCGGGCGGTAAGCCTTCTATCGAATCGACGTCAGGCTGATCCACTTGATCGATTAAGCGTCTGGCATAAGGCGATACTGAGTCAAGATAGCGATGTTGCGACTCAGCAAAAAGGGTGCCAAATGCCAGTGAAGATTTGCCTGAGCCTGATATACCCGTGAATACCACAAGGGCATTACGCGGCAAATCAACATCGACGTTTTTTAGATTGTGAACCCTTGCGCCTCTGACTTGGATGCTGTGAGCTGGGTCGCAAGCGATATTTTTAGTGGCATTGTCATCAACTTTTGCAGTGGATGTTACTTTTTTATTTTTAGTGGTCATAAAACAGTTATTCCTATCAAATCGTATTTTTAGCTTTATTGTGAAGAAGACGGGTAAAGTTTTGGCCAAGAAACTGCTTGCTAAATAATTAGCTAATTAAGCAATGTCTTGGCTCAAGCAACATCTTGGCAATCTAAAACCATCCTAGCATGTCAATATCGAATCCTTAAATAGGCTTACGCTTTACAGACAGATGACAGACATAGCAATGCCAAACAATAACATTTATGAGGTTTCATCTCTGAATTTCAGCTTGTAAGCTTTGAAAACTGCTTTTAAGACATGCGGATTTTTGAAGTGGGTGAGCTGGCAAGTAGCGAGGTAGCTGATAATGGTTTATCATTAATCATAACTATCAATTATTTATAAAAGCATCCTATGATTTTTATCAGCAATACCATTAGTTTAAATGACAGTGACGTAGAGATTAGCGCGATACGTGCGCAAGGCGCAGGCGGACAAAATGTCAATAAAGTCTCTTCTGCGATTCATCTGCGTTTTGATATCCATGCTTCAAGCTTGAGTGATGTAAATAAGCAGCGTTTGCTTGATAGTAAAGATAGCCGAATTACCAAAGAAGGCGTGCTCATTATTAAGGCGCAGCAATTTCGTACCCAAGAACGTAATAAAATTGATGCGTTTGAGCGCTTACAAAGCTTTATCACCAAAGCTACTTACGTCAATAAAACACGCAGGCCGACCAAACCAAGCAGAAACGCTAAGCGTAAACGTGTCGATCAAAAAACTAAGCGCGGTAAAACAAAAGTATTACGCGGCAAGGTGGATTTTTAATTAGGCAGCTTGCTTAATGTTTTTAAATAAAAAAATGCCAGCCCATCTAAGTGGCTGGCATTTTCTTGTTCTTGCTTAATGTCAGCAGTGCGTGATGTATCGATATTACTTTTCACTGACTATAATTCTCATTAACCAAGTCTTCTGCTTAACTCAGGAAAGCGCTTTATCATAAATAGCATCAGTAGCAATGCCATAACCGCGATAGCCGCCCCAACATAGCCCACGCTCGATAGTGAAATATGCGTCACTGCATAGCCTCCGAAGAGTGCGCCCGTCCCAATGCCTAAATTGATAATCCCTGAGAACATCGACATCAGCATGTCTTGTGCATTGACATCGACCATGATGACCTTGGCTTGCATGGAGATAATCAGCAGCATGAGCGCCGCGCCCCAGAGTAGGGCAATCGAGCTGAGCGCCCATATTGAGGTTACCGCAAATAACAGCATGAGCATAGACAATAGTATCAATATCGTCGATATCAGCATTAATCTGGTATTGAATTTATCACCCCAACGACTGAATATCACACTGCCCGCAATCCCTGCGACACCGAACAATAGCAGCACAACCGTTGCGGCGTTTTCACTGATTGAGCCGACTTGGCGCATAAAAGGTTCGATATAAGAATAAGCAGTATAATGCGCGGTAAAGACCAGTAAAATCAGCAGATATAGGCAGACCAATAAGGGGTTTTTGAGTAACTCTGGAATCTTTCTAAAAGAGCCTTCAAACATACTAGGCAGCGTGGGCAACAGTCTCATTTGCAGAATAAATACGATAAGGGCAAGCCCACCAATACCACCAAAAGTCGCGCGCCAGCCAAACCATTGACCGACCACGCGTCCTAAAGGCACACCCAACACCATCGCTAATGACGTACCGGTCGCAAGTACGCTAAGCGCCAGTGCTTTTTTGCCTTCCGGTGCCACACGTATCGCAATCGCTGCGGTGATGGACCAAAATATCGCATGCGTGAGCGCAATGCCAACTCGGCTGATGAGCAGCACTTCAAAGCTCCAAGCAAATACTGACAATACATGACTGGCAATAAATACCGCAAACAAAGCCAACAGTAAACGCTTGCGCTCAAAGCGACTGGTGAGCAGCATCAATGGCAATGACATGGCCGCGACAATCCACGCATACAGCGTCAACATCCAGCCCGTCTCTGCCGTGGTGATAGAGAAATCTTGGGCGATGTCGCTTAATAGGGCAACAGGGACAAATTCGGTGGTATTCATAATAAAGGCGCTGACGCCCATTAGGAATACTTGAAAATACTGAGTCCGGCGAGCGTCTGAGCTCACCTCAATGTTAGGTTTCATAAGATCCAATACAAATAAAGAAGGTGCTAACGGTGAAAGTTAGCTTAAAGTGATTTATTCGCTTAAAAATAGGGGTAGAAATACATCGCAATGATGAAAAGAAGGCAGGCAAGATAGCAAGTCAGTCGCCGTAGTTAAAGTAATTATTTGATAATGAGCGTCGGTATTCACAAAATGAATAGGATATGACATTAGTTTTTGACATTAGCCTCTAGGAAGCCGACACTGACTGCCGACAACATACCGGCAGTGAAATAATGCTTTTATCAATAGAAGCATACTCAAGTAGACTGATACAATAATCAAGGAGAATCAGCGCTTAAATAATGATGGCTACCTATTCTCTCATGCTATTTAAGCGTGCACGAATAGGTAGTCATCTCTGTATGAATTATCCCTGTTTTTACATTTTAATAGGGCGTGTCCTCATACCAAAAATAAAAGAAAAATAAACTATGAAAACCGAAACCAATAAGCCGCTTGCTTTTAGAAAGTATCCATCGACGACTGCTCTACAGTGTTTCGAAACGGCTGCACGGCATCTGAGCTTTACCAATGCCGCGCAAGAGATGCATATGACACAAAGCGCCATCAGTAAGCAGGTCGCTCAGTTAGAGGAGATGTTAAAAATTTCACTCTTTTATCGTACACCGCACCGAATTTCATTGACACCAGCTGGCAAGACTTATTACCTTGAGGTGTTGGAAATCCTCAAACATATCGAGGTGGCAACCACCAGTTTGATGTCGCATAGTGACAATGTAGAAGTGCTTAAGATTGCCTCACACCCAACCTTTTGTTCTCGCTGGCTGTTACCTGCGCTCAGTGGCTTTAGCCAAGCCCATCCATTGATTAATTTAGATATAAAAGAGCAAGTTGGGCCATTTTTTACTGAAGACCAAAACGTCGATATTGCCTTTTTATATGGCGATGGCATTTGGGGCGGGATGGAGGCGATTAAGCTGTTTGATGAGTATTGTGTGGCGGTATGCCAACCTGAGTATTTACGGGATAAAAATCCCTGTACGAGCAATGTAGATAACTGCACCTTGCTACAGTTAAGCTCGCGCCCAAGTGCTTGGTATGAGTATTTCAAGCAGCAAGGCATTAGTATCGATGGGACGTTTATCGGCCCACGGTTTGATACTTTTCATGCGTGTATTGCCGCCGCTTTGCTCGGCTATGGTATTGCACTTGTACCACTGCGTTTGGTCGCCCCTGAACTACAATCAGGGACGCTAGTGACGGCATGGCGCTATGCGGCAAAAGGACGGGGGTCTTACTATATAACTTATCCTTTGTCTTTAGGCAGATCGCATAAGGTAAAAGTTATTTTAGAATGGGTATCAGCGTATCTTGAAACCTCAAATCAACACGAGCTGATGCTAGGGCATGTCCTCAATTCAATCGATATAGTGGATTCACTTTAAAACAGATACAGGGCGACTGGGATAAACTTTTCGTAGCCTTTGTGATAGCAGTTAACAATGTTTAAATAATTGTAATTTTTAACACGCCTTAAGATTGTCTTTTGGTTGGCAATGACAAAAAGGAATGCCAGCACAACTATTATTCGTTTGCTGAATCGGTACGGTTTTGCTGAAATGAGCATCACACTCAAGGAAGATGAGAGATGCTCAATGGATATGCACTATAACGTTACAGACGCTTTTACGATGGTGCATCCTGTGACCCTCACCAAAGGCAAAAATGCCAAAGTTTGGGACAGTTATGACCGCAGCTACATCGACTTTGTCGGCGGTATCGGGGTTTTAAATTTTGGTCATTGTCATCCTCATATCGTCTCCGCGATTATCAATCAAGCCCAATCACTTATCCATTATGCCTACAACGCGGCCGCCCATCAGCCGTATCAAACCTTTATGCCACGGCTTTGTGAGCTGGTCCCAATCAGTGGCGAGCTGTCAGGTATGCTGACTAACTGCGGCGCAGAAGCCACCGAAAATGCCATAAAAATTGCCCGCCTAAAAACAGGTCGTGTGGGTGTCATTGCTTTTGATGGTGGCTTTCATGGGCGCACGCTGGCTGCGGTCAATCTAAATGGTAAAGTCGCGCCTTATAAGCGGGGGCTTGGACCATTGGCAGGTGGCGTTTACCACATTCCTTTTCCCAGTCCAGATAATGAAGTGAGCGATCAGCAGGCTATCGATGCGCTTGAACGTCTATTTGCTGTAGAAACGGATGTCGATAATATCGGTGCCATCATTGTAGAACCAGTACAAGGCGAGGGTGGCTTTCAATTAATGTCGCCCACGTTTGCTCAGTATCTGCGCCAGTTTTGTGATGAGCACGGCATTTTGCTCATTATGGATGAGATTCAATCGGGCTACGGTCGTACGGGCACACCATTTGCCTTTACACATTTAGGGATTGAGCCTGACATGATATTGCTAGGCAAAAGCATCGCAGGTGGGTTGCCTTTAGGCGCAGTGATCGGCAAATCCAGCATAATGAATGGATTACCTAAAGGTAGCCTAGGTGGCACTTATTCGGGTAATCCGGTCGCGTGTGCTGCCGCCAATGCGACGTTGGATATTATGCAAGACGATGCGGTGTGGGAGTCTGCCAAACATTATGCCCACACCATTGAGCAGACGGTGAACCAATGGCAGCAAGAAGGTGTATCGCCTTGGCTGTTTGGCCTCACTGGTATCGGTGCGATGCGCGGTATCGAGCTGCGACATCCTGAACATGATATCGATCCAAGCGTGATGACGTATGTGTTAACGCAAGCGCGGGAGCGTGGTCTGCTGTTGATGCCTAGCGGTAAATATCGTCATATTATTCGCCTGCTACCGCCACTAACAATCGAGCCTGAAACCCTGCAAGCCGGTCTTAATGTTTTAAAAGAAGTGTTAAGTACGATTCCTGATAATAGGCTCTGATGAAATGGCAACGATATAATTTAATGGCAACGACATAGTTTTTTGTCGGACACACTCTAGTTAATAAGTTAATAAGTTAATAAGTTAATAAGTTAATAAGTTAATAAGTTAATAAGTTAAGAGTAACAAAAATTTCTAAGATTTTAATAAGGATATCTATCTGTGAATCACACATTTATCAGCAGCGATGCTATTCGTCACGAGTTCTCTATGGCGATGTCGGCCATGTACCAAACCGAGGTTCCGCTATATGGTGACTTGCTAGATTTAGTTGCTGAGGTGAATACTGAGGTGCTAACCAAACATCCTGATCTTAAGGAGCAGTTGGAGCATACCGGAGAGATTGATAGACTCAGTATGGAGCGCCACGGGGCGATTAGATTGGGTACAGCGCACGAGCTTAGTATGATGCGCAGGCTCTTTGCTGTCATGGGTATGCACCCTGTTGGTTATTATGATTTAGCGCCTGCTGGCGTGCCCGTGCATTCTACGGCTTTTCGAGCGATTGACGCGCAAGCCTTAAATCAAAGCCCGTTTCGAGTCTTCACTTCTTTACTGCGTCTAGACCTAATTGATGATGACGCACTAAAACAAGAAGCATCAAACGCATTAGCCAACCGCAATATCTTTACCGATACGGTCGTCAGCCTGATTGAGCGCTTTGAAGAGCAGGGCGGTTTGACGTCAGAGGAAGGTGAGCAGTTTATCAAAGAAGCTTTAGAGACCTTTCGCTGGCATGATAAAACACCGGTCTCAAAAGAGCTATATCAGCGCTTATTAGCGCAGCACGGTCTCATTGCTGATGTCGTCGGCTTTAAAGGCCCACATATCAATCATTTAACGCCTAGAACACTAGATATAGATATCGTACAGCAAGGCATGCAGGCAAAAGGCATCCCACCAAAAGCGATTATCGAAGGGCCACCAAAACGGGAATGTCCGATTTTATTAAGACAGACGAGCTTTAAGGCATTAGAGGAAGCGGTTAGTTTTAAAAACTCAGAGGGCGAGTACGAGCAAGGATGCCATACTGCACGGTTTGGTGAGATTGAGCAGCGCGGTGTGGCATTAACGCCAAAAGGTAGAGCGCTATATGACAAGCTACTTAGTCAAGCACGCCATCAATTAGGAGCCACTCCAAATGAGGGTAATGCAGCTCAATACAATCGAATTTTAGCCGAGGTATTTACCGCTTTCCCTGATGATTACCAGACGATGCATGACAAGGAGCTTGCTTATTTTTATTATCAACCAGTCGATAGTGGCATAGATATCAACAATGATATAGCCAACCTAGAAATGGGTCATTCAGAACAAGTAGCCCATTCAAGAGACATCGTCAATGCTTTGATTGATAAAGGCGCTATCCGTATTGAGCCTATTGTCTATGAAGATTTTTTGCCAGTCAGTGCGGCTGGTATTTTTCAGTCCAATCTTCAGCAGGACAAGCAAAGCAACTATGATGGCAATTCAAACCAACAGGAGTTCGAGCAAGCACTTGGTATTAATGTCCATGATGAGCTTGCTTTGTATGAAGATATACAGAATAGAAGCTTGGAAAAATGCCTAATTTCTTTAGGAAACGGTAGGTAAAAGACAAGAGCAGTCATCTTATTTGTTCGCCATTCCAAAATGGAATGAGGGTAAGAAAATTATTATTTTGCAAGTTAAAGTATTGCAAGGTAGCTTAAAGGTCGACCAAAGAGATTATAAATTACTATACAAAGGATTGAATATGATTAAGCAATACATGTCAGCCATGGGTGTCAAAGAAGAACAATATCAACATGGCGATTTTGAAGTCAATACGCCTATCGATGGGACGGTTATCGGCAAGATAACCTTAGATAGCGTTGATGAGGTCAATAAGAAAATCCAAAACGCCCAAGCAGCATTTAAGGAATGGCGTGTCGTTCCTGCCCCCAAGCGTGGCGAATTGATTCGTCTGCTGGGCGAAGTGCTGCGTGAGCATAAAGAAGACTTGGGCATGCTCGTATCATTCGAAGCTGGGAAAATCAAACAAGAAGGCCTAGGTGAAGTGCAAGAAATGATCGATATTTGCGATTTCGCTGTCGGCGTTTCACGTCAGCTATATGGCTTGACGATTGCGTCAGAGCGCCCAGGTCATCACATGCGTGAGACATGGCATCCGCTTGGTGTCATCGGTGTCATCTCTGCTTTTAACTTCCCTGTAGCGGTATGGTCTTGGAATACAGCGCTTGCCATTGTTTGTGGTAACCCTGTCATCTGGAAGCCATCAGAAAAAGCCCCTTTGGTTGCTTTGGCGTGTCAAGCCATGTTCGAAAAAGCATTGGCAAAGTTTGGTGATGCACCAGATCATTTGTCTCAAGTGATATTGGGTAAGACGGATATCGGTAATGCCTTGGTCGAAAACAAAGACATTGCCTTGGTCAGTGCGACTGGTAGTACACGCATGGGCAGAACTGTCGGGCCTAAAGTCGCTGAGCGTTTTGGTAAATGCTTGCTTGAGCTTGGTGGCAACAACGCGATGATTTTGGCACCGACTGCCGACTTAGACCTTGCGCTACGTGGCATTATATTCTCAGCGGTTGGTACAGCGGGTCAGCGTTGCACCACATTACGCCGTCTCTTCGTCCATGAGTCTGTCAAAGACGATATCTTGCCACGCATCAAATCAGCTTACGAAACCGTCAGCATTGGTCATCCTCTCGAAGGCAATTTGGTCGGCCCACTGATTGATGAAGACAGCTTTAATAACATGCAAGCGACTTTGAATAAGGCTCGTGAAGCGGGCGGTACAGTAACAGGCGGGGAACGCGTACTAGCAGATAAATACCCTGATGCCTATTATGTCACGCCTGCCATTGTAGAGTTTGATGAGCAAAATGACGTTGCTCGAAGTGAGACGTTTGCGCCTATTTTATATGTCATGACCTATAAAGACTTTGATGAGGCAATCGAGATGCAAAACGATGTGCCACAAGGATTATCGTCATGTATCTTTACCAATGACTTGCGTGAAGCGGAGACTTTCCTCAGTGATCGCGGTAGTGATTGCGGCATCGCTAACGTCAATATCGGCACTAGTGGTGCTGAAATCGGTGGTGCATTTGGCGGCGAAAAAGAAACAGGCGGTGGACGTGAGTCAGGGTCAGACGCATGGAAAGCTTATATGCGTCGCCAAACCAACACCATCAACTATTCAACAGAGCTACCACTTGCCCAAGGCATTAGTTTTGGTTGATATGAAGATATATGAACACTCAGGATTGATTGTTCATATATAAATGGTTAAGCACAGATGACTCATTATAAGCGGTCAAAAACAAGGTGTTCAGCGTGAACTGCCAAGCATATTTTATATATGTTTGGCACACCAAAAACTATAAGCAATCAAGGATTGGTTGTAATGACCATTGACGACTACTAAGGAAGGTAGAATTATCATGATCGATGACAAACCGCATGACCCCGCTGATGATGGCTACGGTCCGTCTTCTAGCTTCTTACTTGATATTGCCCCTCTCGTATTGACTGCCATGATTCTTATGGTGCAGTTTTTCATATTTAAAGACTTTACCCCGCACATTCCATTAGCCTGTGGCATTTTAATCACTGGCTTATTTATGAAGATGCGTGGTCGTGACTGGCAGGGTATGGAGGAGCGGTTTTTAAAAGTTATTAAAATCGGCTTACCAGCGATGATCATTCTGATGGGTGTCGGTATGCTCATTGGTTCATGGATTATTGCAGGGACGGTGCCGACCATTCTTTACTATGGATTCAGTATTTTTTCTCCTTCCTCCTTTTTATTTTCAGTTTGTATTATTTGCGCCATTATTTCTGTTGCCACTGGTACCTCATGGGGTACGGTAGGTACAGTAGGGCTGGCAATGATGGGTATCGGTATGGGGCTTGGCATTCCAGCGCATTTTACAGGCGGTGCTATTGTCTCGGGTGCTTTTTTCGGGGACAAAATGTCGCCATTGTCAGATACCACTAACCTGACACCTGCGGCAGCGGGCGTGGAGCTTTGGGACCATATCAAAGGCATGCTACCGACCACTGTCCCAGCCATGATTACCGCCTTAGCGCTTTATGCGTGGATTGGCATGGGTTATGGCGATGACAGTATTGATTTATCTTCTATCCAAGCCTTACAAGCCAATTTGGCTGACAATTACAATTTAAGCATTATTACTTTATTACCTGCACTCGTTGTTGTGATTGCCGCTGTTATGAAAATGCCAGCGATACCGACCGTTTTGGGCGGTGTTGTCGTGGCATCGGTTATTGCGTTTTTTATGCAAGGCGTTGGGGTCAGTGCTATTTTTAACGTATTACAAAACGGCTTTGTTAGTGAAACGGGTTTTGAAGTGGTTGATAAATTGCTATCAAAAGGCGGCGTCATGTCAATGACATGGGTCATTACCTTGACCATCTTTGCACTCGCTTTTGTCGGTTCGCTTGAACACTACGGCACCTTAAAAGCCATTATGGCGAAAATAGATAAGGCAGTAAAATCGCGTATCGGCTTGATTTTGACGACTTATGCCAGCGTCCTTGGTGTCGGTACTTTAATCGGTGACGTTTATACGACCTTGGTGCTGCCAGGGCGTTTATTAAAAGACAAATATAAAGAAATGGGCTATAAGCGCACGACACTCACGCGCTCTATTGAAGACAGTGGCACGCTATTATCACCGCTGATTCCTTGGAACATGGGCGGTAGCTTTGTTGCTGCGACCCTTGGTATAGCGACATTGACTTATGCGCCTTTTGCTTTTGCCTGCTGGTTGTCGCCTTTGTTTGGCTTGCTCTGGGCGTTCCTTGATAAGTTTATACCGCGTGAAGAGCCTTCGGTAGAAAAGCTCGACACGGCTACCTCAACGTCAATTAGTGACGTGTGACACAAGGGAGTGTGAGATGTTACAAGAGCAATGTTTATGGAACATGACTGCCCCCAATATTGAGTCCTATAGTCAGATGAGTAGCGACACTCAAGCGACCATTTGTATCATTGGTGGCGGTTATACAGGGCTATCGGCTGCGATTCATTTGGCCGAAAAAGGCGTCAAGGTTATCTTACTTGAGAGCCAAACGATTGGTAGTGGCGGTTCAGGGAAAAGCGTTGGGCTGGTCAATGCAGGGACATGGGCACGCCCCGATGACTTAAATATTGCGCTAGGTGAAGCGGCTGGAGAGCGTCTCACAGAAGCGCTCGGACAAGCACCAAGCTTAGTATTTGACCTAATCAAACGTTATAATATCGACGCGCAAGCCACCCAAGCCGGCAATATCCATATGGCACATAATGCCAAAGGCGAAGTCGATGTCGATGTCAGATACGAGCAGTTGAGCCGTCGCGGTGCGAATGTTGAGGTGTTAACTGGCAGCAAATGCCATGAATATTGCGGCACCAAAAGTATCAATAAAGCACTACTAGATCATCGTGCGGGTACTATCAACCCGCTGGCTTATGTCAGAGGACTCGCAAAAGTCGCGACCAGTCTCGGCGTAATCATCTACGAGCATTCCGCTGTCGAGGCGTTGGAGAAAGTAGACGGTCATTGGTACACAAGAACTCCCAAAGCGCGGGTCAAGTCTGAGCGCGTCATTATTGCGACCAATGCCTACACTGAAGGCGAATGGACAGAAATTACTAAGACTTTTTATCTCGTCGCTTATTATCAGATCGCTTCTGAGCCGCTCAGTGGAGCAGTAGCAGATCGTATTTTACCTTACAAAACAGGGGCATGGGATACGCGCTTGGCATTATCGAGCTTTCGTCGTGACAAAGATGATCGCTTGTTATTGGGAACGGTGGGTGGCAGGCAACTTAAACCAAAATCCTTCTATCAGTCATGGGCGAACGCTGTGCAAAAAAGCTATTATCCTGATTTGCCAGCATTTAACTGGCAATATGAATGGTGTGGAAACTTTGGCTTTACGCAAGACCATATCTTCCGCGTTTTGGAACCTGACGAAGGATTATTGACAGCGACTGCCTACAATGGACGTGGCATTACCACTGGTACGCTCATGGGCAAGTGCTTTGCGGATTATATCTTGACTGGAGACAGAGCCAGTATTCCGTTGCCATTTAAAACCTTGGAAGAGTCAAAGATAGCATTGGGTGCGATGAAATCTGGATTTACTGAAGTAGGGCTGACGCTCTATCATGCAGGGCAGTGTCTAAAAATCATTAGATAGTTTTTTGGCTACAGTAGGAAGATATAGGGTGAGTATTGACAACAGTAAAGGTGTAAGAAAAGAGGAACAATATCTGTATTTATCTTTCAGCAGCTGATGTGCTATCATCGCTAGCTGATCTATCGTGGGTTTAACAGCTTTGTATCGTCGTCCGTTATAATAATTAATGGTGACATACGAACCTTGCAACTTCCAGCACGATATAAAACAATTCTGGTAAAGCGCATGAGCCTGTACTCCGACATCCTCATTTGTGCCTAATTTTATTTGCCTATATGGGCTCGTTTTATACTTTTTCGTCGGAGTTACAGGAGTCTAAGGTGTCCAATTTTACAAGCCACGCTACCAATCAGTCCAAATATACCCGTCGTTATCACCCACGCCACCCTCTCGCGCAATATGCAGTCAATCAAATAGACACGCTTGAGCTGCGTTCGCAAGCCATCATCAAAGCCATGGGGTATCCTCTCAAACACACGATACCTGCCTGTGATCGCTTACGTCATGTATTGTCGAATAAGTATCTGGGGCTTGATGGTAGTTACATGGATAAATACTTTACTGCCGATGAATTCTTAGCAAAGTTGTTTAACATACTTGAGATACCGTACCAGCCATTTGTAGAAGATATCGCTCAGATTAAGCATGACTTAGCGCATTATTCCAATTCTTTACCCGAATATAGCTTACGAGCCGATGTGAATTTTACGTTTACTGCGGGCGCAAATTGGATGTCTCGTGATGGTGCTTCTCGGTTGGCTCAAGTGCAGTTACCAGAGGGATTTGCCAAACTGAGCGAGAGCGAGCGTGCGTCGATAGTGAAAAAAGGTATCCGTGAGCATTATCAGTATTATGAAGGCAATCTACCTTATGACGGCATCATCCAAGGCTACCGTTTGACGGTTGAGAACAATAATGCAGTGGTTAACAGAATAGCGTATGGATTGCCAAAATCGAGTAGTGTTTGAGAGTCTCGATGACACTATAGGTCTAAACATCGGCGCAAATAAGCTTTTAAACAGAGCAAAGCCTCACTTGATAGTGAGGCTTTTTCGTTTTTGCAAATTATCTAAGCCTATTTATACTTCAGGCTTAGATATGGCTCGCCATAAAATGACGAACAGCGCATCAAATTCTTTATTTATGGGGGCATTTGTCTGCCGCATGATGTGCATCAAACCCAAACGGCTGATAAAACCCATAAACACATCGAACAGAATATATAGCGGCACGGTGTCGTTCAATACACCACGTTTCTGACCGTCTTCTAATACCTCCAAAAAAGCCCCAATCAGCTCCTTATTCTCATAGATAGCAATGTGACGAATGCGTGATACCGATACCGATGACAGCACCATAACCGCATCAGGATGTGAGTCTACGAAGTCAAAACATACCCATAGCGTCTTACGCAGGCGATCTTGCACGCTGTCAATGCCTTGCAAATGATCCATGATGCGTGCCGCCAGTCTGCCGAGTACGATATCCATCACCATGTTGAATAGCGTTTGTTTGTCCCCGAAGTATTTATAGAGGGTTTGCAATGAGACGTTGGCAGACTTCGCAATTTGCACCATGGTCACTTCGTTAGCATCAAAACCTGCAAACACTTTACGAACGGCTTTTTCAATTTTTTCTAAAGTCGCAGGGCGCATATCTGATAAAGGTGCCAGTGCTCGGCTCTCAGTCGTATTAGGCATCTGATTCGTGGATTGCATGCTTTATCATTCCTTTAGGATAGGGGGTTTTAGACAGTTCGATAGCCACTTATTTGGTCGTTTGATACGCTAAAATTTTATTAGGTAATATGAATTACCATTGTTTGTTGATAGGTTGCGTATTGTCTTTCACTATCTTAGTATGAGTCTTGAATCTCAATAAATACAAAGAATGTTTAGATTATACCAAACGGTAATTTAAATTACCATAAGTGATATATTTATGCTCAATAGCATTTTATATTAACCGATAGCAACTTCCCATCGTCAAGGATAGACAACATGAGTATTGAAAAATTTACCCCAAACTGGATGACCGAAGAGCACGAAATGGTCTATGACAGCGCGCTTAAAATGTTCAAAGGTTGGGAGCCAAAGGATGAACAGTGGCGCAAAAATGGCATGATAGACCGTGCCGCGTGGGAAGAGGCAGGTGAAAACGGTTTCTTATGTGTCTCTATACCTGAAGAGTATGGCGGCGGCGGCGGTGATTTCGGTCATGAAGCGGCGCTGTTATACGCACAAGCGGAAGCCAATCAATCAGGGTTCGGTGGCATGGTACATTCAGGGATTGTCGCCCCCTATATCTTGAGTCATGGCACAGAAGCGCAAAAACAAGAATGGCTGCCTAAGATGGCGACGGGCGAGTATGTGGCTGCGATTGCCATGACCGAACCTGGTACTGGCTCAGATCTACAAAACATCAAAACCTATGCGGTAAAAGATGGCGATGATTATATTATCAATGGCTCAAAAACCTTTATCACCAACGGTCAGCATGCCAACCTGATTTTGCTCGCGTGCAAAACCGATCGGGAAAAAGGCGCGCAAGGTGTTTCGCTTATCGTGGTAGAAACGGACAAGGTAGAAGGGTTTGAACGTGGTCGTAATCTCGACAAAATTGGTCTGACCTCTCAAGATACGTCGGAGTTATTCTTTAGTAATGTGCGTGTGCCACAAAAGAATCTGTTGGGCACTGCCGAAGGCATGGGTTTTATTCAAATGATGCAAGAACTGCCACGCGAGCGCTTAATCATTGCTTTAACGGGCGTTGGTGCGATGAAGCTGGCGATTAATTTGACGCTAGATTATGTCAAAGGTCGGGAAGCGTTTGGTAAACCGATTTGGAAGTTTCAAAATACGCGCTTTAAAATGGCAGAATGCTACGCCGATTATCTTGCTGCCAGCACTATGTGCGATGCCGCTGTTGATGCCATGTTAGAAGGCAAATTGACGGTACCGCAGGCATCATTGATTAAATACTGGGTGACCGAAAAGCAGTGTGATGTGATCGACGAATGTGTCCAGCTGTTTGGCGGTTATGGTTATATGACAGAGTACCCAATTGCTCGCCTATATGCCGATGCCCGCGTACAGAAAATCTACGGCGGCACCAATGAAATCATGAAAGAGCTGGCGTCACGCTTTATGTAATTGGCTGATCTAATTATTTATTCTAATCATTGACTCTGCTTATTGGTTTTAACATGGCGACTAGATTGCCATCATTGCTATTTTTTTAAAAAGAAAAAAAGGGATTTTTATGACTGAGACTGCTTACATTTATGATGCTATCCGTACTCCGCGCGGCAAAGGTAAAAAGGATGGCTCCTTATATCAGGCGTCACCAATTTGGCTGACCCGTACTCTATTAAAAGAGATGCAACAGCGGCATCATTTGGACACCAGTTTGGTTGATGATGTGGTACTTGGTTGTGTGACACCCGTTGGTGAGCAGGGTTCTGATATTGCCCGTATTGCTGTCATTGATGCTGGCTGGGCGCAAAGTGTGGCGGGCGTTACTTTGTCTCGGTTTTGTGCGTCAGGTCTGGAGTCTATCAATCTCGCTGCCGCCAAAGTCATGTCAGGCATGGAGGACATGGTGGTCGCAGGCGGCGTAGAGTCGATGAGCCGCGTACCGATGGGCTCTGACGGCGGTGCATGGTATATGGATCCACGCGTTAACGAAGCGACACATTTTGTGCCGCAAGGCGTTGGTGCAGATACCATAGCGACGCTGAAAGGCTTTAGTCGTACCGATGTCGATGCCTTTGCCAGCGAATCGCATCGCCGCGCTGCGAATGCGTGGGAGCAGGGCTATTATGATAAATCGGTCGTTCCTGTCACTGATATCAATGGCATGACGCTATTGGATAAAGACGAAACCATCCGTCCCAATACCAATGTCGAGACCTTAGCAGGTCTCAATCCTTCCTTTATTATGCCGGGCAAGATGGGCTTTGATAGCGTGATCTTGGACAGGTATACCACTATTGAAAAAGTGAATCACGTGCATCATGCGGGTAACTCGTCAGGCATCGTCGATGGCGCGGCAATTTGCTTAGTCGGTAGCGCTGCCGCTGGTAAAAAAGCAGGCCTCAAGCCCCGTGCCAAAATCACGATGGCTTCAGTTGTTGGTTCGGAACCTGCCATTATGCTGACAGGGCCAACGCCTGCCTGCCAAAAAGTGCTCAAAAAAGCGGGGATGCAAGCTTCAGATATAGACCTATGGGAAATCAACGAAGCTTTTGCTGCCGTGCCACTCAATACAGCTGATGACTTTGGCATCTCGCTTGATATCGTCAACGTCAATGGTGGCGCTATCGCTATGGGTCATCCCCTTGGTGCCACGGGCGCGATGCTCATGACTACTGTCCTTGACGAGTTAGAACGTCGTGACCTAAAAACGGCCATGATTACACTCTGTGTCGGTGGTGGCATGGGCATTGCGACTATTATTGAGCGCGTATAGCACTAATAGATAATGCTAATAAATAGCGTTAATGGGTTAATGGATAGCGTTAATAGACAGGGCTAAGAGATTTTTAGTGATTTATATCGACATAAAATAATATAAGAAGGACTTAACATGAGCATAAACAGCGTAGATGCCATCAATGCATTGAATAACTTTTCTGCCGAATCTGATAATGGCATTATCACCGTCACGATTGACCAAAGCAGTCGCAAAATGAATGTCATCGGCGATGGTTTTACCGATACTTTTGCGGTGATGACAGACAGCTTTATTAACGATGCGTCCGCCAAAGGTTTGATTCTGACCTCTGGTAAAGAAACCTTTGTGGTCGGTGCTGATATTGACCAATTGGCCAGTATTAAAACCGCTGAACAAGCCTTTGAGCTGGCCGAAGACCTGAAAGCTAGCTTACGCAAACTTGAGACTTCGGGAAAACCTGTCGTCGCTGCCATGACTGGAACGGCACTTGGCGGTGGTTTGGAGTTGGCATTGGCGTGTCATTATCGTATCGCGATTGATTCGCCTAAAACCAAACTGGGTCTACCTGAAGTCAAATTGGGCTTGCTACCGGGTGGTGGTGGTACTCAGCGTTTACCGCGATTGGTCGGTATTCAATCAGCTTTAGAGCTGATGACCCAAGGTAAAGAGCTGCGTCCAGCTGCTGCTAAAGACATGGGTTTAATCGATGCCACTGCCACTGACAAAGCAGATATGCTCAAGCAGGCGACAGATTGGATAAAAGCCAATCCTACAGCGCAGCAACCGTGGGATAAGAAAGGCTTCAAAATCCCCGGCGGTGATAGTAAACACCCCAAAGTCGTACCCATATTTTCTATCGCGCCTGCTATGGCCAATCAAAAATCACATGGCAACTATCCTGCGATTACCCATATCATGTCTTGCGTGTTCGAAGGCTGTTTAGTGGATATAGATACAGGACTTGAGCTTGAGTCACGTTACTTCGCTGCTTGTGTGCTGTCTGCTGAATCTAGAAATATGATTAACACGCTATGGACGCAGCTAAACAGCATCAAAAAAGGGCAGTCACGTCCTGATGGCTTTGAGCGGACACAAACTAAAAAAGTCGGTATCTTAGGTGCTGGCATGATGGGTGCAGGTATCGCTTATGTCTCAGCCAAAGCAGGCATAGAAGTGGTACTACTAGATACCGAAATGGCAGGCGCTGAAAAAGGCAAAGCCTATTCTGCCACCATTTTGGATAAAGCCATTAGCCGTAAACGCTCAACAGAAGATAAAAAGCAAGCGTTACTCAATCGCATCAAGCCGACAGTGTCTTATGATGATTTGGCAGAGTGCGATCTGATTATCGAAGCCGTCTTTGAAAACCGTGAGATTAAAGCCAAGTGTACTGAGCAGTCTGAGGCAGTTATTCCTAACACTGCTGTCTATGCGTCTAATACGTCAACATTGCCTATCACTGGATTGGCAAAAGCCAGCACGCGTCCCAATCAATTTATCGGTCTGCATTTCTTCTCGCCAGTCGACAAGATGCCGTTGGTTGAGATTATCATGGGCGAGCAAACTGACGACGCCACTTTAGCAAAAGCGTTTGATTATGTCGTTCAAATTGGTAAGACACCCATCGTTGTTAATGACAGTCGCGGTTTTTATACGTCGCGCGTATTTGGTACCTATGTGTCAGAAGGTATTGCAATGCTAGGAGAGGGCGTCCATCCGCGCAGTATTGAGGTCGCTGGCATGAAAACAGGTATGCCCATGCCGCCACTGGCATTGCAAGATGAGGTGTCATTAAGTCTGGCTTTGCACGTGAGTGAACAGCAGCAGCTGGATATGCAAGCCGAAGGTAAACCTATCACTGTGCGTCCCTCGTACGAGATACTCAAAACACTGGTCAATGAGCATGACCGAGAAGGAAAAAAGAACGGCAAAGGTTTTTATGACTATAAAGAAAACGGTGACAAAAAACTATGGCCTGAGTTGACCAATCTTTTTCCCACCAAGGATGAGCAGCCAACTCAGCAGGATATGATTGATCGTTTGATGTTTATCCAAGCCAACGAATCTGCTAAATGCTATCAAGAAAACGTCGTGCGCTCTGTCGCTGATACCAATATCGGCTCAATCTTTGGTTGGGGGTTTGCACCACATCAAGGCGGCACTCTGCAATTTATCAATTCGATGGGTCTAGAGACATTCATTGCACGCAGCCATGAGCTTGCCAGCAAATACGGTGAGCGTTTTGAACCTGCGCAGATTCTTGTGGATATGGCCAAAAAAGGCGAGGAGTTTGTAGATGGCTAATACAATAGCGCATTCTATGGCAGATTGTTTACAGGGGTTGCGAGTGGTCGATTTGACTCGTAACTTGCCGGGGCCTTTTGCTACGCGATTGCTTGCCGATTTGGGCGCAGAAATTATTAAAATTGAGCCCAAAAATGGCGATCCTGCCAGAGCCTTTGGCGAATTGTTTAAAGCATTAAACCATGGTAAAACCACCGAGAAACACGACTTTCGTGATCCCAAAGGTATTGACGCTATCAAAGCGCATCTCAAAGATGCCGATGTGATGTTAGACAGCTTTCGCCCTGACGTGTTAGAGGGCATGGGATTAGATGCCAAAACATTGCATGCGATTAATCCTCAGCTGGTGATGGTATCGATCACTGGTTATGGCGTGGCGGGTGGCAGTACAGCAGATAAAGCGATCACTCATGACTGGGCTAATAAAGCCGGTCACGATATTAATTTTATGGCGATGAGCGGTGTGCTTGATCAGCTAAAGACTGCCACTGGCGAGCAGGCGATGCCTAACGTGCAATTCGCAGATTTGGCAGGTGGCAGTGATACCGCTGTGATTGCATTGCTCGCTGCTGTGTTCGCCGCCCAGCGTACCGGCAAAGGTCGTCATATTGCCGTCAGTATGACGCACAGCTTGTATCAGCATCTGGTCATGCCAAAGGCAACGGGAGCGCTGGTGAAAAGCTTCTCAGGACAAAAGCCAGCACCGCAGCATGATTTTTTGGGTGGTCTATTACCCTGCTACCGATTATACAAAACAGCAGACGAGCGTCATATGGCCGTTGGCTCGCTAGAGCTAAAATTTTGGCAAGGATTGTGTGAAGTATTGGATTTGCCTGCGCTCGAAAATAGTCATTGGCAACTTGGTATTATGCCAAACACTTCTGAAAGCCAAGCGGCGGCTAAGACGGTAAGCGATAAATTTGCCAGTCAAACACTTGAGCATTGGCAACAAACTTTTGCGTCAGCAGATGTCTGCGTGACCCCAGTACTGACCTTAGAAGAAGCCCAAGCACACCCCTTATTTGCACATCAAGATGAGCATGGTGCTACATCCGGCTGGCAGTAAGAGAGGATATTAATGTTATAGCCAATAGATAGCGCTCTTCAAAAAATTAATGACCAATGACCAAGGAAGGTTATAATGAAAAAAATTTGGATAGATCACTATCCGAAAGGCGTCGTGTCTGATATCTCAGCGGCAAACCAGTCATTACTAGAACTGTTTGAATGCTCTTTTGCAAAATTTTCTCAACAGGAATTTATCACCAACATGGGTGTCACTTATACCTATGCACAGGTTGATGAAACCTCTAGAGCTGTTGCCGCTTGGATTCAAGGACTTAATCTTGAAAAAGGATCGGTGATAGCCATTATGATGCCGAACGTCAATCAATATCTGCCCATCGTCATCGGAGTAATACGGGCAGGAATGGTCATTACCCTCGTCAATCCTTTGTACACGGCGCGTGAGTTGAGGCATCAATTGAACGACTCTGACTGTAAAGCGATATTTATTTTGACCCCATTTTGTTTAACGCTCGAAAAAATTGTCCATGACACGGGTGTAAAAACCATTGTCTATAGCGATATTGGGGATATGCTGGGCACTGTCAAAGGCAAAATCGTCGACTTGGCTGCCAAATATATTAAAAAAGCAGTCCCGCCACACTCACTTAAATCTAATGCTCAGTATCAAGTACAAAGCTATAAGTCTGTCCTAAAAAAGGGTAGAAATATGAGCTATACCCGACCTGACGCTGATACTAAAGACGTGGCGCTGTTAACGTATACAGGTGGCACGACAGGCAAAGCTAAAGGTATTATCGTTAGTCATCACAACATAGAGATTGCAACCTCGCAGTTTGAGGCATGGTTTCAGCCTGTGTATGCTGATGTGGACGATGATAAGCAAATGAATACCATTGTTGCTTTGCCGCTTTATCATATCTTTGCTTTTGTAGTTGCTATGCTAGGTTTCAGAGTGGGGCAGCACCTGACGCTCATTACCAATCCGCGTGATATTGATGGTTTTATCAAGACTTTAAACTCGCGGCCATTCCATCTTTTACCAGCAGTAAATACGCTATATCAGGCCTTGATGGCACATCCGCAGTTTAAAACGATTGACTTTTCTGAGTTAAAACTCTCTTTGGCTGGGGGCATGGCAGCGACGCCAGAAACCGCCAAAAAATGGCTCGACTCAACCGGTCATCCCATCTTAGAAGGTTGGGGGATGTCAGAAACCATTGGCGTGGGCACGGCCAATTCCTTTACCAACAAAGCGTTCAACGGCAGCATCGGCATGCCGCTACCTGGTGTAGATATTAATATTCGTGATGAGGATGAGACAGTTTTAGAAGTCGGTGAGGTTGGGGAAATATGTATTAAAGGTGACAATGTCATCGCAAGCTACCACAATATCGACAATACTGGGTTCTTCACCGCTGACGGCTATCTGAAGACCGGTGACATCGGGTCTATGGACGAGAAGGGCTACGTAAAAATCTATGATCGCAAAAAAGACATGATTATCGTCAGTGGCTTTAATGTCTATCCTAATGAAGTGGAAAACGTGATCGAGCGACATCCTAAAGTAGCTGAATGTTCCGTCGTTGGTATCGATGATGAGTTACAGGGACAGTCGGTCAAAGTCTTTATCGTTAAAGCTGATGCCAGTCTGACAAAAGATGAAATCATGCAGTTCTGTAAAGAAGATCTGACGGGGTACAAACGTCCCAGACAGATCGAATTTATTGATGAATTACCCAAGTCGACAGTCGGTAAGATATTGCGTCATGAGCTCAGAAAATCGGCTAATAAAACATGATTACCGAATGGCTTATCACGTTTATCAACACTCATCACTGATGCTTTATCCAACACTTTTCCTAAATGTCAGATATTCAGCGCTGATAGCGTCGGCATCTTCGATTTGCGGATAATGTCCCAATGCTGGCATTTCTGTGGTATTGGCATTGGGAATCAATTCACGATAACGATGAATCATATGTTTACCTGAGATAGGGTCTTTGGCACCTGCGATCAGTTTAACCGGCACGTTGCTATTGATAATCGCGCCTACCCAGCGTTCACGGTATTGTTGACGTTGAGGGATATAGTCAATCAACTTATGCATCACTGCTAAACCATTATTGTGTGTTAACAGCTGCCATAATGTGTCGATGACTTCAGGGGTTGGCGGTGTTGCAGGTCCAAATATGTGTTGTAAATTGTCCGCGAATTTTCGCTTGTTAATGAATTTGGATAGCAAAGGCCCTAATGGCGACAACAACAGTTTTTGAATCAGAATGGGTTTGTGAGTTTCAGGAAATAAGCCACCATTTAAAAAACAAACACTGGCAATGTGCCTGTCGCTGCTATCACTACTGTCATCAACTTGTCTCGCCAACAATTCTTGTGCAACCGTATCGCCATAATCATGCGCCAAAATATGATAGTCTTTGACACCAAGACGCTGCAAAACAGTCTCAAAAATATCAGCTTGCTCACTGATTAAGTAGCGTGCGTTTTTGGGTTTATCGGACAAGCCAAACCCCAGCATATCCAGAGTAATTACATAATAATGCTCAGTGAGCTTATCCCACATACCTTCCCAGTCCCAACTGGCGCTAGGGTAGCCATGAATCAACAGTAAGGCTGGCGTGTCTTTATCTCCGCCTTGACGGGTAAAAATCTGCTGACCGTTAATAGATTCAAGCTGTCCCTGCTGTTGCCATTCGCTCAGTGTTATCATCGAAGGTTACTCCTCAAATGACGGATCAGTGCGGCGGAGTTTTCTTAATAAGGCGGGCCACGCAATGTCACCATTGGCCTCTTTAGTCACTTGTTTGGATGCCGCTTGGATACCAGCCAATATTTGCGGTGATATCAAGGTTAATTCACTGCCACCGCTTTGTGCCTTGATCTGAACCTCGCAGGCTCTTTGCATGATGTACATATATAAAAAAGCATCCGCCACGCTGCTGGCACAAGTGAGTAAGCCATGATTACGTAAAATCATAAAATTGGCCTCGCCAAGGTCAGCGACTAAACGTACTTTTTCTTCAGGGTTTAAGGCGACACCTTCGTAATCGTGATATGCCAAGTTAGATAATGGAAATAAGGATTGCTGTGAGATAGGCAGTAAGCCCTGCTGCTGAGTAGATACAGCGACACCATCGCTGGTATGCAGATGAATCACGCAGTGGGCATCGTTACGGGCTTCATGGACGGCGCTATGAATGGTAAATCCGGCAGGATTGATATCGAATGCTGATGAAGACACTTTTTCACCAGCTTGATTGACTTTGACCAGATTAGAGGCAGTAATCTCTTCGAACAATAAACCGTAGGGGTTAATTAAAAATTCATCCTCAGTATCTGGTACGCGTGCCGAAATATGAGTAAAAACCAAATCATCCCAACCATACGAAGCAATCAATCGATAACAAGCCGCCAGATTGACTCGCATCTGCCACTCTTGTTCGGTTACATGGTCTTTTACATTCGGCGTTGAATTATTGTTCATTAGGTCATCCTTGACTGTTTTGAAGGTGATGAATACATCATTTTTTTCGTAAAGTTTCCTTGAATCTATATCCTAAAATAAATAAAAGCAATTGAATTCTGTATTCAAGATGCCTGAGGCTCGCTGATGACATGTTTAATATAGATATAGTCAGTGAAAATTAATATCGATACATCACGCACTGCTGATATTAATTCTGCTTGCTTGCTGTGCAGACAGAGGCTACAAAAATTGATATCAGCCGTGTCGTAGCGTTTTGGGGTATTTTGACTATATTTGAAGGCAATAGGTTTCATTTGGTTTTTTAGCTTGATAGAGAGATGAAACGTTTGTCTCCTATCATTGAGGATTAGTGTTCGCATTGTTATCATAAGCAGGTGAAAGATATTTTCCATACTATTTAGCGTGGAAGGCGACAATTATTTTATCGTGGAAAGCAATAAGTAGTAAGATAATAGTCTTCCAACTCTGAGCACATTGACCTCAATTCAACTGCGAAAAATATCCATGACTTCTTCACTGCATCGCCTATACTCTTTTCGTCGCTGTCCTTATGCCATGCGCGCCCGACTTGGTATCTTATTTGCTGAGTTGCAGGTAGAGTTGCGAGAGATAGCTCTGAAAAATAAACCATCTCAAATGCTGGCTATTAGTCCCAAAGGCACCGTCCCTGTTTTGCAGCTTGCTGATGGTGTGGTGATTGAAGAGAGTCGCGACATAATGGTGTGGGCGCTTGAGCAGACAGATCCGCAGGGATTACTCAATGCAGTGGTCTTGCATCAAAGCCATACTCTGCTCGATCAAAACGACAATGAATTTAAGCATTGGCTGGATCGCTATAAATATGCTGACCGTCATATTGAGATGACCCAGACAGAGTATCGACAACGGGGTGAAGAGTTTTTACAAGTTTTAGAAGAGCTGTTGACTAAAAATTCATATTTACTGGGGGATAACCCGACCATTGCCGATATTGGTATCATGCCTTTTGTCCGCCAATTTGCCCATGTGGATCGCGATGTCTTTTATAGCTTACCTTACCCGAATCTGCAGCAATGGCTACAACACTGGCTTCAGCAGCCACTTTTTTTGCAAGCCATGACCAAGTTTCCCCTTTGGCAAGAAGAGAGTGATATAGTGGTCTTTCCTTCTTGATACCAAGAGCGTGAATCTTCTGGTTTTCTTAACATTAGGACTTTAATAGACTTATCTGAAAAACTTAACATATAGCTTCTTATAGAACTAAATTATAGCAATAAATTTTTAGACGATACCTGTTCATTGACTCTCTCTAATAGATTCACAAAGGCTCTCAATGATTTGTGCAAGAGGTTTCATGACTGGAAGTCTTTGTGGGGCAATACGGCTCTACAAAGACTTTTTCTTTTGAAAAATGATAAAGAAAATGTAAAAAGCTGACACAGAATAATAAAAGCCGATTGTTGCTGAATGAGTAAGAATACAAAGCAATAATGCGGTAACCTTAGGATTATGGACGACGTTCGAATTTATATACAAAGGGAGTTGTAAAATGAAAGGAATTACACGTTTTTCGAACAGTTTGATGGAGAGGTATTTACCGGATCCATTTCTGTTTGTCATTATCTTAACTGTCGTCATTTTTGGTATGGGCTTAGGGCTGACTGATTCTTCGCCTGTACAGATGGTGGCATATTGGGGTGAAGGGTTCTGGGCGTTACTCGCGTTTTCAATGCAAATGGTGCTGGTGCTCGTCACTGGTTTTGTCTTGGCAAGCAGCCCGATATTTAAACAAGGGCTGGGCAAGCTTGCCGGTTTTGCACGGTCGCCAGGTAGTGCTATTATTTGGGTAACCTTAGTTTCTCTGGCAGCGAGCTGGATTAACTGGGGATTTGGGTTAGTCATCGGTGCGTTATTCGCCAAAGAGTTGGCAAAGCGTGTTGAACATGTTGATTACCGTTTATTGATTGCCAGTGCTTATTCAGGATTTATCATTTGGCATGCTGGATTCTCTGGCTCGATTCCTCTATCGATTGCCACAGAAGGCCATCCGTTCGTTGACAAAATTGGTATTATTCCGACGACTGCGACCATCTTTGCGGGTTATAACTTAATTATCGTTGCTGCGCTGGTTATTATTGTCCCGTTATTAAACCGTTTAATGATGCCAAAAAGAGAAGATACCGTTACCGTAAATCCGAAGGTTTTGGCTGATCCCGTCATTGAAAAGCTTCCGGCAAAATCGGACATGACACCAGCAGAACGTTTAGAAAACAGTTGGATTTTATCGATGGTCATAGGCGCATTGGGGCTTGCCTTTATCGTCTATTATTTTGTACAAAACGGCTTTGCGTTAACGCTCGACTTGGTCAACTTTATGTTCTTGTTCCTTGGCATCATATTCCACGGAACGCCTCGCAAGTATTTGATTGCCGTTCAAGAAGCGGTCAAAGGCGCAGGTGCTATCATCGTTCAGTTTCCGTTTTATGCAGGTATTATGGGCATGATGACGGCATCTGGTTTGGCAGCCGTTATGTCAGAAGCGTTCGTTAGCGTTTCGACAGCAGACACGTTGCCACTTTTTGCATTCTTAAGTGCTGGATTGGTCAACTTTTTCGTCCCTTCGGGTGGTGGACAATGGGCAGTGCAAGCGCCAATTATGCTGGAAGCTGCGGAAATGCTTGGCAGTGACCCCGCGAAAGTTGCCATGGCCGTCGCATGGGGCGATGCTTGGACAAACATGATTCAGCCATTTTGGGCGTTGCCTGCACTGGCAATCGCTGGACTAAAAGCCAAAGATATCATGGGCTTTTGTGTCATTGTTTTGGTCGTCAGTGGCGTTGTGATTGGGTTAGGGTTATTGTTTTTATAATTAAAAAATAGCCTTAGCGTGACAGCTTAACGTTTAGACCTTGCCTGATTGATGGGCAAGGTCTTTTTTTATGAAAATAATTCAAGTGGTATATCTGTCGCTGCCTATCTAAAATTGTCCAAATAAGCGACAATACCCGCATACATTCTAAGCATATATTGAGAGGTTTATATGCCCTTAGAAGCGCATATAGAAACACATATCGAAACGCATATTATTTTTTAATAGTAGACATCTATTACTGCTAACCCAAATAAAAAGGCAATCCTAAATGACTAATAGTAACCCGTATGATTTTGCACCTTTACAGCCCACAGGTAGAAACGAGACTGATACTGCCAATACCTATGCGCCTGAAGATATGATTAAAATATACGAGCAGCAGTTTTTGATCCCAGTACCTGAAGAAAAGCTAACTGAGTTTTTACCCGCACTAAAGAGATTTTATGACATCGATAATAATACGCTGGATGTCAGTGCTATTATTTTCGATGCAATCGCAGACTCCTCTATCATTTATAATCATAAAATTAAAGTAGGCGACTATCAAATACTAGGCGGATTGGTAGAGGAAGCGATCGAATATGATGAAGACAATAAAAATGATGAAGGTGTCGAAGATAAAGAAATCCAAGCCTATACTTTAGAGTGTCAGCGTACTTTTTTTATTAATGATATAGAGATACTTTATCATTTTAACTTATTTATTTATGGCGATGGTTATTCTACTTTAACCAAAAAAGACACTGTGCTAGAAAAAATGTATTGGTTTGTGAGAGGCAGATTCGAAGAGGATTTATTGGATGACTCTGAAGACAATGACAGTTTAGACTCTATTAATAAGCAGCTAGCCAGCTTAGGTATTCGGGAAATGGATTTGACGACCATAGATGAGATCGTAAGCTATGTAGAAGACAGCATCATAGATGATGCCATGGTGGACGAGCTTAATAAATTATTGGATGATGCGGAATAGCCTGAAAGATAAGTCTGGTACTTCCGATCAAGTTGGTTATGATTTGTACCAAGACAGTGGTAATCTGGCAAAGTTATATATTCAGAATCATCAATAAGGCACATCGCTATGGAACAAGCACAAAACGCTGTAGAACACAGACCTGTATTCATGCCCAAAGTCAACAGTGACAATTTGGTAAAAACGGATATGGTTAGGTTTGAGCGGCATGTGGGATTTGCAACTAGACAAAAGAAAAAGTCCATCAATGACCTGCAACAGGTCATTCGTAAAAAATATGGATTTAAGCAAGTGTTAGAGCTGTCGAGCAAATCTGGCAATAAGTTGAGTTTTCCGCTAAGCCCGTTCAGTTTAAAGATCACTGATGAGCATGATGGCAATCAATACAGTGTCGAAAATGCCTTTCAAGCAAGCATGGTTTTTGAGGACGGTGGGCCTTACCTTGACTTGCTGACAGTACCGCCAAGACAAGCCAGAAAGGACGAGCGATTAACCACCTCAGGAGAACTCACTGGCTATAATTATTTTGGTATGGAGTGGGGTGTAGAGCCGTTAACCGTGTTTTATGATTGGCTGTATGTAAATGCCCTAAAGCAAAATCCTCAGCTGCACGAGGAAGTGATGCAATATCAGGCCTTTACTGACATCACCTTCAATCCCAAAAAATCCATCCATTGCGCGGCCTATGCATTGGCTCTGTTTGTGGCGCTCAATAAACGAGAGTTGCTCGATAATATTGAAGACCCAATAGCGTTTTATAATTTATGTGATGAGTTCAAAGTCAGTAATACCGAGCAGCTTTTGGAAGAGGGTTGGGTCTAATGGCTAGACAGAATATGCTTTAGTACGCATAGTCAAAAGACCCTAAAAACGCTACGGCACTGCCGATATCAATTTTTCTTGCTTGCTGTGCCTGCGCAGACAGAGGCTACAAAAAATTGATATTAGCCGTGCATGATGTATCGATATTACTTTTCACTGACTATATATAGTTCAAATGTTTAAACACCACTCCCAATCCGCTCAGCCAATGCCTGCAACTTTGGCACAATCATCGCCGCATAGTCGGCGCTTTCCCAGTTGGCGCTTGGCACACTGGCATTGAGCGAATAAGCGTATTGTCCCGTTGCGACATCATACACCCCAACAGCGACTGCCAATATATCGGTAGAAAACTCCCCATCTGACACGGTATAGCCATGCGCCACATAATGTTCTGCCGCGTTGGCTAAGGCAGTTTGCGCGTGGTTATAATCCTCTATAGACAAATGTTCTTTTAGATTGCTACTGATCACAGCCTGTCTCGCCTGTGAGCTTGCGGCATAGAAGGCGCGCCCGATAGCAGTACGTGCAACGGGTACGGCTGAGCCAACTTGTAAATTGACCGATAAGCGTGCAGGGCTACGACAGCAGGCGTGATAGCGCATTTCACCTTCGACTTCGGTTGCCAAATTCACCGATACTTCATTGCTGCTGGCGAATTGCCGTAATAGTGGCTCAGCATACGAGACCATATCATGGCGACTCCACGCGGTGGCGCTTAGCCGTACAGCACTACTGCCCAATTGATACTGTCCGTATTCATTCGTACGTAAAAACCCAAGCGTGGTCAACGTATGGATAAGGCGAGTAACGGTCGCTTTTGGTAGATTTGTCATCTGACACAATTGCTGATGGGTGAGTCGTTCATGATGCTCAAAAGCGGCCAGCAATATCAATCCGCGACCCAGTGCCGTCACAAATTGTCGGTCATTATCCTCCTTGCTTTGGCTCATTGTTCCATGCATTCGTCTCAGTAGCGGCGTAGCTGTCGATAAGGGTGTTGTCATTTTATACTCATCTTTTTTTTATAAAGGTTTACAGCGTGGCTAAATTTTGCTTAAATGGTTTTAAATTATGAAACTAAGTTTCGCACAGCGGAATAACGAAGTCAATGACTTGTTAAACCAATTGATGTATCAATCACTACTCGTCAGTCAGGATGACTGATATCAAGGAGATCCACATGGCAACATCTACCAGCCCACGCTTTGATTGGGAAGATCCTTTTTTATTACGCGACCAGCTCACTGAAGAAGAACGCATGGTCACGGACAGTGCCCGTCAGTTTTTTCAAAAAGAGCTGATGCCGGGCATCGTTGAGGCCAATCGCAATGAAAATTTCGATCGTAATATCATGCGTCAAATGGGTGAAATGGGCTTACTTGGCGTGACTATCGAAGGTTACGGCTGTGCTGGTTTATCCAGTGTTGCCTATGGTCTGATTGCCAAGGAAGTGGAAGCCGTTGACTCCGGATACCGCTCTGCGATGAGCGTGCAGTCAAGCCTAGTGATGCATCCTATTTGGGCATATGGCACCGAAGAACAAAGAGAGCGTTATTTGCCTAAGCTTGCTTCAGGCGAATATGTCGGTTGCTTCGGTCTGACTGAGCCAGATTCGGGTTCTGATCCGTCATCAATGTCTACTCGTGCGCGCGCAGTCGATGGCGGTTATGAGTTGACAGGTAATAAAATGTGGATTACCAACAGTCCTATCGCCGATGTATTTGTCGTTTGGGCAAAAGATGATGCTGGCGAGATTCGCGGTTTTGTTTTAGACAAAGGTATGAAAGGTCTGTCAGCACCGAAAATTGAAGGCAAATTCTCATTACGTGCCTCAGTCACGGGCGAGATTGTCATGGACAAAGTATTCGTCCCTGAAGCCAATGCTTTTCCAGATATCCGTGGTCTAAAAGGGCCATTTGGCTGCTTGAACAAAGCCCGTTATGGTATCGCTTGGGGTTCGATGGGTGCGGCTGAGTTCTGCTGGAAAGCGGCTCGTCAGTACACGCTCGATCGTAAGCAGTTTGGTCGTCCATTGGCAGCAACGCAGCTGGTACAGTTAAAGCTGGCCAATATGCAGACAGAAATTACCTTAGGTCTACAAGCGGCATTACGTGTTGGTCGTTTGATGGATGAAGACAACGCCGCGCCTGAGATGATCTCACTTATTAAGCGTAATAACTGCGGCAAGGCGCTTGATATCGCTCGTATCGCTCGTGATATGCATGGCGGTAACGGTATCTCTGATGAGTTCCATATCATTCGTCATGTGATGAACTTGGAAGCTGTCAACACTTATGAGGGCACGCATGACATCCATGCGCTCATCCTAGGTCGTGCGCAGACAGGTATTCAAGCATTCTTTTAAACTGATTTTAAGTTAAAAGTGTTTGGTACAACTGTATTTTATTACGTACGTTATTGTTTTGCTTTTTACAAAGCATTTATAGGCAGTAGCGTACGTTTTTCAGTTGTTCTTCATGATTTAACCGTTAAGCAGCTAAATGATGAAGAACAATTTTATGATCAAAAAATCAAAGAACACACGACACAATAAGGGATTATTATGACTGATATGGCTAATATGCCAGAGGGCGCATTGCATGGTATCAAGGTGCTCGATTTATCGAGAGTACTGGCAGGGCCTTCTTGTACCCAAGTGCTTGCTGATCTTGGTGCCGAAGTCATTAAAGTTGAGCGTCCTCATATCGGTGATGAAACGCGCCATTGGGCACCGCCAACATTCAGCGATGATACGTCCGCTTACTACGCCACTATTAACCGCAATAAAAAATCACTGACGGTAGATATCACCACGCCAGCAGGGCAGACCATTATCAAACAGCTCATCGCTGACAGTGATATTTTGGTCGAGAATTTTAAAGTCGGTGGTCTTAAAAAATACGGCTTGGATTATGACAGTCTCAAACAAGACCATCCACGTCTGATTTATGCGTCATTGACGGGTTTTGGGCAGACAGGACCCGATGCCAAACGCCCAGGTTACGACTATATTGTCCAAGGGTTGTCAGGGCTAATGAGCATTACAGGTCCGAGTGATGGCGAACCGCATAAGGTTGGTGTGGCAGTCGTCGATTTGTTTGCAGGCTTGCAGCTGACGATTGGCATTCAAGCAGCACTGCTAGCACGTCAAAATACTGGACTTGGTCAACACGTTGATGTAGCACTGCTTGACAGTGCGCTAGCGATGTTAGCTAATGTGGGTATGAACCATTTGGCTTCAGGTAAAGTGCCACCAAGACTGGGCAACCAGCATCCTAATATCGTGCCTTATCAAGTATTTGCAGGTCAGGGTGAAGCGCATTTTATCTTAGCGTGTGGTAATGACAGCCAGTTTGCCAAATTGTGTGAGGTGCTAGGTGTCGATTGGCATAGCGACAGCCGTTTTGCGACCAATCCCCAACGTGTTGTCAATCGTACGCTGCTATGTGGCGAGCTGGTTAATAAGTTTGCTGAGCAACCACGCACTTACTGGCTAGAGGTTTTAGATCAAGCAGGCATTCCGTGTGGGGCTATTCATAATGTGGCTGAAGCCTTGGCCATGCCGCAAGCACTGGCACGTGAGATGATAGTTGATTTCACCGCGCAAGGCAGTCCTGTGCGCGCACTTGGCAATCCTATCAAACTATCCGCATCGCCTGTTAGCTATCGTACGCCGCCACCCCAGTTGAGCGAGCATACTGATAGCACGCTTGCTGATTTAGGCTACGACAGCGAGATGATAGCCAAGCTTAAAGCGGATGGGATTGTTTAGGGCATATCCTCAATTTAAACGGCATCGATCAAATGCCAAGTTAGCTTTTTGATTTTTTGCTCAAAAAGCTAAGCCAAATGCTCCGCCTTAAAACCCAAACGCTGTTCAATTTGTTCCGCCAATTCAATCAGTACAGCACTCACCTCAGCATACTTAGACTCGTATTCTGCCTGCAAAAAGCTAACCGCCATACCTGCAACGGCATTGCCTGAAGCATTGCGAATATAAGTACCCAAACAGTACATACCTTCGCGTAATTGCCCGTCATCGAGTGAAATACGACTGTCATGAATGGCGCTTAACTCAGCAGATAAGCTTACAAAGTTATCGACACCATTTGGTGTGAGCGGCTGAGGAAAGATACCTTCATACAAAGATTCGATGGTTTGCATTGAGAGCGTAGACAACAGCGCTTTACCAGTCGCTGAAAATACTGCCGGTACGCGCACACCAGCACGGAAGGTAAAACCAAGCGGGGCAGGCGTTTCGTGACAAGCTAAAAAAACAACTTCGCCCAAATCCAATTTAGACAAGGTCACAGTATGTTGTAGCAAGACAGGGTGTTGGACGATGAGGTCTTTAAATAACTGTATGACACCTTGCTGCTGCTCATACTTGCCAGCCCAATACATCAAGTAGGAGCCTAAGTGAAAGCGGCTGTCACTATCTTTATAGATGACATGCTTGCCCAATAAGCTTTGCAATATATTGTGGGTTGAGCTACGCGGCAGTTTTAATTGCTTGGCGATATGAGCGGCAGTCAAGGGTTGTTGACTTGCCGTAATTAAATCTAAGATTTGAAAAGTTTTGTCCAATGCTGGAACGGCTGTTGTGCTCATAAGTTGCCTATTAGAAAGTAAAAATAAAAATAGTGAAGATAATATTCAAAATAATCTTAATAAAGGTTGCAAAGAGTGGTGCATCATTCTTATAATGATGTCTCATATATAGAATTAACGTTCAGTATATTGAACAAATTACAGATGAGCAATAATTATTACTGACTGACCGTTTTGATTTTATTCTCTTGTAATGAGCTGCTTAACAATGGATGGTGTTGCCGTTTTTTTAAAATGGCATCGTTTTTAGTTTCCATTTTGAATTGCCATATTGTTCAATAGCTTACTCATAATAAATGCGCAAATCACGACCAACATGGAGTGTTACGATGCCAAAAAATACGCTAACCCTATCAAATCCAGATTTACTCAAACAATCTTGCTTCATTAAAGACGGCTGGCATGCTGCTAGTGATGACGCTGTGCTTGATGTAAACAATCCTTTTAACGGCGACCTCATCGGTACCGTACCAAGTCTCACCACAGAAGATGTCAACGAAGCCGTTGCTTATGCTCATGACGTCCAAGCGGATTGGGCAGCAAAAACCGCCAAAGAGCGTGCAGAGTTATTGCAAAAGTGGGCTGATCTGATCGATGCCAATAAAGAAGATTTGGCCATCATCATGACCGCTGAGCAAGGCAAGCCGCTGACTGAGTCACGCGGTGAAGTAGGTTATGCCAACAGCTTTATCCGTTGGTTTGCCGAAGAAGGCAAGCGCGTCTACGGCGATGTGATTCCTGCCAATAGCGCACAGCTACGTCACGTTGTCCTTAAGCAGCCAGTCGGTGTTTGTGCCGCTATCACGCCTTGGAACTTCCCAGCGGCGATGATCACGCGCAAAGTTGCTCCTGCACTAGCAGCAGGCTGTACGATTATCGTCAAGCCTGCTACTGAGACACCTTATTCTGCATTGGCGCTAGGCGTATTGGCCGAGCAAGCGGGTATTCCAGCTGGCGTCATTCAAGTAGTGACTGGCAAATCTTCGGTCATTGGTGAGATCTTAACGGGTGATGCCCGCATTCATAAATTGTCATTTACAGGCTCTACAGAAGTAGGCCGTACGCTGATGGCACAATGTGCACCGACTATCAAAAAGCTATCGTTAGAGTTAGGTGGCAACGCGCCATTTATCGTCTTTGATGATGCCGATCTCGAAAAAGCCGCTACCGGCTTAATCGCTTCCAAATATCGTAATGCTGGTCAGACCTGTGTCTGCGCCAACCGCGTATACGTGCAAGACAGTATCAAAGATAAATTTTTAGACGTTTTTGTCAAAAAAGTCGCTGAGTTGAAGGTCGGTAACGGTTTAGAAGAAGGCGTAGATATCGGCCCTCTTATCAACAAAAAAGCGTTAGATAAAGTACAAGCCTTGCTCAAAGATGCGCTGGATAAAGGGGCAAAACTGGTCACTGGTGGTAGTGTCAACGCCGCTTCAGAACTGACTTATAACCCAACGGTTATTACAGATATTAGCAGTGATATGGACATCGCCTCTGAAGAAATCTTTGGACCGATTGCGACCATCTTTACGTTCAAGGATGAAGCAGAAGTTATTCGTGCTGCTAACGATACTATTTATGGCTTGGCTGCTTACTTTTACAGTAGCGATTATGCACGCTCATGGCGCGTTACCGAAGGTCTGGAGTACGGCATCATCGGTCACAATACTGGTTTGATTTCTACCGAAGTTGCCCCATTTGGCGGCGTAAAGCAGTCTGGATTTGGCCGCGAAGGTTCAAAATACGGTATCGAAGACTATGTCACGACCAAATACTGGTGTTCTGATATCAGCTAATAGCCCATAACATAGTTAGTTGGCTCAATAATCAGCAAAACATCAATTAGCACAAATTTTTAGATATCAGTGGTGTTTTATGTCAAATAAACACCATTCGATCTCTATTAACTATTAAATAAACCGCCAATCACTAGATGGCACTTATGTTACGAACAAAGAAAAGGACATTTCTATGACGACTACCAATCAATCATTACTTGAGCGCCGCAAAGCTGTTTTACCAACAGGGTTGGGTGTTGCCTTTCCTATCTTTGCAGAAAGAGCAAAGAACTCAGAAGTTTGGGACGTGGAAGGCAATCGTTATATCGATTTCGTTGGCGGTATTTCAGTATTGAACACTGGTCACAGCCATCCAAAAATCACTCAGCGTGTGCATGAGCAGTTAGACAAGTTTACGCATACTGCCGCGCAAATGATCAACTATGAGTGCTATGTAGATTTGGCTGAAAAACTGTGTGAAAAAGCGCCTATTACTGGTCCGACAAAAGCGTTCTTTTTGACCACTGGCGCAGAAGCGGTCGAAAACTGCATCAAGATTGCTCGTGCTAAAACCCGTCGTCCAGGTATCATTTCTTTCGTTGGCGGCTGGCATGGTCGTACCATGATGTGTATGAGCTTGACTGGTAAAGTCTTGCCATACAAAAAGAACTTTGGCCCGATGCCAGGTCCTGTGTTTCATGCGTTGTTTCCAGCAGAAGAGTTGAATGTTACCGAAGCACAAGCATTGCATAGTCTTGAGATGATTTTTCAAGCGGATATCGATCCTAGTGAAGTGGCTGCGATGATTATCGAGCCAGTACAAGGTGAAGGTGGTTTCCATCAAGTGACACCATCATTTGCCAAATCTTTGCGTGATATCTGTGACGAGCATGGCATCGTCTTGATTTTTGATGAAGTACAGTGTGGTTTTGCCCGTACGGGTACGTTGTTTGCCACTGAGCAACTAGGCGTTGAGCCTGATTTGATGACTGCTGCGAAGAGCTTGGCAGGTGGTTATCCTATCTCTGCGGTTATCGGCCGTGCTGACATCATGGATGCCCCGCAAGTAGGCGGCTTGGGCGGTACTTATTCTGGCAATCCATTGGCGTGTGTGGCAGCACTTGCGGTCATGGAAGTCATCGAAGAAGAAAACTTGCTTGAGCGTAGTGTGGTGATTGGCGACAAAATCGAAGCTTTCTTAAAGGACTTGAACCTAAGCAGTATCGGTCATATTCGTCATAAAGGTGCAATGCTAGCGTTTGAATTGATCGATAGCGAAGGCAAGCCTGATGCCGCAGCCGCAAACAATCTGAAAGCAAAATCATTCGAGCAAGGTTTGCTACTAGCGTCTTGTGGTATGTATGGTAATGCCATTCGTGTGATGGTGCCACTGACGGTCGAAGATGAAGTGCTACAAGAGGGTCTTGATATCATTAAAGGCATCTTAACGGCTTAATAAGTATCGAGCCAATAGTTGATAGAGCAGCAAGATTGCCCCTATGGCACTCGCTTTGAGTACATTTTTTACAACGGCGCCTTGCAAGTCAAGACGCCGTTGCTGTTTGTACTATTTGAATATCGAACAAGTAGTACGTAACAGCTTGGATCAAAAGGTATATATGATAATTATGATGGGTGCTATCCCACTAAACAAAACATAGTGTGGCCGTAAAGGGTTAACACGGATGACACACAGACAAGGAGCAAGTTATGTCTGAATTAAAAAAAACGTTAGGGACGCTAGATATTATCGCCTTAGCATTTGGTGCTATGGTTGGCTGGGGCTGGGTGGTTTTAGCTGGCGGCTGGATTTTATCTGCCGGTACGTGGGGCGCAATGCTAGCGTTCTTTATCGGTGGTTTGGCAGTGATACTGATTGGCGTGACTTATGCTGAGCTGGCGGCCTCTATGCCTATTACGGGCGGTGAGCATACTTATACCCATCGAGCGCTTGGGGTGAATGTGTCCTTTATTTGCTCATGGAGTATTCTATTCGGGTATTTCTCAGTGGTCGCCTTTGAGGCGGTTGCCTTGCCGACAGTCGTAGAATATTTTATCCCCAATTATAACCAAGGCTATCTCTGGACGATTGCAGGTTGGGACGTCTATGCTACTTGGGTGGGCGTCGGGATGTTGGGTTCAATCATTGTGACTTGGCTCAATATTCGTGGTATGGAAGTCAGTGCGTGGTTCCAAAAAACGGCGGTATTGGGCATTTTATTCGTTGGTACGTTACTGTTCATCGGTGCTGTCTTATTTAATCCTGAGAGTTCAAATTCTATACAAGCGCCAGCCTTTATTGGCGGTGCCGCAGGCGTCATGGCTGTTATCGTGATGGTACCCTTTATGTTTGTGGGCTTTGACGTCATTCCACAAGCAGCAGAAGAGATTGATTTGACTCGTCCTAATATTGGCAAGTTTTTGATTCTCTCTATCGTTGTTGCGGTGATGTGGTATGTGGGTATCGCTTGGAGTGTGGGCACGACTTTGCCACTGGTACAAGCAGAAAACTCAACCCTCGCTACTGCTGATGCGATGACCAATGCATGGCAAGGAAAATGGGCAGGTATCTTGTTGGTTATTGGCGGTGTACTGGGTATCTTATCAAGCTGGAATGCTTTCTTGATCGGTGGTAGTCGTCTGCTTTATGCCATGTCAAAAGCACGTATGTTGCCAGCCTTCTTAAGCAAGCTGCATCCAAAATATAATACGCCATCAAATGCAATCTTATTAATTGGTGGTTTGGCGACACTAGCGCCATTGTTCGGTCGTAAAATGCTGGTGTGGATCGTAGATGCAGGTGGTTTTGGTATCGTGATTGCTTATACTTGTGTGGCGATATCATTCTTAGTTCTACGCTACCGCGAGCCTGATATGGTACGTCCATTCAAAATACCCGCAGGCAAGCTTGTCGGTATGGTCACGATTGCGCTTAGCATTGGTATGTTGATGTTGTATATGCCAGGTATGCCATCGGCACTAACCGCTATTGAGTGGTGGATTTTCTTTGGTTGGACTGTTTTAGGTATTGCATTATATGGCTATGCAAGAGTGAAATATCCAGGCATTAGTGAGTCGATTATGGCAGAAGAGCTGCGTGAATTAAAAATTGTCAATCAATTGTGGTTAAAAGATAACCCACCTAAGCGCTAAGATTTTCGATAAGATATTTTTTCATCAATGATCATTCAACAAAAAGCCTAACATTAAATGT
Source organism: Psychrobacter sp. K31L (assembly GCF_017942195.1). Classification (NCBI taxonomy): domain Bacteria; kingdom Pseudomonadati; phylum Pseudomonadota; class Gammaproteobacteria; order Moraxellales; family Moraxellaceae; genus Psychrobacter; species Psychrobacter sp. K31L. Next base: position 567,624 of record NZ_JAGKSC010000001.1, on the reverse strand, counting down.
TAGGCTTTTTGTTTATCTAAGAAAAACGCTATCGATTACGACTTATCACGAATCAACTTATAGTTTAAAAATTCAGTGATACCAAGGGTACCAAGCTCGCGACCAAATCCAGAGCGTTTAACGCCGCCGAATGGGGTATTGGCCTCACTACCAGAAGGCGCGTTGATAGTCACCATACCGACATCTAATTGCTCAGCAATCTCTGCTGCCAATGCTGCGTCTTGAGTTTGAATGGAAGCACCTAGACCAAATGGTACGTCATTGGCAATTTTGATAGCATGCGCAATGTCATTCGCTTTGTAGATAACAGCGACAGGACCGAATAGCTCTTGACGATAGACATCCATTGAGTCATCAACATCTGTCAGTACCGCAGGGGCAAACCAAGCACCTGGCTTGTCTTTAACGATGCCACCCTCGACTAATACCGTTGCCCCGGCTTTGACAGCACTGTCTAATTGCTCTTGCAAATTATTTGCTGCCGCCTTCGAAGACATCGGGCCAATGAAAGTATCTTCATTTTGTGGATCAGCTAGGGTCATGCCACGTACGGCGTCGGTAAAGCCTTTAACAAACTGGTCGTACACGCTTTCGACGATGATTAAGCGTTTAGCAGCATTACAAGCCTGTCCAGTGTTACCAAAACGACCTACGATTGCACCTTGTACGGCCTGCTCGATGTCAGCATCCGCCGCAACGATAAAGGCATCGGAGCCACCAAGCTCTAAAACGACCTTTTTGAGGGCGCCACCAGCTACTTTTGCAACCGCTTGTCCTGCACGTTCAGAACCTGTCAACGAGACGCCTTGCACTCTGGTGTCTTCAATAATAGTCGCTGCTTGATCGTTGGTAGCGAAGACATTGTTATACACGCCACTAGGTAAGCCGGCGTCTTTTAGAATATCAACGATAACTTCTGCGGTGCTAGGGCACTGCGGCGCATGTTTTAAGATAATGGTGTTACCTGCCATCACGTTTGGTGCCACAAAACGAGCTACCTGATAATGCGGGTAGTTCCATGGCATGATGCCAAGTAAAACGCCAACTGGGAGCTTTTCTACTGAGGCAGAACCTTGATCCACATCAATGGTATTTGGTGCTAATAGTTGCTCACCGTTATCTGCATAATAGCGATAAATTTGAGCAACCAGTTGGAGCTCACCCTTTGCTTGTGCGAGAGGCTTGCCCATTTCGTTGGCAACGATACGTGCTAGCTCATCTTGGCGCTCAATATAGATGTCAGCTATTTTATTTAATAATGCACTACGTTCGCTAAGCGAGGTCTTTTGCCAGTCTTGATAAGCATTATTTGCTTGCTCAATAGCGTTTTGGATATCTTGTTCAGTGGCGGTAGGGTAAGTGGCTTCTACTTCACCAGTGGCTGGGTTATTAACTTGATAATCGCTCATAGTTATGTCCTTTTTTAAAATATTATTGGGTTCAAAATCCATTTGGGTCTATATTTTTATGCGGCTGCTTTTAGTTAATACTTTTAGTTGCTGCTTTTAATTGATGATTTTGGTTGCTGCTGCGTAATGCAATGAATATTGCCGCCACCAAACACAATCTCTTTCGTTCGTACTCCCACTACCTGATGTTGAGGAAAGACTTTTTCAAGCTGCTCGATAGCGAGTGCATCATTTATATCATCATATTGCGGTACGATGACAGCGTCATTACAAATTAAAAAATTGGCATATGAGGCAATACAGACGTCACCCGTTAAGCGCGCCTTGGCATCATCAGATTGTTCAATATCATAATGTTCAGGCAAGGTGACAGAGTTTTTGGTACAGCAAAGCTTATGGACTTTTAAACGTCTGCCTTTTGCATCAGTCATATTTGAGAGCTGCTCATAGGCTTTTTGCGTGGCTTCATAAAACGGATGCTTAGGGTCGTCAGTAAACAAGCAAACCACTTCACCAGGGCGCGCAAAGCAAGCGATATCGTCAATGTGACCTGTAGTCTCATCAGGATCAATACCGTCATCAATCCACAGCACTTTTTGTACATTGAGATAGGCTTTTAGCTTGTCTTCAATTTGAGCTTCGGTTAGGTGCGGGTTGCGCCCTGGGCTTAGCAGACACATGCGCGTAGTCAGAACCGTGCCTTCACCATCGACGTGAAATGCGCCGCCTTCCATGACAAAGTCATCCGTTCGATAGCGTTTGATATCTAAATGGTCACATAAGCGTTCAGCCAGCTTATCATCGTCATCCCACGGCGAGTATAGTCCATCATAGTCGCCGCCCCATGCGTTGAATGTCCAATCACAAGCGCGTAGCTCACCTGCTTCATTGACTAAAAATGTCGGGACAATATCCCGCGCCCAAGCATCATTACTAGGCATGGCGATAACGTCGATATTAGCAGGTAGACTATCGCGGCATGATTGATAATCATCAGGATTGACCAGTACGCCAACTTCACAAAATCTGTTGATTGCCAATGCGACATCAGCATAAGCTTTCTGAGCAGGAATGGCTTGCTGTTGCCAGTTATCAGCACGGTAAGGCCATACCATCCATATTTTTTCTATCGGCTCAAATTCTGCTGGCATATAAAAGCCGTCTTGTTGTGGTGTTGAGCCAGTGATTAATCGGTTCGGTAATAATGACATATAGAGCACCTTATTTGACGATAGCGCGAGTGAGCTTGCTTGTTAACAAACCTTATCCATGAGTCAGCAACATGTTATACATCGATGGACGACGATCACGGAAAACGCCCCATTGCTGCCGTTCGATAGCCAGTTGATCTAAGTCAAAAGTCGTACTAAGTATCTCTTCTTTATCTTTAGATGCTTCTTGTATAATCTCGCCACGACCGTCGGTAATAAATGAGCTACCGTAGAACGCCATGGTGCTGTCGTTGCCATTTTGGCTGATGGTTTCAGTGCCAATACGATTGGCTGCTACGACTGGCATGAGATTAGCGGCAGCATGACCTTGCATACAGCGTTGCCAATGACCTTTTGAGTCGATGTCCAATGTTGGCTCATCACCAATCGCAGTCGGATAAAACAGTATTTCTGCACCCATCAATGCCATGCTACGAGCGCATTCAGGGAACCATTGATCCCAGCAAATACCGACACCGATTTTGGCATACTTGGTTTGCCAAACCTTAAATCCTGTATCGCCGGGGGTAAAGTAAAATTTTTCGGCATAAGGAATGCCATCTGGTATATGCGTTTTACGATAAGTGCCAAGTATCTCGCCATCGGCATCAATCACGGTCACGCTATTAAAAAAGGTATTGCCTGATTTTTCATAGAAGCTCATCGGTAATACCACTTCTAATTCTTTAGCCAACTGTTTGAAGTGATTGATGGCCGCATTATCCGCAACTGAAGTCGCCAGCTTAAAGTAATCAAAGTCATGAACTTGGCAGAAGTAGGGCGTCTCAAATAACTCTTGTAGCAAGATGATATTGGCACCCGCTTTGGCGGCTTTAGTGACCAACTCAGTTGCAGTGGCGATATTTTGTTGTATATCCCAACCACATGCCATTTGAGTCGTAGCAACGGTAACATTTCGCATGATCTAAATCCTTATCGTATTTATTAGTGAGTACCATATAAAAGGCTTGTTTTGACTGACTAACGAACAATCTCTCACTGCCCGCTAATCAATGATTAAAATAATAGCGTTAAGGTTGGCTTAAGCCATCATATAACCCAAGCCTAAGAAGGTGACGACAGATAAGCCCGCACCGAGCATGGCATAGGGGAACTGGGTAAAAGCGTGCTGCATGGGGGAGCAGCCAGCCCCTTGCGCGGCAAGTAGCGATGAATCACTAAAGAAACAAGCATGACTACCAAATGAAGAAGCAGATAACAATGCGCCAATCATAAGTGGGGTGCTAACGCCTAGAGCGAGCGATATTGGAAAGACAATGGGCATAGCAAGGACATATAAACCCCAGCTTGATGACGTGGCAAAAGTTAAGAAAGCCATGACGGCAAAGATGACGGCAGGGAAAATAATAATCGTCATATAAGGCGTGATAGCCTCAATCACATATGAAGTCATACCAAGCTCATCATTGATGGCTTTTAAGAAAAAACCACCGATGACAGTTGAGAGTGGATAAAGCATGACTTTGAAGCCTTTGAAAATGGCTTCAACTTGCGTCTCAAAACTTAAAATGCCTTGCATCCAATAGACAACGACGGTCACAAAACAGGTCAATAATGCACCGCGTAATAGATCGACTTCGAAGTAGACCGTAGAGACAATCAGTAAGATCATTGGGAAAGCAAAGTTTGCGATATTGGCTTTGAACGATAGCTTACGTTTGGCTTGGACGTTTGAGATCAGTTGCTCTTCTACAAAGGCTTCCGGAACAGGATTACCGGCTTTGGCACGTGCCTCGGCTTTTTTCATCGGACCCCAGTCACCCAAAATGCCATACGCCACCAAAAATACAATCAAAAGTGCAAACCAAGCATACGCCATATAAGGAATCGCGCTGATATAAAGCCCGATACCTTCACCATCGCCAGCCACGCCATTTTCTTCTAAAAGACCTGCAAAGTAGACTGCCCAAGTAGAAATAGGCACGATAATACACATAGGAGCTGCGGTTGAATCGACGATATAAGCAAGCTTCTCACGAGAAACGTTATAGACGTCAGTGAGTTTTTTGACAGAGGTAGATACTGCTAGACAGTTTAAATAATCATCAATGAAAACCACCACGCCCAAAGCAAAGGTGGCCAATAATGACTGACGGCGCGATTTAATGATTTTTTGTAGCCATTCACTAAAGCCATCTAGACACCCACTAATCTCCAGCAGTTGAATAAGACCACCCATCAGACCACAGACGAGAACAATCCAAATAATGGTCTCATTACCCAGCACCATCGACATGTTGTCTGCAAAAGGGGAGACCAAATCAAAAGGATTGAGCATTACGAGGCCCGCGACACAGCCTGCGATCATGGATTCAAATGGTCGCCTAGAGACAATGGCAGTGACTAATACCAATAGTGTTGGTAGTAAAGATAAGGCACCCCAAGATTGGTCTGGGGCACGGCTGGTAGATAGCCAAGCAAAAGCCAGATAGATGACGACGGCTACTATGACGGTGAGAAATACTCGCTTATTATGATACTGTCTTTCGACAGCATCATTGAGCTTCATGTTCATATTTACGCTCCCTGTAAAACCTCATTGTTTTTTTAAACAAGCTCTATTCTATGGTTGACGCGCGATAGACAGTAGGGAATCAACTTTCTATCGCGCCCCATCACAGCAATCCATTACTGTGATAGGTCAAGGCAACAGTAGTTTTCATGATAAAAGCGTTGTCTATGTCGACCGCTTTTATGCACGGTTGGTCATGTATTTACATGCCAGTGGTATCTTTTAGCGCATACCACCATGAGCCCATAACCGAGTAAGGGACTCGCAGCGCTCGACCACCTGGGAACGGAATCCAAGGAATTTGTGCAAAAGCATCGAACTCTTTGGTTTTACCATTGATGGCATCAGCCAAGATTTGACCAAATAAGTGCGAGCCTGTCACGCCATGACCACTATAACCATGGGCGAAATATACTCGCTCATGTAGTTTGCCCATTTGTGGTACGCGAGAAAAAGACAAAGCAAAGTTCCCACTCCACGCATAGTCGATTTTGACATCGCGTAACTCTGGAAAAATCTTATTCATGTTTGGTCTGATTTTAGCTGTGATATCAGCTGGGTCCTGACCACCGTAGACCGTACCGCCGCCAAATAACATGCGCTTGTCTGCTGAGAGACGATAGTAATCAAGAATATAGCGAACGTCTTCGACACAAACATCGGTTGGGAGGAGCTGATCAGCTAAATCACCCAGCGGCTCGGTGGCGATAATCTGAGTCGATACGGGCATGACACGGTCAGTCAATTTAGGGATGACTTTATTGAGATAGGCATTGCCGCACAGCACCGCTTGCTTACAAGTTACGGTGCCAAACTCGGTGATGACTTTGATAGCATCGTCAGCATACTCAATATCCACCACTAAGGTGTTCTCATAAATCGTGCCGCCATTTTGTTCGATAGCTGCTGCTTCACCCAATGCAAGGTTTAGTGGATGAAAGTGTCCACCAGAGTGATCGATGACGCCGCCTACATAAGCATCTGATTTTATATGCTCTTGAATGCCATTTTTGTCTAGCATTTCTCGGTCATGCATACCATGGCTTTCCCACAGTGCGTGCGTTTCTTGTAGATCTTTTAGCTGACCATTATTCAATGCGGCAAAGATATTCTTTTCTTTAAGGTCGCAGTCAATATTATAATCAGCGACGAAGCGACGAATGATTTTGCCACCACGGGTCACAAGCTGACCAACGAAGTTTGCATTTTCTTGACCGTAAGATTTTTTGATCTTTTGCAGGCTAGCATTTAGACCGTTGACGATCTGCCCGCCATTACGCCCTGATGCGCCCCAACCAATCTGCGCACCTTCAAGGACAACGACTTCGTGGTCGGTTTCAATGAGATGCAGAGCAGTTGATAGGCCGCTGTAGCCGCCACCCACCACACAGATTTCTACTTGAATGTCATTTTTTAGCGTCGGTCTATCCGGCTTTGGATTACGACTGGCCGCATAATAGCTATCAGGGTATTGCCCTTTGTCTGAATAATGCGGGATATTGCGTGTGTTATTAGACGGCTTGCTGGTAGTCGGTGTAGCGTTGCTATTTGACATATTAAACATCCTGTAAATAGGTGAGGTATTCAAGGTTGGTCACTTGCTGAGCAAAGCGTTTGGCTTCTTGCTTTTTGACCGCGATCAACAGCTCAATCATCTCGCTTGGGAACAGGGAATCAATGATATCACTGCTTTCAAACTGACGGATGGCTGAGAGCCAGTCTAGTGGCAAGGTCTTAAGTTCTGCTGCATTGTAAGTAATGCTATTAATGGGCTCAGGCGCTTCCAGCTTGTTTTCGATGCCATACAACATGCCTGCCAGTACCGCGCTACAGACCAAATAAGGATTGGCATCGGCTCCGGATACGCGGTGCTCGATACGGCGCGCTTTTGAGTCACCACCAGGGATACGCACGGCTGCGGTGCGGTTTTCATAACCCCACGACACATTGTTTGGCGCTAGCGTACCGGGTGTAAAGCGGCGATAAGAATTCACATGTGGGGCAAATAATAGAGTGCAATCTGACATGGTCTTTAGCAGACCAGCGACCGCGTGACGCAACATATCTGAGCCTTCCTCTGATCCATCATCGAAGACGTTGTTGCCATCTTTGTCTAATAAGCTGCAATGCACATGAAAGCCATTACCAGACTGTAGACCAAAAGGTTTTGCCATAAAGGTAGCGGTGAGCTTGTGACGAGCTGCCACGGCTTTGACCACTTGTTTAAATAAAATCGCATCGTCAGCGGCTTTTAATGGGTCGTCCACATGTAATAAATTGATTTCAAATTGACCACAACCATTTTCGGCCAGTGCTGCATCAGCAGGAATATCGAGTTTATTGCATTGCTCATAGACTTCATCTAAGAATTCATCAAATTGCAATAAGTCATTGATACTTAAAATAGAAGTTTTATTCAGTCTTAATCCACTTTTGGGGCGAATGGGAGGCTTAGGTGTCTCTCCCTCGGTATAGTCAACCAAATAAAATTCTAGCTCGGTTGCCATCACTGGCGTCAGTCCCAATGCTTTGAATTTTTTGCTGATATAGTCCAAAACATGGCGAGCATCACCGTAATAAGGCTCATTGTCTTCGGTATACAGCCAAATAGGTAGCAGCGATGAGGGTGCACTGGTATTGAGAAGGGGATAGGCAGCACGGCCAGTTGGACGGGCAATGGCATCGATATCGCCATTACATTGGGAAGACTCGATAACATCCGCACCCCATATATCGACACCCAAGATTGACAGAGGTAATCGGATTGCCCCGTTTTCTGCTTTTTCCATTTGATCAAAAGGGATGCGCTTACCACGAAGCAAGCCATTGATATCACCTGCTGCAACATAGACGTATTCTGTGTTGTGTGCAGATTTGACCATTCCATTGGTTGTCATCATGTCTATTCTTCCTATGAATTTTTAGAATTGCTGGGTTTGTTGCTGCTACATCTTTGCTATTAGGTCTGAATGCGCTGTTAGTGATATTTATAACGAATACTTAATAAATAAGCGTTTGATAAATGGTCAACTGAATATGATACGTTTTCACCAAAGCCGACATTTTTTATCAATGTTATTAGCCACTTAGAGATAATTTTTTAATAGTATTATCAAAAATAAAAGTTAATCTCTGTTTAGTAATATCGGTAATGACTTCCAATATATGGATGAAAACTATAGTTGTCAATTTTTATTTAAAATTATCTTAAAATAACCCAAAAAGGCATTTTTAATACTAATATCGATATTAATGAAGTTTATAGTTTACATTTTGTGAGGCATTGTGTTAAATTTTAGCTAAATAAGGGATATAAATAATATAGATGGATTAAGTCTATTCATTATAACTAGGGAAGATAATATGAAAAATTCCAGACCTATCATTGCTATTGTGTCTTGTCATAAGATGGTTGATGGACAGCCAGCACAGGCGGTATATCAAAAATACATCGATGCAGTAAACTTCTATGGTGGCAATCCCATACTGCTGCCGAACACAGCTGCCGATAGCGAAAACTTTGATGCGTTGCTCGCAATGGTAGACGGGATTTTATTAACGGGCAGTTACAGCAATGTCGCGCCAACTCGTTATGGCGCGACGCACGTCGAGGCAAAACAAGACTTAGGCCGTGATGAGCTGAGTTTCAAATTGTTGGCTTATGCAGATGAAAGAAACATGCCTCTGTTGGCAGTTTGCCGAGGTTTACAAGAGATGAACGTTCATTTTAATGGCACGCTGCATCCTGACTGGCGTGAAGTCGATGGGTTTTATGAGCCGCATTTAGAGGACAATACTCAGCCACTTGAAGTGCAGTATCAGCCAGTTCATTACGTGATTATTCAACCAAATGGCAGGCTTGCCGCCTTTGGTGAAAAATGGCACGTTAACTCGCTACATAAACAAGCAATCAATAAAGTAGGCGCGCGTTTATTGGTTGAGGCATCAGCGCCTGATGGCTTGGTTGAAGCGATCAGCTTATTGCAACATCCATTTATGATTGGTGTACAATGGCATCCTGAGTTAAATTATGTGCAAGATAACTTGTCCAAATTTCTATTCACGGAATTTATTCACCATGCCAGAGAACCACAAACTGAATAGCACGACTAAAAGTAAGGCAGAAACTGCCGTCACTGATATTGATAATATTGAGAGCGATGTTAATAGTGTCGATGACAAAGATATAGTTGATATCGAGATAGATGATATCGATGATGAACTGATGGATGCTGACACGGCGTCATCTTCTGAAACAGATGAGTCGTTGAAGGAAGACATTGGCAAAAAGATTAACCAGCTGCGTCTAGCGAAAGGTTACTCGCAACGTAAATTGGCCAAAATGTCTGGATTGACGAACACGTCTATTAGCTCTATTGAACGCAATAAGGTCAGTCCAGCGGTCAATACTCTAAAGGCTATCTTGACAGTACTAGGTTCTGATCTGACCACGTTTTTTAGCGACGAGTGGAAGGAGCCTAGGGCTAGAGTCATTGTGACGCCAAAGGATTTATTAGAGCTCAATGAACCCAATAGCAGAGTGTCGTTAAAACAAGTATATAACTGCAGTACGACAAGAAACCTAGGGTTTTTGATTGAGACCTATCAACCCAATAGCTCAACCGAAGAAAAAATTGCTCACGAAGGGGAGGAGATTGGTACGGTTATCGAAGGTAAGATTATTATCCGTATCGAAGAAAGTACTTATTTGTTAAATCAGGGCGACAGCTACGTGATTGATACCACTCAGCCGCATACCTTTATCAATCCCACCGATAGCGTGACCCGCATTGTCAGCGCACATACACCAACGACGTATTAAACCCATGCTATATACTTTATTGGTTTTGATAAGGCTACTTCTATTTTTGAAGTGGCCTTTTTTAATTAAAATGTACTGTCAAAAAGAGCATGTCCATTTTTACATGTATTGAATGATACATGGCGTCTATGGCTCTTGATGGTCTTCGGCTATCTCTGCTGTATCCACTATTTTAGACGCTTCTTTGCTCAGTTTGACTGTTGCATTTTTATTGACGGGTTCGACGTTTTTGACGGCGACATTAAGAATAGGCTTAGCAGGTTTTTTGAGACTTTTTTTGATTCTTCGTACTGCGATAGCATCGGCTTTCGCTTGTTCTTCTGCAAGTGCATGATCATACAGACCTTGATATACCGCCAGCGTTTCTTCGATCATCTCGCGCATCGTAAACTTGTTGGTCATTTCTGGACGCGTTACGCTTTCTAGCTGGTTCCTAACGGCTTTGCATAGGGCATTGGCATTGTATTTTTTTACCAAGCCTTGCGGGTAGAGCGGCTGTAGAATTTCACTAAATGCTGCCTGATCCCAGCCAATAACGGGCGTGCCTAGGTGGATGGCTTGTAGGGCATTAATACCAATAGATTCAGGCTCATTTGCAAGCGCCATGACGATGTTGGCCGCCGATAGCCATTCCCGCATATCATTACGCTTACTACCCACATAAGTAATGCGCTCAGCCAGCTCCAATGTATTGCTACGTTGGCGAAAATCTTCATGCGCGACATCACCATCTCTAAAATCATCGTCCATAATGATGGCATGAATATTAGGAAACTGTTCTTGCAGATTGCCCAATATATCGATGAGCCATTCTTGACCGTATTCGTTACCAATCACCGTCGGAAACACCAGCCACTTTTTATGCTCAAGCTCAGGATATTCAGCGAAAGTGTGCCGTAGCCAATAGACAGATGGATTGTGCCGATAAGGATAGCGACGGGTGTCGATACCGCGGTAGATGCGCTTAATGATCGTAGGATCGACATCTTCGCGGCGCAGTCCCTTTTTTAGATAGTTGGTGACACTATCAGACACCGTAATAATCGTGTCGACATCGAGCAACGCTTGTGAGTATTTATTAATAGGATAAAAACCATACATGGTCGATACCAACTTTGGCAAACGCCTGACTCGTGCGCGGCGCAGTGCCAAATGTAATATCCATGCCGGTGTCCGCGAATGTACATGAATCACATCAGGCTCGTACTTTTCAATCAGATGTCGAAGCGATGAGACTTGCAGCAACGACAGCCAAGATTTTTTATTCATGTGTAGCTGATGGTATATATTGCCATCACGTTTGAGACGCCTAACCAAATCATTGTCTTCGTCAGCGCTTGAGACAATGATAGACGTGTGCTCATTTTTGACCAATGCACGCCCAAGATGAAAAATGCCGCGCTCGGATTCATCATGCTTCAAAGACGACAGTAAGCGCATAACTTTCATAATAGCGTGGGTCACCGGTTAGTAATATCAATTTGCTATTGTCAGTTAAAAGCGCTAAAAACTCAACCATCAAGATAAAAAGATGATGACAGACAGCTGGTTTTTAAAATATATAAGTATAAATGCTGGGATTAAAAGCCTATAAGAGCCGTTAGCGTCGTTTTCGCAAGTGCTCAGCATCGGGCAGTACTTGCTTTTCACTCAAGTATTTCCAATAGCGCTGCGGTAGATACTGTTTATGCAACTTAGGGTTTTTGCGCTCTTTGATATTGACGTTGGTAAAGTAACCTTGCCAAAATCTTTGATAACGCTGCTCATCAGGACTATGGATGCTGGCAGGATTGCGTAGTACCGCGTCATCAAGGTCAGTGATCGTTTGCAGGGCAGCGGGGCGTTTGGGCGTACTATTACTTTTATCATAATAGATGCCATAGTTACGAGTCAGATCGTAAATAGCCCAATGCTGGTCTTGATAACGCTGACGAAAATGCTCTCCGATTAGAGGCAACACATTAAAGTCAGGCTCAACACGGGCAAAATAAATATCATCGGTCGTATGCTCAAAACGCACAAAGGCTTCCATGCGATGCTTCTCACGACCGACGGATTTGACGGTTTGTACTAACTCCAAAACACTCAGGTTACCGAGGTCTTCCATAATATGGCGGCTAGGATAGTCAATAGCGTATTTAATCACCTGAAACAATGTCGTACCGATATTGTCTTTTTCTGATAAAAATCCCCACAGAATATTGCGCATACCTGAACGCCCCAATAGCTTATGTAGCTTGGTTAATACGCGTTCAGCATGGTCTTCATCTGTAGCAACACTGCTCGCTTCAGAGATCAATGAGGGCACATAAGAATCTTGAGCAATTAACTGTAGGGATTCATCTTCTTGTAACCGATTGGCATAGACATAAAAAACGGCACTGAGCCAACCTTCAAAACTTGGCTCATAAAGCACAATACTGGGCGTTAAGTGACCGACAATATAGTCATGGCTTTGCATCAGTTGTGACATTTATGTTCCTATTTAGAATAGTGGCAATCAAAACCGTACTCATTAAAACAGCGCCAACTGACCACTGCGTTGATCTTTATACTTAGTCTGAGTTTGTGCCAGTACATATTGACGGAAGTTATCGCGGGTTAAGTGGGCGAGGTGTTCATTTTTACCGGTGGTGGCAATAAAGTATTTGGCACGGTTGACCGCCGCGCCCATCTTTTTTAAATGATAAAGCGTTAACTGATTAAACTTGCGCGCTTTCACTATCTTTTTAGCCGTCTTGGTACCAATACCTGGGATGCGTACAATCATCTCATAAGTCGCGGTTTGAATATTAACCGGAAAATGCTCACGATGGCGGATTGCCCAAGCCAATTTTGGATCGCAATCTAAATCCAAAAATGGCGATTCTGGTTCGACGATTTCATGCGCGCCAAAACCATAGAAACGCATCAGCCAATCGGCTTGATAGAGACGATTCTCTCGCACCATCGGCACAGGCGTTCCAATCGCTGGCAAGCGACTGTCAGACAGCATCGGTACATAGCCGGAATAATAAACACGCTTGAGATCATATTGTTTATAAAAATGACTCGATAGCTGAATGACCTGCAAATCGGTCTCATTACTGGCACCAACGATCATTTGACTGGTTTGACCTGCTGGCACAAACTTCGGTGCTTTTTTATGCGTTTTACGGCTCTCACGGATGGTAATGATTTCTTCTTTTACCGTTTCCATTGGTGCTTTTAATTCATCATGCGACTTCTCTGGAGCGAGTAAAGCTAAGCCCGATTTGGTCGGAATTTCGATATTGACGCTCAAACGATCAGCATAAAGCCCTGCTTCTAACAGCAATTCTTTTGACGCGCCCGGAATGGTTTTTAGATGGATATAGCCGTTAAAACGCTCACGAGTACGTAATATCTTGGCGACCTCGACCAAGCGCTCCATCGTATAATCGCCGCTTTTAAAGATGCCTGAGCTAAGAAATAACCCTTCGATATAGTTACGACGATAAAACTGCATGGTTAAATCAACGACTTCCTCAACACTAAAAGCTGCGCGTGGGGTGTCATTACTTTTGCGCGAGGTGCAATAAGCGCAGTCGTAAATGCAATGATTGGTCAGCAGAATTTTGAGTAAACTAACGCAGCGCCCATCTTCGGTATAGCTATGGCAAATACCAGTTGCTGAGGCGTCACCGAGGCCACCGCCTTGGTTTTTACGGGTACCAGCAGAGGAGGAACAAGAAACGTCATACTTAGCAGCGTCCGCTAAGATGTTTAGTTTGCCCTGTAGTCGTTCATAATTGATGGTTGCCATAAGCGGTGTTTACCAATGCAGTAATGAAAGATTATTTTATCAAAACTAAAGGTAAGTCACTGTAATAATGAGAGAAATGTCGATTTTATACGACAACTGTTGTCGTGCTGTTCATGAGATTTTTAATTAGAGGAGCAGAGATTAGGCAACGTTTGAACCACTTCCTCTGAGAAGTTTTTTTTAACAATCAGATGTCCTTTTTTATCAAATTCAACATCGTACTTGGGATAAATCGCAGATTCACTATTGCCATGAGTTGAAGGTAAAGCTACTTCTTTATCGGAGAAAAAATGACGGGCAACCCATAGATTCTTGTCATTATCATATTCAACAGTACATCTGCTTTTTGCATCGATATCAAAATACAAATCGAAGTATTGTTCCTCACCGCCACGACCAAATAGCATATTAGCACCGCACGGATTGCCGCAGCCAACATAAACATGATAAGTATCTTTATCGATTTTTTTAAGTGAAGTATGATTCCAACCGTAGCCACCCATTCCATCCATAAGCATCGTTTCTTTTACTTGACCGTCTTCAGAGGTTTCGCTTTTAAGGATATAACCATCATCGCAATATTCATGACCATCTTTACTCATATATGCAGTACAAATTTTCGACATATAAAAGCTAGTGTCAAATTTTGGTTCGGTAGCTTCAGCCCAAGATGTAGCGCTTACAATACAGCTGCAAATGATACAAGCCAATGAATAGAGAGGAGTAAGTTTATACATGCAAATAATTACCAGATATTTGTTTTGAATTAATAGCGCTATAGCAAAAGGTCGGTTGTTAATGAATAAGGTACGGATATAAAAAAAGCCTCACAGGCTAGAAAAATAGCGCGTAAGACCTTTATTAATTCTTAACTTTTATAATGCTGTACCACAATATTGTCAATGCGTTATTGATGATGATTTTTATGGCGTACTTTTACTGAACCTTCGCACGTATAACGACAGTCTGGGCTGCATTAGAACCAAGGTTGACCAAGTTCCATTTTAGTCCAGAGTAGTTTTCTTTGATAACGACAGTATTGCCCACTTGTTGAATGGTCTGATAGCTGTCGCCACCCGTTGTCGCAAGCGTCGGTAGTGGGCTGTTTAATGACACCAGCTGCACGCCATTTGGTAATGACACCATCGCATTGATGTCATTGACTGGCTGCGCGGTGGTATTGGTATAAGTAGTGTGGTATTCGATGACGTCACCGGGGGCGATATGATTGGCAGGCACGGCCATTTCACGACCGTCTTTATTCTTTAATATCTTCATGACTTTGGTTTGTGCATTAACGACATCTGGTGTACTAAACGTTGGTGTCAGCTGTAAAGTGTCTAAAGTAGTCATTGTTATTTGATTACTTACCGGTTGATTGGTGATAACTGTCGTCGCTGGTGCATTAAGAACAGGCAATTGAGTAGCAGTTGCAACAGGTAATACTTGGGTCACGGTACTGATGGGCGTAGTGATAACGTCGACATTGGAGACGGTATTGGTCGCTCGATTGGTCACAGGTACGCTAGTGACGGTTGTGCTGCCCTGAGTAATGACCGTATTGTTCATACCATTACTAACACCTTGGCGAACCACATAGCGTGGTACAGTCGTTACTTGAGTCACCGCATAAGGCATGCCATCCTGCATCGTGATACCGTTCGGTGTCGCAGTGATAGTGGCTGTTTTGCCATCAGAGTATTGCTCGACCACAGTGGTGCTACCGCCAGCAGATGCGTTAATAGTCAATTCAGGTGCAGCATGCGCTGAAGATGCAGCAAGTACTATACCTGCTAATAGTGCCGATACAGTAGGGGTTATTGCTGTTGGTGTACAAAATTTCATGGTCATAATAGACTCCTCAAAAATAACAGTAAGTATAGTCACTCCACTATAAAAGTATGACTGCGTTAACCTCGCTTGAAGCATTAAATATACCTCGACACTCGGTTGCCTTGTACTACTTTTAAATTGAATCAACTACAAGACAACAATAAATCACATCTAAATAAAAAACCCCCGTTAAATGACACCATAAAGTATGCCAAATAACGAGGGTATCAGTACTGACGATAGCCAGTATTAACTATCAATCCATCATTATTTTCAGAAAAAGTGCAGCAAAAATGCGCCACACTGCAAACTCAAACAATTATGCGCTAAAACAAATAGACTAGAAAAGCGGCATTGTGTAACCGGCATTGTATGAGTCGTATCGTTTTTGGCGAGTCGATGGATCTGTTCAGTTGGTGACTATTTTAATAATTATTTCAGTGGTTATCTCAGTCGTTATAAAAAGAGCTGCTGTCTAAAAGTGACAGTTAATAAAGGTAGCAATAGACTTTTATCCTTATTTTTAAAATGAGGACACGCGCTAGTCGTAGATAACTTTCATCAATTCGTACTCGACCACACCTTTTGGCGTTTCGATACGCACTTCATCGCCTTCAAACTTACCGATCAGACCACGAGCAATCGGTGAATTGACCGAAATCTTGCCCGCTTTAAAGTCGGCTTCATCATCACCAACGATTTTGTATTGCTTTTCTTCTTCGGTGTCCATGTTTTCAATCACCACGGTCACACCGAACACCACACGACCTTCTTGCGTTAACGTCGCTGGGTCGATGACTTGAGCACCGCCAAGCTTGGCTTCGATATCACGAATACGGGCTTCACAAAATCCTTGCTGCTCGCGAGCGGCGTGATATTCAGCATTTTCTTTGAGATCGCCGTGTTCGCGTGCTTCAGCAATAGAAGCGGTGATGCGTGGACGGTCGATGCTTTTTAACTGTTTCAATTCGGCTTCTAAAGCCGCGTGTCCTTGCGGAGTCATGGGATAACGTTGCATGTTTTTTCCTTAAACCAATAACACCACACCACCTCCTACTCCTAGTGAATAGTGAGATGGTGTTGGGATCATTGCAATGGGTATAAAATATAAAAGGGTGATGTTGAGCGTGTTTGACAAATGCATTATCTGTCAATTATAAGTCATTAATTTCAATACCATACGCACTTAAGCTTACGTAATAAAAAGCATAGTCGCAGTTTAGCCACTATGCTTTTGGGTCTATCATGTTGCTTTTTGGTTCTACCATGTCAAAGGTATCGTCTTTAAGCACTGTTGTCATGTTAAAACGATTAATCAGTCTCGAATAAGCGATTGAGTAAGCCTAACGGTTATGCTTAATCTACTGAAATTATTCAGCCACGTCAATAGTCTTTGCTTGCTCATGCAAATCTTGCAGTTTGTAAACTTCAAATGGCAAGTCAATCGTATAAGATTTACAAACCGCATCTGCCGCACCCAAGGTGGTGACATAGAATACTTTGCCTTGTAGCGCGCTACGGCGAATAGAGAACGAATCCTCTTGTGCCTGCTTACCTTCAGTCGTGTTGATGATAAGGTCGATCTTGCCATTTTTCAAGGCGTCAACGATATGCGGGCGGCCTTCAGTGACTTTGTTAATTTGCTTGCACTCAATACCGGCGTCGCTCAATATCTTTTGCGTACCCGTGGTTGAGACGATGTTAAAACCAAAGCCTGCGAGCTGACGAGCGATTGGAGCGATTTGCGCTTTGTCGCTATCACGCACCGAGATAAAGACGGTTTTGGTTTCGCCTTCAGTCGGCAAGCCTGGCAGACGCTCATTACTACCGATGACCGCTTTGTAGAATGCTTCCCCAAAGGTTTTGCCCACACCCATGACTTCACCGGTTGATTTCATCTCAGGGCTCAAGATTGGATCAACACCAGGGAATTTAGCAAATGGGAAGACCGCTTCTTTGACCGCAAAGAATGCCGGAACAATCTCAGTGGTAAATCCTTGGTCTTCTAGCGAGGTGCCAGCCATACAGCGAGCCGCGATTTGCGCTAACGACGTACCGATACATTTAGAGACAAACGGTACGGTACGGGCGGCACGTGGGTTTACTTCTAAGATATAAACCGTTTCGCCTTTTACCGCGAACTGTACGTTCATCAGACCGATGACGCCAAGCTCTTTTGCCATGGCAACCGTTTGCGCGCGCATGACATCGCATAACTCTTTAGATAATGAGTAAGGCGGCAATGAACAGGCTGAGTCACCTGAGTGGACGCCCGCTTGTTCGATATGCTGCATGATACCGCCGATCACCACATCGGTACCGTCGCTGACACAGTCAACATCGACTTCGATGGCATCATCCAAGAAGCGATCGAGCAATACTGGCGCTTCGTTAGAGGCTTGTACCGCGGTACGCAAATAATGTCTGAGCTCATCTTCGTTGTAGACGATTTCCATCGCGCGACCACCAAGTACATATGATGGGCGTACAACTAATGGATAGCCAACGTCTTTTGCCTTGACCAAACCATCTTCTAAGCTCGTCGCCAAGGCATTGGTTGGTTGAATAAGATTCAGTTGCTGAATCATGTGCTGGAAGCGTTCGCGATCTTCTGCGCGGTCAATCGCATCAGGACTCGTACCAATGATTTTGACGCCAGCAGCTTCAAGAGCACGGGCCAGTTTCAAAGGTGTTTGACCGCCGAACTGTACGATAACCCCATCAGGATTTTCGATACGGACGATTTCAAGCACGTCTTCAAGCGTGATTGGCTCAAAGTAGAGACGGTCAGAGGTGTCATAATCGGTTGAAACCGTTTCAGGGTTACAGTTGACCATGATGGTTTCGTAGCCGTCTTCGCGCATGGCAAGGGCTGCGTGTACACAGCAATAGTCAAACTCGATGCCTTGACCGATACGGTTTGGACCACCACCGATGACCATAATTTTCTTGTTATTGGTTGGATTGGCTTCACATTCACTATCGTACGTTGAGTACATATAAGCGGTGCTGGTGGCAAACTCTGCCGCGCAGGTATCGACGCGCTTATAGACTGGATAGACGTTTAAATCCCAACGCTTTTTGCGTAGTTGTTTTTGTGAGATACCAAGCAATTTAGCCAAACGTAAATCTGACAAACCTTTACGTTTAAAGCTACGTAGGTTTTTCTCATTTAAGCCGCCAAAACCTAACGCTTTAACTTGCGCTTCGGTTTTCACGATGTCTTCGATTTGTACCAAGAACCATGGGTCAATTTTGGTTAAGTTAAAGACCTCATCGACGCTCATACCGATACGGAAAGCATCAGCAATATAATAAATGCGTTCAGGCGTTGGAATGGTTAAGCGATTATGAATCTCGCTACGAGCTTTGTCAGTACTAAGGCTACCGTCTTTGATAGCGGCAAAGTCAATTTGCTCATCAAATCCATCATTGCCAGTTTCCATACCGCGTAACGCTTTTTGCATCGACTCTTGGAAGTTACGACCAATCGCCATGACTTCACCGACTGACTTCATCTGTGTTGATAGCACATTGTCTGCTTGAGCGAATTTCTCAAAGTTGAAACGAGGAATCTTGGTCACAACATAATCAAGCGCAGGCTCAAAGCTGGCTGGCGTTTTGCCACCAGTGATATCGTTTTGCAACTCATCTAGCGTATAACCAATCGCCAGTTTTGCCGCGATTTTGGCAATCGGGAAGCCAGTGGCTTTTGATGCCAATGCTGATGAACGTGATACACGTGGGTTCATTTCGATGACGACCATGCGACCCGTATCAGGGTTGATACCGAACTGTACGTTTGAGCCGCCTGTTTCCACACCAATCTCACGCAGTACGGCTAATGACGCATTACGCATGATTTGGTATTCTTTGTCCGTCAAAGTCTGTGCAGGGGCAACTGTGATAGAGTCGCCTGTATGCACACCCATTGGGTCAAAGTTCTCAATCGCACAGATAATGATGCAGTTGTCGTTTTTGTCACGAACCACTTCCATTTCATATTCTTTCCAACCGATTAGTGACTCATCGATAAGTAGCTGATGGTTTGGTGATAAGTCAAAACCGCGCTCGCAAATCTCGATGAACTCATCGCGGTTATACGCGATACCACCACCTGAGCCACCCATCGTAAATGAAGGACGAATGATGCACGGATAGCCCATTTTTTCTTGGGTCGCAAAGGCTTCTTCCATGGTTTCAGCGGTTTCAGCACGTGGACACTCAAGGCCGATACGTTTCATGGCTTTATCAAATAAGTTGCGATCTTCTGCCATCTCGATCGAGTCTTTGGTCGCGCCAATCAACTCGCAGTTGTACTTGGTCAATACGCCATGCTTGTCCAACTCTAGTGCACAGTTTAGAGCGGTCTGACCACCCATCGTCGGCAAAATAGCATCAGGACGTTCTTTGGCGATGATTTGCTCAACCGTTTGCCAAGTAATCGGCTCGATATAGGTGGCATCCGCCATGGCAGGGTCAGTCATGATGGTCGCAGGGTTTGAGTTGACCAGGATGACGCGGTAACCTTCTTCTTTTAGTGCTTTACACGCCTGCGCGCCTGAGTAGTCAAACTCACATGCTTGGCCGATGACGATGGGGCCTGCGCCAATGATAAGAATGCTTTTTATGTCGGTACGTTTTGGCATAGTGTTTTTAAGTCCTATTTTGGCGGGTTTGAATTCTCAAGGTATTTAGTAATAAGCCTAGTTTTTACGGTGCTGTGTTTTTTAACCCAAAATCATAATATCTTCAAAGATGCTTTCTCTAAAAATATTCAGCGTGCAAGCTTGCACTTATTTTCAGAGTCTCCTACAAAAACTCCTAAAAGAAAAAATTTCATAGAGGCGGAATCAAAAATAGAACCATCTTCTTTGACTGGCTGACCTACTGAAACTAATAAGTCTTTATAGCGTTCATCTACAATCATTTCTTTGAACACTGAAGCCTCTTTCTTTGTGAGAAGACTCAGTGCAGGAGAAGCCGATAAATCCTTCTCATCAAACTCAATAGCATTTGGAGAACTATAGAAAGTATCAGCGATAGAGATGAGTAAATCTAGTTTGCCTAAATATAAATCAATATGTTCAGGGTTCTTAGCTACTAACTCTTCAATCATACTACTAGAGAGATCATAGAAAGCTTCTCTATCGATATTATTGAAAACGCACTGTTTTTCTTCTTTTAGGCTAATATCATCAGATAATAGAGCATTAACAAACTTAGGATCGCTTATTGCTCTAATAGAAAAATCAGCAAGCCTAATTTTTTCTGCTAATAACTCTTTTTTGTTTTCAAAGCTCAGTTCTGGCTTGCTTGTTGCCTCAGCATTAGGCACAGTCAATTTCTGCTGATCTTGTAGGTTAAGATGGTCAACAATTGGTTTGGTGGTAGTGCATGCCGACAAACTAATTGCTAATATTCCAATCAAAAAGCCATTTTTGATAAAGTTTCTCATGATTTAGCAGTTGCCATCATATCCGCAAACTTATCAAACAACGGCGCACAATCATGCGGGCCGGGGCTGGCTTCTGGGTGACCTTGGAAGCTAAAGACGGGCTTGTTAGTCAGCTCGATACCTTGGTTAGTACCATCGAATAATGAGCGATGGGTAGATTTAACGTTGTCTGGTAGCGTGTCTTCATCAACCGCGAAACCATGATTTTGACTGGTAATCATAACCGTGCCAGTTGCCAAGTCTTGTACTGGATGGTTAGCGCCATGATGGCCTGTTTTCATCTTGATGGTGTTTGCACCGCTGGCAAGTCCAACCAGCTGATGACCTAAGCAGATGCCAAACGTTGGAATATTGGTTTGTTCAATAATATGACGCACCGCATCGATGGCATAATCACAAGCAGCAGGGTCACCAGGACCGTTTGATAAGAAGATACCATCTGGATTCATCGCCAACACATCTGCGATAGGCGTTTGTGCTGGTACTACCGTTACATGGCAGCCGCGATCAACCAGCATACGTAGGATATTGGTTTTGGTTCCAAAGTCATAAGCGACCACATTGAATTTGTGCTCAACGTGCGTGTTTAATTGCTTAAAGAAACCACCTGTACCACTATCGTGGCTGCCAACAGCATCACGGTTGAGTAGGGTGTCTGATAAATCCCATGAACCCGCTGTCCATTCGAAGTTCTCTTTAGTGCAGCATTCTTTTGCCAAGTCCATGCCTTCGATACCAGCAAACGCTTGCGCCAGTTTAATGGCTTGTTGCTCATCATCTGTGCTGATAGTCTCGCCGTTAGAGGCGGTCATGATACAGCCGTTTTGAGCGCCTTTATCACGTAGTAGACGAGTCAATTGACGCGTATCAATTTCAGCGATAGCGACGGTATTATGACTTTGTAAATAGTCGCTTAATGACTCTGAGTTACGAAAATTTGAAGTAACCATCGTGGCATCACGGATAATAAGACCATCTGCCCATACTTTGTGACCATTGCCAGACTCTGTGTCCTCGCTATTGGTACCAGTATTGCCAATGTGCGGATAGGTGAGGGTGACCAGCTGACGCGCATAACTCGGATCAGTTAGGATTTCTTGATACCCTGTCATGGCTGTATTAAAAACCACCTCACCGACACGATGACCGAGACTGCCGATACTGATACCACGAAAAATCGTACCGTCTGCTAATGCCAAAATTGCTTGTATTTCTGCCGATGAATTCAAGGGTTGCCTCCGCTATTATTGGTGAGTGCCATCATGTTTTGCTGGTCGAAATATTGCTCCGTATCCCTTTATTTACGGTATCTGACTATTGCCACATAAAGATAATAAAAGGGCGATACACAAAATTTTTCCACAAAAAAGCGAGAAGACATTATTGATGAAAACTACAAAACCCACTAGATAGTGAATAGGTAACTTGCATCATGTCCGCTCGCTTAGGCACAGATTTTGCGTATTATATACAAAATAGGGTGCTATGGCTAGCCGATTCCTTGGATTAATAGTCATTATATAGGCAATAACAATAAATCAGAAAATAGCCTAAGTAGCCATAAGTTATTTCTTCTTTTATCAAATTCGAAATCAAGCGTCCATTAATAGCGCTGGATTTTAGCAGTGGGCTTTGCCACAATGGACAGCGCAGCGATAAACCCAATTTTTATAACTATAATGAAGATGACAAGGAATCGTTATGATTTATCAATATTTAGACAAAACCCCTAAGTTTGCAGTGCCATTCAACGGTTGGGTGGCAGACTCAGCACAAGTGATCGGTGATGTATATTTAGGGCATAAAGCCAGCGTTTGGTTTGGTGCAGTGATACGCGGCGACGTTGGTCACATTCATATTGGTGATTATAGCAATGTGCAAGAAAACAGCGTTATTCATACTGATTTAGGTATCGAAGCCAACATTGGTGATTATGTCACTGTTGGTCACCTAGCTATGCTACATGGTTGCGAGATTGGTGATAACAGTTTGATTGGCATTGGTGCTGTGATACTTAATAATGCCAAAATCGGCAAAAACTGTCTCATTGGGGCCAAAGCCTTGATTACTGAAGGTCAGATTATTCCAGACAATTCACTGGTGATGGGCGCGCCTGCCAAAGTCGTCAAGACGCTGACCGATGAGCAAGCCGCCATGCTAAAAATGTCAGCACACCACTATGCTCAACTCTGTGAGACTTATAAGGAAGGTCTGACTGAAATAGCGATGCCAGATTAACGGGATAAGATGGTTTTGGTTCGGTTTGAGCCGTGATTTAATTGACGGTCTTATTAGGGCGTGTCCTAAACTATTTATATTTTTTCTTCAGTTCTTGGTATTTTTTAGCAAACAACGATAAGGTCTCACCATGCAGGCAAATCCAGCACAAAACCAACCAAAGCCACAAAAACAACTGGCACTATTTGATTTAGATCACACACTACTCGATGTCGACAGCGACTATCTATGGGGTGAGTATATCGTCAATAATGGGCTGGTAGATGAGGCGCAATATCGCACGGCTAACCAAGCATTTTATGAACAGTATATCGAAGGTACGCTAGATGCCACAGAATACAATGAATTTGTCGCGCAATTTTTGACCACATTGCCATTGGCACGGTTGCATGAGCTGCGTGAAGACTATATCAAAAGCGAAATCGAGCCGCATATTCGCCCAAAAGCGATGGAAGTACTGTGTCAGCACATTGAGCAAGGGCACGATGTGGTGATTATCTCTGCGACCAATGATTTTGTGGTCTCTGCCATTGCCAAACGTTTCGGTATTGAAGGTGCCAATGTGTTGTCGACCCCGCTCGAAATAAAAAACCAACGCTATACTGGTAAATTAACAGACCAGCCCAACTTTAAAGAAGGTAAGATTTACCATCTTAATAAATGGCTTGATAAGCAAAAATCAGTAGGCGTGAGCTTTGATAAAACCTATGCCTACTCAGACTCTAAAAACGACATTCCGTTGCTCGAATGGGCAGATGTGGCGATTTGTGTGTCACCTGATGATGCCCTACATGCACATGCGTTAGCGCATCGCTGGGCAGTGGAAGACTGGTCAATTTAGGCAATTTAAAGCGCGTTAACGTAGAGGCAGTCATAATTAGCCAAGCGTTTAGCATCAATCTCATTTAAAATAGCGGTAGATTCGTTAGACACTTATTTAAAAAAACAGGAACCTTTATGGAAATCAATCCGTATCAAGAACAAATTAAAGATTTATCAGAGCGTGGGCAGGATTTGCGGAGGTATCTTTGACTTCGATGGTAAGCAAGAACGCTTAGAAGAAGTCAATTTAGAATTAGAAAACCCCGATATTTGGAACGATCCAGAGCGTGCGACCAAAATTAATAAAGAAAAAAGTCATCTTGATGGGGTCATCGATGTCGTCGTTTCGCTTGAGACCACATTAGAAGATGCGTCTGCGATGCTAGAGCTGGCGGTAGAAGCAGAAGATGAGTCGTTGCTTGCTGACGTGCAAAGCGAGCTAGATAATGCTGAAAAACGCGTTGCTGATTTAGAGTTCCGCCGGATGTTCAGCGGTGAGATGGATCCGAATAACTGCTACCTAGATATCCAGTCAGGCAGTGGCGGTACCGAAGCACAAGATTGGGCAGAGATGCTGCTGCGTATGTATACGCGCTGGGCGGAAGCGCATGGCTTCAAGGTTGACGTTATAGAAGTATCATCAGGTAGCGTCGCGGGTATTAAGTCAGCAACGATTGAGATTAAAGGTGACTATGCCTTTGGTTGGTTGCGTACCGAAATTGGCGTCCATCGCTTGGTACGTAAGTCACCATTTGATAGCAATAATGGTCGTCATACCTCATTTGCTGCCGTTTTTGTCTCACCTGAAATTGATGATAATATCGAGATTGATATCAATCCAGCAGATTTGCGTATCGATACTTATCGCTCATCGGGGGCTGGGGGTCAGCACGTAAACACCACCGATTCTGCGGTACGTATCACCCACGAGCCAAGTGGCGTGGTGGTCACTTGTCAGAACGAGCGTAGCCAACATGGTAATAAAGCGACGGCGATGAAAATGTTGCGTGCTAAGCTCTATGAGCTAGAGATGCAAAAGCGTATGGAATCCCAGCAAGCGGTTGAAGATGGCAAGTCCGACGTCGGTTGGGGCAGTCAAATCCGCTCTTATGTGCTCGATGACTCGCGTATTAAAGATTTGCGTACTGGCGTCGAAACCTTTAACACCGGTGCGGTACTAGATGGCGACCTTGATCAGTTTATTGAAGCAAGTCTAAAAGCGGGACTATAAAGAGCGTTTTAAAATATTAATCAAAATTTACTTAAGGAAAAATTATGCCAAGCGTTAATAATTATTTTGATGATAAAGTAACTTCTATTGCTTTTCAGACAGCGACTAAGCCTGCGACTGTCGGCGTCATGTCCATTGGTGAGTATGAGTTTGGCACCAGCAAATTTGAGACCATGAGTGTGGTCAGCGGTGCACTGACCGTCAAGCTACCAGAGAGTGACGAGTGGCAAACCTTTAATGCTGGCGAGCAATTTACCGTTGAAGCCGATAAAAAGTTCAATGTTAAAGTAGAAGTCGAAACTGCTTATTTATGTGTGTATGGTAAATAATAGTCTCTAAGTCTTAGTTCTATCAGAACAATCAACGCCAAGTATTTTATGCTTGGCGTTTTTTTGTGGGTATTTTTTGAGAGAAATTTAGCCATCTTTAGCCTATTTGGATGACTATTAAGTGAATTGAAGACACGTCCTAATCAATATTATAAGTTTTTACGGTATTGCACCATATCCGTTTGGGTGGCGATTGCATCATAGAGTTTACGCGCTGCAATGTTGCCTTCTTGAGTGGTCCAATAGACACGGTTACAGTTTTTCTGGCGTGCAAAGTCATAGACCTGTTCAATCAATGCGCGTCCTACGCCTTGCCCACGTACAGATTTATCAACGTACAAGTCCTCCAAGTAGCAACATTCGGTACTATTCCAAGTATTGGGGTGCAGCACCACATGGGTAATACCTACCAGCGTATCATCCTGCCATGCTCCAAATCCATAAATATCTACATTGCTATCTAGCAAATTGCGCCATGTTGTATCAGTCGTGCTCATTGGCAAATTGGTTTCATAAAATGTTAGATAGCGTTGCCACAACACTAACCAAAGGTCGTAATCTGCATTAGATAATGGCATGATTTTTATAGAAGGATTTTCCATAGGTTTTTACTCAGTTTTATTGATGGACATATGTTTAATTATAACTCAGTAAATCATAATTGATAAGCCTTTTATGGTGCAGTTTTTACACAGGATTACACTTTGTCTGTGTCAAATAAACAGCAAAAATAATCGCAGTTAATTATGCTAAAACAATTACTTTTCAAAGGTGTAGGACTCTATGACTAAGGCAGGCGAGCAAACAATGATAAGAGATGTGCGCCATGATTATGAGTATCTTGCCAGCCGCGCTAATCTGCGCTATGTGAGTGACGATGAACCCGGTTATGCGCGCAGACGTTGGGGTCGTGGTTTTACTTACCGTGATGCAACGGGCGCAACGGTCAAAGATAAAGCGTTGCGCCAGCGATTTGATGCGTTGGTGATACCGCCAATGTGGTCAGAGGTTTGGATCTGCCAAGATGAAAAAGGCCATCTACAATCGACAGGACGAGATGAAAAATCCCGTAAGCAGTATTTGTATCATCCGTCATGGAATAACATTCGTGATCAAGCCAAATTCGATGCGATGATAGGCTTCGCAGAGGCGCTACCCAATCTACGAGCACAGGTCGAAAAAGACTTAGAGGCAGAATCATTGTCTCGTACCAATGTGCTCGCCGCAGTGGTTAAGCTACTTGAGACCACCTTGATTCGTATCGGTAATAGTCGCTATGCCAAGCAAAATAAAAGCTATGGGCTGAGCACATTACGTAGCAAACACGTGAGCGAAACGGACACTGGATTGGCGTTTGATTTTGTCGGAAAAAGCGCAAAGGAGCATCATATTGAGCTGCAAGACGAGCGTTTGATAGATATTGTGCAGGCATGTTCTGAGTTGCCGGGTTATCAGATATTCAAATACTTAGATGACGATGGACATAAGCAAGTCGTCGATAGTAGCGATATCAATGATTATTTGCGAATGCATACTAGCGGTATGGACTGCGAGAGCAAACTATATAGTGCAAAGGATTTTCGCACATGGATGGCAAGTGTGCTCGCAGCAAGCTATCTACATGACGAGCTACAAACGATAGCAGGCGCTAGCATACTTGCCAGTGCGCCAGAAAGCGCTGAGCGTCAAAAGCTGGTCACTGATATGGTAAAAAGCGTGGCAGCAGAGCTGGGTAATACACCGACCGTATGTCGTGCCTCATATATTCATCCCATTGTCATTGAGCGTTTTTTGGCAGGGCAGTTTTTTGAGCCTTACAAACAAGCCCGCCGTGGACGGACGAAAAAATATCAAAGTTGTGAAGAGAAAGCCTTGATTGGATTTTTAAGCACACTAAATTAAATTAATAATGATTAAACACTCCATACCTAAAAATAAAAATGATACGTTATGTATTGAAATAAGTGCAAAAATGCGTTACTAATAGAGCATAATAAATACGAACCTATGAAACGGTCTATAGGATGTGACCGTTTTACAATCATAAATACCATTTTACCCGTTACCTGCTATTGCTAAAGGATTAGCTTATGAACACCGCCTCTCAAACCGCTACGATCGCTGATACAGACGCCTCAGTCACGCCAAAAAATTATACCGATTATTATAATAACTTCGACATGAATACACTGCTGTCAGAAATCTTTGGCGAGCATGTTGATGATCGTTTAAATGCCTATATGGCCTGCTGTGGTCGTCATGTACGTGATGGCCGCGCTGACAATGCTGCGCTAGTACACGAAGACGCCGCAGGCAATATAACGCGCATGAGCTTTGGTGAGCTTGATAAAGCGAGCGCTCAAATTGCTAACTTACTACAGTCGTATGGCGTAAAAGCGGGTGATAAGGTAGCGACTATGCTACCACGTACGCCTGAGCTGCTCACTGTCGTATTGGCAACATGGCGCATCGGGGCTGTATACCAGCCACTATTTACCGCTTTTGGCTATGATTCGATCAAATATCGGATGGACAAGGCCGACACCAAGGTTGTATTTACCAATCTAGATAACCGCAGCAAGTTTGAAGATTTGGCTGAGCAAACCAAAATGGTATTGGTCGGCAGTATAGAGGATGCTCAGACATGGGGTGACGATCATTATAGCCAGTCTATGGAAGCACAGCCACAGACGATGGAGCCAGTATCCCTCGATACCGATGCGCCATTTTTGCAGATGTTCACCTCAGGTACGGTTGGTAAATCAAAAGGTGTGAGCGTCCCGTTAGCAGCGTTACCTGCCTTTTACTTGTATATGCGTTATGC
Organism: Psychrobacter sp. K31L; assembly: GCF_017942195.1. Classification (NCBI taxonomy): domain Bacteria; kingdom Pseudomonadati; phylum Pseudomonadota; class Gammaproteobacteria; order Moraxellales; family Moraxellaceae; genus Psychrobacter; species Psychrobacter sp. K31L. The sequence continues at coordinate 539,130 of NZ_JAGKSC010000001.1, read as the reverse complement.
CATTGATCTACGTGAAGACGATCATTATTGGAACATGGCTGATCCCGGCTGGGCGTATGGATTGTACTATGCAATCACAGGGCCTTTATTACTTGGCGTTACCACGTATTTCAATGAAGCGGGCTTTGATGCTGCCAATACACGTGATTTTATGGTGCGGCATCAGATCACCAATTTGGCCTCTTCACCAACCGCCTTCCGAATGATGAAATCTAGCGGCATTTTCGACAATGTTGATGAAGACGCTCATAAGGATACCAATGCCAAGTTATCTCTACGCTGTGCCAACTCAGCAGGGGAAACGCTCAATACCGAAGTCGTAAGCTGGGTAGAAACCTATCTGACGTGTCAAGTGAAAGACCAATATGGGCAAACAGAAACAGGCATGACGTGCTGTGCTCATCATGCACTGGCACATGAATGTCCAGTTGGCTCTATGGGTATGGCGTTACCAGGTCATACGTTAGTGGTATTAGATGACGATATGAACGTGCTGCCGGATGGTGAGCAAGGGCAATTAGCCGTTGTGGTCAGTCAGTCGCCCGCGTTTTATTTCCAAGGGTACAGCTGGAATGAGAAGCAAGCCTTTGCAGATGATTATTACTTAACAGGCGATGTGGTTGAGCGTCATAGTGACGGTAGCTATTGGTTCTCAGGACGTGATGATGACATCATTATTACCGCAGGTTACCGTGTAGGACCTACCGATGTCGAAAATACCGTATTAGAGCATGAAGCGGTTGCAGAATCAGCAGCAGTTGGCGTGCCAGATGAAGTGCGTGGACATACAATCAAGTCTTATGTGGTGTTAAAAGATGGCATCGAAGGCTCTGAAGAAATCGCTCAGCAAATTAAAGATTTGGTGCGCAAGCGTCTATCGACTCATGCTTATCCGCGTGAGGTCGAGTTCGTGAGCGAACTACCAAAAACCCCAAGTGGTAAGATTCAACGCTTCTTGCTGCGCAGTCTATCTGCCGGATAAGGGCGTTTTGCAATATATAGTATTAGGGCGCGTCATCAATTAGCACATGAATACATTTAGTGGTCTTAAAATGGCTAAATTTAGCCAAACATCGTCAGAAATCTTGTCAATATGTTCATATTTACGGCAATTTCTTCCTTGTTTGGCTGCAATTTTCCTCATTTTAAGCCTCACAATCTAAATGATGACACGCCCTAGATAGTATTTCGTTAAAATAGAGATTCTTTATGATGAGGCTATTTAACATAAGCTGATTAACATAGACTGACACTGAAAATATCAAATAATAAATAATTAAGGAAAATTCATGCAAATTCAAAAAAACAGCTTTTTGGTCACAGGTGGTGCATCAGGTTTAGGCGAAGCAGTGGTTCGTGCGCTAGTCGCTCAAGGCGGTAATGTCGTCATCGCTGACTTGAATGAATCAGCTGGACAAGCATTGGTCAACGAGCTGGGAGATAACGCACGTTTTGTACGTTGTGATGTCACCAGTGGTGAGGAGGTGCAAGCGGCTGTTGCTGTTGCTGAAGAAGCGTTCGGCGCTATCCACGGCTCGATTAATTGCGCAGGTATCGCTGTCGTACAAAAGCTGCTAGATCGCGAAAACAATTCAGCAGATCTTGAGGCTTTTAGCCGCGGGGTTAATATTAATCTGGTCGGTTCATTTAACGTAGCGCGCTTAGTCGCGTCTAGTATTGCCAAAAGAGTGGCTAATGCCAATAACGTAGAAAAGAACATAGATCAAGGTATTATTATTAATACTGCGTCTATTGCGGCCTTTGACGGGCAAATGGGGCAGGCAAGTTATGCATCGTCCAAAGCTGGCGTCGTCGGTATGATGTTGCCACTGGCTCGTGAGCTGGCACGTCACGGCATTCGAGTGATGACTATTGCGCCCGGTATTTTTGCCACACCAATGATGGATTCGATTCCTGAAAAGGCGCGTGAGCAATTAGAGTCTGGCGTGCCTTATCCCAAACGTTTGGGTGATCCTAATGAATTTGCCAAACTGGTCAACCATATTATTGATAATGCCTACCTAAATGGTGAAGTCATTCGTCTTGATGGTGCCATTCGTATGGTCTAATGATATTAGTTTCTTATAAAAAATAAGATTTTTGCGATGTGATTCACGAAGTTTTCACAAAAATTGGCATGGTGCTTTGATATATTATGACTCACTATTATTGAGCGTTGGTTATAAGGATTAAAGCCTATGTCATTTTTTCTTCCACATGCTAGCAAGCGTGCAAATTGGTTACTGATTGCAATAGGAATTAGCCTTGCTGCTATTATTAGCACTAGTGCCATTGCTGCGGTTAAGCATATTGTAGAAAAAAAGCAACCCATTGCTAATAACGTTATTATTGATAAAGTCTTTGTCGATAAATCTGAACGTCGTTTGCAATTATTGAGCGGCGATGATGTGATTCGTACTTATCATATTGCATTGGGTGACAGCCCGATAGGACACAAGCAGCAACAAGGCGATGAACGTACACCCATAGGCAACTATACTTTAGATTATAAAAATGAAAACTCTATTGCCCATCGCTCCATTCATATTAGTTATCCAAATGCGGCTGATAAAGCGCAAGCCAAATCACTTGGTGTCAATCCGGGCGGTGATATTATGATTCATGGTCAGATGAATGGCTTTGGTCATTTAGCATGGCTCAATCAAAAACGCGACTGGACGGATGGTTGTATCGCCGTGACCGACGATGAGATGGATGAAATCATGGCTGCAGTCAAAGTAGGCACCATGATTGAAATCGTAGAGTAAAGCGATTGAATTTCCAATGATACGGCTTAATTCTATATCAATCAGATAGGGTGTCAGACTCGCTTATTCTATTCTTTGTCGTACTTTTACTGGCCTTCTGCTCGCTTTTTTATAGCACTGCTTTCCTCTTCATACCTTTTAATCCCTCTTAAAAATACACTTAAATGATATTAATCAATAGTCAAAGCTAAATATCATTGCTTATAGTAAGGTTTTATTTGATAATTGGCTTGAAATAAGAACATATATACCTTATATAAATGACAGATAACAGTAGTCGCTAGACTATAAAGCATCTGCTGTAAATACTAATTATAAAAGGATGTGAATATGAGATTTGAGAAATTTACCCAAAAACTGCAATCCGCTATTCAAGAAGCACAAAGCCTAGCCCTAGGTCGCGATCATACAGGTATCGATCCTGTGCATCTGCTTGCCATATTGCTGCAAGATGGATCTAATTTGTCTATCTGCCAACAAGCAGGTGCGTCTATTCCAGCGTTAAAGAACGGTGTCGCAAAGGCATTGGACAATCAAGCGACCATTTCGGAGCCGACAGGTGACGTTAACTTAAACCCAAATTCAGTCAAAATCTTGAACTTGGCCGATCGGCAAGCGCAAAAAGAAGGCGACGATTTCATCGCCACTGAATGGGTGATGTTGGCACTCGCTGAACAAGGCGAAACCAAAAAGATATTCGAAAGCGCTGGCGTGACGGCAAACAAACTAAAAGTCGTGATTGAGCAGCTACGCGGTGATGATACGGTGAATAACCAAAACGCAGAAGATCAGCGTGATGCATTAAATAAATACACCATCAACTTGACCGAGCAGGCGGAGCTTGGAAAGCTAGATCCAGTTATCGGTCGTGATGAAGAGATTCGCCGTACCATTCAGGTGCTGTCACGCCGTACCAAAAATAACCCTGTGCTCATTGGTGAGCCGGGTGTTGGTAAGACGGCTATCGTCGAAGGCTTAGCGCAAAAAATCATTAATGGTGATGTGCCAGAAGGTCTACGTCGTAAAGAAGTGTTGTCATTAGACTTAGGCGCGCTAATCGCTGGTGCAAAATTCCGCGGTGAATTTGAGGAACGCCTCAAAAGCGTATTGAGCGATTTGGCCAAGCAAGAAGGCAACGTCATCTTATTCATCGATGAGCTGCATACGATGGTTGGTGCGGGTAAGTCTGAAGGGGCGATGGACGCAGGCAACATGCTCAAACCAGCATTGGCACGCGGTGAGCTACACTGTGTCGGAGCGACGACACTAGATGAGTATCGCAAGTACATCGAAAAAGATGCGGCACTTGAGCGTCGTTTCCAAAAAGTGTTGGTCGATGAGCCAACGGTTGAAGACACCATTGCAATTTTGCGAGGTCTCAAAGAGCGCTATGAGCTGCATCATGGGGTTGATATTCAAGACAGCGCCATTATTGCTGCTGCGCGGATGAGTCACCGTTATATCACTGATCGCAAGTTGCCAGACAAGGCGATTGACTTAATCGACGAAGCCGCGAGTCGCTTGCGGATGGAGATGGACAGCAAGCCTGAATCGTTAGGTAAGCTTGATAGCCGTTTGATTCAGCTAAAAATGCAGCGTGAAGTGCTCAAAAACGAAGAAGATGCAGGTGCGCAAGCAGAGCGTAAAGCACTCAATGCACAAATTGAAGAGCTAGAAAAAGAATACGCTGATCTCAATGAAATTTGGCAAGCAGAAAAAGCACTGGTCAAAGGTAGTCAGCAGCTAAAAGACGAGCTGGATAAAGCCCGTATTGCGTATGACAAAGCCAGTCGTGAAGGCGATTATGAGACCATGAGCAAGCTGCAATACGAAACCATTCCGCAGCTAGAGCGCCGTATCACTGAGTCTGACTTGGCAGAACAAAAAGAGCAGATAGGCGAAGGTAGTGGGGTAAAACTGCTACGTAATAAAGTCACAGACAACGAGATTGCAGAAGTGGTTGCGGCCGCGACTGGTATTCCAGTCAACAAAATGATGCAGGGCGAGCGTGAAAAAATGCTGGCAATGGAAGAGAAACTCCATGAGCGGGTCATCGGTCAAGATGAAGCAGTTGAAGCGGTAGCAAATGCAGTACGCCGTAGCCGTGCTGGCTTGTCTGATCCCAATCGTCCTTCTGGCTCATTCTTATTCCTTGGACCTACGGGTGTCGGTAAGACTGAGCTGACCAAATCATTGGCAAACTTCTTGTTTGACAGTGAAGATTCGATAGTGCGTATCGACATGAGTGAATACATGGAGAAACACAGTGTCAGTCGATTGGTTGGTGCGCCTCCAGGTTACGTTGGCTACGAAGAAGGCGGTGCGTTGACTGAAGCTGTTCGCCGTAAGCCTTATAGTGTCATATTGTTCGATGAAGTCGAAAAAGCGCATCCTGATGTGTTCAATATCTTGCTACAAGTATTGGACGATGGGCGTTTGACGGATTCACAAGGTCGTGTGGTAGATTTCAAAAATACCGTGATTATTATGACCAGCAACTTGGGTTCGCATAAAATCCAAGAAATGGTCGGTGAAAGCTACGAGGATATCAAAGCGGAGGTCATGGACTCAGTTGGTCAGCATTTCCGCCCAGAGTTCGTCAACCGTATCGATGAGATTGTGGTCTTCCATCCGCTTGGTATGTCACAAATGGCAGGTATTGCTACTATCCAACTGGATCGTTTGCGTCAGCGCTTGCATGAGCGTGAGATGGATATCGAGCTATCAGCGGATGCGATGAATAAGTTGGTCGCGGTCGGTTATGATCCTGTGTATGGTGCGCGTCCGCTCAAACGTGCCATTCAGCAAGAGATTGAAAATCCATTGTCATTGAAGTTATTATCTGGTGATTTTGTCGCTGGTGATATCATCAAAGTCGATGTTGGCTCTGATGACAAGCTGACCTTTGATAAGCTAAGAATGAGCTAATCAATCTAGCATTGAAGTTTTTATGAGCTAACTATACTCTCAAACTCAACCCCTTATCTGCGAGCGTAGATAAGGGGCTTTTACGTTTAGGGGCGCGTTTTGCGCTACCATTCTTTTACTATTTAAATATCAGGACTATGCTATAAATAAGTGACTAGGGTCTGTTGAACATTCAAACATGGAACTGGCAGTGGCTATTTTTTAGACAATACGCAGTGAAATTTTTGATGCCTAGTCGTTCTAGGTTAGACAATTTCGCCATGTATTGGCAAAAAATAGTCCTGCCCTGAAAGGCTGATGCTAAAATCACCCCAAATGTTGTTGCAAACCTAGCTAAGGTCTCGACATTATCATCGGTTTACGCCTAGTTTGGGGCAATTTTAGCGATCAGCAGTCCTAATATTTGAATGTTCAACAGACCCTAATAACATAAGTGCAAATTGGATAAAGAGGAAAAATGATGACAACCAATATTGAACGTCTAGGCAAACCTTTGACATCGCCATTAATCATCGCAGCTTTATTGTTCAGCACCTCGGCTTGCTCCAATCCTTCATCGGTAAATACTAGCCCCGATGCTGCAGAATCCAAAGAGACGCAAACCTCTGAAGCCGATGTAAAAGTTAGTGATGCTCAAGTCAGCGTAGACAAGCCTGACTTTACTACTGCCGAGATTGCAACCTTTGATGAGCCTTGGGCTATGGCTGCATTACCAAGTACAGATAGCAAATCTCCTAGATTGCTGGTGACACAAAAAACAGGCGAGCTGTTCATTGTAGATACCGCGACGGGTGCCAAAACGAGGGTCGAGGGTGTTCCCGAAGTCGCTTATGGTGGCCAAGGTGGATTGGGAGACATCATAGTAGCACCAGATTTTGCTACGTCTAATACAGTGTATCTCAGCTATGTGGAAGCAGGAACGGGAGTTGACAGCAATACATTTGGTGCTAAAGTCATTAAGGCAACGCTCTCAGGACTAGAGACAGATACGCCAACGTTACAAGCCATTATGCCAATCTGGGAGCAATCTCCAAAAGTAAAAGGGCAAGGACACTATAGCCATCGCTTGCTGTTTTCACCTGATGGACGCTATCTATATATCAGCTCAGGCGAGCGCCAAGAAAAAACCCCAGCACAAGATATGAGTGTCAACTTGGGTAAAATTATACGCCTAAATGCTGACGGCGCTATCCCAGCAGACAATCCATTTTTGGACAATACGAATGACATCGCCAAGCAGTTTTGGACGATAGGTCATCGTAATGTGCTTGGCATGACATTTGATGACAGTGGACAGCTTTGGGCACATGAAATGGGACCAAGAGGCGGCGATGAATTCAATCTCATCGAAAAAGGTAATAATTATGGCTGGCCAGTTGTGTCCAATGGACGCAATTACTCAGGTCTTGATATCCCTGATCATGACACCAAGCCTGAGTTTGCTGCACCCAAAATTACTTGGACGCCAGTCATATCTCCATCTTCCATCAGCATATACGCGGCGGGTAGTCATAATGACTTTCCTAGTTGGCAAGGCAATGCGCTGATTAGTGGCTTATCTTCTAAAGCACTTATCGTAGTCGGCTTCGATGAAGGCAATACCGCTACTGAACACTATCGCTACGATATGGGCGAACGTATCCGCAGTGTGCTGGCAGTAGATGGGCAAGTGTGGGCATTGGAAGATGGTAATGGGGGGCAATTACTTAGACTACTGCCTAAGTAATATCGTAACAAAACCAATTTTGATTTTATATTTATGTAGTTATTCTAAAAAAAATTGTTAAGTCTTTTAGAGTAAATTAAAGGTTTTATCAAGTTTTATTTTGTAATTGATTGATAGTTAAGGCCTATTTTGTTAAGGTAATGTTCCTTGAATTTTGAGACTTGCACATGGAAGAAGTAAAAGTAGGCAGATTAGGACCTTTTCCACGGGTGAGTAAACCTGTGTTTATAACATCGACGTTGTTAATTGTCGGATTTATTATTTTTGGCGCTTTGTTTACGGAAACGGCAGGTGCGCTCTTTAGTTTTTTACAAAATTTTATTACTGACAAGTTCGGTTGGCTTTTTATTATCCTAGTCAATACAGCGCTTGCCCTCTGTATTTACTTAGCAATGAGTCGCTATGGTGATATTCGGCTAGGCAATCAAACAGAGCGACCACAATACAATCTGTTTTCGTGGATTGGTATGTTGTTTTCTGCAGGTATTGGTATTGGTCTAGTCTACTGGGGTACAGCGGAGCCGTTGTATCACTTTATGGCACCACCAATGGGCGAGGCCGAAACGGTAGCAGCTGCAAAGCAAGCGATGAATATCTCATTTATGCATTGGGGATTACACGCTTGGGCCATTTATACGATTGTGGCGCTGTCTTTAGCCTATTTCCATTTCCGTCGTGGCTTGCCTTTATCGATTCGATCAACCTTGTATCCTTTGCTCGGCAAAAGAATTTACGGCCGATGGGGACATACTGTCGATATCTTGGCAGTGTTTGGTACGATGTTTGGTGTGGTCACCTCGCTCGGGCTTGGGGTGATGCAGATCAATTCTGGACTCGAAAAGCTGTTTGGTACGCCTAACAGTCTTACGGTTCAGTTTGGCTTGATCGCTTTCATTACAGCGCTTGCAGCGGCTTCGGTCTTGATGGGTCTAGATAAAGGTATTAAACGACTTAGTGATATCAATATTGGTTTTACCATCGTCTTATTGGCGTTTATGGTTATTTTAGGGCCGACACTTTTCATCTTTGATAGTTTTATTGAAAACATCGGCAACTATCTGACGGTGATTGTTCCTTTAGGTACGTGGGGCGAGTCTTATAGTGGAACAGACTGGCAGAGTGGTTGGACGATATTTTATTGGGCATGGTGGGTTAGCTGGGCACCATTTGTTGGTATCTTTATTGCCCGCATCTCTCGTGGTCGTACGATTAGAGAGTTTGTACTTGGTGTGCTACTCATTCCTATGATGATTTTGTTTTTCTGGTTTACGACCTTTGGCGGCGTTGCTGTTCACATGGAGCTTGCCTCTGCTGTGTCCGGTATCAGTCCAGGATTGGTTGAAGCGGTACAAGCGGATACTGGTAGTGCGATCTTTAAATTGGTTGAGTACTATCCATTGGCAAAACCAATTACGCTACTGATTGTAGTGATGATTATGCTGTGGTTCGTAACCTCATCAGACTCAGCCAGTTTTGTCATTGACATGTTGACTGCTGGTGGCGATACCAATCCACCAAAAATACAGCGCTTGTTTTGGGCAACCACAGAAGGCGTTATCGCAGCTATCTTGCTGGCGGCTGGTGGACTGTCTGCCTTACAAGCGGCGGCTATCGTAGCAGGACTGCCATTTGCCTTAGTGATTTTCGTTATGATGTATGCATTGTTACGTGGTCTTAGTCGCGATCGCTTGATTCTATATCGAGCGCAGCAGCAATTCATCACAGATGAATCAGCAGACCATAATTCAGCGAACGAATTCGTTGATGAGCATTTGCTAAAAGGGCCACCCAAGATAGTGAAAGGTGACTAATAAGTAAAATAGTCATGTGAGCTGTTTTAATAGGAGCCCTAATTTATTCGTAAATTGGGGCTTCTTTATTGGATAAAGATATTTAAATTTATTCAGTCTAAATTCGAATTGTTGAAAATTAGTACCGAAGTGTTACTACCATTTCTATACATTTGGCAGTGTTTACAAAGCGTTATATTTGATAATTCGTTCATACCTTGGTATGGTTACGCACTTTTTTTGGGGATATACTTATGGATCATGTAAAAGTTGGCCGATTAGGCCCTTTTCCGCGGGTAAGTAAACCTGTATTTTTGACTTCAGCGATTTTGATACTTGCCTTCATTATCTTTGGGGCATTATTCAACGAACAAGCAGAAGTGGTATTTAACCAAGCAAAAGCATTTGTCTCTTTACGCTTTGGCTGGTTCTTTATTGTGGTGGTCAATTTAACGTTGGTCATGAGTATTTATATGATATTTAGCCGTTATGGCGATATCAGGCTCGGTCATCAGAATGAGAGACCAGAGTACAATCTGGTTTCTTGGATTGGTATGCTGTTTTCAGCAGGTATCGGTATTGGACTGCTCTATTGGGGCACAGCCGAGCCGCTGTATCATTTCATGGCTCCACCATTAGGCGAGGCGGAAACAGTCGCCGCTGCTAAGCAGGCGATGAACATCTCGTTCCTACATTATGGTCTACATGTATGGGCGCTTTATGGCATGGTCGCGCTATCCTTGGCTTATTTTCATTATCGAGTAGGGTTGCCATTGGCTATCCGCTCCACCCTGTATCCAATATTGGGTAAAAAAATCTACGGTGGTTGGGGTCACACGGTCGATACGCTTGCCGTATTTGGTACGATGTTTGGGGTAGTGACCACGTTAGGTCTTGGTGTTTTACAGATTAACTCTGGTCTTGAGACACTGTTTGGTGTGCCCAATAATATTACGGTGCAGATTATTTTGATCGGCTTTATCACTATGCTAGCAGGGTTATCCTTGTTCATGGGACTAGATAAAGGCATTAAGCGTCTTAGTGATACCAATATATTCTTCACGGTGATATTGCTCAGTTTTGTGATTATCTTCGGGCCTACTCAGTTCATCTTTAATAGCTTTGTAGAAAATATCGGTAACTATTTGCATGAAATTGTGCCACTAGGTCTTTGGACAGAGTCTTATAGTGGAGAGGAAAACTGGCAATCCTCATGGACGATTTTTTATTGGGCATGGTGGATTAGTTGGTCACCATTTGTTGGGGTGTTTGTTGCCCGTATCTCTCGAGGTCGCACCATCCGTGAGTTCATATTAGGGGTTTTATTAATTCCTATCACGATTCTATTCTTGTGGTTTACCGCCTTTGGTGGTTCTGCGGTGAATATGGAGCTGATGGCAGCGGCAGATCCTAACCTTGTCAGTCCGGGTCTTATCGAAGCCGTTAAAGCAGATACCGGTAGTGCTATCTTTAAGTTAATGGAGTCTTATCCACTAACAGAGGCGGTCAACCTACTCATTGTAGTCATGATTGTACTGTGGTTTGTGACCTCATCAGATTCAGCCAGTTTTGTTATTGATATGCTGACCTCAGGTGGCGATACCAATCCACCAAAGATTCAACGTTTATTTTGGGCAGGTGCTGAAGGCGTTATCGCCGCTGTATTATTGGCAGCAGGTGGTTTAAGTGCACTGCAAGCGGCCTCTATTGTTTCGGGCTTTCCTTTTGCTATTGTGATCGTTGTGATGATGTATTCATTGCTACGTGGATTGAGCCGAGATCGTTTGATACTGTATCGTAATCAGCAATGGTTCACGACTGAGGAGTCAGCAGAGCACAATTCTGCTAATGAATTCCGTGATGAAGACCTACTTACAGGTCCACCAAAAATCGTAGACTCTAATGATTAACACGCTTTAGATATTTGCTAAAAATCCCAGCCTTGTGCTGGGATTTTTTATGCCGATGTATTTTTATATTTTCAATAAGTGGAAAGCCATCATCTGCATTCATCTTTTACGTAAACGATTGCTTCAGTGCTACACGGTTAAAGTATAGTCAGTGAAAAGTAATATCGATATATCAGCAGTATCGTAGCGTTTTTGAGGTATTTTGACTATAGTTTAAAGTGAGCGCAAGGCAACTGAGCATAAGTAGATTACTGATAGACAACGCACGCAAATAAAAATAGCGCACTCAGGTCATGAGTACGCTATTGGTTTTTCAGTCGGATATAAGCCAAATTTATACTGAACTTAGTATGCGCCTTCGCTATAGATAAGCTCGTAGCTATGGCTGTATATCTCGACGATGTTGCCGAACGGATCTTCCATATAAATCATGCGGTAAGGTTTTTCGCCAGGGTAGTAGTAGCGTGGTTTTTCCATACGCTTTTTGCCACCTGCTGCAACCATACGCTCAGCCAGCTCTTCAACATTTGGATCTTGAACACAGAAGTGAAAAATACCTGTTTTCCAGTATTCAAAATTGTTTTCAGGATCTTCTTGACTTTTAAATTCAAAAATCTCAACACCGATACGGTCACCAGTAGATAGGTGCGCAATACGGAAGCTACCCCAACCAGAACCGAATACTTCAGTACACATTTCACCAATCGGACTGTCATCTTCGACAATCTCAGTTGGTTCCATGATGGTGTACCAACCCATCACTTCAGTATAGAATTTTACGGCAGCGTCCAAATCAGGGACTGACAGACCGATGTGCGAAAAGCTTCTTGGATAAACGTTGTTCATAGCTTGTGCTCCTGTTTGCTGTACTCTTGTTTAACGTGAGGCCAGTATACAAACGCACCGTCATTATGTAAAATTATCAAATATTATATAAATAAGTATGAAATGTAATGATTAATACCACATGGTTGCGTACTTTCTGTACGCTCGCAGAAGTTGGTCACTTTACGCGTACGGCTGAACGTCTATATATGACGCAGTCTGGTGTGAGCCAGCACATACGTAAGTTAGAGGAGCAGTTGGATACGGACTTGTTGATTCGTCAAGGAAAGCAGTTCTCATTGACCAATGCAGGTGAGCAGCTCTATGGGGAGGCAGGGTATATATTGCAGCGCTTATCCAATCTGGAGCAGCGAATTGGCGAGGATCCACCTTATGAAGGATTGGTACGGTTGATGTCACCGGGAAGTGTCGGACTTAAGCTATATCCAAAGCTGTTGACGCTACAGCAGCAGCATCCAAAATTGGTGATTGATTATCGCTTTGCACCCAATTCTGATATCGAACGAGCACTTGCCAATCACGAGATTGATATTGGTTTTATGACGGATATCTCAGATGATGAGACAGTCAGTTGCCAGCCTATGGCGCAAGAAGCGTTGATACTGGTGACGCCAGCGAGCACGGTAGGGCCTAGCTGGGAGCAGCTCACTGAGCTTGGCTTTATCGATCATCCAGACGGTGCCCATCATGCAGGCATGCTACTGACTGCCAATTATGAGCAATTCCAGCATATCAATGATTTTGAGAAAAAAGGCTTTTCTAATCAAATTGGTCTAATTTTAGAGCCGGTCAGTAAGGGAATTGGCTTTACTGTTTTACCAGCGCATGCAGTGGCAGCTTATCCAAAGCCTGAGCTTATCAACAGTCATTATCTGCCAGTTGCCGTTAGCGAGACGCTATACCTTGCGTTAAGACGGCAGCATGCGCTCTCTAACAGAGTGAATACAGTCATTGAGGAAGTAAAAAAATGGCTATAAAGGCATGACAGGCGTATACAAATTTTCTTAGGCAAAATATATAAATACGGGAATAAGGATTTTACTAAGCTATTTTATCAAACCAAGCCTTGCTGCTTTGAGCAGTCATAGAGTCGAAGCTTACATAAATCCCTTGGTCACCTAAAGTGGCATACCAATGATCATCGTTGCTACCGGTTAGCAACTGAAAATACTTATTGTTAACGATTCTACCTACAGTATAGACTTCGCCTTCTAAATAAAAGTCATTACCTTGTGTGCAGATTAATTTATCGTCAGTGCTTATCATATAGTTCTATCTCATTTATAAAAAGATAAAATAATAATACCAACATAATTAGTAATAATAAAGAGGCTTTAATAAGGAGTATCTTATTGTTAAGTATATGTTTTTTAGCTTATTTGTTGCTGAAACATATCATTATAAAAGTGGGTGCAATAGTAAGTGATTGAGCATACAAACTTAAGCATATAGGGGTCTCTATGTTATCTGATTTTTAACAGTGAACGATTGGTTTTCATAAATAAAAGCTGCCTACATCGCAAATTTTTTCGCGCCGAGCACACAAGCTAATGCCCCCAATGTACTTATTACCATGCCAAGACTAACGGTCTCATGTAGTAATCCTGCCGCCAGCATAAGACCCATAAAAGGCTGTAGCAACTGTAATTGCCCAACAGCAGCAATACCCCCTAATGCCAATCCACGATACCAAAACAAAAAGCCGATAAACATACTGAACAAAGACACATAGAATAATCCTGCCCAAGCGGTAATGTTGATGTCTGTGAATGTCTTTGGCCACGTTAGCCACGTGACGGGAAGTAGCATTGGTAATGATAAAACCAAAGCCCAACTAATCACCTGCCAGCTGCCAAGAGTGCGTGATAACCGTGCGCCTTCTGCATAACCTAGAGCACAAGCGATGACAGCGCCTAGCATTAGCAAGCCTCCCAACAAAGGCGTATGACTACTGCTCATAGCCGCGTAACCAGCGACAAAGGTGCTACCTAACAGGGCAAATAACCAAAATAAAGCGGGTGGGCGTTCATCACCGCGCCAAACGGCAAATATAGCAGTGAATAGCGGTAATATTCCTAAGAATACAATGGCGTGTGCCGAGGTGACATGCTGTAAAGCCAGTGCGCTTAGTAAAGGAAAACCAATGACCACACCTAGAGCGACAACACTTAGAGAGGGTAGGTCAGCCTTGGTGGGTGGGTGCTGTTTGAATATTATTAAGACGGCGATAGCGAGCAACGCGGCTAACGTCGCACGCGTTCCAGTCAAAAATAGAGGATCAAACCCCATTACTGCTAAGCGAGTAGCTGGCAAAGAGCCTGCAAAGATAACGACACCGATAAATCCATTCATCCAACCTTGAGTTGTGTTTTTCATAAACCTACCACTGTATTTTTGATACGTTGATTAAAGCAAATGTTTGGTAGGTTATCTACGTACAATACAGTACAATTATGCCGAACTGTTTGGTGTCAATGACCCATACAGTATTAAGCGTATTTACTAAAGGTAGGCTGGTATCACTATGTTTGATCATTGAAACCAGATAAATGCTATTTTAGATTTATCTGACTTTGAGCCAACTCACGGTAGCCAAGCATAATAAATTTTTCGGCGAAGCATGACTTGGTAAAGCATAAATAATGGCATGGTAGAGAATAGAGATATGAAAATTGGATCAACTCGTATTGAGATGGTAATAGCGGATGTAAAAGCAAAGATTGCTACTGTCATCTACATGCCCGGTACACGTTTACCCTCAGTACGCGCTGCTGCTAAAAATCACGGTTTTTCACCGTCGACAGTCGTAGAATCTTATGAGCGGCTGCAAGCTGATGGGATTATATACTCGCGTCCAGGTGCTGGCTTTTACGTTGCCGAGTCTACGCCACCACTATCCTTGGCAGATATTGCTCCAAAGCTTGATCGAGCCGTAGATCCGTTATGGGTGTCGAGGCAATCGCTTGAAACTTCTGATAATGCTTTAAAGCCAGGATGTGGCTGGTTACCGCCTGACTGGCTATATGAAGAAGGTATGCGTCGCGGATTGCGTAGTGTGGCGAAGGGCAGTGCGAGTGTGATGAGCGAGTATGCCACGCCATTGGGATTATTAGAATTGCGCCAACTACTTACTAGGCGTATGGTAGGTTTGGGGATAAACGCGGAACCGTCGCAGGTCATGTTGACTGAGTCTGGTACACAGGCCATAGATTTGATTTGTCGTTTTTTATTGACACCAGGTGATACCGTAGTCGTAGATGATCCTTGTTACTTTAATTTTCATGCGTTATTAAAAGCACATCGGGTAAAGGTGGTAGGAGTACCTTACACCTCTACTGGGCCGGATGTTGATGTATTCGCTGCAGTATTAGATGAGCATAAGCCGCGCCTTTATATAACCAATGCCGCGATACATAACCCTACGGGCGCTACGTTGTCACCAGCCACAGCCTATAAAGTGTTGCAACTGGCACAATCTGCTGGGTTATATATCATTGAAGATGACATTTTTGCGGACTTTGAGGTTACTCCAGCAACTAGGTTGGCAGCATTAGATGGTTTATCGCAAGTATTCTATATCGGTAGCTTTTCTAAAACCTTATCTGCATCATTGCGCTGCGGTTATATTGCAGCACCAACTGCTTGGGTAGAGAGTCTATTAGACTTAAAAATAGCCACAGGTTTTGGTGGTGGGCAGCTGGCGGCAGCAGTGGTTTTATCTGCATTGACAGATAGTGGTTACCGCAAACATATGAATGCTATGCATCTACGCTTGGCAAAAGCACGCTCACAAACGTTACCGCGATTGGCTAAATTGGGTATAGTGCCCTGTGTATTACCACAAGCTGGCATGTTCCTTTGGTGTCAGCTACCTGATGGCAACAACGCGGCTAAATTGGCTAACGCTTGCTTAGCAAAGGGCGTGTTATTGGCTCCGGGCAATGTCTTTAGTCAAGCTCAGAACGCTGAACATTTTATGCGTTTCAATGTCGCACAAGCATCAGATGCTAGGATCTATGAAGTGTTGGCTGAGTCATTGGATTAAGAGATTCAGCCGATGTGTGCGCTGAATGAATTGACATAAAAAAAGCCAGCAACACAAGGTTGCTGGCTTTTTATAGACTGAGTCTAACTATTTCAAAGATTACTCTTCAGAATAGTTGTCATTCTCGTCTGTAGCTTCTTCAGCTGTATCTTGGTCATCGCCATCTTCAGATAGGATAGTGACTAAGATGCTAGCAGTAACGTCATGATGTAGTTGAATATCAACATTATATTCGCCCACTTGACGTAGTGTGCCTTCAGGTAGCTTGATTTCAGCACGGTCTACTTCTAGACCTGAGTTAGTCAATGCTTCAGCGATATCGCGAGTACCGATAGAGCCGAATAGCTTGCCTTCGTCACCTGATTTAGCACGCATGATAACATTAACGTCAGTCAATGCATCAGCACGTTCTTGAGCAACAGCTACTTCTTTCGCTTCTTCAGCTTCGAGTTCGGCACGACGTGTTTCGAACTTTTCAATGTTAGCTTTATTAGCAGGTAGAGCTTTGCCCAATGGGATAAGAAAGTTACGTCCGTAACCTGGTTTTACATCGACAGTTTCACCGAGTTTACCAAGGTTGACGATACGCTGTAACAAAATAATTTGCATGAGTCATTCCTAGTTAACGGTTAACCCTGATGGTTATCAGTGTATGGAAGTAGCGATAAGTAACGAGCTTGCTTGATAGCAGTAGCTAGTTGACGCTGATATTTAGTAGATGTACCGGTAATGCGGCTTGGTACGATTTTACCATTATCACTGATATACTGTTTTAGCAATTCAACATCTTTATAATCGATGTGAGTGATGCCTTCAGCAGTGAAACGGCAGAATTTGCGACGGCGATAGAAACGTGCCATGAGTATTCTCCTTTAATTAGTCTTCACTGTTGTCGTTGTCGTCATTATCGTTTTCACGACTGTCTGGACGACGAGTAGTTGCTTTGCGTGCGCGTTTTTCATCGGCATTCTTGGCTAACTGCGACTCTTCAGTGACAGCGTCGTCACGGCGCATAACTAGACTACGAATGATCGCGTCGTTATAACGGAATAATTCTTCAAGCTCAGCTAAAGTCTCACCGTCAGTTTCAATGTTGAAAAGAACGTAATGAGCTTTGTGAATCTTGTTGATTGGGTAAGCCAGTTGACGACGGCCCCAATCTTCTAAACGATGGATAACACCGTTGTTGTCTTGAACTAACTTGATATAGCGTTCAACCATGCCGACCACTTGGTCGCTTTGGTCTGGGTGTACAATTAACACCAGTTCGTAATGTCGCATTATGACTCCTTACGGATTAGTAGCTATTAACCCTATGTTAATAGCAAGGAGATTTATAAGGTAAGCTGTATTCCCATCAAATATAACAAAATATAATAGGAAAAAAGCTTAGTTTATAAAGCGCCGTATTATAACAGTACGCAACGATTAACACAAAGGTTAATCGTTGCGTAGCTGCCAATAAAAACATGAAAACAGTAAATTTCTCTGTATCAATGATCTGTATTAATAAAAAGCCACGATGAAACGCTACTTTTTTAACATCATCTAAGACTTAGTTTTGATAAAACGCTCAAAACGTTGCTATTTTACTTTGGGCTGTTTTACCAATTGACTGCTATCTGCTTTTACCACCAACGTCTTGGCAAGCTTGTCATGCCAGCCGATATTTTCAGGGCTTTTTGAGGCCATATAATAATGAATGGCGACAATCACAAAACCTAAAAAGCTGGTGAATGAAAACAGTAAGTTGTAAATAATGAATAATAGCAAAGTACGTGTGCCGATGAGCTTGATAAAAGAAGGCAGACGATGCGTGGTTTGATCCACGACGCGAATACCTGTAATCAGCTTGCCCAGTGATTGACCACGCATGGTGATAAATACTAACTGTAAAGCAAACAAGCCAAAAACCATGACTTGCGATATCATCAATGTGCTGCTAGGAAGGCTCTCCATCAGCGTCATTGAATATTGATAAGCGGCATCCATGTCTTGGATATTTTGAAACTTGCTATAGTCTACATCCATTTTGGTTAACGCTAATCCAAGTGGAAAGATGGCTAGCAAGTACAATAAGCCATTGAGCGCAGTTGCCAATATGCGTGACATGATCGGGGCTAGTACTACATCGCCAACGACTTTATCTTTGGCTGTGATATTCTTATTAGCAGCCGTTTTATTTAATGACACATTATTATGCGGTGTGTGATGACGGTTGCTGGTCATATCTGCTTTGGAATTGTCTTTTGGACGTTCAGGCTTACCATATAGTCTGTCTAACGACACGCTTTTTCCGTCTTTAGTGCTACTGGTTTCAGTATCTTCGGGAAACACGGTGACATTATTGACGATAGAGTCATTAACCTCAGGGCTGCTGATGTTAGTAGGTTGATAAACCCCTTGATTGTTCGTCAAGTTACCAACTCGCTGCCATTGGTCTAAGCCTTCGTGCCAAATCAAATCATCCAGTAAAACTTCACCAGACGCCAGCATAATATTGAGCTGATCCAAATTATATGGACCGGCTTGTACGTTATTTCGAGCTAAGAAAATCTGCATAATTGCCTGCATAGTTAGTCATATATTAAGTCGCTACTGTAAGACATAGTATTAGGGTCTATTCAAGATTTTTCAAATAGACCCTAATGGTTGTATCTTCAATGACTGTGTGAATTACCGCTGTGACTTAAATTACGGCTTACTTTGCTTCTTCACCAGCTAAGAAGAACCAAGTATCTAGTACTGAATCAGGGTTCAATGACACTGAGCTGATACCTTGCTCCATGAGCCAGAACGCAAGATCTGGATGGTCTGATGGACCTTGACCACAGATACCGACATACTTACCCGCTTTGCGGCAAGCATCAATCGCCATAGACAGTAACTTCTTAACAGCAGGGTCACGCTCATCAAATAGATGCGAGACGATACCTGAGTCACGGTCAAGACCAAGCGTTAGCTGAGTCAAATCGTTAGAGCCGATAGAGAAGCCATCGAAGTGTTCTAAGAACTCTTCTGCTAATAACGCGTTGGTTGGTAGCTCACACATCATAATGATGCGTAGGCCGTTCTCACCACGTTTTAGACCGTTTTTCTCGAGTAGCTCAATAACTTGGGCTGCTTCGTCAACGGTACGGACGAATGGAATCATAATTTCGACGTTGGTCAGACCCATCTCATCACGTACGCGCTTTAGGGCTTTACACTCAAGCTCAAAGCAATCACGGAAATTATCAGAGACATAACGACTGGCACCACGGAAGCCCAACATTGGGTTTTCTTCTGACGGCTCGTATAACTTACCACCAAGCAAGTTAGCGTATTCGTTTGATTTAAAATCTGACATACGAACGATAACTGGCTGATCCATAAAGGCAACTGCTAGTGTTGAGATGCCTTCGACCAATTTATCAACATAAAAGTCAACAGGTGAAGCATAACCAGCGATACGCTCTTGGATTGCTTGTGATATCTCACGTGGCAAGCTGTTCATGTTTAGCAAGGCTTTTGGATGCACACCAATCATACGGTTGATGATGAATTCAAGACGCGCAAGACCAATACCTTCGTTCGGCATTTGGGTGAAAGAGAAGGCGCGATCTGGATTACCAACGTTCATCATAATCTTGAAGGCAAGATCTGGCATAGATTCAACAGAGTTGGTCTGTATTTCAAAGTCAATTTGGCTTTCATAAATGAAACCAGTATCACCTTCGGCACAAGAAACAGTGACGTCTTGACCATCAACCAATAGCTCAGTGGCATTACCACAACCGACGATAGCCGGTACACCAAGCTCACGGGCGATAATAGCTGCATGACAGGTACGACCACCACGGTTAGTGATGATGGCAGAGGCACGCTTCATGACTGGTTCCCAATCTGGATCGGTCATGTCTGATACGAGGACGTCGCCGTCTTGTACTTTGTCCATCTCGTTTAGGTTGCTAACGATACGTACTTTACCCGCACCAATGCGTTGACCAATTGAGCGGCCTTCACACAAGATTTTTGCATCAGTTGTGTTGATGATATAGCGTTCCATGACATTGCTGTCTTGGCGGCTTTTTACGGTTTCTGGACGGGCTTGAACGATAAAGATTTCATTGGTATCACCGTCTTTTGCCCATTCGATATCCATCGCTTGACCGTAATGCTTTTCAATGGTCATCGCTTGCTTGGCAAGTGAGGTCAGCTCTTCGGTAGATAGCGAGAACTGCATGCGATCTTGTTTTTCAACATCAACGGTTTTGACAGACTTAGTCGTACTGCCTTCATCACCGTAGATCATTTTCTTATGCTTGCTGCCTAGGTTACGGCGAATAACCGAAGGCTTGCCATTGGCTAGCAATTGCTTAGAGATATAGAATTCATCTGGGTTAACCGCACCCTGTACGACCATTTCACCTAGGCCATAGCTTGAAGTGATAAAGACCACTTGATCAAAACCACTCTCTGTATCTAGCGTGAACATCACACCGGCTGCGCCAGTTTCTGAGCGTACCATGCGCTGTACAGCAGCAGACAATGCAACGCCTTCGTGCTCAAAACCTTTATGTACACGATAAGAGATTGCGCGGTCGTTATAAAGAGAGGCAAATACTTCTTTAATGGCAATCAGAACGTTATCAATACCGCGAATGTTTAGGAAAGTCTCTTGCTGACCGGCAAATGAGGCATCTGGCAAATCTTCGGCAGTCGCAGAAGAACGGACAGCAACCGCGATGTCATCGCCGCCACTCATGGTTTCAAATGACTGACGCACTTCTTGCTCTAGATCGCTTGGCAGCTCTTGCTCAATAATCCACGTACGAATTTTTTTACCCGTTTCTGCAAGTTTTTTTACATCATTAACATCTAATGTTTTTAGCTCGCTGTTGATTTTGTCAAGCAAGCCAGTTTCGTTCAAAAAACGGTTAAATGCATTTGAAGTGGTGGCAAATCCGCCTGGAACACTAACACCCAAATCAGACAAATGGCTGATCATTTCACCTAATGAGGCGTTCTTACCGCCGACCATCTCAATGTCGTCTTTTCCTAGCTGATCAAGATTGATTACAAGTGCTGTAGATTGCGCTGCCATGATAACTCCAGAAAATAAGGTTATTTAGTAAAGATTATAACGGTCAATTATACCCCTATATTTGGATAATTTCGAGACCTAGAACCAAAAAATTCGTCAAAAAGATACAAATTGTCGGGTTTGCTACATAATTTACGTCAGCTGCCTGACGGTTTTACTTTTAAGGCCGAGCCAAAATGTCAATGCTACCGAAATAATAGGGTGCCATAATTGTCATCAAAACCCCTAAAAATGAGTAAAATATGTCCAAAAATACTCCTAGGATTTTTACTACTATACATAGGACATAATATTGGGACTTATTATGGGTACTTATATAGTCAATAAAACGAAATTGTGCAGGACAATATCGAAAGAAAGAGTGGGGTGTTTGTCGTCGCTTGCCGACAACATTGATTTCTATTGAGCTTCTATTATGCGTATAATGAAAAGTGAAACGCCCTGCGCGAATAATTGAATCAATCATTAAAATATGATGACTGATCAAAAGACAGTCAAAAAAATAAGCCAGTCACAGGCCAATATTAGGGTTTCAACCGAGGTATCAAAGTTATGTACTCAAGCAATCTATCTGAACAAAATAAGCCGACGATACAAAATCATGATGCGTTAAACTTAGACAATTCGCAAACCATAAGAAGTGCATTTTTTATCTCTGATGGTACGGCTATTACGGCTGAGACTCTTGGACGTGCTATTTTAAGTCAGTTTGCTTCCGTTCCTTTTGAGACGCGTGTACTGCCTTATGTCGATAGTTTAGAACGCGCCGAAGACGCTGTTGAGCAAATCAACATGGCTTATCAACGCGATGGTGTGTTACCTTTGGTATTCGATACCATTGTTAACTCTGAAATTCGCGAAAAAATCAACTCAGCGACCAGCTGTAACTTAGATATGTACGAGGGTTTGATTGGTCGTGTTGCCGAAGAGACTGGGGTGGAGCCAGATGGACACTCAGGTCATGCACACGATGATGTCGATTCCGAAACCTACAAGGAACGTATTGACGCGGTTCATTTTGCCTTGGACAATGACGATGGCGCACGCACACGTCATTATGACGCGGCCGATATTATTCTGGTTGGAGTCTCACGCTCAGGCAAAACCCCAACGTCATTATATCTAGCCTTACAATTCGGTATCCGTGCGGCCAACTATCCTTTGACCGAAGATGATTTGTACGACAATCAATTACCAAAAGCGTTGCGTGAGCACAAAGACAAATTGTTTGGCTTGCTCATTGATACCGATCGCTTGGTAAAAATTCGTCAAGAACGCCGTGCAGGCAGTCGTTATTCAAGCTATCAGCAATGCCAGCAAGAGCAGCGGGCGATACAAGGTATATATATCACTCATGGTATTCCTAGCTTAGACGTATCAGAAATGTCAGTCGAAGAAATTGCCACACGTATCTTGCAGATGACGGGTCTTAAACGCCGTATTGGTTAATGCTGGCGGCTAATAAGACGTTAGTGTTGACAAAAATAATTTGTACCATTTTGTATAAAACAGTCTCATTTAAAATAATTTCACTCAAAACAATGCCTTTACCATATAGAGAATATTATGAGTTCATCTTATAAGTCTAGAAAGACACCTTTATTACTTACCAGCCTGTTATTAAGCGCGGCGACTTTGCTTAGTGCTTGTCAGACGTCGCCATTTGCACGTGAGCCGGTACCTGAGCCCCGTTATGTTCCAACGATTGTGTTGGGTGAAGCGCAAACGCTTACTGTGATGCCAAATCGTGTGGCGTGCGCTTCAGCGTTACCGATGCAGTGCTTGTTGGCCAAATCGAGCAAAGATGGCAGCGTGTTTCAGATTCCTTATGATTGGATCGATGACTTTAAACCGAGCCTTGGCACCGAGTATATAATTAGTGCACGTCCACAAATAGATGAAGGCAAACAAAGCTTGACAGGGCATTGGACATTGCAAAATATCCTATCACAACGTATGGTGGGCACTCCTTAGCAGCATGACCCTGACGCATCTTTGCATTGATTCATTCATAGCCTAAAGACAGACAAATAAAGAAATAAAGAGGACACAATGGGAAGCAAAAATACTAGCGATGCTACCAATGACACTGGTGAAGACATTCATACCGAAGTATCTAATAAAGAAAGCGGCGTAGCGCCAAATCCTGAACATACGGCAGACAAAAACAAAAAAGAAAAAATCG
Source organism: Psychrobacter sp. K31L (assembly GCF_017942195.1). Taxonomy (NCBI): domain Bacteria; kingdom Pseudomonadati; phylum Pseudomonadota; class Gammaproteobacteria; order Moraxellales; family Moraxellaceae; genus Psychrobacter; species Psychrobacter sp. K31L. The sequence continues at coordinate 515,846 of NZ_JAGKSC010000001.1, read as the reverse complement.
AACAAACGCATGAGCAAGTCACCGATGACATCATGCACCACCCTGACTTGGTTAATCCGCTAGACGATACCCGTATTGATGTAAAGTCAGGATTTACTAGAGACTCTGAGCGTATCAAGGGTGATAAGCATCAGTTTGAATATGATGCGGTGGTGTTGGGCGCGGGTCCCGCTGGTGAAGCGGCCGCCATGAAGCTTGCTAAATCAGGCAAAAAAGTCGTGGTTATCGATCCGCGTGAGCAAGTCGGGGGCAACTCTACTCATGTCGGCACGATTCCGAGTAAAGCGTTACGCCAATCAGTATTTAACTTGATTAACTTTCGCCGTGATCCTATGTTTACCAAGGCGATGGAGTATCATCAAGTACCACTAAACAAGGTGCTTGCGAACGCTCGTAAAGTGATACGCAATCAAGTTAGCACCCATACCCGCTTTTATGAGCGCAATCAGATTGAAGTGATTCATGGCTGGGCAAGCTTTACCGATGCGCATACCATTCGTGTTGAGCTTGATGAAAATGTCTTTGAAACCGTTACCTTTAACAAAGCCATCATCACCGTTGGTAGCCGTCCTTATCGTCCTGAGATTTTAGATTTCAATCATCCGCGCGTTTTTGATTCGGATAAAATCCTACAAATGGATTATGTGGTCAAAAAAATCATCATTTATGGTGCTGGGGTGATTGGCTGCGAGTACGCCTCTATCTTTACCGGTCTGGGCTATAAAGTCGACTTGATCAACAATCAGGGCAAGCTGCTCAGCTACTTAGATAGTGAAATCAGTGATGCGCTAGCACATGACTTTAGACAATTTGGCGTTCTGATTCGCAATAACGAAGAGATTGATCATCTTGAGACTCACGATGACTGTGTGATTTTGCACTTAAAGAGTGGTAAAAAAATCAAGTCTGATGCGATTCTTTGGTCTAATGGTCGCTCAGGTAATACGGAAGGCTTAAACTTGGAGGCCATCGGCTTAGAAGCCAATAGTCGTGGTCAGCTAAAAGTGGATGATACCTACCGTACTGATATCGAAAATATCTATGCAGCTGGCGATGTGATTGGCTGGCCATCTCTGGCTTCTGCTGCTTATGACCAAGGTCGCTGTGCGGCAGCCTTTATGGTTGGTGATAGCGACGCAGAGCCAGTATCGAGCGTTCCTACTGGTATTTATACCATTCCAGAAATCTCCAGTATCGGTAAGACCGAGCAGGAGCTAACAGATGAACAAGTACCTTATGAAGTGGGACAAGCCTTCTTTAAGCATCTCGCTCGCGCCCAGATCATCGGTGAGCGTACAGGGGTATTAAAGATATTATTCCACCGTGAGACGCTTGAGATATTGGGGATTCATTGCTACGGCAACCATGCCTCAGAGATTATCCATATTGGACAAGCGGTCATGAAGTGTAACAATACGCTTGAGTACTTCGTAAATACGACCTTTAATTATCCAACGATGGCAGAAGCCTATCGCGTCGCGGCGCTAAATGGCCTTAACCGCGTATTTTAAACGGTTATAAAGATTGAAATAACAATGAAAAAGCGCCTAACGATATCGCTAGGCGCTTTTTTTGTTGTGTATTCCATCCTAAAATAAATTTACCAAAAAGGTTTTTCTAACTCTATTTTAGAACGAGACTCACACAATAAGGCTGACAAAACTAGACTAAAAAACAGTCACTTAAAAGACAATTACTTAAACAGTCTGAGTTTTGATAGTCTCAAGATAGCTTCTGATGTTGCTAACGTAGTGCATCGCTTGCCCATAACGGCTGTTGGACGCTCTGTTTTCAGCAAGGTAGGCATAGATATTTGCCCAGCTTTTGTCATCAATACCCTGAGCTCTCAGTTTACGTTGAATGCTTTTTACCGCATTCGGACCCATATTATAGCCAGCAAGGGCAAACCAAATACGGTCAGTTTTGGGTACATCGGCAAAGTCTGACTTCATTTGCTCTAAGTAACGTGCACCACCGCCAATGCTTTGATAAGGGTCGACGCGATCTGAGACGCCCATGGCTTTTGCTGTATTGTTGGTCAGCATCATGAGCCCGCGTACACCTGTTGGCGATACCGCATTGGCGTCCAGATGTGACTCTTGATAACCCATCGCCACCAGCAATTCCCAGTCGTGATTGTAGTTACGCGCTTGCTCTTCAAACGAGGATTGATAATCAGGCAGTTTTTCCGTAAGCGTTCTTTGGAAGTGATCCTGACTATAAGCATCTTTTAGCAAGTTTTGATTATAAAAAGCCGCTAGCTTTTGGGTGTTTTGAAGCTTGATACTGTCGCATAAAAAGTAACTGGCTTTTTGCGATAGCGGATCATTGGCTGAATTGAAAGTCCAACTGACCTTGGGATGTAGACCGTTTTTGGTCAAGCTGGCATCATAACCGCAGCTGACATTGACGGAAGACAAATTTAGCTGGCTTTTGAGTTGGGTGCTGGCTGTCGTCAACGCCATATCAGCATTACCTGATTTCACCGCTCTGAGAGCAGCTTTTTCACTGGCATAGGCTTTTAGATTGACATCTACGCCTAGCTCATCAGCATAGGTACGTACCAAGTCATAACCGAAGCCGTGCTGAAAACCATCCGTCGCAAAATAAGTGCTATCTCCAGGGACAGCGGCGATGGTTAAGGTATTCTCCAGCATGACATGATCATAAGTTGGCACTTGTGAATCCATGGTAGTAAAACTCTCAGCTGGTAAAGAGAGCAGGGCAATACTAGAAACTTGTGCCAGTTTTTTGGTTCTGGCAAAACGACTTGAAGTAACAGGGTTAACGGATGTAACGAGGTTACTTTTAGTGTTCAGTAGGCGTTTAGATGGACGCAGTAAATATGAGATACGGCGTTTGGCCCCTTGCGCAGATACTTTTACACGATAAGTAATACGTTGCATGGATGTCTCCTAGTTTTAGCCATCCTTCTTACCGCAAAAACACGTACAAATATATGACCATAATATTGACATATATCGATATCGCATCTTAAATAGAGTCGCACCTTTTAATAGGAAAAATGCCACTCTATCTTGTTTGACTATAGCGCCACTAGCGTACTCTCTCTAAGAGTTAGTGGGGTAGTTTGTCGTCAGCCAGCTATCGGTGCGTTATCAAAGCGTTCTCAAATAATATTTTTATATTAATTTTAAAAACTGGACGCACAACGACGCGAAGGATATAAATCAGATGATTCCTTCATCGATAACTAAGTATGGCTAGTGGCCAAACAACTATATGTCAAACACAGGTAAGGTCATGATTAAGTCATTGAGACAAAGACATCGTGCAAAATACTGATGTAATCATTTGCTAATTAAGCAAATACATTCATCTGTTTTTACGATGCTAACTTTAATGGCTGGCTATACCTTGACTCACTAGTAATAGGATAGCTGGCTGCTAAAGTTTTTTGTCCAGCAATAAGGGTAAGTAAAATAACCAAGCTTGATAGTTTGTGTCGCTTTTTATCAAACAGGTGATTTAATACCATCATCGCGACACTAAAAATAAAAAAATACCATGTTGCTAAAATATATAGTGCAAACATAGTATTTCAATGGATAGCAGTCTAAAGCCTTATCACTTATGTAGCATGATAAAGTCTTAAATGACTACCAGCATTATTTTAGTGTCATAACCGGAAGCTGTAATAAATGGGAAGTTTCATGACAAAACGTTCTTTCTTCAAGTACTAATATGCGGTTATATAGTGGATTATTCAAGTTAAGTTAAGAAAAGAGCGATAAAACTTAACAATTGGACTATAGACGGTAAGAAATGCCCTCATTATTGCTACATTGGCTAAAACTTGATTAACCTACTTACTATTATGGGCTTTCTTACACTATATATTTCAGTTACTACTGAGGTGGTTTTATAACGGCTGAATTTAATAACTAACTCTAATTACTAAGCTGGGTTATCGATGTCGATGAAAGTCACTGGTAGTCCAAATTTCTGGGCAACTATCTCACCTAGCGCTTGAATACCGCCACGTTCGGTTGCATGATGACCACAGGCAAAGTAATCAATACCAAGCTCGCGCGCGATATGCGTGGTACGTTCTGATATCTCACCAGAGATAAACGCATCGCAGCCCATCGTGGCAGCTTGTTCAATCATATCTTGCGCGCCGCCCGTACAAATACCGACACGTTTGATAAGCCTTTTATTCTCTGCCTCTTTACTAGAATTATACTTGGCGGCGATATGTAGCGGTGTACGCCCTAGTGCTTGCGTAATCTTTGCTATTAGGTCATCGGCACTTTGCGGTGTACAAGTAGCGATATTGCCAACAGGATGTGACTCAGCAGGATAGAGCGCACCAGTGATCGTCATATCCAACATGTCAGCGAGTATTACATTGTTACCAGTGATCGGATGCGCATCAAGGGGCAAATGATAGCCAATCATAGAGATACCGTGCTGCATCAATTTGCGAACGCGTCGACCTTTCATACCAGTGAGAGGGGCAGGTTCGCCTTTCCAAAAATAACCATGATGTACCATGATGGCATCGGCATTGTCAGCGATGGCAGCGTCAATCAAGGCCTCACAAGCCGTTACACCGGTTACGATACGCTGGATCGGACGTCCACCATCGACTTGTAGGCCATTTGGCGCATAGTCTTTAAACACACTAGCGGATAAGTAGTCGTCACAGAACTGTGTCAATGTCTGGACGCTGATGTTTTGATTATTCGATTCAGCTGTCGTATGATTTGCAGTCATTATGTTTTCCTATCGTCAATGAAATATGTGCAGTAAAGTGCAGTCGATCAAGTGAGCAAAAATTATGAGTTATTTGTAAGGGCTGTTTTTAGTTTAATTCTTTATCTTTTTAGTTTAATCCTTTATCAGAGTTATTTTAACATGCTGGTGTAAGCAAACAGATAAGCTGGATAACTGAAATGGTACACGATACGTTACTATTTAATAGTATTGCGGTTATAATTTATACATGTGAGTCTGCCTAGCTGATGGAGCAATTGATCACATGATTAGTGGGTCAATAGCAGCCCAGCAGTCACCATTGGCTCACTTCGTTTTTCACTGTCTGTGTGCATTAAATTTATAGAGGTTTTATATGTCGTCATCCCGGAACACCAATAACAAGGCGTCTTTATTAAAATGGTTACCTTGGGTCTTATTGCTGCTAGTATTGGCAGCGTTTATCTGGTTGTTCACGAGTATGAAGTCGACGTCGGAGGCTACGTGGGAGCCACCAAGAACCCCGCCTGCGGAGCAGCAAGCGTCAGAACCAGTGGCAGATACGCCAGCACCTATTTCTTCTTATCATAATGCGGTTGCCCGTGCCTCGCAATCCGTGGTCAATATCTATACCACCCAGACGATGGCAGAGCATCCGTATATGGATGATCCTATACTGCGTCGGTTCTTTGAAGATCATAGTGGGCCTTCCCAAGATCAAGGATCAACCAACTTAGGTTCAGGCGTGATCGTATCAGAAGATGGTTATATCGTGACCAATGCTCATGTGATCGAAAAGGCAGATGAGATTACAGTCGCATTTAACGATGGTCGTAAAAGCCGTGCTAGAGTCATCGGTACCGACCCTGATAGCGATTTGGCAGTGATCAAGGTCGATATGACAGGATTGACCCCACTTGGCTTCCGCGAAAATCCTATTCGCGTGGGTGATTTGGCACTGGCAATTGGTAATCCGTTTGGTGTCGGTCAGACCGTGACCCAAGGTATTATCTCAGCGACTGGACGTACGGGGTTGGGTGTCAATAAGTTCGAAGATTTCATTCAAACCGATGCTGCGATTAACCCAGGTAATTCAGGTGGTGCGCTGGTCGATGCTCGCGGCGAGTTGGTCGGTATCAATACGGTTATATTCTCGCGCTCTGGTGGCTCGATGGGCATTGGTTTTGCTATTCCAACAGCGCTGGTTGAGCAAGTAATGAATGCCTTGATTAAAGATGGCAAGGTCAGTCGCGGCTGGCTAGGTATCGAGATCCAATCGCAGCTACGTGATCCAACGCAGCTTGAGACCTCAACAGGCGTAGAAGTGCTAAACGTCATCGATCAAAGTCCAGCGGCAAAGAGTGGTCTACGTGTTGGCGATATCGTCCTGACAATAGATGGTGTGGAAATGACAGATGCCAATACTTTGATTCAGTACGTTGCTCGCAAAGCGCCAGATACTGAGCTTGATGCACAGATACTACGCCAAGGTAAGAATGCACAAGTAAAAATAATGCTAGAAGAGCGCCCAGCACAAGAGCCTGTCGAACGTCCTATCGTCCTACAAGAGGGAAGCATAGGCGGAATGGAAGAGGGCGAGATGCCCGAGCGAAGTATTCAGAACGATGAAGAAGCGCCCATGATGTCAAAGGCTGAGCGTGATCGTATGCGTGAAGAGCTGATGAAACTGTTTGAACAAGACACCGCAGCACAGTAATCTGTCATAACCATGTGCTGATTCATAATGTGTTTATGAGACAGCACATTCATTTAATTTATAGCATGAAAAAGCGCGCTATCTACATAAGATAGCGCGCTTTTTTATGTTTGTTTTGCTCTATTTCTCAATCGGGTCATGATTGATATAGATGACGCCTTGCACACGGCAGCAGCAGGGCAGGATTTCATCTTCGTCAATCATGGCGAGTGGTTCGAATGGATAGTCAATGACGTGTGAGCTGGCGATACGTTTTATCCGGCAGCTGCCACAGTAGCCTTCCTTACATTGATAATTGACGTCATGTCCAGTGCGCAGCAGTCCATCGAGCAGACTTTCATCATCATGCAAGTAAAACTGCTGCTTACTGGTCATTACCCACGTCATAATTCATCCTATTTGGATTTGGCTATCCTGCTGCTATATCCTACCGCCATCGAAACGTAAAATACTACTAATACCTAAAGTACTGTTGACGCCTAAAATACTATTTAAGCGTAAAACTATTACAGCTCAAATTTTATAGCTCAAACGTTACAGTTCAAAGTCATCAAAGTCGCTGTCTGATAAGTCAGAGTCAATCTGACCGACCAAGTAAGAGCTGATTTCTGTCTCTTGCGGCGCAACTTGTACATTGTCAGACGATAACCAAGTATTGATCCATGGAATCGGGTTTGATTTAGAGTTCGGGAATACTGATGGCAAGCCAACGGCTTCCATACGCAAGTTGGTAATGAATTCGATATATTGGCAAAGTATGTCTTTGTTCAGACCAATCATTGACCCATCTTTGAACAGATAACCTGCCCATTCTTTTTCTTGCTCGGCAGCTTTGCGGAAGATCTCGATGCTTTCTTCATAACACTCTGCGGCAATTTCGACCATCTCAGGATCGTCACGACCATTGCGCATGAGATTCAGCATATGCTGCGTACCCGTCAAATGCAGCGCTTCATCACGAGCAATGAGCTTGATGATTTTGGCATTGCCTTCCATTAGTTTACGTTCAGCAAAGGCAAACGAGCAGGCAAATGACACATAAAAGCGAATGGCTTCTAAGACGTTGACCGCGACGATACACAGATACATCTGCTTTTTCAGTGATCTCAAATCGACAGTCACTTCCTCGCCATTAACGTTGTGCGTACCAGCGCCGTATAGGCTATATAGCTGCGAGTTGCGGTACAGATCATCGTAATATTGGGCAATGTCAGAGGCACGCTCTAAGATGTGCTCATTTTGCATAATGTCATCAAAGATGATGTTTGGATCATTGACGATATTGCGAATGATATGCGTATAGCTGCGCGAGTGAATGGTCTCAGAGAATGACCATGTCTCAATCCACGTCTCAAGCTCAGGGATGGACACGAGCGGCAATAGCACCACGTTTGGGCTACGACCTTGGATAGAGTCGAGTAGGGTCTGGTATTTGAGGTTACTCAAAAATATATGCTGCTCATGCGAGGACAGGTTACCAAAGTCCATACGGTCTTTTGACACATCAACTTCTTCTGGACGCCAAAAGAACGACAGTTGCTTTTCAATCAATTGCTCAAAGATTGGGTGCTTTTGTTGATCGTAACGCGCTACGTTGACCGGATTACCAAAAAACATCGGCTCTTTTAGCGCATTGTTTGGCGTTTGAGAAAAAATCGAGTAAGTCATGGGACTGCCTTTATAATTGATACGGTTATTAATTTATATGAATCTGACTGGGTTTAATCGGATTATATTACAAGTGCTCTAGTGATATCTGCTCTGGCGTCTGTCCATCATTCATATACGCTTTAAATATCTCGCTCAGCTCCACATCATCCAACGCTTCCAATTCATCGATGGCACTTTTACGCAGCGCACTCAAACCCTCATCATCTGATATTTGTTGTATTTCTTTCTGTACGTCTTTTTTGGTCGCTCTCTTTACTGGTTTTTTCGGTACTTTTGCGGCGTCTTTCTTTAATACTTCTGGTTTTACCGCTATGCCTTGGCCTAATTGCTCACGGACGTCTGTGATGTCGACTTCCACTTGTACGATATGCGAGCCACCATCGTTTAGGTCTGAAAATACGTTTGGGATAAACAAACCACCGTCTTTGATGATTGCGGTATATTGCACATGACCTCCGTCGTTTTTATTGTTTGTGTGTTTTAATTATAACAGTAGCCAATCCCGCCTACCGCTTGTATTTGCTTTGCCGCTGGCGTGCAGTCTATTGTATCTGGTAGTGTTCCAACGTTCGAGCGACCACTCCCAGTCACAGACCGCATCGCCATCGTCGTCAGCAGGATACCGCTATAGTCGCGGCTAAAAAGCCTTGCTAGGGCGTCTTTCTTTGTCCTTAACGATTCTTCTGTTTGGACGTAATTTGTAGGGTGCGCCTCGCGCACCTTTAAACATAATTTCCATATCATCGGTGCGCTGGGCGCACGCTACATCACGAGCAAACATAAGCTATAAAGTTGGATGTTTTTTGCGTAGGCTGGGTTTTTAACCCAGCCTACAATAACCGCTACGATCTAAAGGTAGGTTGGTGTCGAGGAACGAGACCCAACGTATTATTCAATTAAAATCGTTGGGTGTCGCAAGCTCCACCCAACCTACGCTTGATTAGCTTTCAAAACAACAATTTAAAAACCTTTTTAACTTTCTATGCCTTTTACTACTTATCAAAGGCGTAAATTGTCTCATATTATCTGCACTAAATAACTTAAAGCCATTCGCAATAATACTATGAGCTTCACGAACACTATCGTTTAGTTTTTCATTCTCTTTGATCATTTTGCTAAGTTCTTTGAGAGTTGTCTTGTCCTCATCAAAATCATTTAAACGATCAAGAGTTATTTTATTGTTTAGAATGATGGCTTTAATTTTGATTCTATCAGTAAGATAGTTTAGACCTTTCAAATCACCTAAGTTATCAGAAACATAGAAAGGATTTTGAACGTCTTTTCCTGTTCTAACCTCTTCAAGCTCAATCTCAGGTTTTGTAGCTCTACGCTGTATTGCAATAATGGAGCTCTTACTATGTTTCATTTGTTCTAACTTGTCGTATAGCCCATCAAGACCTTCAGACTTTATAGCTCTATAAACGCTCTCAATCTTCTTCCAATCAGCTTCTATTTCATTTAACTTTCTATAATTTTCAGCAATATTCAATTTAGCTAACTTTATATTCTCGATTTTGTTTGAGTAATCAATCTCTTTGCTAAGTTTGTTGCTCAAGGACGTAAAGTTTTCTCCAAAATACTTCTTGCCACAGTCATTTCCTAAATTAGTCAACCTACCAGATTCAGTTTCAACAATACATCCAATATTATGAGGTGTGCGACAATTTGATAAACCGCATCTACCCTTATTTGGAAGTTCATATTTATTAATAACTTGCTTTAATTTTTCCTTCTTAGGATCTAATGAGTCAGTATATCCAATCATTTTATAAATATCATCCCAAGTATTAATTCTCAAAAAATGCTTTTTACTAACTGAAATATTCAAATTCTTATCCCTCTTAGCAACTTATACTTAATAGTGCTAAGGTGCCGAAGCACCCTAACACTAAACCATTGAGGTTAGACTAATAACCTATGCTATTTTCCTAGCATAAGCGTACTTAGTATTTAAGTTTATATATCTGTTAAGTCCATTCCTCATTCTAGCTAGCTCAATCATTTTTTTGACATGATTAGAACCAGTTATGGAATAGTTGTACAGATACATACCACCCTTCGTAAAGCGCACAGTTATAAAGTCGTCACCGATCTCATATGCGCTTATACCAGAGTTACCACCGATATCACGATATTTTTCCATGCTCATTTCTCCTGAGCTGAAACATTTGCGACTATCAATTCACGGTTTCTTTGGACAAGGGGTAAGTTTTAAATTAGAATAGCTGCCTAAGAACGGAACGTTATTCTATTTTCTTACCACTTGTGAAAGTCGATAGTCTCAACTTCCTGATATTGAATATTGGCGTATTCAGTATCTCCGATGGCATTGGTGATTTATCATCAATGCCATTTTTATCTTCTACTATCTACCTCCTGTGCGACTCCTTTATAACTACCTTTCATACCACTCATAAATTGACCTGTAGTAGCGTCTCTCTTAAGCGAATGCTTAGGGTTACTAAGATGCTTCATTTGAGTTCGAGCTGTTACTGAACCTTTACGAGTACTACGGCCTGTATTCTTAGCCATAATTAATTTACCTCTTTATTGGTTAGTTTTAGGGGTTTTATGCTATTTATATTGCTGTTTTACCTCCTTTGGCTAAATAAAAATAAAATATCTATCCAGCTCTCTTAATTGAATGAGAGAGCTGGATAGTCGAACCTTAAATCTTACATGCACCGCCAGCACAGTCATCTTCCATATCCGCTTGGGCATCGTTCGCACCATCACGAGTGTTATGGTAGTACAACGTCTTCACACCCATCTTATAAGCATTTAACAAGTCTTTTAGCAATATCTTCATCGGTACACGGCCACCTGCATAACGAACAGGATCGTAGTTGGTGTTGGCAGAGATACTTTGATCGACGAACTTCTGCATGACAGCGACCAGCTTTAGGTAACCGTCGTTGTTTGGCATTTGCCATAGTAGCTCGTACTGATCTTTTAGCGTCGTAATCTCAGGCACGACTTGCTTTAAGATACCGTCTTTTGACGCTTTGATAGAGACCAGACCACGTGGTGGCTCGATACCGTTGGTCGCGTTGGCGATCTGACTAGAGGTCTCAGACGGCATCAAGGCGGTTAGGGTAGAGTTGCGTAGACCGTGCTTCGTGATCTCGCCACGTAGCGTTTCCCAATCGAGATGTAGCGGCTCTTGGCAGATTTTGTCCAAGTCGGCTTTGTACGTATCAATCGGCAAGATACCTTGTGAATATGTAGTCTCATTGAACGCAGGGCAAGCGCCTTGCTCTTTTGCCAATTTGTTTGATGCTTTCAAGAGATAGAATTGCAATGCTTCAAACGTTTGATGGGTCAGACCAAGCGCGCTGTCGTCCGAATAGCGCACGCCATTTTTAGCAAGGTAATAAGCATAGTTAATCACGCCCACACCTAGCGTACGACGGCGCATGCTGCCGTTTTGAGCCGCTTTGACTGGATAGTCTTGATAGTCTAGCAGGGCATCAAGTGCACGGACGATTAGCTCGGCTGGCTCTTCGATGTCACTGACGTTTTCGACTTTACCCAAGTTCACCGCTGATAGCGTACAAAGTGCGATTTCGCCTTCTTCGTCATTGATGTTATCCAGTGGCTTGGTTGGTAGAGCGATTTCCATACATAGGTTTGACTGGCGAATCGGCGCAACCGTCGCATCAAATGGGCTATGCGTGTTGCAATGATCGACGTTTTGGATATAGATACGACCCGTACTGGCACGCTCTTGCATCATTAGGCTAAACAAGTCTGCTGCTGGGATTTGACGGCTACGAATAGCAGGATCATTTTCGTACTTGGTATATAACTCTTCGAACTTGTCTTGATCTTCAAAGAACGCATCATACAAGCCCGGAGTATCGCCTGGTGAGAATAGCGAGATGTCTTGGCCTTTGATTAAGCGAGTGTACATCGTTTTGTTTAACTGTACGCCGTAGTCCATATGACGGACACGGTTGTCTTCGACGCCGCGGTTGTTTTTGAGTACCAGTAATGACTCAACTTCTAGATGCCATAATGGGTAAAACAGAGTCGCTGCACCGCCACGGACGCCGCCTTGTGAGCAGCACTTAACCGCCGTTTGGAACAGTTTATAGAATGGGATACAGCCAGTATGCTGTGCTTCACCGCCACGGATAGGGCTACCAAGGGCGCGGATGCGACCAGCATTGATGCCGATGCCAGCACGCTGTGATACATAGCGTACGATAGCGCTGGTGGTGGCGTTGATAGAGTCTAGGCTATCACCACATTCGATCAATACGCACGAGCTAAACTGACGCGATGGGGTACGTACGCCAGACATAATAGGCGTTGGTAGTGAGATTTTGAATTCTGAAGTCGCATCATAGAAGCGCTTCACATAGTTCATACGCTCTGATTTTTCGTAACGGCTAAACAAGCACATACCGACCAGCATGTACAAGAACTGCGGGCTCTCGAAAACGGTTTTGCTCACGCGATCTTGAACGAGGTATTTGCCTGCCATTTGCTCAACAGCAGCATAAGCAAGGTTCATATCGCGCCAGTGATCGAGATACTCTTCTAACTCGTCAAATTCAGCACGGCTATAGTCAGCTAGGATATGCTCATCATATTTGCCAGCATTGGTCAGCGTTGTAACGTGATCGAATAGATGTGGCGGGGTGAATCTATTGTAAGCAATCTTACGTAAGTGGAAGATAGCCAAACGCGCCGCTAGATATTGATAATCAGGCGTCGTTTCAGAGATAAGGTCAGCGGCAGATTTGATGATGGTTTCGTGAATGTCACGAGTCTTAATACCTTCATAAAACTGGATGTGCGACTTTAGCTCAACTTGCGACACAGACACGTTGTCCAAGCCGTGAGCGGCCCACGCTATCACCTTGTGAATTTTGTCTAAATCAATAGGCTCTAAACGTCCATCACGTTTGGTTACTTGGATTTTGTCAATATGTGTCATGCTGGCCTCTATTTTGATTGCTTATTGTGATGCTGCGCGCTGAATCAGCGGCAGACATTCTTTATAACGCTACGATGCTGGGTTGCGATAGCCAGTTTTTTTTGGCAAAAAACTGCCGCTACTCATAATGATGATTAAAATCACTGAGTACTACATATAGCGTGTTTGTTAATTGGTAGGCACAATATAGCGGGAAAATTTTGAAAATACTATATTGATTTTAGACTAAAACTATGTTGCTGCGAGGTTGTAGACTGTCCAGATTTGGGCAAAGGACGATGGGATAAGGGTTAGACGCAAATGCACTCATCATAAATTTTTTGTAAAAATATCGTGACGATTTGATTTTTATTTTATCGGTTATTGTCGACTGATAATAGTGATCAGAGCGGCAATAATGCGGGCGCAGATTGTACACCAAACCATAAAAAATCGCCACCCGTATGTTATCAATAGTGAGTGACGATTTGGACGGAAAAGGGGTTGTTTTTTTCTAAACACCCATTACCTGTTTATACAACCATACGAACCGTTTTTGCATCGTCAAGTGACGCATAAAGTGTATTCACTTGATCGGCTGCTGTGAGATATAAATTGACACGCGCTGAATGAAAGCGACCCGTTTTAGATGGCTTAACTTCTATAGAAGCCAAATCAAAATCAGGGAACTGGCTACCAAGGATCAGCTTCACTTCATTAAGCAAGCTTTCATGCTCGCCTTCATGACCAATGATGCTTAATGGGTAGTTCATTGGAAAATCCCACAGCTCTGGATTTTGAATGTCGGTTTTTTTGCCTTTTAAGACACCTTCATTGGGTGTCAGATCCGTCATGGTGACGTCTTTGGTGTTTTGATTATCAGTATCTTTTGAATCATCACTCATGATGTTTGCCTTGTTTTTTTAAATATGAGCTATAGTTGAATTCAAATAATTTCGATACAAGGAAACCGAGCGCAAGTTATACATTAGTATGCTTAGCGCGGATGACGATGTAGCGGATTTATATGGATTTGACTATATTTGGATAAGAGCTTTATTGCCCATTTATAGTGGCACTAAGCCTATTATTCAAGTCCTGTGATAGCGACGACAGTACATTAGGGTATGTCGAGCCTTCGGCTACGGTACGGACAGCGACCGCTTATCTTTTATAACCACAAACCGCCACATAATCCCCACTGTCATAACCTTCGATGACCTCTTGTACCTTATCATTGGCATACATTGGGTGGGTCAATAAGGTCTGCGCATACTCAAAATCGACGAAGCCATTGGCTTGCATCAGCGCGATTTTTTCATCTGAAGTGCGCCAATTGGCTGATTTTACCAGTTCAATAGGATAAGGGTCAGCAGGGGAGATGTGCGCAAGTAGCGGATGTTCCCAAGTGCCTAACGAGCTGGCCAAATTGTATAAGCTGGCAAAGCCACTCTCTTTTGGTACATCGATCAGAATCAATTTGCCGCCAGACTTTAATGCGTTAAATGCCTTTTTAATACAGGCATCCAAATCACTGATATAGCTGACACTGCCGTTAAACATAATAATGTCAAACTTATTGGGCTCAATCTCACAAGTTTCAGCAGGGCTGATATCTACTTGCAATCCGCGCTTTTCGGCGACGGCTGCCATTTCCTTAGAAGGCTCGATGCCATATTTGATATGAATATCATAATCTTTTGCTAGTAGCGACTCAAATAATCCGCTACCACAACCGATAGACAATATCTCACTGTCTGTATCTAAAAAATGGGCGACCAGTTTTAGCTCACTGGTCAGTAAGTTTTGATTGTCAAAAAACCAGCTATCGTACGCGCTTGCGTGCTCATCAAATGCTGCCATGATATCTCTCCTTGAGTATTTTTTGTTGTATCGTTAATCCACTATAAAAGAGTGACAGCGTTAACCTCGCTTAAAGTATTACTCATACATCTGCACTCGGTTGCCTTGTCACTCTTTTAAATTGAATCAACTATATTGAATAGTACGTGACATTAAATTTGCTATAAAAATATGAGCTATGACAGATCTAATGCTTGCTGCCAAAAATTCACTTCCATCCGTGAGGCGGTATTAAATAACTGTTGGAACTTGTCTGCTTGAGCAGGGCTAGCCTGTGCCAGTAGTTCATTGATTTGCGCTTCGTTCTGCGCAGTAATCGCTTGAAACGCATCACTAGAAAATACATCAATCCATGGCTGATAGGGATTGCCCGTGATAAACCCTTCGGCTTTGATGCGTTTGCCAATTTCACCATAACCCATCAAGCAAGGGGCAATAGCAGCATAAAGCTCAGCCAGTGAGCCTGACAGGGCAGCGTCTAATATATAGCGGCTATAGGCGATAGTTACAGTAGATTCAGGTGCGTTCTCGACGGTTTCAAGCGCTATGCCCCATTGGTGGCAGAAGTCCAAATACATGCCAATTTCCATATCGAGCATGGCATTGATACCCGCTTGACCGACGCGCATTTGTGCCAGCGTGTCGCTTTTATACACGCTCAGCGCCATCACGCGGGTATAGTGGATCAAATACAAGTAGTCTTGGACGAGGTAGTGGCGGAAGCTGTCAGGGGCAAGCGTACCTGCTGCTAGCTGCTTGACAAAGTCGTGCTGAATATAATCATCCCAAGTTGGGCAATGATGACGTAGCGTTTGGTAATTCATAGTATTCACTTACTTTTATAAATGCGAGTAAGCAGATGGTAGACGAACTCATGCATTATTAGCAAGGGATGTACCAAGTATAGTGGCATCATACATTTGGACAGCTAAGTTTTCAATTGCTGATGCACCTTACGGTAAGTAGCCATTGATAGGCGCGATATCAGGCGGGATATCCGTGTCTCCTAATGCTTCTCGCAGATTGATTTCGATTGTGCGTGACAAGGCAGTCAGGGGTAGTTGGTTAGCTGCCAAGCCAAAAGGCTCTTCTAGCTCTTCGCTAAGGGCATCCAAACCAAAGAAGGTGTAAGCGATCACAGCAGAAATCAACGGAGTCGCCCAACCGAGTGAGGCCACCAAGCCAAAAGGCAACAGGATGCAATACAGATAGGTCGTGCGATGTACCAACAGCATATAAGCAAATGGCAGCGGCGTATTATGAATGCGCTCGCAAGCCGCCAATACAATCGTCATGGATGTCAGGCGCTCGTCCATGTTTTGGATGACTTGCTCAGACACCAGCCTTTGCCGCCGAATGTCACCGAGCTGCTTACCCATGAGGCGCATTATATAATCAGGTACGTTTTTCGCTTGGCGCATATTGTCATGATGTGTTAACGCTACAAATGGCTCGATATCTTCCCAAGGTGACGTACCACGCAATCGATGGCGTACAGCATGGGCAAAAGCGATCGCCAAGTGAATCATCGCTCGTTGAGTATCACGCCCAGCATCGGTGTCATCCTCTATAAAAGACAGCACTTGACGCGTTAAGCTGCGGGAATCATATACCAGCTGACCCCATAGTCCCCGAGCTTCCCACCAACGCTGATAACTGGCATTGTTCCGAAACCCAAGAAATAACGATAGCGCGATTCCGAGCAAGGTAAACATCGCCATACCATAATAAGGAAAAGAGTCGGGAAGCCAGTGCTGAATAATCGTTATGAGTGTACTAAGGATAGTAATCAGCAAAATTTGCCGATAGACTTTTGGAATGATGGAGCCACGCAGGGTGAAAAATATCTTGAGGGCATTGGGGGTTTGGCGGACAATCATGTCAGCTTCCTAGCGATCGGGTATGTTAGTAGGCCGTGCATTATACAATAGCGTTGTTAAAATTTGAGTATTTTTGTTTTTGATTGCCCATCGGACACTGTGCAAAAAAAGTGAAACATAGCGTGCAAACTATATGGCTAAACGACTCAAAAGATCCTTACATTTTTCTCTTAAGGTGTCTCTGAGCAGTCTGACGGCAGGGGTTATCGATTGCCTACTTGGGCAGATGAGCCAAAGCTCGCTTGGCTTTGCTTGATAGTCGGTCATGATATGAATCAGCTTGCCTTCTGATATGTCACTCGAAACATCCAAGCAGGATTTTACAGCAAGCCCTTTTCCTTCGACACACCAGCGCCTGACCAGATCACCATCGTTAGAGGCTCGATTGCCACTCATTTTTATTTTATAAACTTGCTTGTTCTTGGTGAATTCCCACACATCGTGAGTGATATCGTACAGCTGATAAAACAACCCATTGTGCGTCGGTAGCTCATGCGGATGCTGGGGTATGCCGTGACGTGTTATATACTCTGGCGATGCACAAAGCAACCCTGGGACATCACAAATCTTAAAGCCGTAAAGACTGGCATCTTTTGGCGAACCATAGCGTAATGCCATGTCTACAGAGTCACGATAAAAGTCTATATGACTATCGCTTAGATCGGTTCTCAAGCTCATGTTTGGGTGATGATCTAGTAACTCATCAAGCCATGGTGTAACGATGTTGCGCCCCAAATCAGAAGGCAGTGCAATGCGCAGCTCACCATCGACAATATCGAGATCTTCTTTGATATTTTGCCTAGCTTGCTCAAGCAATAAGAGCGCTTTTTCACATTCTGGAATGTAGCGCTCTCCGGCACTCGATAGACGTAATTGACGCGTGGTACGAATGAATATTTCAGCGCCCAATGTTTTTTCTACCCGCTTGAGCGCAGCACTGGCAGTTGCCACACGCATGTCTAGATGTGCTGCCGCTGCCGTGATATTGCGATGTTCAGCGATTTTTAGAATAACTTCGAGATCAGATAACAGCATATTCTCAATTCTTATTTGATAATGTATCAAATATTACCCTGTTTATCTTGTCATAAGCCAGCGTTATGATGGCAGCCACTTAACGAACCGGAGCAGCATGATGAAAGCCATTGGATTTATACAGTCTTTACCCATTACTCACACGGACTCATTGCAAGATATCGAATTGCCACAGCCTATCGCAGAAGGCTTTGATTTATTGGTCAAAATCAGCTCTATCGCGGTCAATCCTGTCGATTATAAAGTCCGCCAAAACATGCCATCCGAGGACGGTAGCCACAAAGTCATTGGTTGGGACGCAGTCGGTGAAGTGGTCGCCATTGGTGAGAAGGCGACACGCTTTGCAGTTGGTGATAGGGTTTACTATGCAGGCGAGCTCGATCGCCAAGGCAGTAATGCAGAGTATCAATTGGTGGATGAGCGTATCGTTGGTATGAAACCAAAAAGTCTGTCGAATAATGAAGCGGCAGCATTGCCGTTGACCACTATCACGGCATGGGAGATATTGTTTGAGCATTTAACCATTAAACAGCAGCCAATCACTGATCATAGCAAGTCTAATGAGGTTATCTTAGTCGTGGGCGCTGCAGGTGGAGTGGGCTCTATTTTGCTACAACTGGCAGCAACATTAACGGGGGCTACAATTATCGCGACAGCCTCACGTGAGCGCTCAAAGCAGTGGGTGCAGACACTTGGGGCAGATTATGTGATTGATCATAGCCAGCCACTAGCAGCACAAATCGAAGCGTTGGGCATTGGCCCTGTGACCCATGTCGCAGGGCTTCAGAGTACTGAAAGCTATTTCGATACCTATATAGATATCTTGACGCCTTTTGGGAAAATAGCGATAATCGATGATCCTGAACAGTTAGACATCACCAAAATTAAGTTCAAAAGCCTCTCATTTCATTGGGAGTTTATGTTTGCCCGCTCACTGTTCAAAGCCTCGGACATGGCAGCACAAGGTCAGTTATTAAACCGTGTCGCTGACTTGATTGATCAGGGTTATATCCAGACCACGGTTGGCGAAAACATGGGTATCATCAATGCGACCAATCTACGAGCGGCTCATCAAGCGCTAGAGTCGGGTACAACGATTGGTAAAATAGTATTAGAAGGTTTTTAATATTCAACAGAGCCTAATAAAGCATGTCCTCGTTTTTATCAGTATTTTTAAAATGAGGACACAGCCCAATCAAAAATAAGAGACAGATATGCAACTAGAAATCAATGTTATCGATGCTTTTACTGATACCGTTTTTAAAGGTAACTCAGCAGCCGTTATTATCACCGATAGCTGGCTCACTGATGATCTAATGCAATCGATTGCTTTTGAAAACAATTTGTCTGAGACGGCATTTTTGGTTTTAAATGAGAGTGATGGTAAAGATATCTATCATATCCGCTGGTTTTCACCGCTTACTGAGATTGCCTTTTGCGGTCATGCAACCTTGGCATCTGCTTTTGTGTTATTTAAGAAAAATCCTAATTTAGCCTTTATTAAATTTTCAGCCGACGCCGTTGGAATATTGACCATCGTGCAAACAGACGCTGGCAAAATACAAATGGACTTTCCCAATACTAAACCTGAAAAAGTCGACAATGTCCCTGATAGTTTGCTGGCAGGATTGTCTATTGCACCAGTTGAAGTCTATAAAAATACCCAAGCCTATTTCGTGATTTATAATTCTGAAAGCGATGTATTAAACGTAGAGCGTGATAACGAGCAGCTAAAACAGCTCGCACCTTTAGATGTGGTGGTGACATGCCAAGCTAAGTCTGCTGAATACAAAGACTACGATTTTGTATCACGTTATTTTTGGCCAGCCAATGGCGGTGATGAAGACCCAGTGACTGGATCAGCGCACACAGGACTTGCGCCATTATGGGCTGAGCGTTTGGGTAAAAATGAATTGGTCGCTTATCAGGCATCAAATAGAGGCGGAATACTAGACTGTGTTGTCGCAAAAGATAGGGTGCTTGTTTCCGGCAATGCCGTGCAGTATTTGACAGGATTTATCACGGTCGAGGAGTAGCAGGTTTTGACAGAATTAAAGACACTAGGGCTTTTTGCACTGACCGCATTAGCAGAGATTATTGGTTGTTACCTGCCTTATTTATGGCTGCGAGAAGGTAAGTCTATCTGGCTTCTTGTTCCCAGCGTGCTGAGTCTGGCAGCCTTTGTTTGGTTGCTAACATTACATCCAACCGCTGTAGGTAGAGTCTATGCGGCTTACGGTGGGGTGTATGTTGTGATGGCGATTTTATGGTTGTGGACGGTGAACGGTATCAGGCCGACCACATGGGATATCGTAGGGTCTGCGGTTGCATTGTTAGGCATGGCAATTATTATGTTTGCACCGCGCAGTGGCTAGGGCGTGTCCTCAATTCAACCGATAGCGATCTAAATGGGCTAAAAGTGGTTAAATCTTGCCAAACATCGTCAATTAGCTAGGTAATATATCGATATTATCTGCGCTATTTTCCTTGTTTGACTGCCATTTACCTCACTTTTATCCTCATTTTTAAAATGAGGACACGCCCTAATATCAATGCAGCGCCTAACACAAAAAATGCCAATCAAACCGTGAGGTTCGATTGGCATAGCTTTAATTAGCGTAGTGATGCATGCAATATTAATGTTTACCTAAGATACTGCCACTGTCATCTTTCTTAGATTGCTTGGCGGCTTTCTTTTCTTTTGCCGTCAATAGCGGTTTCTTTTTCACATTTTTCTTACTATCTTGACCTTTACTCATGATTTTTTCCTCTTTAGGTAGCTTATACAGCCATAAGCCAGATTGGCTGACTAGCGGGCGGAATGGCTACAATTGACGCAGATGCTGCGTACTAGATTGAGTATAGCTCTAAGACTGTGCAATAGATAGCGATAGCACAATTTCCCTACGCTTCAATGCGGTCATTCTATTTGGCTAAATTTTATTCAACGCCTCTTTTATATTGAAATTCAGAATATCTCAGTCAGATTGTCGGCTAAAGATATGTTCAAACGATGCGTTTAATCAATACCAGTATCAATATTAGTATTCGTAAGTGCTTACTTACGGATACATCACGATTTGCTATAATGAGCCACAAGCCGATGAGTCGTCGCGGCAAACTTTTATAATATTCCTATTTAGCACAAAGATGCTTACTGTTTTGGTTGATTGTTATGCGTATCCGTAAACTTTTTAAATTTGAAAATGCACATATTGTGCGTAATTGTAGCTCTGAGCGCTGCAAACACTCTATCCATGGTCATAGCTATCAGATTGAACTGATTCTTGAGGCTAAGCGCTTGGATCATGGGCAAATGGTCTATGATTTTGGACTATTAAAGTCGTCTATCAAGGATATTATCGACAGCTTTGATCATGCGATTTGCTTTTGGAATAAAGACGACCCTGAATATATCGCTGCTTGCAAAAAATTCAGCGCGCGCTGGATAAGCTTGCCGGTATCGCCATCAGCAGAGCAGTTCTCTAGAGTCATCTTCTTTTGGGCGCAAGAAATTCTCAAGCAAACCCAAATGCAAAACGGTGAGTCTGATGTCAGCGTTTACTCGGTGATTGCGCACGAAACCGCAACGGGTTACGCCCAGTGTTTTGCTGATGATGTGGCCAATGAACAAATGGGTCAGCTTAATTTAGAAGCGTTTGAGTTTAGCGACCAAGTCAGTGCCGAATGGCATGACACCGATCTGTATGCCAAACTGATTCGCGGTGAAAGCTTTACTAATCCAACGGTAACTATGCAAGTACAGACGCAAGTACAGGCAGGTAAGCCTGATGCCTAATAGTACAACAGAAGACAAAAACGTCAAAACATTGACACTGTACTCTGAAGACGATACCCAGCGTTTGGCTGCGCAATTAGCAGCGTTGCCACTGACGGGTAGCGTGTGGCTGGTGGGTGATTTAGGGGCAGGTAAAACTACTCTGACTCGCTATTGGTTACAGGCGCTAGGGCATGCAGGAGCCGTCAAAAGCCCAACTTATACCTTGGTCGAGCCTTATAGCATCGACCAAAGCAGTATCGAGCAGAACAGCATCGAGCAAAAAGACGGCTCAATCAAGCCCGTCTACCATGCGGATTTGTATCGTCTGCAAGACCCAGAAGAATTGTCCTTTATAGGCTTCGATGAGTATCTGGATGAGCCAAATGCGCTGGTCATTATTGAATGGGCAAGCCGTGCGGACAGCTATTTACCACCGCCGATTTTGTTTATCGATATGACGCAGGCTAACAGCGGTGATAAAAATCAAGAGTCTCGTCACGTTGAGCTGCGACTATCGAAGGCAGGACAAGCGCAAGGTTTGGATTTATCATCCTTTAAGATTTAGTTATACCTTCAATATAAGTCATCAATATTCGCCAGCATTACTTATCACTACGCAAATTATCACTACGCAAAATAAAGATACCTATTAATGCCGCAAATGCCAGACAATCATTTTAATACCCGCATCAAAAAACTATCGCCGCTGCTCATCAATCAATTGGCAGCTGGTGAGGTCGTGACACGCCCAGCCGCAGTGGTTAAAGAGCTGCTAGAGAATGCCATTGACGCTGATGCCACCAATATTGATATACATATTACCCAAGGCGGCATGGGTATGATTGAGGTGATCGACAATGGCGTTGGTATTCATCCTGATGATATGGTCATGGCGATTACCCGTCATGCGACCAGCAAAGTCGCGGATGTGGCTAATTTGCATGGTATTACGACGTTGGGTTTTCGAGGGGAAGCATTGGCTGCAACAGCAGCAGTTTCTCGGCTGACGCTAACCAGTAGCCATGATGACAGTGGTATCGGTCGCCAGTTGCAGGTCGCGGGTGTGTTAGATGACATACCAAAAATGATACCAGTTGTGCATCATCGTGGCACGACCATTACGGTTAAGGATTTATACTTTAACGTACCAGCCCGTCGCGGCAATTTGAAATCTATTGCGACCGAGTTTGGTCATATCGAAACGATCGTGCGCGAAGTGGCTTTGGCGCGAGCAGATGTAGCGCTTAGTCTCTTTCATGACAATAAAAAACGGCTGTCACTGTCTTCAAATGCACGTGTACTATCGGCAAATTCGATGCCTACAAGCGACGGATCTATCAGTGCTAATGCAGGCAACAGTGTCAACCCTTTACCATTGTCACGGCTGGAGCAAGCCACGAGTGCAGAGCTCACAGTGAACGCACTTGAAGTAATGATTGATTTGTCCAATTTGTGGCAGCCGTCTACAGAATACACGGATAGTACAAGCTCTAGTAGGCAGGCAGGTATCTATGGTTGGTTGTGGCCTATTAATAAGCAGGCGCAACAGCAGGACAGCTTACCAAAGCTACTGTACATCAATGGTCGCTTGGTCAAAGAGCCGATCATCAGCAATCAGCTTCGTCAACTCGCGCAGAGTGCTCATTTAAATGGCATCGGTTATGCCCTTTATTTTGATTTGCCGACTCAATGGCTTAATATCAATGTCCATCCGTCCAAACAGCGTATTAAGATCAGTCCATTAAATAATGTTATGGCACATTTAAGCCATGCCATTCATGCAAAACTGAAAACCATTACTACGATGGATACGGTCACATCCACCAGTTATAATAGACAGGCGCTAGACTATAACAATTCTCCAAGCCAGTCTTTTACTACGATACCGCGCAACGCATCGCCTACGACCCATTCAAGACAAAGCCAGCAAGTACAAGCGCCTAAACAGTTATACCAACTGTCGGTAAGTGCTCCTATTCTAAGCAATCCTTTTTTGCAACGCTCAAAACAGTCCTATTCAGAAATGTCTTATCGTGATGAATCGTCAGCACAGAGTATTAACGCGCTAAGTGAAGTTTTAACCAAGAGTGCCCAGACCAATAGTGCCGATATTTCAAATAGCTCATCAGTAGCAAGTAAGCCTTTGCCCGTCTGCTTAGATATAATTACCCACTTAAATGACATAGCAACCGAATCTGCTAATGCTAAGGACATGGATAGTAAATCGCTGCCTTGGTTACTATTTTACCATCAAGCAAAATGTCTGCTGATTAGTGCAGCAGAGTGGCAGTCAAAGCTAAGTTCGTTATTTGAGTCGCAGGTACTGAGTAATAACGTATCCAAAAAAGACGAGTTACTAAAGAGCCCAGCATATATCAATCAACAACTCGCTACCGTAAGCTCGCAAATGTCTGCGCAAGACTTGATCGTTTTTGTAGAAGATATTGACTCCTTAATCACTGACAATGCAATCAAAATCATAGACAGTCATCAATTAGTAGCGGCAATGTTCTCACTTTTGAACAAACAATAGCGCCAAATTATATTTTTGCTACCCACCATCTCATTAGTAAAGGCAACCTATGCGACATTCATCTGACAGCTTATCTTATAGCTTGAGTCCCAATTTAGCGGATAATAGCGTGGTTTGCTTGATGGCGCCAACCGCGAGTGGTAAGACAGCACTGGCCTATGAACTATATGATACAGGTCGTTATGAGCTTATCTCAGTAGATTCGGCGCTGATATATCGTGATATGAATATCGGTACGGCAAAGCCTACGTCTGATGAGCTGGCGCGTTATCCTCATCATTTAGTGGATATGATTGACCCTATGCAGAGCTATAGCGTCGCTGAGTTCGTCAGCGATGTCGCCCGTTTGATTGATAGCTGTCACCAGAATGGCAAAATACCGTTGCTAGTAGGCGGTACCATGATGTATTACATGGCGTTACTGGATGGACTATCCCCTGTACCTGATAGCGATGACGGCATTCGCACGCAGGTAGAGCAATGGCGACAGGATGAGGGTATTAGCGCGCTATATGAGTATTTGGGTAAGGTTGATCCGATAAGTCACCAGCGTCTTAATGCCACTGATACTCAGCGTATTACTCGCGCCCTTGAGGTGTATCTACAAACGGATATTTCTATAAGTGAGTGGCAACGTAAACCCAAACAAGCATTAGCAAATAACCCCAATCAAAATTGGCACGTATTGGCAGTGATGCCTGATCGTCCGTGGTTGCATGAGCGTATCGCCCAGCGTCTAGACATTATGTGGAGTGAGGGTCTGGTGGCTGAAGTAATCGGACTGCTTGAGGCGTATCCATTGACACCGAACTTACCTTCTATGCGCTGCGTTGGTTATCGGCAAGTACTAGAGTACCTTGTACATATCAATCACCCAATATTTGAGCAACCGCATTTAGATAAGGCGCTTTTCTATGAGGCTTTTGGTGCATTAGATGAGTCAATAAATCAAAAAACAAAGCAGGACAAACTGTCTCAGCCTTTGATTGCATCAAGTTTGTCCGATAGCCAAACCGAGGTGCTTGCTTGTCAGCAAATGCAAAATAAGGCATTATATGCGACAAGGCAGTTGGCAAAGCGCCAATATACTTGGCTGCGTAAAGTAATACAATTGCCTGATAATGCAATAGACACGGCAACAAAATCTGACTCATTTAACGATGCGAATGACCCTACAAACCATGCATTAGAGATGAAGATATGCACAACGATGGCACAGGCAAGAGACTATTTGTTTTAGCCTATGTAGATGACCATCGATTGAATTGAGGATATGGCCTAGTAAATTTATTGGCTTGTTTTTACACTATCTTCTTAGAAACACAACACAGTAGTAACGCTTCATAAGTACATGAGAAAGTAATGACAATTAGTTTCAAAGTATAACGTGAATAACTGCTATAATTTAATACCAGAAATATGGTGAATTTTGTAGGATCACTATGACTTTGCCAATAATTATTGTCTAACGTTTGTTGGTAAAAACAGTTTATGAAACAAGTGGTTACTTAATTTTTTTACAATAATAATGTATTCGCGATAAAGTGGAATCACTTAAGAAGAACCGATGTTTATTTAGATACGTTTTATAAAGAAAAATTATTATTGTATCTACTCTTTGCCATTATAATTCAAGCAACACTTAAAATAATTGGCGCTTAAAACATAATTATATAATATTTAGGAGAGATTTCATGTCAAAAGGACAAACTTTACAAGATCCGTTCTTGAACTCGCTGCGCAAAGATCGCATTCCTGTCTCTATTTTTTTAGTCAATGGTATCAAGTTGCAAGGTCAGATCGAGTCATTCGATCAGTATGTCGTATTGCTCAAAAACACAGTGAGTCAAATGGTATACAAACATGCCATCTCGACGGTTGTACCAGCACGCAATCCACGTAGCAGTACAACGACAACGACCAGTGCCCAGCCTCAAAGTGCAGCGCCAGCCGCTTATCAAGGTGGAGGTTTTGAACGTGGTAGCAACCCTGCTAGCACCGGTGGTTTTGAAGAGCGTGGTTTTGCCTCGAACCGTAGTGGCTTTAACCGTGGCGGTTTTAGCCAAGGTCAAGATCGTGGCTTTGAGCGTGGTAGCTTTGGACAGGGTCAAGAGCGCGGGTTTGAGCGTGGCGGATTTGGTCAAGACCGTGGATTTGAGCCACCAGCAGAGAACGCGAACTTTGAAAATAAGCCAAGTGACGAATCTGATGATAACAACTAAGTTGATAATAAATAACAAATCATAGATAAATAGACAAGAAGTATTTTGCCTATTTACCTATAGATAGATGCGTTATCTCGACTTGATATATTTAATCAAAACCTGCTGCTATAGTGGGTTTTTTTTGTATAAATAGACGTATAATAACTACTTAGCATTGATATCGATTTGACGTTAATGCTGGGTTTTGCAGGGCATTATTAATATTGCTCAGAGTATAGTAAAATATCTTATTGATTCATTATAAACATAGAGCTGATGCATGAGTAATAGCCAAAGCAATCTGACCCATGAGCAATATATTAGTACCGCTATCGAAGCGATCAATACTGAGATATCGGCGTTAGCACTACTGACAGAGCAGATAGACGACAGATTTGCGCAGGCTTGCGATATTATCTTGGCTTGTAAGGGTCGAGTAGTGGTCACTGGTATGGGTAAGTCAGGATTGATAGGGCGCAAAATCGCCGCGACCTTTGCTTCTACTGGCACGCCCGCTTTTTTTATGCATCCTGGTGAGGCTGGGCATGGCGACTTGGGCATGCTGGTGAAAGGCGATGTGTTGCTTGCCATCTCTAACTCTGGTGAGTCCGATGAGATTAAAATGCTGCTGCCAGTGGTTAAGCACTTAAATATTCCGTTGATTAGTATCAGTCGTGATAAGCGTGGCATGTTACCGCGTGCAGCTGATATTGTATTGACCCTAGGCAAATCGCAAGAGGCGTGTCCGCTGAACCTTGCACCTACCTCCAGCACCACGGCTACATTGGCGCTAGGTGATGCGTTAGCAGTGGCTTTAGTACATGCGCGTAATTTCACTTCAGAAGATTTTGCTCTATCGCATCCAGCAGGGGCGTTGGGTCGTCAACTGCTCACTCGCGTCGAAGATTTGATGCATACTAAGTCAGAAGATTTGCCACTTATCAATCAACAAGCACCATTGCAAGAGGCGCTCTTTACTATGTCTGCTGGGCGCTTAGGGATGACAGTGGTCACTGACGATAATGATAAGGTTGTTGGGGTATTTACAGACGGTGACTTACGCCGCGGTTTAGAAAAAGGCATCGATCTACAAACCCCGATGCGCGATGTGATGGTTAACGATCCACGCCGAATCAGCAAAACCATGCGAGCATCAGACGCTCTGAGTGTCATGAATGAAAATGGTATCAGTCAGCTATTGATTATCGATGAGAAAGATCGATTAGAAGCGATTATTACGGTTCATGATTTACTACAAGCGGGTGTTAAGTAAGCATTATCTATAGTCAGGTCAATATAAAAAAAGACACAGCGTGCCTGATATAAATTTTTTGTCGCCTCTGTCTGCGTAGGCACAGCAAGCAAGAAAAATTTGTACCAGTCACGCATTATAGAGCCAAAAAGTCTTTAAGAAAGGATAACTCATGCAAGACTTAATAAAAAAAGCCGGACAAGTTAAGCTATTGGTATTAGATGTTGATGGTATTTTGTCAAATGGTCAAATCATCTATGACGCCAATGGTGTTGAGACCAAAGAGTTTTCAGTGCACGATGGTGTTGGCATTAAGTCGTTAGCACGTTATGGCATTTTGACTGCTATTATTACGGGTCGTAGCAGCCCCATGGTGGATAAGCGCGCCATTGAAATAGGTGTGGATTATGTGGTGCAAGGTCGTGATGACAAGCTGATTGCCTTAAATGAGCTGCTATCTACCCTTGATCCTGCGCTCAATATCACGGCAGCTGATTGTGCTTATATGGGCGATGACTTGCCAGATATTAAGGCAATGCAAACTGTGGGATTTGCGGCAACAGTGCCCAATGCCCATGCCGAAGTAATTAAGCGCAGCGATATGGTGACCACACGTGCAGGCGGTACTGGCGCCGTACGTGAAATATGTGATCTTATCTTAAAAGGTCATGGCCATTATAAAGACTTTATCGCGCATTATACGCTTGATGAGGCACCAACTCAGGATACCTTATCGTGAATACTCGTGTTTTAATCGTTTTAGCGTTGATTATTGCTGGTATTGCTGGCTGGTTTTTTCAGCAGCAAGGAGACATATCACCGCCAGTTAGCATGGAAGCGACTGATGTTGATTATGAAGCGACTGATATTAAGGCGGTGCAAACCAATGAGCAAGGCGACACTGAATATGAGCTTACTGCTGAATCATTGACGCACAATCCGGCAACTAACGAAGATGAGATGTCAGGCATCACAATGAATTGGGAGCCCTCAGATGAGCAGCGCTATCGTATCGAAGCGGGTAGCGCTGCCATCAGTCAGCAGACTGGTGAATTGAGCTTGTCTGGTGGTTTTACCTTAGTTAGTGAAGACAAAGCCGATGGGATATCAGATATTGAACCCATTAAAGTGACGGGCAGCACGCTCAAAGGTAACACCAAGTCAGGCCAAGTATATAGTGATGAAATGGTCAAGATTGAGCAAGGGATGAATCGATTTGAAGCATCGAGCATGAAAGCCAATTTGGAGACTGGTGAATATGAGTTCGGTCAAGTGGCGGTTAATTTTTCTCCTGCTGATCGTAAAGACAAGGCATTATTCTAGTTGAAATGATCTTTGCCCAAAGAGATATTCAAAACCATATAGTCAGTGAAAGTTAGTCTGACGCCCTATGGGATTGACTATAGCTAGCATGAAGTTTGCAAATCCTATCGTTTGCCCACGATAAAATCACTACAGCGTCAACCTCGCTGACCATACTCATGTATCGATTGCACTCGGTTTCCTTGTATTGATATTATTTTGGATTGACTATAACTACTAATAATAAAACGAGTAATGTTTATGAAATCTAAGTTTTTGCCTACTTTGCGCTCATTATCGACTCGCTCGATGCAAGTCTCTTCTAGCCTGCGCACGCTACCAGTCATCATGTTGCTAGCGTTACCACTATATAGTCATGCGCTGCCATCAGACGCCAATCAGCAGATTAAACTGTTGGCAGATAAAGCGACTTATAGTGAGCGCACCGGCGTCACCAGTTATTCGGGTGGTGTGGTTATTACTCAAGGTACGTTTAAGATGACCGCTGATAATATCACGGTCAATCTATCACAGGGTCGTAGTATCAACTCTGCAGTAGCGACTGGGCGACCAGCCACCATGCAGCAAGTGGTCACGCAAGAGAAAGGTCTGGCAAAAGGTCAGGCCAATAAGATCGACTACAATGCGATTACTGGTATTATTACTTTGACGGGTAATGCAAAGCTGGTACAAAATGGCGCCAGTTTTGCGGGCAATGTCATTCGTTATAGCTTAAAGGCAGGTGATGTAGAAGCGACTGCCGGTGGCAACCAGCGCGTGGAGCTAGTCTTCCCACCCAGCAGCAATAACAGCCAGAGCGGTGTACGCTAAGAGATAGCAGTAATTGCGTAGCAGCAACTAAATTTCGACAACACTATGCGTAAATTATGAGTAAATTATGAGTGATAACCAAAGTTTTGACGCTTTAGCCCCCACTAACAATGCTAAGCCTGTCGAGCGCTTGAGTATGAAAAACTTAGGTAAGCGTTATGGCAAACGTTGGGTCGTCAAAGATGTCTCATTTTCTGTTGATCAAGGTCAAGTGGTTGGCTTGTTAGGACCAAACGGTGCGGGTAAAACCACCAGTTTTTATATGGTAGTAGGTCTGGTCAACATGGACAGAGGCAGCGTCAGCTTAGGCAACATGGATTTATCCAAATACGCAATGCATGAACGCGCTCGTGCTGGCATTGGCTATTTACCGCAAGAAGCCTCAATCTTTCGTAAATTATCTATCGAAGGCAATATCTTGGCTATTTTGCAAACTCGTACAGAATTGACTGCTAGTGAGCAGCGCCAAGAGCTTGAAAAATTGATTGGTGAATTCAATTTAGGACATGTGCGCAAATCTTTAGGGATGAGTGTGTCAGGCGGTGAGCGTCGCCGTTGCGAGATTGCCCGTGCCTTGGCCGCTGACCCGAAGTTTATCTTGCTAGATGAGCCTTTTGCGGGCGTTGATCCTATCTCTGTTGGTGACATTAAAGACGTGATATTAACGCTAAAAAATCGTGGTATTGGCGTGTTAATCACGGATCATAATGTTCGCGACACGCTCGCTATTTGTGAAAAAGCTTATATCGTCTCAGAAGGCGCTATTATTGCTGAAGGCACAGCGTCTGAAGTCTTAGATAATGAGTTGGTAAAATCTGTTTATTTAGGTAAAGATTTTCAGGTATAAACCGGTCAGTTAATCGCTGTTTTCGTTCGTTTATACTATTCATAGGTTGGCATAAAGTTTCTGCTATTTTTTATGCCAACGACCACGATTTATATCGTATTCATTATCATTTCTGCTACACAGCCTATAGTCAGGTCAATATAAAAAAGAGACAGCGTGACTGGTATAAATTTTTTGTCGCCTCTGTCTGCGCCGGCACAGCAAGCAAGAAAAATTTGTACCCGTCACGCATGATAATGTCTTGTATCCATTTTATTTAGTATCGACTATATCATCTAAGCGGCTTCTTCCTTATAAAACTATTCTTATATAAACACTTATACAAAAGCATTCTGATATTTTATGATTGATTGATTGTCTGAATAAGGCTCATACATTATGGCAAAAAATAAAAGCAGCTATGTCTGTCAACATTGCGGTGCGCATTTTGGCAAATGGGCAGGACAGTGTACGGACTGCGGGGAATGGAACAGCTTGGTTGAAGCGCCAAACGTCAGTATGCCGCATCATAATAAGAGTACTGCTAAGCCTAATGCTGGTCGTGCAGCGCCTCGTAACACAGGCAGCAGTGGCACACCTACAGGGAACTATTCTGGTACCCATAGTGCGGTCATGCCGCTTAATGCTGTCAGCGTCGGCCTAGATACGCGCTTGCCCACTGGCATTAGTGAGTTTGATCGTGTGCTCGGCGGTGGATTGGTTGCCGGATCTGTTGTACTGATAGGTGGCGACCCCGGTATTGGTAAATCCACTATCTTATTACAAACAGCGACCAATATGGCTCGTGCTGATTCGCTGGCAGGTAGTGCGCTTTACGTGACCGGTGAGGAGTCACTGGCTCAGGTTGCTATGCGTGCCAAACGTTTAGATTTGCCAGCAGACAGGCTGCGGGTATTGGCCGAAACCAACGTCGAAACTATTTGTGCGGCTTTAACTCAAGAACAGCCAGCCATCGCTATTATTGATTCTATTCAGACTATTTATACGGATGCTATCAATTCTGCGCCGGGCGGCGTCAGTCAAATTCGAGAATCTGCCGCTATTTTGACACGCTACGCTAAGCAAACGGGCACTGCGCTATTTTTAGTGGGGCATGTGACCAAGGAAGGTACGTTAGCAGGGCCACGCGTGCTTGAGCATATGGTCGATACGGTATTGTATTTTGAGGGACAGTCGGACTCCCGCTTTCGGATGATTCGCGCGGTTAAAAACCGTTTTGGTGCGGTTAATGAGCTGGGTATTTTTGGTATGACCGATATGGGACTCAAAGAAGTCGCCAATCCGTCAGCGATATTTTTGAGCCGTTATGATAAGCCCGTGGCTGGATCGGTCGTTATGGTCAGTCGTGAAGGTACGAGACCGCTACTGGTCGAGGTACAGGCGTTGGTTGATGATTCGCAAGGGCAGCCCAGACGCATGGCATTAGGCCTCGATTTTCAACGCTTATCCATGCTGCTAGCGGTTATGCATCGACACGGTGGCATTCATACCAGCGGACAAGACGTGTATGTCAACGTAGTTGGCGGCGTCAAGGTCATAGAAACAGGGTCAGATTTGGCTGTATTATTGGCTTGTGCTTCTAGTATTAAAGAAAAGCCTTTACCTTCATCCTTAGCCGTGTTTGGTGAAGTGGGTTTGTCTGGGGAGATACGCCCTGTCCCTAATGGTCAAGAGCGATTGAAAGAAGCTATGAAGCATGGTTTTAAACATGCCATTATTCCTAAGGGCAATGCGCCTGCAAAGGATGCTCCTCAGTTTAAAGGCATTAATGTAATTGCCGTTGAACGTCTCGATGATGCTATCGAAAGCGCGTTTGAGTTATAAACAGATACTCTTCGGTGTTCGACTAAAAAAGATAAACTCAAACAAAAAACGCCTAACTCATCATGGTTAGGCGTTTTTTTATTCTAATTAAGAAGGCTGTTGTTTTAGAACTAAGGTCCTGAAACACGCTCAATCGAGACGTTACCAACCCCTTTGCTCGTGATACCTAATTGCTTGGCAGCACCATAAGACAAATCCATTACCCGATTACCGTGGAATGGACCGCGATCATTAACTTTTACCACGACGCTTTTGCCATTGGTTTTATTGGTGACTTTCACATAGCAATTTAATGGTAGTGAACGATGCGCCGCTGTTAGGGCATTCATATCAAAAGTATCACCGCTGGCCGTCTTGCGACCATGAAACTTACGGCCGTACCAAGATGCCAAACCGGTTTGCTTAAATTTGCTTACTGAGTTAGACGCGACTGCTGTTAAGCGTTCTAACACATCTTCGTCATTGCTTACTTGGGCGGTATCGCTCGCTAAGAGTGAGCTGCTAAGTGCTAATGAGGTAGGCTGACGGGCAGACTTAACCAAGCTTGAAGCACCATCATGTTGACGACTAAGCTCACCGAGTACACGGTCGATATGGGAGGCGTTATCTTGCGAAATCATTGCAAGGGTGGTTTTTGCTTCTACCGCATTGGCATTAGATGCGACTGCAGAGCCAGCAAATAGAAATACTGACATTGTAAGTAAACCAGATAAACGCTTATTCATAAATACCTCTATAACTTATACATTAAAACCTAACTCTAAAAATCTTAGATCGAGTGTGACAGACTTAGACCAATCTAATCGTGTCGCAAGCTCTAAAGCCTATGTATCAATCGGTCATTCTAATCAGGATTGATGCAAAAGACGGCTTTTATAGGGTCTAACATATGATAATTTTCATTTTGTTATCATAAATGCGTTGCAGTAGTAAATGACCGAAACGTTTACGATATGCTCAAATGATAGTTAACAATATTAATTAAGTACCGACTTCAATAGTTAAACAACTAAAGTTTAAATGGTCAGTACCGACATTTATCATATCCGATAAACAAACTTCCATGTATTGCTAAATTAATAAACGTTTTGAAGTGTATTACGTATTACTTTGTTATTAAAGCGTTAATTAAGTAGTCGATTTGAAAGCCTGAAATCTCGGATTTGCTAACTATACGGATGAGCTATAACTAAAATATAATTAAATGCTAAGTTTGTTAGTAGCTCTGTACGGGTTATGTAGCAAAACACAGTAAAACGAGGTTAACGCAATTATTTGTAAAAAACAAGGATTAAAACCTATCAGTGTAGATTGACAATAAGTACGCTTTTGACGAAGAAAGACAGTGATTTTATTTTTAATAATTCAATAATATCAAGGGTTTATGATAGATAACTGCTTTAGAGGAAAATGGATAATATCAAGAATATCTGTAGTATTAATTACAAATAAAGCCAGTTTTTTGTCGTTAAAACTGACCTGCATTCTATTTTTTAATTTTTACCGTCAGAGTTATTAGATGATGGCGGTTAGTTAGATTTATGAGTATGAATGGACATCAGCAGCCCAAATCCCGCCATTAAAGTGACGATTGCGGTGCCACCATAGCTAATGAAAGGTAGGGGTACGCCAACGACAGGTAAAATGCCGCCGACCATACCGACATTGACGAACACATAAACAAAAAATGACATGGCGACCGCGCCTGCTAATAATCTGCTATACACATCGGGATGGGTGAAAGCGATATATAAGGCACGGGTGAGTAAACAGGCATAAACGAACATCAACAACATCACGCCCAACAGACCAAATTCCTCAGAGAAAGCCGCGATGATAAAGTCAGTATGGCCTTCCGGTAAGAAGTGTAGATGCGACTGCGTGCCCTCTAAATAGCCTTTGCCCGTCAGTCCACCTGCACCAATGGCTGTTTTGGACTGAATGATGTTCCAGCCAGCTCCTTGTACATCTGCTTCAGGATTGAGTAATGTCAATACTCGGGTACGCTGATAGTCGTGTAATAAAAAATTCCAAGCGACGGCGATGAGGGGTATCGCTAAGACGGCCGCGCCCGAAATCACCCGCCATGACAGACCTGCTAAAAAAAGCACGAAGATGCCACTGGCTGCAACTAACAGTGAAGTACCTAAATCAGGTTCTTTGGCAATCAATAACACCGGAACGATGATCAAGGCTAAAGTGATCGCGATACTTGATGCTGATGGAGGTAGGTCGCGCTTAGACAAAAACCAGGCACACATCATCGGCATACCAAGTTTCATAAACTCTGAAGGCTGCACGCTGCCAAATCCTGGCAGGTTAATCCAGCGCTGTGCCCCCATGCGCACTTCACCAATGATGTCTACCAATACCAATAGTACGAGTCCTAGTACATAAAAAACAGGCGTAAAGGTACGATAAATACTTGGCGGTATTTGTGCCATGGTAAACATCACGGTAAATGCCACGCCATAGCTGACCATTTGGCGTATGACCATGCTATTGTCTTGGGTTGAGGCACTATATAGAATCGTTAAGCCAATGCAGCAAACTGTTAATAGAAGCAGGGTCAACCATGGATCGATATGGATACGTTGCCATAGCGTCGGCGCATGACCTTGACCGAAATGGTGGCTCTGACGTGAAAAACGATATTGCGGATTAGAAGACATAGGCAAAGTGTGACTGGCAATTGGCGTAAAAGAGATGTCGAATTTGACATAAATGTGTGATAAATCAGTGATTACAAGAGGTTCATTCCAATAGGTGCCAGCAGATAAAGTAACACATCAGTAATAAAGTCACGTAACTATGAAAATTATGAGGATAAGTGTTAATTACGAATAGGTGGCTACGAATTAGAAGCGATAGTTTAGCCTGCTTGCCAAAAATTTGATAGTATCGATAAAACGTTTTTAGCGGTAGCTTCTTGCAATGATCAATAAAAAAAACCATGCCTATCGGCAGATTCATAAGCCTATTATCGCCCTATTGGTTTGTGCCAGTAGTATTAGCGTTCATGCAGCTATCGTGAGCGATAATAGTGAGCGTCGTATCGAAGTCCGTCAAGGAGGCAGTAGTGGCAATAGCAGCAGTAATGCTTATATCAGGCCTTCCACGAACGCGACAAGCTATAACTCAGGCGTTACTATGTTAAGTGGGGCAACAAGGTTAAGTGGAGCAAATGCGATAGCGGGCGATAGCATGCAAGGGCTAATTCAGCAAAAACAACGTGATTTCGATTTTGACGCCAGCTTATCCATCGAAGAAAACAAACGCGTCAATATCAATAGACGTACGCCTAGCTATAATACAACTTATCCTTCCACTTACAGCACCAGTAATAATACTTATAACAATTTTACCAGTATCGACTTTAACGGCTGGCTAAATAGCAATAGCTACCGTGCTAGCCAAGTCGCTGATTATCAACGCTATTTGAACGCACGAGTGGGTGCGCGTAATGTACCACCCTTGTCTCAGCTGCTTACGACGGCACGTAGTTGGGATAAATGTGGCTATGAGCCTTATCAGCTGCCACCGCAAGAATTATGGGCCAATATAGTTCCCACACTACGACTGTATAGTGAGCTAAAGAATCAAGGTATCTTACCTGCCAGTAGTGAGATACGCTCAGTTTACCGTAGTCCTGGACTCAATGACTGTGCTGGCGGGGCAGATAGCAGCAAACATATGACTGCGGGTGCTATAGATATTTGGGTGCCGGAGTACGAAGATAATTCATGGCTGCTTAGTACCATGCAAGATGGCCTATGTCAGTTTTGGCAATATCAGGGTCAGTCTCATAACTTTGGGCTAGGACTGTACTCCACGGGTGCTATTCATTTGGATACTGAGGGTTATCGCAAGTGGGGCTTTAATCATGCTAGCAGCAGTTCATCATGTCGTTATTAATAGTTTTATTCGCATAGTCAAAACGACTATAGTCAATCCACTATAAAAGCGTTACAGCGTTAACCTCGCTTGAGGTATTAAATATACATCTACACTCGGTTGCCTTGTACCACTTTTAAATTGAACCGACTATATAGTTATCCTATTATACTTATACAAATCACTTTTTATCTCAGTAAACTATGCTGTATTATGTCAAAAAATATAGCCTAGTTTATAGTAAGTGGGATTTATGAAAAAGTGGTACTTAAGAGTAGAAAGATCGAGTCAATCAGAAAAACCGAAAAAAAGCACTTTGCGCTCAACTCAGATGTATGCAGGGCTATGTTGCTCGGTGATTCTGTCTCTTCTGTTTATTAGCGCCTGTAGCCCGAACACTGCTTCTGAAAATAGTTTGCCTAACGTAAATGCCTCGGATGCAAAAGACATCGAAGAAAACATTAAAAACTCTTATGCGCGTCTCGCTGCCAAACGTCCTGATGTATGCCCAAAACTACTACAAAAAAACGTCGACGATGACACTATTGTCCGTACTGCGGAGGTCATGATATCGAATTATTGTGATTATTACTTATACCCAGAGAGGGGTCAAAGCATAAACATTGATATCAATACCGATCAAATCGAGACGTTGCTAATTGTGCCAACCATGCATAACTTTGCCAATGGTTCTTATCAAGTCGAATCTTATGATAAGCATGTGATTCGTTTAAATTATGTCGGGGTGACTCATAAACCCGATCGCTTAAGCTATGACGTAAACATCACCATCACTAGCTAACTTGACTGAAGCCAATTACTTTACATAATAGCTGGGATTTATAACGTTATTCATTATTTTGTATTAGGGCGTGTCCTCATTTTTAAAATGAGGACACGCCCTAGACAATTCTCAATGATTTTCCTAAAAGCACTTTTATAAGTGCTTTTTTTTGATCCTCATTATTATTGATAAGCATTATTTATTAGTCTTCCAAGGATCCTCTTGTCCAACCGTGACAATCAAAAAGTCATCCGGTTTGAGCGTATCGCGCATGGTTTTATTAACCTCTGCTAATTGTACTTGGTCAATACGACTCACATAATTGGTCAGATAATTCTTGGGCAACTGATAAAAATTCATCATTCCCAATAAACTATTGATACCGGCATTGCTGGCAAAACCCATCGGAAAACTGTTCTTTAGATTGTCAGTCGTCAAACGCATCTCAGTGCTAGTAATACCGTTATCCAAAGTATCATTGATGACGTCTAAGCTGGCATCAATAGCAGCACGGGCTTTATCATTACGTGTCGAAAACCCAATCTGATAAGGGCCGCGCGCCAGCATCGGACTCATTGAGCCTGAAATACCATAGGTATAGCCAAGGTTTTGTCTGATTTCGGTCATCAGCCGCGCATTGAAATCACCGCCCGCCAGCACTTCGTTACCCACGGCAAAGTTGGTCTGTTTCTGCTGTGCGATAGCATCAGTGGCACGTTTATCGCCCAATTGTCCCATAAGTACGGTCGTTTGGGTGCTGGGAAAAGGAATGTGAATATGCTGCGCTTTTGTCAGTGATTTGGGCTCAGGTAGTGTTGTCGCTGCTTGACCGACTGGCAAGTCAGCCGTGATATCGTCAGCAAGCTTTTTGGCTTGGGTTAAAGTCAGATTACCCGTCATCGCGATAGAAGCATTTGCCGCCACCAAATAGCGATTTTTGAAGTCGAGCAATTCTTTTCTTTCAATACTCGGTACACTGTCGAGCGTACCAACGGAAGGGTGCGCGTAAGGATGGTCGCCATATAAGGCTTCGTTAAAAGCAATGCTCGCAAGGCTATTGGGGTCTTGTTTTTGCTGCTGCAAACCGACTAATAGTCGCGCTTTGTTACGTGCTAGGATATCTGCATCAAACGCCGGTTCATTTAGCATTTGAGTCATCAAGTCGACGGCAGGCAGTAGATGTTTGTCATCGGATAAGCTGCGTAGCGAGACGATGAACATATCTTTATAGGCGCTACTGCTCAAATTCACTCCCAAGGTTTCAACAGCGCGGGTGAACTCATTTTCATTTAAGCTTTTAGAGCCTTGTTCCAACATAGTAGCAGTCATATTGGCGATGCCAAAGCCAGCTTTGCGTATGCTGCCATCACGAGCACTGCCTGCATTAAAGCGTAAATCAATATCAACAATGGGCAGGGCGGCGGTGCGTACAAAAAGCACAGGAACGCCAGCTTTGGTTTTGAACTGTTGAATGGTTGGCACTGTGACTTTTAATGGCTTAGCATCAGCGACACTTGTAAGTGTTGATAGTGCGGCTATTGGTGCATTTATATCAACGGCAGCTGATGGCGTACGAAAGTCTTCGCTACCAGTGGTATCTGCCTGAGCGGTGGTCGTCAATATCGTCAAACCTAATAATATACCTAGGCTCAAGTAGGAACGCTGCTTGAACCTAAGTTCGAAACGAGGTTCGAAATGAGATTTAAATTTGCGATTTACTAACGGCAATAAAGGGCTTTTTTTTGTATTCATGAGAAAAGTAGTCTGAGTCATGGCTTTCTTCTTATTAATAAGGTCTTTAGCATTGGCTTATCAGTGAAAAATATTGACAGCACGTTGTTATTATTTGTTTTTGCTTACCGTTTTTTGACTTGCTTGCTTTGTAGATGCTTTTTCTTTAGACGTTTGCTCAGTAGGCGGTATCACATGCATGACGGTCAAGTTATTCTTAACCAAGTACTTTTTACTGGCCGCTTGAATATCAGAGATTTTGACACCATCGAGCTTGGCTGGTAATTCGGCAAGCAGCCTGTCATCGAGACCGATAGACTGTAGCGAGCCAATCATGCGTGCCTGACCCTCCATGCTGTCTTGCGCATAGATCAATCCAGTGACCGTATTGGTTTTGGCACGACTGATTTCGTCAGCAGCAATAGGATCGGTTTTGAGCTTTTCTATTTCAGAGAGTATGGCTTGTTGCGCTTGTTCTAAGCTAACACCTTCACGCGGTGTCGCTTGAATTAAAAACAATCCATCGCCGCGATCGAGCAAGTCATAAGACGTGCCAACTGTGGTGAGCAGGCCTTGTTCGCGTATCAGTCGGCTCTCTAAGCGAGCAGACAGACCACCATCTAATACGTCTTGTGCCAGCGATAACGCGTAAGCTTGTTTTTCATTGGCTGTGCCGGCAGTGACGAGACTGGGCACGTTATAGCCCATCAGCAAAACCGGTACTTGTACTGCTTGTTCAGACTCAACTTGCTGATAACCACGAAAGCCTTTTTGACTGACAGCAGGGCGTTTGGGCAGATTGCTTGGTTTGAGATCACCGAAGTAGCGTTTGACTTGCGCCAATACTTCTGTTGGGTCGACATCGCCGACAATCACCAAGGTCGCATTGTTGGGTGCATACCAAGTCTTGTACCACTCTTTTAGCTCTGGGAGCGTAATCGATTCAAGCTCACTCATAGGGCCAATGACAGATTCGCCTTTTGGGCTATCAGGCAGCGCTAACAATCGGAATGATTCATAAGCTTTGGCAAGTGGGTTGTCATCGGTACGTTGGCGTCGCTCCTCCATGACCACTTGGTGCTCTTTGGTAAATTCGTTGTCATCGAAGATTAAGTTTTTCATTCGATCGGCTTCGAGCTCTAGCGCTAGCGGCATGCGGTTGGCTGGGAATAGCTCGTAGTAACCCGTATAGTCATAACTGGTAAAGGCATTGTTAACGCCCCCAAATTTGGCAATTAAGCGTTCATAATCGTCACTCGATACATTAGAGGTGCCTTTGAACATCATATGCTCTAGCAGATGCGAGAGTCCGCCTTTATCAAGCGGCTCGTCTGTCGACCCCACTCGATACCATATCTGGGTCATGGCGACGGGTGCGCGGTGGTCTTCTTTTACCACGATCTTTAGACCGTTTTCTAACTGATACTCATGTCGACCTGACATATCCATGGACAACGCTGACGACTGCTGATCGTCCTTACTGTCTGGATTTTGATTTACCTTGTTCTGCGCCGCACCTTGCATGGCTGGATTTTGGACAAGCGCGTTTCCATCCGCTGACGAAGGAGTACCAACAGTATTGGTTTGACAGGCTGCAAGAGTAGTTGCTATAGCCAAAGCGCCAGCAACGCGTAAAACGTGTAGTGGTAAAGTCGAGGACATGGTATGTTCTGCTTATATAAAAAGATGACTGAATGTGTGCCTGCTAACTACAATAATCGCCAGCGTTATAGCGATTTGTGTGCGCCAACCATTACACTAGCCGTCGGTTTGAACTCTGATGTTGTGTTACAGCCAGTCGCTGACAATGCGATGGTGGCTATTAGCAGAGCTGCGCTGATAGAGGTTATTTTTTTATAGCAATTTAGTGACGATAGCATAAGTGGTTCCTAGTAGAAAGTTATTGAATAAAGTTCGCTAAGAGTAGGCGAAGTTGCGCCTGCTAAGGGTCAGATTTTTGTGTCCAAACCTTAAGCTAAACTTTCTCAACCGTTTGGCCTGTCTGATCACTTCTTACTATTTAGCGTTGGTCTGGTAGGGTAAAGGCTGAGCGCAACTTGAATTATGCTAAACTAGGCTAAAAATAATCTATCATTTGAATGGTAGAAAACTGACAATATACCGATCAATTTTAAAATAAACATCTTACTAATAATGATAACTTTTAGGGCAAGCTTATGAATAACCCAAATAATAGCAATCGTGTAGTCATTAACCTTGACGGTGGTCTCGATGACTTAGATGACGATGATATTACCTTACCCAGTCTACCGGTGCAATCTATGCCCATCGTTGATGAGGATAGTGTACCTACCAAACCGTTAGACGATGCTAGGGTGACTGATAAGCATCATGATAATATGACAAATAATGACGATACGAAAAATCAAGAAACGACGACAAACAAAGACGTCTCAAGCGCCCATGCTGCTGAAAGTATCGCTTTAGCCACGCCGATTGTCATGACAGAAGAGCATAACGTACCTAAAAGTTCCTCTGAAAGTTTTTCGCGTGCCAAAGAAACAGAAGCTAGTAGCAAGACCAATACGGCTTCAACGATTCCAACCATGCCATTACAGGAGCAGTTGGGAGATAGTCCGAGTGTGACCCCCGTTGTTAATAGCGATGGGCAAGTTGCCATGCCAAAAGAGCCAGTAGCAGAGACTCAAGAAAGTCAGAAAAAAGGCAGCTGGTTTAATCGGATGAAAACAGGGCTGAGTAAATCACGTAAAAATCTAGCTGAAGGTATGGTCAGTATCCTGATCGGTGGCAAAGAAATCGATGATGAGTTGTTAGAAGAAGTTGAAGATCAGCTACTGGTTGCTGATATTGGTGTCAACGCGACCAACCGTATTATCAAAAGCTTGACTGAGCAGACAGCTCGTGGGGATTTGATTTATTCGCATTCATTGTATAAAGCATTGCAAACGGAATTGGTTGATATCTTAACGCCAAAAGTAGCGCCGTTGGTGGTTGATACCAGCAAAACACCTTTTGTGATTTTGGTTGTGGGCGTCAATGGGGTCGGTAAAACCACCACCATCGGTAAACTTGCCAAACGCTTACAAGGTGAGGGCAAATCTGTCATGCTGGCTGCTGGTGATACGTTCCGAGCTGCCGCAACCGAACAGCTGCAAATCTGGGGTGAGCGTAATAACATTCCAGTCGTGGCGCAAGGTCATGGCTCAGATAGTGCCTCTGTCATCTTTGATGCCATGCAGTCTGCCAAAGCAAAAAACATTGATGTGCTGATAGCAGATACCGCTGGGCGCTTGCAAAACAAAACGCATCTCATGGCTGAGCTAGAAAAAGTCGTACGCGTCATGCGTAAAGCCGATCCAAGCGCACCGCACGAAGGTATGATTGTCCTCGATGCTGGCACGGGTCAAAATGCCATTAACCAAGTAGAACTCTTTAACAAAGTCGTGCCATTAACGGGTATTACAATTACTAAGTTAGACGGTACTGCCAAAGGTGGTGTGGTCTTTAATATTGCCGAAACCACAGATGTGCCTATCCGTTATATTGGTGTTGGCGAGTCGATTGATGATTTACGCGCCTTTAGTCCAAAACAATTTGTCGCTGCCTTGTTCGAAACCGATGATAAAGAATAGCGCTCGATAGGTCGTTTTAGCCAATAAACGACTCTTGGGAATATAATCATTTGAAAGGAATAGTCATGATAGTTACTACAGCAGTTTTTGGATCACATCAATTGACGTTGATTGCAAGTGTCAATGAGCATAGTAGCCCTAAACTGGTTGAAGTCAATTGGCTGCTGGCAGGTAACTCTTGGCACAGCTCAAAATCTATTCCCAAACTTAAAAAGCACTACGGCCTTGCCGATCAGAATTTTACGTTCATTAATAACGATAGCTTAAGAGAAAGTGAGCCTGCCCAAGCATTACTCATAAATGCTATCGAACAGTTAAAGGCTTATTTTAAAGGGGATCGTCAGAATTTCGATTTGCCTATAGATGCAAGCTTAGGAACCCATTTTCAGCAACGAGTTTGGCAAGCATTACAAGATATTGGTTATGGCGAGACAATCAGCTATGCAACGCTGGCGCAAAATGTGGATAATCCCAAAGGCTTTCGCGCGGTGGCCAATGCCAATAGCAAAAATCCTTTTAGTATTATCGTTCCTTGTCATCGCGTCATTGCTAGCGATGGTAAGCTTGGAGGTTATACGGGCGGGCTGGATAAGAAAGAATATTTGTTAGGGCTTGAAGGCGTCACTTGCAAAACTTAGTTTGAAGCACATGCCTATCACACAAATAAACCCAAAAAAGGCCAAACATTTTAAGTGTTTGGCCTTTTTTACGAATATATCCCGTCCTGAAATAAGTCTAAGAAAAATGATTTTATTTATGGATGAGACAATCGGCTGACTTGTTATATCTTTATCGAAACTTTATGAGGCAATTGTTTTTGTGAGGTACGCCAGCGAAACAGCAGCAGTAATGCAAAGTAAAATGCCCACAAGCCTGCGAGTGCATAAAAGCCCATAGCGACTTGAGTGACACTGGCCCCCATTTGATTTAGCTGCACAGAGGTGTTGATAGCAGGGGTAGTCGGCACCAGCCAACGTACCAACTGTAGTATCTCAGGGAGTTGGTCGGCAGGCCAAGGGTAGCCACTGATAAAAAATAACGGTAACGAGCTAAAGATTAAAATTTGCATACTGCGCTCACGTTGCCGGAACCACAGTCCCAGCAAGCAACCAAGGGTGGCGACGGTCGGACAAAATAGCAGCAAGAATAACAAACTGCCAGCCATATTTTGTCCACGTGGATAATGATGGAGCTCAAACGCCCAGCCATAATAAAAGCAGCCGATAATAAAGCTCAACATGCTGAGTGCGCCAATACGTCCTAGCCAGCCGCGTATCGTAGTCATGTGGCGGCGCTGCTCATACCAAGTACCGATCAGCATTGCGGTGGCCATGAGTAACGTCTGCTGTAATATAATAATGGATACCGCTGGCACCACGTAGGCACCATAACCTTCAGTTTGGTTGTATAAAGGAATAATTTGCAGTGGGACGGCTTGGGTACTTTTGGCAGCGGTAGGCGAATACGCGCCTTGTGCCACGCTTTTTTTCACTTCAATACCAGCCGATACCGTACTGACCGCTTTTAAAAAGCCCAGCTGTACGTTTTTATTCAAGATAAAATAGCCGCCATTGCCGAGCACACTCACGCTAGCTGCTTTACCAGACAACACTTGCTGCTCAAGGCCACTTGGGATGACCATATAGCCAGCGATTTGATCCGACCACATGGCCTCGATGGCATCTTGCTCATTAACAAATCGCTGTGTGTTCAGCTGCGGGCTGGCACTCGCATAACGGACAATGGTACGGGATAAGTTGCTATTGTCTTTATCGATAATGCCAACGGGTACGTGATTGACGACTTCAGTAGAATACGGCCATGGATAAAAGAAACCATAAATGATAGGAGCCACAATTAACAGCAAAACCACGCCTTTATCGGTAAAGATATCTTTGAGAGTCTGTAAAAAACTGCCTAAGAAGCTCTGTGACGATGACGAAGTGGTTGATTCAGCATGTTTTTTTTGTGGCTTGTTTTTTGATAATGGCGACATTAACGTGCTCCCCAACGTTCAGGACGCGCCAATGCGCGCTTGCTTAGTACGGCAGTCAAGCCCATAGCAAGCAAGGTCGCTAGCGTTAGGCCATAAATGATTGGCAAAGATACGGCAACGGGTGCGTGCATCTGTAATTGCGCGA
The DNA here is from genome assembly GCF_017942195.1 of Psychrobacter sp. K31L. NCBI lineage: Bacteria > Pseudomonadati > Pseudomonadota > Gammaproteobacteria > Moraxellales > Moraxellaceae > Psychrobacter > Psychrobacter sp. K31L. Next base: position 471,299 of record NZ_JAGKSC010000001.1, on the reverse strand, counting down.
TATGTAGTTTTAGATAATGGGTAAGCGGTAGGATGTTCGACCAATGCTGCGCGCTATCACTAATAGCGATATAAGGAAAAGTGACACCTGCAAAAGCGTAAGAAGGCGCAGAAATGAAACCGGTAGCGGATAAGCCCATACGCAATGAAAATGAATTCAAAGTAAAGATGGCTCCTAGCCAAAACGACAGCATCATCAATAGTATCAGCCCGATGTAAGTGACAACCATTGAGGCGAGAGCGACCGTTTGTTGCGGTGTGGCAAGCCATAGTGCCAATGCAGACCATATACTATAAGCAAGCATTGGCCAAAAATATTTGCCCAATAAGCCAAAAATTAAGACGGCAATACTTACTTGCTGATTTTTTTTGAGACTTTCCAATATTTCAGGGTCATCGCTACGTGTTTGCTTATTGTCGAGCGTAGACAGTGCTTCATTATCTATGAGTGCCGTCAAATTGGGACGACCAGTATCAATAAAAGCGTACCAGTGACCGATTCGTTTATCCCGCAACTCACGTCCAATCGTCGTTGCTCCAATGACCATTGCCAAAATATGCAGCAGTGCAGGGATAACAGTGGAGGCCAAAAACTGCTGATAGTCGGTTGCCGCATTAAACAAACTGATGCGCTGAATACTGATCGGCGAGTAAGCAATCGCCGCTTGCGAGGGTGCCATGCCTTGCTTGACCAAACGCTGTATCTCAACGCCTGCGGATAAGGTGGCAGCGACAGACTGAACGCTTTTTTGGATAATCCCAGAGTGTGTACCATACTGAGCATTTACTTGTAAAATCAGTGGCGCTGGCTTATTGGATAAAATATTGCGAGAAAAATCCTCAGGGATAATCACGACTGCATAAATATCTCGTTGCAGGATTGCCGCTTCAGCAGCGGCTGGCGAGCGATAAAGCTGTCTGACGGTAATATCAGGACTGGCCTCTAGATAGCGCACCACGGTATTAGCAACAGGGCTATTGTCTTGATCGATCACCCCAATAGGCAAATTGGTAATTTGCGTTTGCGAAAAAATCCACCAAATCAGCAGTACTGTCGCCAAGGGTATCCAAACCACCATGGCAAAATCCCAAGAATTTTTGGCCAAAAAACGCCGCTCATAGGCGGCACTACGTATAAAAGCTTCGCTAAGCTGAGTTAGGCGCATGGCTTATTCTTGGCTCTGATTAGCAAGGGTTGGATTGATACGGACGATGACACTCATTCCAGAGCGAATCCGCGTATCAGGTTTACTTGGTCGCGCCTTGACTTCAAAGGTACGTACATCAAAGCCATCATCATTATTGGTGGGTCGCCACGTCGCAAAGTCAGACAATGTAGAGGTTGCGTAGACAATAAACTGCTTGCTATAGGGTTTGTCTGCTGATGATAACGCCGGAATAGTACCAGTAAACTGCTGACCAATGGCAAACTGGTTCAAATAGGTTTCGGTGACATTCAGTACCACCCATTGATCGTTGGTATTGACCAAGGTTAATAGCGGCACACCTTGACCGATGACTTCACCAGCACTGACTATTACATTATCTACGATACCAGCAATCGGGCTTTTTAAGTTGGCTTCTTCTTTTGCAGCCAGTGCTTCATCTAGCTGAGCATCGACTTGCGCCACTTGTGCGGTAGCTGCGGATTTGTCTTCACTACGCGTGCCTTCCATCGCCAAATCGTATTGCAAGCGTGCCGCTTCGGTTTGATCTTGGGTTGCAAGATACTGCGCATAGGCTTCATCGCGCTTTTGCCGCGCCATGAGACCTTCTTCATAGAGTCGATTGACACGCTGATAAGTATTTTCTGCCAGATCAGAGGCCGCTTTGTTGGCTTGCCATGCAGCCTTTGCTTGGGCAATCTCTTGCGGACGAGCACCATTTTCGGCTTTATCAAGCTGACTCTGTGCCATTTGCTTACCAGCCTGCGCTTGATTAATCTTTGCGTTAATCTCAGGCGAATCCATCTCAATCAATTGTTGACCAGCCGTCACCTCATCACCTTCAGTGACCATGATTTGAGCGATACGCCCCGGTACTTTTGCGGCGATGGAGGTTTGCTGCATTTGCATTTGCCCTTGTAGGGTAACGACGTCAGGTTCGCTGCTTTGGTTGCTTTTATACAAACCATAAGCGATAACGCCCAAGGCAATCAGCACGAATAAGACAAGCAGCGCCTTTTTTATCATGGCAGACTTGTCAGATTTAGGATCATCACGATAAGTAGGTGTTGCCTGTTCTGGTTCCACGTCAGGTATGTCTTCTACAGAATCGACTGACGGCTGATTATTATGAGACAGCGTTGACTCATCAGTCGAATCAGTTGATTTGCGTGAGTCGTCTGATTCGTTTGGAAATTCAGTCATGACAGTGAGATTCCTAAAGCAATAAAGTTGAGAGTGAAAGGCTTATAGTACAAGTGCTTTAACCAGTAATATTGTTATCCGTTTATTAGTACACTCGAATAGCATAAGGTTTAGAGTTTTCTATGGTTTCAAAATTAAAAATAGCACCAAAAGCGACAATAAATGCTGAGTAATAAAGCCACAGCATAATGACTACCGCTGCTGAAAGCGCACCAAACTCAGCGCTATAGTTATTAAAGTTTTGCACATAAATCGAAAATAACACGGACAATAGAATCCAGAGAACGGTAGCTAAGGCCGCGCCTGGCACCAGATTTTTTAGCGCTACGGCGTCACGGTTTGGCGCAAAACGATATAGGCTTAAGAAGCTTAAGAATATAATGCCAGCCAATATCGGCCATCTACTCCAAAGCGCAATGGTCTTAGCGATTTGCGGAAAAGGAAAATAAGCCGCCGCCAAAGGAATAATAGCGATAGAGGAGATGGCTATAATCAAGACCACAACGGCAGCAAAAGTTAAACTCAGTGCTCGAATGGTGCCTTGTATAAAGCTGCGCTCTTGGGTGATATGAAAGGCAAGATTAACCAGGATAATTAAGGATTTTATGCCTTTGGAGCCTGCATAAAGAGCTAGTAGCATCGATACAATCAAACCAAAAGTCAGTTTGGATGCAGTGTTCGAAGCCAGCTCGCTTAAGCGTGAATTAAGAACCTCATATACAGACTCAGGGATAAACGAACGTAAAAGTGAAATCTGCTCTTGCATTTCAACAGGTGAAAAAGCGAGACCATAAATCAGTACAAACACAGCCATTGCTGGAAAAATAGATAAAAAACCAAAAAAGCCTACGCTCGCGCAATGTGCCCAAACATTAGGGCTATTTGCTATACGCCATGTCTGAAGCAGGTGCGGCAGCCAATTGGTTACTTTAGAAGTTAATTTTTTCATAAAACGCTTATTCACAGTAGAGCTAGGGTTAGTAGTATCGTAAGGTCAGTAATAATATAGCCATTAGCCATTTAATTATTATCAATATAAGCGCTTATCAACACGCTCTATTACTCTTCACACGAGATCATCATTCACTATACAAGATAGGTAGCTGAATATCTGCCGCATTAAGATAGGTGTTAAAAGCCAGTGGCGTCCCGCAACTTTGCATGAGGGCGGCAAGCGCTTGCACATAGCTGTTGGCTGCCTGTGCTTGTTCAGTTCGTGCTTTGAGAGACTGCGTTTGGGCTTGAACCACGTCGACCGTCGTATTTACGCCTTCTTGGAGACCCAACTGACGCAAGCGCAATACTTCTGCTGCCAAGTCAACATTGCTCTGTAATGCTTGATAACGTGACTGGGCATTATTTATATCGTGCCAATTTTTTTCGACCAATAACAATAGATTGTCACTGACTTCAATCTCAGAGAGATCCGCTTGGCGTATTTGCGCGTTACTTGATGCCAGTGATGCTGTTTTATCGAGTCCACCCCATAGCTTCCAAGTGGCAGAGATACCAGCGACCCAACTGGGGTCTTTTTCGACTTGTCCGTAGCCGTACAGCATAACCGTAGGCTTGTAACCGGTATCTGATAACGCATGAAGTTGCTGAGCCTGTGCGCGTTTGGCGGCGACTTTCTGTAACCCTGGATGATTGGCAAGTGCCAAGTCTTGGAAATAACTCACATCAGGTAGCGGGCGACTGGAGACAAACAAAGGCGTGGTCGGTTTGATACGATAGTCGGTACGTAATAGCCGCTGCAAAGCAATCATCGCAAGGCGTGCATCGTTATTGGCATTGACCGATTCGCTTTTGGCATCTGCTAAAGCAGACTGTGCTTCTAGTCTGTCGACGCGTGAAATAAAGCCTTCTTCGAACAGACGCTCCGCCATATGATCGGTCTGCTGCAAGGTATCATAAGCGTCTTCACGCAAATAGGCAGCGATAATGGCCAGCTGCGCCTTAAAATAGCGCTCAATTAGGGTGTTATAAAGCTCGTTTTTGTCTAATAGGCTGTCCGCGACCGCTTCTTGGGTGCGTGCATCGGACGCGCCTGTTAACGCTGTTGTCCGCCCAGCAGTGTAAATAGGCCAAACAACGCCAATACCTGCGCCCGTCGTTGAGCCTGAACGATTAAAATCATAAGAGTCTGGAAGGCGCTCACCGACCAATTCACCAAAATTTGGCAAATCTGTGGTTGGTGGAATAGGAGGGATAACCTCATCTACGCTATTATTGATCTCATTAACGATGCCGTTTTTGAGCGATGATAAATCAATGTCTTCTTCCACATGATAGGCACTGGCCGATACGCGGGCAAACACCAGCGGATTGTCTATGGTTTTTAGGGCATCGGTCTGATATTGACTCGCGGCAATGGCGGCTTCATTGGCCGCAAGCTTTGGCGAGACTTGCAATAAGATGTTTTGCGCCTGCTCAAGACTCAAAAAGCTAGAGACTTCTAAGGGATAGCTATTATCAACCGCTTTGTGCGTGATAGGATCGATAAGCGTGGCTAGGCGGCTCTGTTGCTCAATGCCTTGACTATGCATGGTGGATGCAGAGCCATTGATGGCAGTATTATCGTCCACTGACAACGTTGTATCTGTCTGAACAGCCGTCGCAGCGCCAGTTTGTCGTTCATCATCAGCGTTAACGATCTGGGTTACCGTTACTGGTGGCACGTCATTCTGTGACTCAACGTTATCCATGTTAGCGTTTGCTGAGGTAGCGACGGACAGCCCCATGAGCATAACCGTCATCACAGCAGTAGACAGAGTTGATAATGCAAATTTCATAAGTCACACAAGCCATTAATTAGAATGCAAGATTTTTTAAAACAACGCGCGATACTCATCATTTTAGCCGACCACCTAATAGCGTCGTTACGCTATTATAAACTATCCGGCAGCCAGCAAATTAATAGTGCTCGAATAAGTTTTAAGCAAAAAACACGAATAGAATAGGCGGAAAAAACAAAAGATGAGGATATATAAATATTAACTAAAATTTTGTCGTGCTTAATGCGGGGTACACTCTAGACACACAACCGTGACGGGTCAAGCCTCAGTATCTTGTCGTTGTCTATTGTATAGTCAATGCTGATGTGGTAAAGCAATGGTTTTGGCTTTTATAATAGCGTTATTATTGATTAAACTATCAGAACATGACCGTGATCAGATCATGAATTTTTTATCTATTAACCAATTGATAACTAAATATTTTTTGTATTTCACTACTTTGGTTTTACTGCTAATTCATAATAATGAAGGTTATGTTTCGACTGTTAATATTATAAAAGAGTGGTTATTTAAGTAGGTTAATTTATTTATGAAAACCGCTGAATATAAAAATATGAGAATGATATAAACTATCAATCATATAATAAATAAGACCAGTAAAGGATATGAGTAATGGCAGGATATATTTTGGCTCTAGATCAAGGCACCACTTCGAGTCGCGCGATATTATACGATGATCATGCGCGTCCGATCAAAATGGTGCAACAGCCAACCACATTACAGACACCCAAAGCGGGCTTTGTGGAGCAAGATGCCCAGCAGATTTGGCAAACTCAGATTAGCTGTGCGCATGACGTCATTAACCAAGCAGGGCTGCTCGCCACCGATGTCACTAGCATCGCCATCACCAATCAGCGCGAGTCTATTGTCATGTGGGACAAGAAAACGGGCAAACCCTTGGCACCTGCGATTATTTGGCAAGACCGCCGTACTGCAAGCTACTGCAAAACGCTTGCTGCTGAAAGCGCGGGTGGTGGGGCTCATAGCGGTAACACGGATGAAGACGATGACATGGCACACGAAGTGCAGCGAATCACCGGTTTACGCTTAGACCCTTATTTTAGTGCCAGTAAAATCGCTTGGCTGCTCGAAAATGACCCCAAGCTTAGCGTACGAGCACACAAAGGCGAGGTGGCAGTCGGCACCATTGATAGCTGGCTGGTTTATAAATTGACAGGCGGTGAGCATGTTATTGATGTGACTAATGCTTCTCGTACGCTGTTGTACGATATTCATAAACTGGCATGGTCGGAGGAGTTGTGTGCACGTTTTGCTATTCCCATGAATATTTTACCCAAAGTCCTGCCATCCGATGGTGAGTTTGGCAAAACAAAAAAAGGCTTATTTGCCAAGCAAATCCCTATTCAAGCAGTATTAGGCGATCAGCAAGCAGCACTTTTTGGCCAAGGCTGCCTCGATGCTGGCATGGCCAAAAACACCTATGGGACGGGCTGTTTTATGCTGATGAATATCGGTCAACAGCCAAAGTTGAGCGAGCATAAGCTATTGACGACGATAGCATGGCAACGAAAGACGACAACGCTGCGCCCCGACAATTTATCCTTTGATCAAATCGTGCAGTCTGGCAAGCGTATGCTACAGCCGCCCAAAAAAGAAGTCACCTACGCGCTAGAAGGTAGTGTGTTTATGGCAGGTGCAATCGTCCAGTGGCTACGTGATAATCTAGGCATGATTCAGCAAAGTGGTGAGGTCGAAAGCTTAGCGCGACAAGTCGATAGTAGTGAAGATGTGGTGCTGCTTCCTGCATTCACAGGGCTTGGCGCACCTTATTGGCGGTCGGACATTAGTGCCAGTATTACAGGTATGAGCCGCGGCACGACCAAAGCGCATATTGCTCGTGCCGCGTTGGAGGCAGTTGCTTACCAAACGTATGACGTGTTAATCGCTATGCAAAAAGACAGCCCGCACCCCTTAACCGAACTGAGAGTCGATGGCGGTGCTGCCAATAATGATTTGCTCATGCAGTTTCAGGCAGACTTATTAGACGTCCCCGTACTGCGTCCCAGAGACACGGAAATTACTGCCAAAGGTGCAGCGCTCCTTGCTGGTCTAAAGACGGGATTGTACGATGAAGCAACGATGCAATCCTCATGGCAAGTCGATCGAGTATTTGAGCCGAGTATGTCTGCTGATGAACGCGAGCAGCACCTCTATAAATGGCAACGAGCCATCGCAAGGTCGTTAATGCAGATGTAGACAGGGGTTTTTTGCTGAAATTAGCGGCATCATGTGTTTGTGATTACTCAAAGCATAAATCCATCGTACAAAACCTTGAGAAAGATACAGGCTGTAACGCAACACAATCGTAATATGGACACAGTTTACATAATCTATCTATCTGTTCTTGTACATAAATTTCTATAATTTAGATGAATCAAATAAAAAATGACTCAAGCAACACCGCTAATTTTTAGCACTTAATAACTCTAAAATATAACAAATAATTTAAGGATAATATTATGAGTAACCATGACGAAATTGATCGCAGTGAAGTAAAACATATGTCAAAAGAAGCCAAGCAAGACTTGAATGCTGACATTATCACAGGTGAGCCAGGCTCACATCCAGTAGGCACTGGTATTGGTGGTGTAGGTGGGGCAGCTGCAGGTGCGGCAATCGGTACGATGGCAGGACCACTCGGTACATTAATCGGTGGTGCTATTGGCGCTATCGTTGGTGGCGGTGCAGGTCATGCAGCAGCTGAAGCAATTGATCCAACCCATGAAGAAGCTTACTGGCGTGCCGAACATGCAAACGCTGACTATTATACCGAAGAGCATGACTTTGACCGTGACCTACACCCAGCTTATGCGGTAGGTTATGCTAACCGCGCTCGCTATCCTGCGGACGCTCGCTTTGAAGATCATGAAGCAGATTTGGAGCGTTCATGGCATGAAGTGAAAGGTGAGTCACGCATGGAGTGGAATGAGGCACGTAGAGCATCACAGGATGCATGGAATCGTGTGTCGTAACATTAGCAAATAGAAAACCTCGGCATTTCCGTATTTTTATAGCTGAGTTTTTACCTTTAGAAATTGTAGCTATATTAAAGCCTCTAGAGCATGCTCTAGAGGCTTTTTTGCATGTTGCAACCTTGGTAGTTGTGGTAATCTTAATGATGTCTTAACAACCCATAGAGCTACTATGACTGACTCTTCTTCTGAAACGTGTGAGCTTGCTCCTGATATCGCCAAATTTTATCAAGGTAAGTCTTTACAAGGTCAGCCACCCAGTCTTTGGACGTTGGTGTTGTCTCAAGTCACTACTTGGATATTTGCACGGTCGCTCATGAATGCGGCCGTTTTGGGATTTTTCTATGGTATCGCTGGTACTTTGGCTTATGGGATGTATTATTTTAGTTTTATCACTGGCGCGCATATTGTCGATAGCTTACGATTCAAACATGGTTTCAATAACATACAGACATTCATGCAAGTCAAGTTTGGGGCAACTGGTGAGCATCTTTACAATGCAGTGATTGGTTTTCGATTAGTGAGCGAGGTGTTCAGCAACTTACTGGTATTTGGGTTTATCACCACCTTGTTCGTAGGCTTTAATGAGAATTATCTAATACTGATTATAGCGGTTGCTACCTTAATTTATTCTTCGATTGGTGGGCTGCACACGGCGTTAAAGACAGATGTTGCCCAAGCGTTATTGACGATCGTCGCCATTGCTGTTCTGTCGGTTGCTATGTTTGCACATCCCTTGTTTTCCTTCGATGACATTATCAGCTCATCTAATACCGCTGACAACAAGGGATGGATATTATTGATAGTTGCATTTATCCAAATATGGAGTTATCCCGCTCATGATCCTGTTATGACTGACAGAGGATTTTTAGCAGACAGGGGCACTACCAAAAAGTCATTTTACTATGCTGCTCCTATTTCGATGGCTTGTATCCTTCTGTTTGGTTTGCTAGGTGTATTCGCACAGCTGAACAATGCAGGCGGTGCCACTGAAGTGACGCAAACGCTCAATACGCTATTCTCACCAGCGGTAATGATGTTGTTTAGTTTCGCCTTAATTATTTCAGCCATATCAACATTAGATTCTACGTATGCCAGTGCCGCAAAATTGATAGCCATTGATATGAAACTGGTAAAGCCAACTGTTAGAAATGGCAGACTAATCATGCTAGGATTTTTGCTGGCAGGCTTGGCCTTCATTGCAACTGGTAGCAAAGACCTGTTTGATGCGGTGGCCATTAGTGGTACGGCTTCCTTGTTTTTAGCACCTGTCGTGTTTTTTAGTATTTGGTCAAGTTGGGAAGTCAAACCTTGGGCCATTATAGTGAGCTTTGTATCAGCGCTCATGGCTGGTATTGTCTATATGTTAGAAAACGGTGGCTATATTACAGTGATGGCACCAGTATTTGGCGCAGAGCACAAATACGTGCAGCTGTTGATATTATGTGTCATGGCTTCTATGATTGGTAGTATCGCCTTTGTATTGGCTCGCAAACGAATGTGATTAGCCAATCTGTTAAACAGCTAACTACGTACAGATGTAACATGCATATAAATATTTAGCGTTATGACTTTGATGGAGCAAGTATTCGCTACATTATCAGTTGATCGATTTTTTGAGTTTTAAGTAGCAGGATAAAGCAATACGAAACACTACAGATTTAGTACGGGCGGTCTATTATCATGAACAAGTTGCGTTGTTTATTCATAATAATGCATACTATACATATAGCACTAGGATTTTTATGACTTACTCTGCCCATAAAGGTATTGATAAACAATTTTATATCGCCACTGCTAATTTACTAAATTTTGCCAATCCCAATCGTACTTACTATGAAAATGCTGAGCCATATAGCAATAAAGCGTATGAAAATAAACTGCGTGGTATCAGCGATTTACTAGAAAAAGCCCATGCCGACATTATTGCTGTACAAGAAGTATGGGACAGTGAAGCGTTAGAAGCGCTAGCGGTATCGTTAGGATTTAAGCCTGAACATGTGGTTATTCCGCTGGCAAGCAATGATAGTGCGAGCCTTTATACTCAAGGTAGAGGGGCGCAAAATACGCCTGCTGTGGGAATTATTAGTCGCTTTGAGCAGCTAGAGACAACTTTATTAGAAGAGGTGGCACCAAAGGCGGTGATTGATATTCCTGATATCGGTCCTTATAAACGCTTTAATCGCCCACCGTTGGTATTGCGAGTCAATGCATTCGGGCAACCGATTACTGTTATTACGGCTCATCTTAAAAGCAAGCGCGCTTTTTTCTTACGTGATGAAGCTGGCAATTTGCTAGAAGATATGGATGACCCCAATATTCGTATTCGTGCCAAACTTCGTAGCTTATGTATGCGGGCAGCAGAAGCGGCCTCCATCCGTATGTTTATTATCGAACGCTTAAAGCATACTCGCGAGCCCTTAATCTTACTCGGTGATATGAACGATGTCACGGGTAGTGTGACCACGCAATTAATGACTGAAACTGGCGAAGTGAATTACGACAAAAGCATGCGTGATGTTGCCTTGTTTGATGCCGCTCGTGTCCAAGCGCGTTATGGCTGGATGAAAGATGTAGCGTATACCCATATCTATCAAGGTATGCCAGAAGTGATTGATCAGTTGTTTGTTTCAGAAGAATTTTTGCCTGATAGTAAGTTTGCGCTTGGTCAAGTCGAACGAGTTGACTATTTTAATGACCATTTAAAGTGGGATTATGCCGATAGAGTCATCGATCATGGTATTATAAGGGCGAAAATAAAACTTCATGATTAACCCTATTATGTTGTTAATTGATACATTCTTTTTTAACCCATGCATGTCCCTTGCTTGATAGTGTACAAGCGTTTATGATGCCTCTTCATTGAGTATAGAGCGGTAATATTAGCCCGTATTACCAACTAACGAACAGTCTTTCTTAGATTTAGAATGAATACTGTCCAATGAAGACCATATTTATAAAGATAGGGCACAACATTAAGAGATTTATAATGAGCGAAAACAAAGACGAAAAGATTGAAGATGTGTTGGTAGACTCGGAACTGGCAAAAAAACTGGTACCGAATAAATTCAAGTTCACCAGTCAGCAAGGCCGTGCACGCCGTCAGAAACTTTTGGCTGGTGCCAAAAAGTTGAGCGAAACACAAGCTATTAATGATATTACTTTGGCTGCTGTATGTGAAGAAGCCGGCATTCCAAGAGCCTCTGCTTATCATTTCTTCCCTAATATCGAAGCAATATTTTTAGCATTACGCTTTTTGAATGCAATCGAAATATTAGAAATAGTAGAAACGGTCGATATCGGTAATTATGACAGATGGCAGGGTTATTTGACGGCACTTATCGATAAGTGTGTGACGATATTCCATAACGATAAAACCAAAGCCAAGCTCGTTTATGACACCAATACACCTGATTTTGAAGGCGATAGTTTTGGTGAAGATATCGATCATCAGATCGTTGACTTGGTTTATAAGCGTTTGTCAGAGCGTTATGAAATGCCGAGTTTCCACGACATTCAAGACACGCTATTGATCGCCTATAGTATTGTAAATGCTATCTTTACCTTATCTTATCGCCGTCATCAAAGTATCACCAATGAGTATATTCAAGAAGCGAACACCGCATTTATTGCTTACTTGCGTTGCTACCTACCAGAAAAACTACCACGTAAGAATCGCTAGTCTCTCTGCAAGTTAGCCATTTTGATGACACGCCCTAAGTAAATAAAAAAATCCGACATCATATGTCGGATTTTTTGTGTCTACTGTCTTTGTTCGCTGTGGTTAGGATAGGTCTAACGGATCGGCGTCAATAACTGCCCACGGCAAATATCAGTACTTGTATCTAAAGGCGCATATTGCTCATAATAGCTGACGATTAGATTCTGCAAAGCAACGTTGGTTTGCGAATCATTGGCATTCACATAAGCTTCACGCGCTTGCTCTAGCCAACGGTCTGCCATGCGAAAGTGGCTGCCTGACTCGCGCCAGCCTCGCTCGCATTGATTGGTCGCTGCCCAGATGAGAGAAACCTCACTGAACGCCAGTTCACGTGGTGCTGAAGTAATACCGTCACTATCTTTTAGGGCGCTTAGGGTTGCCCACAGATCGGGTCGCATCAAGGCTGAGTTGGAGGGAATGTCTTGATGCAGACTAATGTCTTGTATCGTATCATTCTTTAGCGCGTGTAGTATGGTTTCTGCAAACTGTGCTGCTTGTAGCCCAGCAGTTGAGCGACTATTCATGCTGTCTTGATGGATGGCATAGGTCAGCCAAGCTTGCGCTTTATAAGCAAAGTATTGCTGACGTGCGCTCATACTTTTTTGCTGATACTCTTTTAATTGTGTCAGCATACACTGCATAGCACGTTGATGCGTGCTTTGATATTTATAAGCAGGCGTTTCGCTTTGCAATTCACTATCACAATAGTCATTGGCTTGTAGAGTGGTAGCTTGAGTATGGCTGTCTGCTGCCACTGCTGATGACGTAGTTGCTAGTAGTAATACTGCTGAGAGCGCAGTATAGATAGGCTGTTTGTAAGTTATTGCTTTAATCGCAGAGTACAACATAATACTGACCTTATATTAAGGTAATAAGTGTGGATATTTACTCTTATTAAGACTGACTTTATGAGTCACTAACCGATGAATAATAGCAAAGTAACATTGTAACATTTAGATTATAACGTAGAATTACTGGTCAGACGTTTGTTTTTGCGTGGGTCTTCACGTTTGAATAAGTCTTCATCAAACTTGAAGCGCAGTCTAAAGTAAGCACCTTCTTGAGTGCTATCATCATAAGCGATGTCTTCATCTTCAAAACCCATAAAGTTGTAGCCGAGTGATAACCAAAGGTTGGTCATTGGGCTATAGCCCACTTCAGCACCCAGCATATAAGACATATCATCCGCTTGCTTATTCCAATAAGTACCTGCTTGTAAGCCAATATCCCAGCGCTCGCTAATGTCATATAAGCCGCGTGCATAGACAGCATGAGCTGTGTTATCGCTTACGATATCGTCAGCATCATATTCTGTATACTTACCCGCGTAACGACCTGATAGCGTTAATGGGCGAGTCGGATGGTAATTGCCGCTCCATGACCAAACAATCGCATCCTTTTGATAAGGATCGTCACCAGTCGCGTTGTCATCTAGACGATACTCAAGCTTGGCAAGCATATCGAGTTGATTGCTATCATAATCACGATATGCAGCGCCAAGCTGGAAACGGTTGATGGTGCGATGACCATCGTTATAATCTACTTTTGAGTAGATGTCTTTTGCTAATAAAGTAATATCATCGGTATAACGATAAGCAATGCCCGCGCTGCCGAGAAGGGTGTCACTGGTGTCGCCCCAACGTTTTTCTAAACGCCCTGAAGCTTTGTAGTTTTCTTTGGCTAGGTACTCAACACCGACACCCGCTGCGGTTGCCGTGCTATCTTCGTCACCTTCTAAAGACTCGACACGCTCAAATAGTGTGCTTAAGGTCAGACCTTCTTGGACATACCATTTGTTTTTTAGACCGATAGCTGCTTCTGCCTCACGCGCACTAATCGCATCACGCATACGGTATTCGCTGTAAACCTTACCGTCTTTCATATAAGTGGCATCGAATCCCACGACTGTACGCTGACGCTCATCAGAATCATCTAGACCGTAGCTACCTGACAAACTATTAATTAAGTCATGGCGGGCGTATAAGCGACCTAAGCTACCCAGTGGCGTCTCGCCGCCGATAGAGGTGGCATTACGTTCGCTATTGTCAATATCTTGCTCATATTCGGCAAACACTAACGAGTTGTTCAGCTTCGGCAAACGTGCTGTCAGACGGGCGCGGGCAGTCATCCCTTCGATATCTTTGTCAGCGTTACTGACGCCATTGAGTGCTGATTGATTGATGATGTCATCGTTGAATATTGTGTCATCGGTGACATCTAGCACGTCAGTGGCTGCTTGGGTATTACGTGAGGCGGCAGTTGCATCTTGCTTGTAGTAGCGCACCCCAATCTCGCCAACGATATTCTGACTTAGACGCTGTTCAATGCTTGCTTCTACACCTTCGCGATTGGCTTCGGTCGTATGATCTTCAGTACGTACGCCCTCAAATTTAAGTGCGGTTTGCTTGTTGTTTAATGTATGAGTAACTTCAACACCAGATTCAGTGCGACCAGCTGTCTGCGGTGAGGCGCCAGTGACAAAGCCTTCGTCTGTGTCGTTATAATAAGCTTTGGCACGGGTGTTTTTCTTGTTATTAAAGTCAAGCTCGATACGTAGTGCGTCGCCTTCGACATCGTTACCTTCTAAAAGATCGGCATTAATCTGATTGCTTGGCTGAAAGTTTGGGTTTTCAGCTTTGTTCATCGCGTATTCGGCAACCAACTTTAGCTTATCGCTAAATTTGATAACGCTGTTGACACTGGCCAGCTCTTCTTTATTAAGTGGATCGTCACTATTGACATAGCTACCACCGATAGCCACTTTAGCATTCAGTTGTTGCTTGGCAGCGATACCGCCGACCAAGTATTTTTCACCACCTTCATCGACTTCTACAGTGACTCGTAGATAAATAGGGTTGCCATCAATATCTTGGCTAGCGATAGGGGCTTTTAAAAATAGGCTGCGGCTAATAGGATCAATTTCATAATCTGCAAAGCGGGTAAGGGTTTCACGGTTGACGATCAAACCTGGGTTGTTCGCATCGCGAGTAATAACCTCGATTGTTTCTGAGTTCTCTAATACGGCGTCAAAGTTTTCAGCCAATGGATAAGGACCTGAGATACCCAAACCACGAGTTTCATTAACGCGCTGACTGGTGCTGGTCTCGGCTATGAAGGCAGTAACACGAGTGTTGTTGTCTTCATACTGTGCTTTTATACCCGTCAACGTACGGTTGTACTGACCAAGCTTGATGCCTTCATCGTTATCGATTTGAGTTTTTAAATCACCATACATGGCAAATGAGCGGCCTTTATCTACCCGCACATAAAGCTTGCTGGTAGATTGGGCGTCAAAACCTTTGGCTGATGAATCGCCATAGACGGGATAGTATTCGCCCGGATCGATATCACGGAATAAACGTTCGCCTTTTTTATCACTGTCATAAGCGAGAGTTAGCAGATAGTCGCCGCGTACTTTGCCTTTGAGGAACATCGCAGCACGACCAGATGCCGTATAGTCATCGTTACCAGCAAAATCATTAAGCTCTTGCTCAAATGCACCTTGAGCATCAGTAATACTGCCGCCATCAAAATCTTTGAGTGAAATAGCACCTTCTACGATACCAACAGCAATGAGAGGGCGTAGTTTAGCAGTGAACTGCAGCGGAATCACTTGCTTGCTACTACCCGTATCGATTACTAGCTCACCCTTACCTGGTACACTCGGGGCGATGACTGAAACCAACAGCTCACCACCTGATACAGTAACTTGAGTACCGGATTGATCTTTGCTGCTGTCTTTCAAATTGATACGACCGATATTAGTATCAAGCGTAAGAGAAGTAGTACCAATATAGGGGCGATTGTCGCGATCTTTTAGACTAATGACTATCTGGTATTCGCTCACGCCATCAGCAGGCACTAGCTGTTCTTGAGTGCGATATGTGATCGCTTGCAAACTATCAGGTGTCAATACTTTGATAGTTTGCTCAGAGATGACTTTGCCATTCACGTCAGTGGCAACACCGCGCAGGGTATTGTTTCCGCGTTGTAAGTCAACAGCATAGTAATCAAAAGCAGTCACATTTTGCTTTTCTTGCTCAGCCGTTTTGCCGATTTGCTGCTCTGAGACCGCTTTACCATTAGCATAAAGGGTAAAAATAGAGCCTAAAGGCGCTTGGGCCTGTACCATTTGCTTATAAGTACTGAGCTGCTGACCTTCGCTTAGGTTGATAAAGGCGACATCATTATTAGCCACTTCTTTTAAGTATTCTTCTAGCTCTTTTTCTACTGGCGGCGCTACCGTGGTGACAGCCATATCGACACGATTGGCTGCTGGATTGACCATTTCATTGATGATAGCAGAGTCACAATTATTACCAAGGTCTAAGTCGCCATTGACGTTACAGCCACTGGCTTCCACATTGTCATCGTAGTCACGATTGTAATCAGGGTCTAGGGTTAGCTCAGTTTTTACGGCTTGCTCAAGGGTGTCATTCTTAGCGCTCACAGATTTGCTACGAGCAATAAGCTCTGCGTTCAAGCGTTCCGTGCTATCGCCCATACCACCAACGATAGCAAAATCGGCACGATGTAATTCGCCATATTTTAAGTCAACGAAACGGCTACCCGCATCACCTGTATTACGATTGCTTTGGGTAACCAGTTCGGTTTCTCTAGGTATGGTAGTGCGATCAACTTTTAGCACGTGAGTCTTGGCACTAACGCCATAAAAATTATACTTACCTTCAGGATCGGTCACGATAAAGTTACCGTTTTCCATATAAATGCGCACGCCCGCGACGCCAAGCTCGCCATCTTCTTTTTGTTGGATACCATCACGGTTGATGTCGTGATAGACCTTACCGATGATGATGCCATCCGTATTCATGACACCACGCTCTACTTCAATCTTCCACTGCGCTTCTCTAGAAACTAGGCCTTGACCTTGTTCGTTGCTAGCAACAGCAGTCGCACGGTTGATACCGTCACCACCTAAAGATGAGGCACCGACTAATACGCGATAAGTAATTTTTTTACTTTCGCCAACCGCCATGTTACCTAAACTTAAAACCTGATATTTACCATCAGCTTTAAACTCAGTAGTTTGCGTTTGACTGATATTAGTATCAGCAGTTTTACCAACACGCACACTACCATCGACGTAGTCAAAACCACGTGGTAAGGCATCTTTTAGTTGTACGTCATAAGCAGTAGAGTTGCCGCTGTTTGTAATATCAATCGTGTAGCTAACATAATCACCAAGCTCAGCGCTCTTTACGTCACTTTCCTTCGTTACAACTAAAGCTGGGTTGTCATCGACGATATTAATTTGTGAGCTCAGTTCACTGATACGCAATGTGAAGTCAGACTCGTTCGGCAGTTCATCAGCACCAATGCCAACCGAAGGGGCGATACAAGCATCTAAACTGGCAGTCAGTGTGTCGTTGTTCAGCGTCTGGATAAGCTTGTCGTTAATAGCATTAGCGTTATTTTGAGTTGCTGCGGACAGCTGATATTTACCTGTGTTATTACCGGTCTCTATTCCTTTAAGTGAATAGCTGTCTCCAGTCTTAGGAGATTTGATGGTAATCCACACTTGATCTGGCTTATCAGATTGAACGTTGCATTGGGCGTAGCTGGCATTAATATAGACGTTTTCATTGATTTGAGAGGTGGTTTTATTTTTATCAAACTTAGGCGTAGTAAATTTTATCTCAGGCTCAACGATAACGAGTTTGTCAGTAACGTTAGCAGTTATTGAGGGATCTTCTAGAACGATAGCACCAATCTGAATCTCGGCAGTATCATCAGTTTTACCGTTAGGATCCGACAAGGCTTGTACGATAAGCTGAATGCTTTCATTGTGCCCAAGCATGATCTGAGTGTTCAAGTTGTCAAAGATAACTTCTCTATCAGTACTATCTACGATGCCGTTTTTATTTAAATCTTGATAAACTTTTAAATTAGAAAGAGTTGGCGATATATTTAATGTCAGCTCAACCGTTTGGTTGCTGTAGCTGGTATTGCTTAGGACATTGACCCAATTAACCAAAGTATTGGGCATGACTGTCTGTACTGCCTGCTTCGTTAGATCAATACCAAATTCAGGAAGTGCAGAAGCTTTGACTTGTACTTGGTTAGAGATGCTAGAAATCGTTACGTCAGTTTGACTGCTTACATTATAGTTGGCTTGAGCGGTGTTATTGATTATCTGTACTAATGCATCAGGCGCAGCAAAGGCCATGTTTGATTGCATAAGCAACATTGCTACTGACAGCGCGGAAACCTTCGCTGTACGCAATGTAGTACGATTAGACGTTGAGTATTTAGTCATATGTCGCTTATCCAATAGAACGTGAATTGGTAATAGGGTGAAGCTGCTCTAGCTTGATTTGTCAAAAATACTTAGGTCAAGCTAGAGCGTTAGTCTATAAGCGTCTTGTGAAGCTTATAGACTTTGAAATATTAAATATAAATTAACGAGCGTTTTTGATTTTGATCTTAAAGGTCAAGGTGCCAACGCCCTGAGGAACTAGAGTATAGTTGCTACCAAGAACCGCATCAGCAGAAGTAATAGCTGTGCCTGCAGTAGATGACGTAGTAGCAGAAGTAGCAGGTGAATTAGTTACTAAATCCGCACCAGCTGAAAAGTTAGACAACAAATCCGAAATCGTTACACCAGTAAGATTAAAACCTAATGCCGCTGAAGAAGTGTTAGTCGCCTGAATACGATAGATAACACATTGATCAGGGGCTGCATCAATAGCAGTTTGAACAAACGTGCCTGCAGCAACCGTACCTGAACAAGTCGTATCTAATGATTGAGCCTTCACTAAAGTTAAGCCTCTAACGTCAGTCGTATCAGTCACTGAAGTAGCAGCAGGTGGGTTAGTACCAGCTGGGGTCAAAGTTACGATAGTCGTTTCAGTGCTACCAACAGCCGCCGCATCAGCAGCAGTTGCAGGAGTAGTGACATTACCTGAAGACACTTTATAGTTAATCGCTAGTACGCCACCAGGTGCGATACCATTTGGAAATTGAGCTGTTGGCAATGTAGTGCTATTAAGAGTGTACGTATTACCATCAGCAACAGTAGGTTGCAGCGTTATAGTAACTGGAGCTCCACCATTAGGCGGTGTATAAGTAACACTGATAGGACCAGTAACCGGTCTAACAGCTGGATTCAAGCCACCATCGGCAATAGTGAAGGTCAATGGATTAGTATTGGTACCTTCATTATCTTGACCATTGTTAGTAATAGTATTCGTCTGTGTGACTTGACCATCAGTACCTGAGGCAGGGGCAATCTCTCTAGTCAATGGCGCACCCAATACAACCGCTCGTCTAGTGAAGTTAGTTACACCAGCGCTATCTACACCAGCGCCATTAGCTTGATCAGCAGCAGCAGGAACTCTAGTAACATCTATAGCGTTATTTGTACTATCCAAAATGTCATAGTCAGTACCAAGTACAGGAGCAGCAATTAACGGACTAACCGCACCGACGAACTTATCGTAGACTTCTACGTTGTTAGTTACTGAACTATTAGCAGCTGTATATTTAGTTTTATCAACATTGACAGTGAAAGTAATCGTGCGACTTGCGCCAACGGCTAAGTTCACTACGGCAACATTAATAGCTTGTCGAGTACCAACAGTAGAAATCGTAGCGGTACCAGCACCACCAGTTACGGTCACATCTGATGCTGCGCCGCTAGGCAAACTTAGACCTGCAGGAAGGACATCTCTGATAACAATATCAGTCGCATCAGCACTATAGCTAGTAGTCGGGTTAGTCACTACAATACTATAAGTAATCTGTGGGGTAGCTGCTGTCAGATCGACAGTACTCGTCGCTGCTTTTGCAATTTTAAAGGTAGGTAATCTTACAATAGTTTGGTTTTCGTTCACCAATGTCGCATTTGCTGGAAGATTAGCAGTAAAGAAAGTACTGGTCGCTGTTAATGTACCCACGCCTTTGTCATTACCGTTACGAGCGGCGGGCGTAGCTGCCTCGTAGCTTAGATTAGCTCTAGTACCTGGCTGTAGTTTAATAGTACCACCATTAGCTATGGTACCTGTCTGTGCTTGACCATTTAAAGCGGTGGCTTGAGCAGGAGTTAAAGCAGTACCATTTGCTTGTACAATAGTAAACGTAACAGGCGCAGTACCTAAAGGATAGTCAGGAGAAGCCGTTACTAGTGGTGAGTCATTACCTGTGGTATTGACGGTATAAGTATCTGTCACGTTACCCGTATTGGTTAAAGTATGAGTAAAGGTAGTCTTACCATCTGGCGTAGCAGTCTGATTGATAGCAGTATCGTCACCAATGCTACCATCATCAACAGTCGATACCAATGCAAAGTTAGCCGTTTCGCTAACGTTGACAGTCACGATGTTGGACGTCACATTTGGCTGAGCGATACCAGCAACGCTATAGTTTGCGGTTGCAACGTTATTGATGGCAGCAGCACCTGCACTAACACCACCAGTAGTATTAGGAGTAGCTGCATTAGCGCCAGTAGAGATGCCCATTGCCGCCACAACACCAACAGCTAGTACTGAATATTTAAAAGAATTTGGTTTCATGCGGTAGATCTCCAAAAAGTTAAATTGATAAGGTTGAAGGATTATTTATTAACGACAGTATTAAGGGCAACAGCCGCCGCCTTCTTTGCAGGTAGTAACTTGATGTTCCAGCGTAGCGTACGGTATTCAGAGTAGGGTACTTTGATCATCTTGCCGTCGATCTTGCGCATTAGAGGCATATCAGCGTAATTCTTACCATCGATACTGGCTTGTGCGCTGGCAGGGTTTGCCTCACCTGTGAATGTCATATTTGCAGGGATAGGTAGAGTCACCATCAGATCATTAATATCGTTATTAATGGTATTGGTATAAGTTGCTTTGTATTGGATGACAGTACCTGCTGGCGCTGTACGCACTGGGGAGTATACTGTCTTACCATCAGCATTCTTGATGACTTGAT
Organism: Psychrobacter sp. K31L; assembly: GCF_017942195.1. NCBI lineage: Bacteria > Pseudomonadati > Pseudomonadota > Gammaproteobacteria > Moraxellales > Moraxellaceae > Psychrobacter > Psychrobacter sp. K31L. The sequence goes on along the minus strand of NZ_JAGKSC010000001.1, from coordinate 450,491 downwards.
TAGCAGTCAGTTCCATTTTTAGAGCATCATCAGCATGTGCGACATTCAATAAAGAAATAGAAGCAGCGGTTGCCAATAAAATACCGTGTAAGAGATTAAAACGTTTCATATAAAATCCTTTCTTAGAACATGACTATCAGTGGATAGCAAACGTCCAGTCAGTGGATAGCAAACGTCCAGTGAATAGCAAACGTCGTATGTTGTGATGGAGGAGCTTGCAATCTAATATAATTCTCATTTTTAGAAGGCATCTCTCTCCTTTTTTTATATTGTCACGTAATTGATACAATTATTCATCACAAAAACGACAACTGGCATTTTGAAGTATATAAACGGTAAAAGCCCCGTCTGGGTAGACAGGGCTTTTATTATATGGCTAAGAAGGTAATAAATGTAATCAAACAAATATTAAGTACCAGAGGTAGTGCCATACTTAGTATTGAAATACAAAGTTGTTTTTGAAGTTGTAGTGCTCGAAGATGTATTACTTAAAGTAAATTTGTCAGAGACGATAGTTCCATTTTGTCCTATTGGCGCTGTTTGATTGGTTGTCTTAAATACGTCCGAAGGTACTCCTGACGCTTTGGGGAGATGAAACTCAGATTTCACTTTAACGTTTTGTAATACATCAGAAATTTGTATGTCTACCAAACTAATGTGCCCGCGATTATAAGCTTCGATTTTATAAGCAATGCATTTGCCTGGGATTATGGTGTTACTAGGGGCAGATGTACTAAAGCCTGTACTTGGATCTGAAGTGTTTGTGACGGATGTATAATCGAGATTGCTATTACACTCATGCACATACTGGTATTTGATAAGCACTAGTGCAGTGTTGTCGGCTTTTACTTCACCAAAGTCTAAATTGTTATATATGTAGGTGCCATTGGTAAGTGATACTTCTCTGGTATTAGCAGTGGTATCTACACTATAAACCCATGACGTTGGCTCGGTTTCCACTAAGCAGATTCTGGTTGGCAATGCACCTGATTGAACAGTAAAATTGTATTTACCTAAACTTGATACTGTTTGTGGATTAGCTGATCTTGTAACAACCTTAGTGCCGTTACAGTTTGTTAAAGTAATTTGTAACGCACTGTCAAATATTCCAGACTCGTTGCTATCTAAGATGCCATTAAAGTAAGCACTGTTTGCAGTAAAGGTGCTAGTAATATTCTGTTTAGTAGAGTCTGCAGCAGTAATACCGCCATTGTCATCAAAAACGGTTCCTGAAAAGGTATAGGCCGGTGTGTTGGTGATTGTACAAGTGATTTCGTCACCGTAGTTTAAGTTTGATAGAGCGAACGAACGAGTAGGTATCGTTTCTGCGTTCAGGGTTGCAGTACCATTCGTAGTTGTAAAGGGGCTTCCCGTAGTTGCATTGTTGCAAACATAAGTAGCGTCATAATTTGCTATATCACCAAGTGTTGTACCATTCATTGCTCTTTCTGTAATGGTGTAGTTGGTGTTCTCTGATAAGCTAAGTGTAGCACTAGTGCCATTGGTAATTGTTGAACCTGTGCCAGTGGTAGTGAAGCTATTTGTAGCTACTGATCCGCCACTAACTACAATTTCAAACTGATCGTTAGTTTTGACACGTGTGCCGTTCAATACCTTTTTTACGATCAGCTTTGGTGGTGCGAGACAGAAATAGAAGTCAGAATAACCAACAGTATGAGGGCTATTTCTCTGTGTAAATGTATTATTGTGCTTTAAGTTAAGAGAGGTATTAGCCAAATTATAATTCCAAGAAGCATCAATGGTGCATTGACCAGTACTACAGTTGAGTCCTGAGCGAGCCGTTACAACATTACCAGCAATATTTCTCGTATGGAAACTTGTATTAAATGTCAACTGTCCTTGGTTAGCAGAGACATCAACTTCTTCTATATAAGGTATTTGTCCAGCAGTACTAGTAGAATCTAAATCTTGTATTTTGTAGCCAACTTTGCTCACGGGTCTATTTATACTCACATTCATGCTGTGATTAGTTTTAACTGCAGGAGAGTCGTGATCTAGATTGATCGCTGAAGTGGTAATACCATTGAGAGATCCATAAAAAGGCGGAGTAGCAAAAAAATTATTTAAGTCTAAAAGTATAGGGAAGTTAATAACGAAACTTTTAGTGCCTGAATTTTCTGTAAATGTGAAGGTTTTAGTAGCATTTCCTGCATCCCAGCTCAACGCTTGAGAAACTACAGGAAAATTTTGGGTTGAGGTAGGGGCATTAGCACCGATATAGTACATTTTATGATTTGCAGGACAAGCAGCAACTGTAGAGCTTTCAGTTGTCGCAAAGTTAGCGTAAGCATCATTTGTAACCAGTCCAATGGTAAGTAGTGCAAATGCGATAGAGCTTATGACACTATTCAATTTGGAATACTTTTCTAAGAATAGATATTTGCGGTTATTCATCTCACTACCTCAAAACGTTTTTCAGATTGCTATATAAGAAAAGTAAATATTAGTAATTTTATTTAATCAAATATAACTAAAAAAAGAGCGAAAAGCTTACTAAAGAAGATAAAAGGTTAAATGATACGATGAGTAGTCGTATAACTATAATTTGAGAGTAAAACACCCTAATTATTTACTTAATAACTAATCGTTATTTATTTAAAAAATACTTGTCATTTCGCCATTTCTTTACAGCCATAAACAACCTATCAATAAACGCCTATAATATAGAGTGATTATCGTTTAATAATTAGATATATAGCACGAGTTTTGATTTTGTTATGCTTCTTTTTCTTCAAGATGCTAAAGGGTCGTTGCATTATATTGTCACCTGAGCTTTATATGACTGCAATACATGATGGAGCGGCGGCCTGTCGCCTGCTACCTGTAACAAGGAAGTCATTTAGCAAAGCGTTAGCACATTACTATATTAAATAACACGTTGATTTAACAACACCCTGTCATGGTACAGGGCTGACTGATAAAAAAGGATGAGTAAAGATGAGTTATTATAAGGATGCTGATAGCACCGAAACCCAAGAATGGCTGGACGCCTTTGAGTCTGTCATCAAACATGCGGACAAGGATCGCGCGCAATTTTTGCTAAAAGCCTTATATAACATGGCGGTACAAGAGGGACTGCCATTTAATAGACTAGATACTGCCTATGTTAATAGTATTGCGGTCGAAGATGAGCCAATGTACCCAGGTGATTTGGGTATGGAGCGTAAAATTCGTGCCTTGATTCGCTATAACGCTTTAGCAATGGTCATGCGAGCCAATAAGAACGATGATGACTTAGGTGGTCACTTAGCGACATTCGCTTCTAGTGCCACGCTATATGAAACTGGCTTTAACCACTTTTTCCGTGCCGCAAGTGACCACTTTGGTGGTGATATGATCTACTACCAAGGTCACTCTGCTCCAGGTATCTATGCTCGCTCATTTCTAGAAGGTCGTTTGACGGAAGATCAGCTCGATAATTTCCGCCGTGAAGTCGGTGGTAAAGGCTTATCAAGCTATCCGCATCCTTATCTAATGCCGGACTACTGGCAGTTCCCAACCGTTTCGATGGGCTTAGGTCCTATCATGTCGATCTATCATGCTCACGTGCATCGTTATATGGAAAACCGTGGCTTGTTAGAGAAAGAAGGTCGTAAAATTTGGACGTTCTTGGGTGATGGTGAAACTGACGAGCCAGAGAGCTTGGGTGCGATTTCTCTTGCGGGTCGTGAGAAGCTGGATAACCTGATATGGGTAGTCAACTGTAACTTGCAGCGTCTAGATGGTCCAGTCCGTGGTAACGGTAAAATCATTCAAGAGCTTGAGTCAGTGTTCCGCGGCGCAGGTTGGCGCGTGATTAAAGTTATTTGGGGTGGTAACTGGGACAGTCTACTGGCCAATGACAAAACGGGTGTGCTAAAGCATCGTATGGAAGAAGTGGTCGATGGTGAATACCAGTTATACGAAGCCCGTACAGCTGAGTTTACTCGTAAAGAATTCTTTGGTAAATACCCAGAGCTAGAAGAGATGGCAGATGCCTTGACGGATGATGATATCGCACGCTTAAATCGTGGTGGTCATGATCCAGTGAAGGTGTATGCAGCCTTTAGTGAAGCCATGAAAACCAAAGGTCAGCCAACGGTTATTTTGGTCAAAACCGTCAAAGGTTACGGCTTGTCTGCCCAAACCCAAGCGGTCAATAAATCGCATCAGGTGAAAAAGCTTGATCAAGACGCACTGGTCTATTTCCGTGATCGTTTTGACTTGCCATTTACCGATGAGCAGCTAGAGACTCTACCGTTTTACCGTCCTGAAGAAGGGTCGGCAGAGATGAAATATCTCAAAGGTCGTCGTGAGGCATTGGGTGGTCATTTACCAAACCGCCGCAGTGGACATATTCCATTGAATATTCCTGAATTGTCTATATTTGACCGTGTATTAAAAGGCAGCAATGGCAAAGAGCAGTCGACGACGATGGTATTCGTACGCCTGTTGTCAGCTATGCTAAAAAACAAAGACATCCAAGATCGTGTGGTACCAATCGTACCAGATGAAGCGCGTACTTTTGGTTTAGAAGGTATGTTCCGTCAACTGGGTATTTACTCTGCAGTTGGTCAAAAATATACGCCAGAAGATAGCGAAGCATTAATGGGCTATAAAGAAGCTATCGATGGTCACATGTTAGAAGAGGGTATCAACGAAGCAGGTGCAATGAGTACGTGGATTGCGCTCGCGACCAGTTACTCTGTGAACGCGTTACCGATGATTCCGATGTATATCTACTACTCAATGTTTGGTTTCCAACGTGTGGGCGATTTGGCTTGGGCGGCAGGTGATTGTCAAGCCCAAGGTTTCTTGTTGGGTGCAACAGCTGGTCGTACCACGCTTAATGGCGAAGGTTTGCAGCATCAAGATGGACATTCGCAGATTCTATTTAACGTAGTACCAAACTGCGTCAGCTATGATCCTTGCTTTGGTTATGAGCTAGCAGTTGTGATGCATGATGGCCTGCGCCGTATGTATGGTGAAGGCGAGCGCGTTTATTACTACCTAACGCTAATGAATGAAAACTACGAGCAACCTGCCATGCCAGAAGGTAGTGAGGAAGGTATCAAGCGCGGTATGTACTTGCTTGAAGACAATGGCTCAGCACAAGTTCAACTATTGGGTTCAGGCGTGATTTTGCGTGAAGTACAAAAAGCGGCACAGATTCTAAAAGATGAGTTTAATATTACCTCTAACGTCTGGAGTGTAACCAGCTTTAACGAGTTGACGCGTGATGGTATGGAGTGTGATGATTACAATCGCTTGCATCCAATGGATGAAGAAAAAGTGCCTTGGGTCACTGAGCAGTTGGCACCGCACGAAGGTATCGTAGTTGCTGCAACTGACTATATGCGTAACTATTCAGAGCAGATTCGTGCTTGGTTGCCAGACAATCGTCCTTATACGACGCTGGGCACTGATGGCTATGGCCGTTCTGACACTCGTGAAAACCTACGCAGTTTCTTCAATGTTGATGCTGCTCACATCGTCGTTGCCACGCTTAAGCGTCTGGCAGATGAAGGTGAAGTTGAGATGCGTCTGGTAAAAGATGCGATTTCAAGCTTAGGTATCGATGTCGATCAGCCACCTGCATGGCAACAGCAGTCTTATTCGGATCATTCTCCAGATGCGCCAGCACCAGGTAACGTCAATCCAAATCCTGTGCCTGAGTTCGTTGCTGAAGACGATGACGAAATCAGTAATGAGGGTCGTTCTGAAGATCAAGCAGATTCGACTTTACTCAATGACGGCGATGTCAAAGAATAATAACCATAAGACAAGGAGATAAATCATGGACATTAAAGCCCCCGATTTGGGTGTCGATAGCGCCGAAGTTAGCGAAATTATGGTAGAAGTTGGCGACGTCATCGAAAAAGACGACAATATCATTTTATTAGAATCTGACAAAGCCTCGGTCGAAGTGCCTAGCTCTGCTGCTGGTAAAGTGACCAAAATCAGCGTTGCGGTTGGTGATCAAGTCAGTGAAGGTATGGTACTGATTGAGCTTGAAAGTGAAGCGGACAGCGCAGAAGAGAGTAGCGATAGCGCATCTGATGCCGATCAAAAAGCTGATGACGAAAAAAATACTAATGTTGCACCAGAGACAGAATCTGCCGCTGAAGCCAAACCTGCGGCAACGGAGTCTAGTGCAAAGCCTGTGTCTAACGCTGGCAAAGCCACGACTCATGCATTACCTGATCTAGGTGTCGATGAGGCGCAAGTCTCTGAAATCATGGTGAGCGTTGGTGATATCGTCAGTGCTGAGCAATCAATCCTATTGATTGAATCTGATAAGGCGTCGGTTGAAGTGCCTGCACCAGAAGCAGGCAGGATTGAGAAGATATTGGTCGAAGCCGGTGATATGGTTGCCAATGGTCAGGATTTCATTGTCATTGTCAGCGATGCAGATACTTCTGAGTCACAAGATTCAGCGCCAGCCAAGTCAGACGATAATGCTAGTAAAGACAGCGTTAGCGAAAATAGTGCTAATAAAGACGATAGCGCTGCTGAGCAGAAAACCACTGGCGAGCCAAAACAAGCTCCTAAGCCTGCAAAAAATGAACCAACGACTAGTAAGAACGATAGCAAGTTGACCGAAACTCAGGTGAATGAGAAGTTGGTCGATGTTTATGCCGGTCCCGCAGTGCGTAAGCTGGCACGGCAGCTGGGTGTCGATATTAGCCAAGTGACGGGTTCTGCAGTCAATAAACGTATCTTAAAAGAAGACTTGTTTGCTCACGTCAAAGAAAGTTTGACCACACAGAAAGCAGCACCTGCAAGTAGTGGTACTATCAGTTCAGGACTGCCAAAACTGCCAGATATGAGCAATACTGAGATTTGGGGCGAGACAGACACACAAGACCTTAGCCGTCTGCAGAAAGTCTCTATACCGCAGCTTAACTATAATACCTTACTGCCACAAGTCACACAGTTTGATCTGTCTGATATTACTGAGACAGAAAAGCTACGCGGTGAGCTAAAAGGTAGCATGAAAGCGGAAGGTATAGGTTTCACCATCTTAGCATTTGTGGTCAAAGCGACTGCCTATGCATTGACTCAGCATCCACGCTTTAATAGTCATTTAAGCGATGAGAATACTCAAGTTATCTTGCGTAAGAGCGTTAATATGGGTATCGCCGTGGCGACTGATGATGGACTTATCGTCCCTGTTATCAAAAATGTGCAAGATAAAGGTCTTAAGCAAATCGCCATTGAGATTGGCGAGCTAGCAGTCAAAGCACGTGATAAGAAGCTGAGCACCAAAGATTTACAAGGTGCAAGCTTTACCATATCAAGCCAAGGTAATCTAGGAGGCACTGCCTTTACGCCGTTGGTAAATTGGCCACAAGTGGGTATCTTGGGTGTGTCTGAGGCAAGTATGCAGCCACGTTGGGATGCTAAAACCCAAAGCTTTGAGCCGCGCTTGATGTTGCCATTGTCTCTGTCTTATGATCACCGTGTGATTAATGGGGCCGATGCCGCAGTGTTTACCCGCTATATCGCCACGTTACTGGCCGATCCGCGCCGTATCCTGATCTAGAATTGATCAGCAATTAAGAAAGAGACTGCCTATGGGTGGTCTTTTTTTGTGCTTAAATTTTAGGCATAAAAAAAACCAGCGATTAAACTGGTTTTTTTGGTGGTATTTTATTAGTACTATTTTTATTATAGTCAAAGAATTTTAGAATCGCTACAAGGCGACCGACCGTAGATAGTACACTGAGTACATCTAGGACGGGTAAAACCGTAGCGGTTCAAAAGTGCTCTGACTATAAGTTAGAACTGTTTAACGAATGCTACGCCATATACCCAAGGGCTGATATCGACTTCGCCAATGTCATTGCCATTTAGGCTAGCATCTGTCTTGATATCCATATAGCGTGCATCGATACGGAAGGCTTCAGTCGGGGCAAAAGGTATGTCAAGACCGACATGACCGGCTACGCCGACGCTATCATCAAGCTCTAAATCGTTGCCATTTCCAAGATAGATTCTTTCTTTAAAGAAAGTTGTATAATTGATCCCCACACCAACAAATGGCTTGACGTTCATCGGCAGGTCATAGCCATCGAAGTGATATTGTAGAGATAGCGTAGGTGGGAGATGCTGAGTTTTTGCATCAATTTTATTGCCATCAGCATCGGTTAGAGTGATGTCGTGATGGAACGGAATCGCCGCTAGCAGTTCGACACCGACGTTGTCAGCAAAAAAGTACTCACCGCTGATAGTCGGACGGATATCATCATCAACTTCTACGGAAAGTGTGCCATCTGCAAGTGTGCCGTTATCACTTTTAGGGTTGACCATATGAGCGCCAGCAGCCACAGACCATGTACCCGCAGGTACGGCAAAAGCAGTCGTCATGGTAAATGCGGCAGCCACTAAAACTAGGGATTGTAGTTTCATCGTTTGGTTCCTTGGTGCAAAAATAGATTATCGATAAGCACTTAATGAGGGATGACATTAAATACTGATATACAATGTTGGCTTTGTTGATTGCTCTGTAACATTGTTACGCTATTTTAACACTAAAACCATTTTGTTAGTAAGGTTTTAATTGAAAAACCTTACTATTTTTAAGGGAATGACAATTTAGAACAGAAACTTAATGTCCGTAAAAACATATTTGTTAAACAGTTCTCATTGTTGTAAGTTAGTAGTCAGGTTTATGTTCAGGACATAAACCGCGCCAAATGAATAACGAATAATAAATAACAAGGTAAAGGGATATTATGCTGGGTTACTGTAGTAATTCGCCATTGCGTTGTCAGAAAGCACGTTCAATGATCCTGTTAAATCAAGTGGATACTTATTGCCCAGAATGTGGTTTGTTTCTACTACCTGCTCAAAATCTCAGTCGACAATTACGCGCCGACGAGCGATTTTTACAGTACACTTTTCTTATAACAGGACTTGTGTTGCTGGCTTGTGTCTACCTTTATTATCTAAATTTTGCATAATCGTGATTCATAGTGAAACCTCTTGTGTTAATAAGTAGGCTATTCTCACCATTACTGGCTTAGAGGGCTGTTAATAAAAATCTCTTTCTAAGAGCTTCTGTCCAACATACGGTAATAAATGCTTGAAAATCAGGATAAGTAAAAGATTGGTTACTGACATAGAGTGCTCTTTGTACTGTTGTTGAGCGCGACAGTCAGGCTTTAATACTTTTACTTCATTATCACAAGATCGGTGTTACACCGTATAGGGACCGCATGCAATTCCAACATATACGGCGCTTGCGTATTTTCGTTTATAATATTTTGCAAAATGATGAGCATGATACGCTCTTTAGCCGCTATGTCGATTATTTTCTGATATTTCTAATCATGACTAACGTAGCAGCTGTGATTGCGGAGTCTGTCGATCGGTGGTATTACCCTTACCAAAATTATTTTACGTGGTTTGAAAACTTCTCTATTGTGGTGTTCTCTATCGAATACTTGCTACGCTTATGGAGCGTCGCCGAAGCGAAGCCGGACAATACGACTTGGCGTCAACGTTGGCAGTGGTTAAAAAGCCCTTCTGCATTGATTGATTTGGTCGCCATTGTGCCTGCATTCTTGAACTTCTTTGTCACGATTGATTTACGCTTCTTACGTATTTTGCGGCTTTTCCGTATTCTTAAATTGACGCGCTATTTTGCGTCGATGCGTATTTTATTGGTGGTAATCAGTAAAGAAAAAGGCTCATTTCAAGCCGTTATCTTCATTCTAATTATCATGATTGTGACCGCCTCTAGTGGTATTTATCTGGTAGAAAACCATGCACAACCAGAAGAGTTTGAATCTATACCCAAAGCGATGTGGTGGGCTGTGGTGACACTGACGACAGTGGGTTATGGTGATGTGATACCCATTACCAACGCTGGTAAAATATTGGGTGCAATCATTACGATACTGGGTGTGGGTTTAGCAGCCTTGCCTGCAGGTATTCTAGCCACAGGTTTGGCAAACGAGCTAAACCAACGCCGTGAAGAACTAGAGCAGCACTTTCGTGAACAGCTGGTCGATAGCGATTTTGATTTGGTACAGAATCAGATGATGGTGGAAAAAATACGCCGTGAGCTTGGGCTAGATAAGGAACAGGCGCAAAACATCGTATTACAAGTATTGCGAGAGCAAGAGCTTGAACGTCGAGAAAGAGAGGTAGAGACAAGACAAAAGAATTTCTGTCCACATTGCGGTGAGGCATTGTAAGTAATGCTCGCAGCGATTGCTTAAAGTTTAGACACACTGCGGTTAAATAAAAAAGGGTGCGACGTTATTAATACGTCGCACCCTTTTTTTTGTAGGGATAGATTGCTAAGTTGCTGACATTAAATCCCTTGCGGAATAGGGAGTGCGCGTGCCAATTCATGGGCGACTTGCTGCGCTGCAATGGCCAAATCTTCGGCTGGAAGCGGTAAATTTTGCAGCGTGAGATGCCAATCATCTACTTCTCGGCGCAAATGTGCCACCCAAAGTGTGGTGCAATCACGGGGCAATTGTTTTAGATTGACTTCAAAACAATGATTGCCCTCGTCATCGCTCAGATGAATTTCGCCTTTTTTGACTCTCGAAAACGGATGACCATGGTAAGAGTTGGCAATCATAGCAATATGGGTGATATGTGCTGGAATCTTATCCAAATAGAGTCTGATTTGTTCTTGGTCAAGGGGTGCCAAATACATGGCTTGATCGCCGCGATCTTTTCCATTGAGACTGTCACCTTGATGTTTTACTGATTCAGCTTTATCACGCAGCTTCTTGAACCAGACAATGTCGCTAATAGTGCAATGCTCGTCGTATAGTACACAAGCTAAATCAATATCAATCGCGCCTTCATTTTTTTTAAAACGCTTTAGCATACCTTTTGGTTCAGTCTTGGTAAACTCGTAATTGAGCGCAAAAAATAACGTTCCCGCATCCAACCCTAATCCTTTTAAGCTGTCCGATAGTAATGGTGACGGGGAAGTGGTCGACATAGTATTCCTTGTTACTTTTGATGTTTTAAGTGACTTTATTTTAATTGCATATCGTTTGAGTTAAGCATTGTACTCAATCATCACGATTGATTATCCAGTGTTTTATCCAAGACGGCTTGATGCAGCAGCTCAGGCTTGGCATTTAAGAGACCACTGCCAAAACCTCGCAACCACCAGACCAGCTGCGAGGTCAAATTCACTGTTGCTTGAATGGTCAGTGTGTCATCGTCATTTAACGTGACCGTTTGATCATCGCTAAGCTTGCTTTCAGTGAGGCTCTTGCCCGCTTGTTTGGTGAATTGTAGCTCAATAGGCGTATTTTTGCCATGATCGGCTAGCTCACGAAATAATGGATGGCTAAAGCCCATGCCACCAGCATCTAGATAGGTGTCTAGTTGGAATTCGTCGGGCGTTTTCGCCGAACTCTCAAGAATCTCGACGCTGGCAAATCGATGCAAGGCAAAGGTGCGAATGACAGTCTCTGGATCATCCGTACGAGTTGCCAGTAAGTAGATGATGACGCCGCGTTGAATGATAGCGATGGGATTTAGGATGTATTCACCGGCTTGCGATTTATTGCTACGGGTATAACAGGCTTTGATTTGTAGTTGATAAAAGAGTGCATGGTAGATATTGTCTTTGCTATCCAAGTCAATATGTGGCGCTATTAGTGGCTGAGTGGCAGGCTCGATGCGCACTCTGTCTATCCATGAATGGGTGACTTTGCTGTTTTTTAGCTGCCGCCGTGCTAGGTCAAACCACGGAAATAATTCATCTAAAATAACAGGCGGTAATAGCTGGGTTAGGTTGGCTTCAACCATATTAAAGGCAACCGCTTGCGACAAATTCATATGCGGTAAGCTTTGTAATGGGGCATCATCGCACCAACGCCAGCCTTGCGGATTGGCATTGTTTTTTTCAATGGGAAAGCGTTTAGCGAGCGCATTTAAGTCGCGCTGAACAGTGCGTAGGCTGATGTCAAAGCCCGCCATCATCAGCTGCTCGTAGATGTGGGTTGTGCCGACCCAACGATTGCGCTGTAGCTGTGATAGCACTTGCCATTGGCGTGCAGTTGTCGCTGCCCCGTGGCGATTATCACTGCTATTTCCTGAAACATTATTGTCCGTAGCCGCTAGGGTATTGGCAGTCTCAATAGAGTCTGTTTGATCTTGGAGAAGGCCGGTGTCAGTAGAATGTACAGTCATTAAGCGATAACCTTTATGAAGTCACGAATCAGTTTTTAGATATCTTTATCGAGTCAATAGCCGTTTATCATCGCAGAAAAGTATCGTAGCGTCTAGGGCGTCTCATCATTTAGCCTATTAGGTCATTAAGTGGTTTCAAACAGCTAACTTTCGCTATAGTCAGTCCTATATAAATTGGATACGGTGTCAGACTCGCTTAGTCTACTATTTGTCGTACTTTCGCTCGCCTTCCTTGTATCCATATTATATTGAACCAAATATATCAAACAGCTTATACGACATTAATAGGCGTTTCAGCACCATTAGTATCGATGCCTTAATCCATACTAATGATCGATGCCTTGATTGATACTGGAGTCGTCATTCATCACGACTTCATTGTCCTCTTTCTTGTCTTTACGTTTCTCTTTTTTTCTCTTGTCCTGTTTTCTTTGACGTTTTGCTTTCTGCTTTTTTTTATCTTTCTTTTTGGACTTCTTATCATCAATATCATCGTCATTGTTATCTTGGTTCTCATCCCATAACATCAGACGGCTTAAGACTTTACCAAACAATGTCTCTTTACGATAGCGATCTTTTTTGTTCATGGTATCGATAGGTAGACCAGTCATTAACGTCAATGCTTCACTTAGGGTATGGACGCCATAAATATGAAATTCGCCTGCTTTGACAGCGGCAATGATATCGTCGCGTAGCATGAGCTGTTTGACATTGGCCATTGGAATGACCACGCCTTGTTGACCCGTTAGCTCTTGCTCGCGGCATGCATCAAAGAATCCGGCGATTTTGGAGTTGATACCACCGACTGCTTGCACTTCGCCCAGCTGGTTCATAGAGCCGGTAATGGCGAATGATTGATCAATCGGCACGTTTGCTAAAGCAGACAATAGCGCACAGCCTTCGCTGACGGTGGCACTATCGCCATCAATATGGGCGTAGCTTTGCTCAAAAGCGAGCGAAGCACTGAAGTTGAGCGCATGATGTTGGCTAAATAATGCGCGCAAATAGCTGGTCATAATCAGCATGCCCTTAGCGTGCAAGCTACCACCCAAGTCTACGTCGCGCTCGATATCTAGAATCTCACCCGTACCGATATTCGGTTGAATGACCGCAGTCAGGCGGGCTGGCATGCCAAACTCACTATCGGCATAGCTGACCACGGTGAGGGCGTTTACTTGTCCAACGGCACTGCCTGTGGTTTGGATAAGCTGCTGACCGTTTTTGAGCTCATCCCAATAGAGGTCACGCAGGTATCCTGAGCGCTCGTCCATATCTTCAATGGCTTGAACCACATGCTTTGCACTGACCACTTCCTGTCCGCCTAAACGCGCATGACGGTTAGACTCGTGCAACAGCTTAATCAATAAATCACTGTGCAAGCTTAAGCGGTCTTGGTCTTCTGCTTGTAAGCTTAAATGCTCTAGTAGGGCGGCTTGTGCACTACGATCAAACGGGTAGAGGTTGGCATAATCAATGATGTCGGCCATTTTTGCGACGAGTGCCAATTCGTGCTCACTGCTGCGAACCACATCATCATGGAAATCAGCGCGTACTTTGAATACCGCATCAAACTCAGGCTCAAGCTCTAACAGCTCATAATACAGATCTGCTTCGCCAAGTAAAATCACCTTAATATCAAGATCAATGGGTGCAGGCGCTAGTGATAAGCTTCCTGTTAAGGTAAGCATTTGCTCAAGACTTGAGAGTTTGATTTTGCGCGATTGTAGTGCGCGCTTAAGACCCTGCCATGCATAAGGATGCTCAAGTAAATGACTGGCTTCTAACAGTAGATAACCACCATTGGCACGATGTAATGCACCGGCTCGAATCATACTGACATCGGTGGTCACCGTGCCTAATTGGGTGATTTGCTCAACATGACCCAATAAGTTCAGATGCGTCGGCAAATCTTCAAAGACAACAGGGGCGCCGCTGTCTGGCGTGTGACTGACAATGACATTGACCGCATAGCGGCTTGGAGTCGTCGCCAGAACTGCCGTCACAAACTCTTCATCATCGCCATTGACGATGCGCTCGACATGCGTAACCATATCGGCAAATACGGCTTTGAGATAATCAACGATTAGCGGATGACTGGAAAACTGCTCATAAATAGGGGTAAACAAAGGCTGTAGGGCACGACGTGCAATATTGCGATGCAGTGCTTCTATAGCGTCATTGGCTTCGTCCTCTAACTGTTCTAGGGCGATGGTCAGCTGACTTAGGCGTTTTTGCATATGGTTCTTTTGCACAAAGTTACTTAGCTCAGCTTCGTATTCACTATTGCCATATTCGTTATCGTCAGCAGCATCGTTGCTAGAAGTGGTGGTTTTCTTACTTTCTCCTATTACTGATGAGTTTTGGCTGATAATAGAGGTTTTGTCATCTTTATTATCAGTATTATTACTTTGAGTCGCGGTTTGATCGGTTTCTGCTGCCAATTTGCTTGGATGGACAAACACCGCTTTGTTATCAAAGGAGCGAAACGTCAACGCCAAGTCATATTGCTTACCTTCCGCATTGAGCACCTCGTAGGCCTGACTTTCTTTTTGATGCGTGTCGTTTTTGATGGCCTCGATTTTGCTTTGATACTGGTCGCTACGGAAGCGTTGGCTCAGTCGTTTTTTTGCTTGCTGCCATAAGTGATTGACTTGCTGCTGCAACAGTGAGGCTTGACCAGCAGGTAGGCGCAAGGCTAGTGGGGTGCGTGGATCGGTAAAATTATGCACATAGACCCAGTCGTCAGGCGTGGGTGCATCAGCGGCTATACGCGTTAGCAAACGACTAATGATGGTACGCTTGCCCAAACCATTTTCACCAGCCGCAAACACATGATAGCCACTGGCTTTGATATCTAAAGCCGTCTGCAAGGCTTTTAGCGCGCGCTGCTGACCAAAGCCAACGTCCAAATCTGGTGCCGTGCGTGTGTCCGTCGGCAGCTCATTTGGTTCGCTATACCGCTTTAGTTGCTCAGCGCTGACAAGGCAGCGCTGCTTAACCTCAGTAAAGAGTGGGTGCGGCGTATCCAGTGTTGCTTGCTTGCCGTCTTTCGGCGCGTCAGTCAATTCAGCAATAGGTGTTACCATATTAGTCGTGTCTTTTTTATTAGCGTCATTTGATATTTTAGACGTGGGGGCATGTTTTTGTTCGGTCATAGGCGTATGGTGTGTCGTCTTAAAAAAGTGGGTTGTTTTTAGAGGGTAGAGTGGTTATTTTTTTACACAATGTCTTTATGCTTAATTTTGTCTTTATGCTTAATTTTTTATTATTAATTAAAGACATCTTACAAGATATAGCGGTGTTTTAAATAAGTCATTAAACGCAGTTTTGTATCATAATTGGATGCGTCACTGAAAATAATGAATAAAAGAGCGGCAGATGGATGGTCAGTTTAATGCCATCAAAGCAGAATAACGCCTCAATAGCAGCGCAGATAGTATAAGATGTCTCACATTGGCGCAATCTGCAACTATTCAATAGGCAGGCTGCATGATAAAATAGTCGGTTCACATGTTAAAACTGGATAACTCGTTGTATGTCAGCTTCCGCTAAAACCACGTCATCGTCTGCTCGTACGGGAAATATTTCTATTGATCCTACGGGCTTTGTTAAGCTTGGTGCGCAATTGCCAGCGTTGGCCAATATATTGGCACAAGCGATAAACGAGCTAAGTCTACCCTTAAGTGAGACGCAGCAGCGCACGTTATTATTGTACTTAGACCAGCTTTTATTATGGAATAAAGCGTATAATCTGACCGCCATCACCGATCCAGAAGAAGCTCTGATCAAGCATGTGATTGATTGTTTGTCTATTATAACGCATTTACCGTCAGGCTCGCTGCTGGATATCGGCACAGGGGCTGGCTTGCCCGCCGTTATTATTGCGATTTGTCAGCCTGAGCGGCAGTGTACGGCACTTGATAGCAATCAAAAAAAGATTCGCTTTATTAAGCAAATCAGTAGCGAGCTTGGCTTGAGCAATATGCAGCCTCTCGCCTCTCGTATTGAAGCGCATGAGGCCAGCTATGACGTGGTTACTTCTAGAGCATTTGCCAGTTTGATCGATTTTGTTGAAGTCGCACAGCCAAGACTGGCGGATAATGGTTATTTATGTGCGATGAAGGGTAAAGCGCCAAGTGATGAAGAGCTACAAGCGCTAGATAACGACTGGCATATTAAGACGATTAAGCTTAAAGTGCCACGTCTGCATGACAGTCGGCATTTAATTGAAATGTCTGCTAAAAATGTCTAAGCTATGAGCACCTTGTAGTCGTGAAACATCGTTTACCTTGGTATCTAAATAGCATAATATCTAAAAAATCTGGATGCAAAGCGAGTTATTTATATTGTAAGTATCGTTTGTATTATAGTGATAAGAAGCTTAACGCCAAGCATTGCGACTGCTAAAATGACTATTAATAACAGGCAACCAGTAAAATCTGGCGGTCACAGATATGCAGTACAGACAGTCGGTAAAATACAGTAAGTAAAGACCCTAATTAAATTGAGTGAGTGTATGGAAATCATAGCAATTGCGAATCAAAAAGGCGGCGTGGGTAAAACCACGACGGCGGTAAATTTGACCGCCAGCTTGGCTGCTAAGCGCAAGCACGTACTGCTGATTGACCTAGACCCACAAGGCAATGCGACCAGTGGTACTGGTGTGGACAAAAACGCATTAGAGTTGACCATCGCTGATGTGTTGCTGGATGGCGTCTCGTTGTCTGATACCATTGTTGCCAGTCCAGCAGGGTTTGATGTGATCGGTGCCAATCGTGATTTGGCTGGTATGGATATCACCTTGATGAGTAAAACCAACAGTCATGAGCTCTTTAAGACAGCGATGGCAGCGTTGGTCAATGATCAAGTCGCTGCAAATAAACCCCCATACGACTATGTCATTATAGACTGTGCCCCTAGTTTGAACTTGCTAACGATTAATGCCTTGGTCGCCACTGACGGGGTTATTATTCCTATGCAGTGTGAGTATTACGCACTAGAAGGCCTAGCGGACTTGTCGCAAACGATTGAGCGTTTGACTGAGCTCAATCCGAAGCTCTATATTCGCGGCGTCGTCAGAACATTATTCGATTCACGTAACACGCTGGCTCGCGATGTCTCTGCTGAATTAGAAGCGCACTTTGGCGATATCATGTACAAGACGCACATTCCAAGAAATATCCGCTTGGCAGAAGCGCCAGCGCACGGCCTGCCAGTTATCGCCTACGAGCGCTGGTCAAAAGGCGCGCGTGCTTATCAAAAACTGGCTGCTGAAGTGATGAAACAGTGATAAAAAAGCCGCTAGTTTTTTGTGTCTAAGCGCGAAAACTGGTCATAATGGAAAATGACCAAACAGAAAAATAGTATTAAACATCGTATTTATTATAGTCAATCTAAAATAATATCAATACAAGCAAACCGAGTGCTAGCGATACATTAGTATGGTCAGCAAGGTTGACAACGTAATGATTTTATAGTGGGCAGGCTATAGTAATGAGTAAGCCGCATTCACAATTATTTGGCTTTTATTTTAGCGTTAGAGGATAGGTAATCATGGCGAAGAAAAGAGGGTTGGCTGCTAATCGAGGCTTGGATGCCTTGTTAGGGTCAATCAAAAAAGAAAAGCAAATTACCGCCTCTGCCTTGCAAGACGATATGGCTGCGCGTGACAACACTTTGACAGCTGAAACATCAAATACTGATATGCTCAACACCAGTGTGCCCGCCAAAACTGTAGGCACAAAAGCCAATGAAAAACCGATGGCAAATGCTACAGGATCTGGCACGACTAACCGTAATCGTACAACGCGGTCAGCGCGAATGGCTAGTAAAACGTCTGCCAATAAATCCCGTACTGCTGGCACAGACAATAATGGAGCAGAAGACCAAATTAGCTTGGTACAAATTGATGTCACGCGTCTACAAGCGGGTAAATACCAGCCGCGCCGTGACATGAGTGAAACTGCGCTGATGGAATTGGCGTCCTCTATTGAACAGCATGGCGTGATGCAGCCCATCGTTATCCGTCCATTACTGGCTAACGAAGACAAAAGCGAAGCATTCGTTACCCACGAAATCATCGCTGGTGAGCGCCGCTGGCGTGCCGCAAAAATGGCAGGTAAAGCCGTGATACCAGCGATTGAGCGTGCATTGTCAGATGAGCTGGCTATTGCACTGGCATTGATTGAAAATATCCAGCGTGAAGACCTGTCAGTGATTGACCAAGCCGCCGCATTACAGCGTTTTCATACAGAGTTTGGTATGAGTCATGCGATGATTGCTGAAGTTGTTGGCAAGGCGCGTACGACCGTATCGAACCTACTGCGTTTGAACCAGTTACATGACACAGTAAAAGACCATTTAGCAAACAGCGCCCTAGATATGGGTCATGCCCGCACGCTTTTGGCATTGTCTTCTGAGCAGCAGCCTATCATTGCGCAAAAAATCATTGATGGTGGCATGACGGTGCGAGAAGCTGAAAAGCTGGTTAAGTCAATTTTGCAGCCCGCCCCCAAAACCAACCGTACGGAAAAAACACAGTCTCGTGACGCTGAACGTCTAACGCAAAGACTGACCGACATGCTTGGTGCTGAAGTTAAGCTTAAGCATAAAAAAGACGGGCAAGGCAGTGTCGAGATATTCTTTCACAGCCAAGATCAGCTAGCCGCTTTGATTAAACATATAGAAGCGCAGGTTTGATAGTTTCCGTCAGGTTATAACAACGGTTCAAACCATCTTTATAAAACATATTTTTTAAAATATAAAAGAGAGTCAGTATGTGGGAGTTGGTAAAGGCGGGTGGATGGTTGATGACGCCGATTGTGGTGTGTTCAATATTGGCGTTGGTCATCATTATTGAGCGTAGCCATACCTTGCAATTTAATAAAGTTGCCCCGAGTAGATTACGCGAACAGCTCATTACCCGTTTACGTGAGAATGGCGATATTGGGCGTACCCAGTTGATGAATGTCAAAGAAAAGACCGCTCTGGGTGATATTCTGGCGACAGGACTGCTTTATCGTCAGTATGGACTAGAGTCGATGACGATGCATATGCAAAACCGTGCAAGTGTGCAAGTGCATCAATTAGAAAAAAACATCAATATGCTCGGTACTATAGGTGCGATTGCACCGTTGCTCGGACTATTAGGGACGGTACTGGGGATTATCTCGTCGTTCTTAGCGATTACTGATGGCGCGATGCAAGATCCAACGATGCTTGCTGCTGGTGTGTCACAAGCCTTGATTACGACTGCTGCTGGTATGATTGTGG
Source organism: Psychrobacter sp. K31L (assembly GCF_017942195.1). NCBI lineage: Bacteria > Pseudomonadati > Pseudomonadota > Gammaproteobacteria > Moraxellales > Moraxellaceae > Psychrobacter > Psychrobacter sp. K31L. Next base: position 431,042 of record NZ_JAGKSC010000001.1, on the reverse strand, counting down.
CTATCCCAGCATTGGTTGCCTATCGCTATTTTCAGCGCCGTATCATTGATATCAATGCCCAGTTTGAGACCCAAGCAGGACTAATGATTCAAGAGCTGTATGATTATCAACTGTTTGAAAATACTTACAACCCTAGTTCAAAGACCTCAGCACATCGTGCATCATCGGATGAGACTGTAGGTAATGAACATTCAACCAGTGTTTTAAGCTCAGATAATGGTATTGCAATGACGTCGTAGTATGAATAATTTCATTGGTACTACGCATTATGATCTGAAGAGTCATTCATCGAAAAACTGAGTATTAAGCATTTAAAGAGGGTGATATGCGCTTTAGAAAACCAACCGTCGAGCCGCTTGAAATCAATTTAACGCCAATGATCGATTGTCTATTATTTTTAATTGTATTCTTGCTGCTGGCAACGTCGTTTAATCATTTTAGTCGCTTAAATATTATCCTTCCTGAAGCGGAAGGCGTGGCACTGACCGAACAGAAAAATAGCATCGAAGTCGCCGTGCAAGAAGATGGCAGTTATTTAGTCAATGGCATTACGCTTGCCAGTAGTAATGAGGCTGAGTTGACCAGTATGCTACAGCAAGAAGCGGGCAGTAATCGTGATATGCTATTCGTTATTGCAGCAGATGCCAACGCCACCCATCAATCGGTGGTAAGAGTCATGGATATCGCTGGCAAACTAGGGTTTTTGAACTTAAATATTAGTACTGTTGTACCACTTGGTCAGCCTCTACCACAATAATATTTTTATCCTGTTTGCGCTGTGATTTTTAATTGTACTATTTGAACGTTTAAGCGCTGTATTATCATATCAATACCACTATAAAACTGTGCTACTAGCACAGTCCATTCATGTCATGACACTCAAATTGAGGCTTTTATGAGCCAAGCTTATCAACCGGACTCTGCAAAAACTTCTATTAAGAAAGTATCAGTGTCTTCAGAAAGTCCGCCTAAGCATAAAACATTACTGCGTCTACTCAGCTACCTAAAGCCATATTGGTGGGCATTGCTATTGACGGTCGTGGGCTTTGCGATTAATGCGGGGACAGAGATTTGGATTGCTAAGTTACTACAATATATCACTGATGCCATCAACCAAAATGATCAAAGCAAGAAAGCCTTATTTCCCCTATTGATCATCGGACTGTTCTTTGTACGCGGTGTGGGTAGCTTTTTGGGTAATTACTACTCTGCTTTGGTCTCGCGCAACTTGGTCTATGAGTTGCGAGTAGAGGTGTTCAATAAACTGCTGCGTTTGCCAAGCTCATTTTATTTGGCCAATCCCGCTGGGACTATTTCATCGAAATTGATATTTGATGTTGAACAAGTCACCGCCGCGAGTACAGACTCGATGAAGACGTTGCTGCGTGATGGTTTGACTGTCGTGGCATTGATAGGTTTTTTGCTGTATAGCAATTGGCGTTTGACCTTGATTTTATTTGTCGTATTGCCGCCCATACTATGGCTCATTCGCATCGCCTCCAAGCGTTATCTCAAGCTCTCTAAAGGCATTCAAAAGACGATGGGCAACGTCAGCCATATCACTAATGAAGTCATCGGTGGCTATCAAGTCGTAAAAAATTACGGTGGGCAAGCGTATGAAGCTGAACGCTTTGATAAAACATCAAAAAAGAACTTGCGCCAAGGCATGAAAGTTGTCGTTACCAACAGCATCAATACGCCTGCGGTACAGCTATTAATGGCGATGGCGATGTCAGTTGTGGTGTGGCTCGCACTGAGACCTGCGGTAATAGATAATATTTCAGCTGGTGAGTTTATCTCATACATTGCAGCAGCAGGTTTGCTGAGCAAACCAGTCAGGTCGCTCACCGATATCAATCAAAAATTGCAAAAAGGCATTGCCGCTGGTGAGTCTATTTTTGCGCTACTTGATGAGCCAGAAGAAGAAGACACAGGTACAATAAGCAAAGCACTGTCAGGTGAGATGTCGTTAGAGAATATCAGTTTGATTTATCCTGATTCGACGGTCGCCCTGCATGACTTTACATTGAATATAAAAGCAGGTGAGACGGTTGCACTCGTGGGACGAAGCGGTGCAGGTAAGTCATCGTTAGTTAATTTATTGACGCGCACTCTAGAAGCTTCTTCAGGGCAGATTACGTTAGATGGTATGCCCATTGAAAGTATTGAGTTAGAGAGTTTGCGCGCCCAAATTGCCATGGTGAATCAGCAAGTAGTCCTGTTTAATACCACAGTTTTGAACAATATTGCTTATGGCAGCTTAGCTAATAAGACCCAAGCTGAAGTGGAACGTGCCGCAAAAGATGCCTTTGCTCATGATTTTATTATGAAGATGCCAAATGGTTATCAAAGTGAGGTCGGTGCTGAAGGCTTGCAACTGTCTGGTGGTCAACGTCAACGCTTATCGATTGCTCGCGCTTTGTTAAAAGACGCCCCGATTCTAATCTTAGATGAGGCGACCAGTGCGCTTGATAATGAGTCAGAATATTACATTCAGCAAGCGCTTGATAACGTAATGAAAGATCGTACTACGCTGGTTATTGCGCATCGATTAACCACGATTGAGTCAGCCGATCGTATTGCTGTACTAGATGGCGGTCAGATCGTTGAGCTAGGGACACATGACGAGTTGATGCAGCTGCAAGGTCATTATGCGCAAATGTATGAGCGCGATTTTGAATAGCTGTGTTTGATAAATGACTTGCAATATTTTTGACGATTAAAAGTATGAGATCAAGGTAATGGATGGCAAATCATAGTGAGCATTGAGACGACAGTGACGCGTGCTTGGCAACGTCAAGCCGCTTGGTTGTGGCTATTATTGCCGATTAGCTGGTTGTATGGGCTCATTACCATGCTGCGTCGTCAAGCTTATAAGATTGGCTTACTATCCAGCTACCGCGCCCCAGTTCCTGTGATGGTGATTGGTAATATCAGTGTGGGTGGCAGTGGCAAGACGCCATTGATTATTGCCTTGGTTGATTACCTACAAGACCGAGGCGTAAAAGTAGGTGTTATCAGTCGAGGTTACGGTGGCGATAGTAGTCAAATGCCAGCTTTGGTCGATGCCGCCAGTTTACCCAATGTGGTAGGGGATGAGCCTTGTTTGATTGTCAATATGACAGATGCGCCCATGGCGGTATGCCCCAATCGTAAGCAAGCGATTACTACTTTATTGGATGCTCATCCTGACTTACAATTCATTATTGCTGATGATGGCTTACAGCACTATGCCCTACAACGTGATATTGAATGGATTGTGGTCGATTCAGCACGGGGCTTTGGTAATAAGCAATTACTCCCAACTGGGTTTTTACGTGAGCCCATGTCGAGGTTAGAAGGTGCTACTGTTATTTATCATGAAGGGCCAAATAATAGTGCAGCGCCTCATAGTAAAAACACCGAGCAACAGTCACAAGCTGAGCATCTGTCTATGCACCTGCAAGCAGACGACATGAAATTATTATGGCAACCTGTATTAGCTGACGCTCATATTGATGCGCCTAAAAAGGGCAGTAGAGTCCATGCGGTGAGCGGTATTGGCTATCCGCAGCGGTTTTTTGATACTTTACACTCGCTTGGCTTTGAGGTTGTAGGTCACCCTTATCCTGACCACTATGAGTTTAGCTTGGCTGACTTGTTGCAATATCGCGAATACCCCGTCGTGATAACCACTAAAGATGCGGTAAAAATACGAGCTTTGCTATTAAAAGCAACTGCGGCGCAAACGTTGAGCAATGACCATAAAGAGCTTGTAAGTAGACTCTGGATATTGCCAGTAACAGCAGTGTTATCGGATAGTTGTTATGACAATTTACATCAGAAATTAACCGTATTAAATATTGATATGTCTAATAGTGAAAAGCTGTAAATCTTAGAATTTAAATGATTTTGTAGGAATAAACTATGTCGCCCATCATTACGCCCGCCAAAACGCATATTGTCGTTCCTGCTCGCTTTAAGAGTACGCGATTACCCGGTAAGCCTTTGTTAAATATCCATGGCAAGCCAATGATTCTTTGGGTCGCCGAAAAGGCGCAGACAGCACACTTCGCTGATGATATGTGTATTGCGACCGATGATGAGCGTATTGCAAAAGTGTGTATGGATGCAGGTTTTGATGTGGTGATGACCAGCGCAGAGCACGCTTCAGGGACTGACCGTTTGGCTGAAGTCGCTGCCATTAAAGGCTGGGCTGAGCATGATATTGTGGTCAATATGCAAGGTGATGAACCGTTGGTACCGCCGCTATTATTAGAGCAGGTAAAGGCGCTTTTGGTAGCAGACAATGACAGCGTGATGGCTACCTTGTGTGAGCCTATTGATGACCACGAGACTTTTATACGTCCATCTGTGGTAAAGGTTGTCAGTCAGCACGCTAATGATTTGCAACGGGCATTATATTTCAGCCGAGCACCGATTCCTTGCGATCGAGATGTCGTATTGGCTAATGAGAGCCATAAGCAGCCACCCAAAAACGCTTATCGCCATTTAGGATTATATGCTTATCGCGTTAGCCTATTGCAGCAGTTTGTGCATTGGCCGCAGACACCGCTTGAAGTACTTGAAAGCTTAGAGCAATTACGTGTTTTAGAGAATGGTGGTCATATTGCTATTGCCACAGCCGCTTGCCAGCTGCCAGCAGGTGTCGATACTCAAGAAGATTTGGATCGTTTAAATAGCATGAGCTTGGCGGATTTTCAAAACCCTGTCTCTAAATAGCCTAAGTAAAAATACACTTCCTGCTAAGTGACATTATTACGCTACCTAATCGCACTACCTACTAATTTATCAAGCACATTTATCAAGCATAATAGTCGTCAAGTACAGTCATCAAGCAAAGCTATAGAGCAAAATTTATGAGTGACCTCACAGAAAGTACAGGTGCATTAGATACATCAGATGGCATTTATTTTGCACCATTACTGCCGTGGCAGAAAACTCTGTGGTCGCAGTTGACCAAGCGGGTGTCAACGTCGCAACAGTCTTTGCCTCATGCAATGCTCGCAGCAGGGATGCACGGTATGGGCAAGCGTGCTTTTGTATGGCATTTGGTCGCTTGGTTGTTGTGTCGTCAGCGTGATACTCATCCATTTGGTGCTTGCGCCGAGTGTGAAAGCTGCCAGTGGCTCAGATCCGGTACGCATCCAAGCTTACAAGTGCTTCCTATCGTCAGTATGCCGGTCAGTGTAGAAAATACGAATAATGAAGAAACTGCCAGTAGTAGTGCTAAAGACAAAAAATCTACCAAAGCCGCTAGCAATAGTGCTCTTAAAATAAAAGTTGATGATATTCGTGCGTTGCAGCCTTTTATTTATCAAGGCGGGCAAGGGATGCGCATCTGCGTGCTAGATCATGCCGAAAAAATGACGGTTGCTGCTGCCAACGCGCTGCTTAAGACTTTGGAAGAGCCGCAAGCACAAGTTCATTTATTCTTAATCAGTGATACGCCAGCGCAGCTTTTACCGACCATTAAAAGTCGGGTTCAACAGCTGCCACTTCAGACCATTGAGCCTGCTACTGCCGTTGAATATGTGACGCAGGCGCTTGGGTCTACGGTCAATCGTGAAGCGGTCGGTACAGCGGCAATTGAGCAACTTATCCAACTGGCAAATGGTGCGCCTTTAGCGGCGATAGCGCTGGCGCAGGCACCTTGGTATAGTAAGCGTGCATTGTGGCTGACAACATGGCAAGCACTACGTAGTGGCAAACGAAGTAGCATAGCAGCCAGCGATTATTGGCAAACCCAGCTTAGTATCATAGAGTTTATCCAGCTGTCTGAGCTGATGCTGCTTGATATGCGCCGTGTTTGCTTGGGGCTGAGCGAACTGCAAAAAGATATCAGTCTCTCAGTAGCATTAGACGCTTATCAACCTACTGACAGTGGTTTAGAAGGCTTTGCGGCTAGCCTACAGCAGACCAAAATTGCCCTACAACAAAATGTGCAAGAAAAATTCGCCTATGATAAGCTAATGCAAGAATTGGCCTATCTATAGTCAATCCACTGTAGAAATTAAGTAGAGCAGGAATAAGAATATTAAGACCAAGATTAAGATGTTCATTATTATTTGGTGATCTATTAATGCGTTGGTCTAGCTATGATTTATCATTTATAAAATACATCAAAACTCATTTATAAAGGAAGCTGACTATGGCAATGCCAGGGCGTGGCGGGATTTTAACCTGCCATATGGAAGATATCGAAACGTTATACGCCAGCTATTTATCTTTTGTAAATAATGGTGCCTTGTTTATTTCCTCTGATCGCGTGCAAAAGCTGGGCGATGAGGTGTTTATTGCGGTGACTTTACCCAACTCTAGCGAGCGCTTACCGATGAATGGTAAGGTGGTGTGGATTAGTTCTAAAGTTCAAAGCGGTCGTCCTGCAGGTTTTGCGGTGCAGATTGGTACTGATATCGCAGGGCAAAGAATCAAAAATGAAGTCGAGCGCTTATTGGCTGGTAAAATAGACAGTTTGCAGTCTACTTATACCATGTAGCGTGTCTGTCTATCCGTGCGCTTATCTACTGAAATAACGATGGGTTTCAAGATAGATAGTAAGATAAAAAACACCACCTTATATATGTATAAGGTGGTGTTTTTTTAAGCAAAATGTGACTGGGCTAAGTGAGGCTAAACAAAGCAGGAGTGTGTTTTAGTAACGCGGCGGCACATACATATCGTCTGGAATCGGCTCACGATAGTATTCATCATCACGCTTGCGCTCGGGTAACTCTACCTCATCGCGTGGCACTTCTTTATAAGGAATTTGCTCCAGTAGATGCGCAACACAATTTAGCCTCGCGCGCTTTTTATTATTGCCTTCGACCACCCACCACGGCGCTTCAGGGATATGAGTACGCTCAAACATGGTTTCTTTTGCCTTGGTATAGTCCTCCCAACGCCGCCGTGATTGCAGATCCATCGCTGAAAGCTTCCACTGTTTAAGAGGATCATGAATGCGGCTCATAAAGCGTGAATGTTGCTCATCATCAGTAATCGAAAACCAGTATTTGACCAAGCGAATACCAGAGCGTACTAGCATGCGCTCAAATTCGGGCACCGACTGAAAAAACTCTTCATACTGCGCATCCGTACAAAACCCCATGACGCGCTCGACACCCACACGGTTATACCAACTACGATCAAAAAGTACAATCTCACCAGCGGCTGGCAAGTGCGCCACATAACGCTGAAAATACCATTGTGATTGCTCACGTTCCGTTGGTGCAGGCAGGGCAGCGACTCTACAGACGCGCGGGTTTAATCGCTGAGTGATACGTTTGATAGCACCACCTTTGCCTGCAGAATCACGACCCTCAAATATCACCACAATACGCTCACCGCGAGCCACCACCCAATCTTGTAACTTGATCAGCTCTCGCTGTAGTCGCACTAACTCTTGAAAATACATACGGCGATCGAGTCTTTCTTGCTCGCTCATTTCCCGACCATCAAACCGAAAGTCTCGCATGTAATCATCGATTTCGTTCTCAAGCTCTTCGTCATAGGTATCAATCAAGTCTTGATGCATCTTACGGCGCAGCTCATCATCAAAGACTTCCTTATCCATGCGACCAATAAAATTAGCCTGCTCAGATGAGGTAAGCTCATTACGCTCTTGCGCGGTCAATGAATTGGGTTCAATCGCTGAGGGTATTTTGCTCATATCAAGCTCCAGATAAATGATGTCATGGTTATTATTGATTATTCTTACTTTATCATATCTGCTAGCAGTGCTATGCGTTGGCTACGTTTCATTATTGTGTTGTCTGACGGTTTCTGACCGAATTTACAATTATTGATGGAGAGAAGATAGGCATAAAAAAACACCCTCTAATCCATTGATTAAAGGGTGTTTTAAAACTCTAAGCTATTTATTGCCGAGTTACATCAGCTAGAAATTTACTTCTCTAGGATGCAAGTCACGCCTTGACCACCTGCGGCGCAGATAGAGATAAGCACACGTCCTGAGCCTTTTTGATCCAGTAGTTTCGCAGCCGTTGCTAAGATACGACCACCAGTGGCAGCGAACGGATGCCCTGCCGCAAGTGATGAACCATTCACATTGAGCTTGCTACGGTCGATAGAGCCTAGTGGCGCGTCAAGACCTAGACGCTCTTCACAGAACTTCTCATCTTCCCAAGCAGTTAATGTTGATAACACTTGTGAAGCAAAAGCTTCATGAATTTCGTAAAAATCAAAATCCTGCAACGTTAGACCAGCACGCTCAAGCATACGCGGTACGGCATATGCAGGTGCCATTAATAAGCCTTCTGTCGTGCCAGATTTGCCGATGAAATCCACAGCAGCTGTTTCTTGATGGACGATATAAGCCAATGGCTTCAGACCATGCTCTTTTGCCCATTCATCCGTACCCAGTAGTACACAAGAAGCACCATCAGTTAGCGGCGTAGAGTTAGCAGCCGTCATCGTCGGGTTAGCATTCTTTCTGCCAAATACTGGCTTTAATTTACCCAGTTTTTCTAAAGTGGTATCCGGACGCAAGTTATTGTCGCGCGTTAGACCTTTATATGGAGTGATTAGGTCATCAAAGAAACCTTCATCATAAGCGCGCGCTAGGTTTTGATGGCTATTAAAAGCAAGCTCATCTTGTGCTTCACGGCTGATATTCCATTCAAGTGCAGTGATGGCTTGATGATCACCCATCGATAAACCAGTACGTGGCTCACCATTTTTTGGCGCATCGAGTAAGTCTTTTGGATTTAAGCCCATTAATGCTTTTAGACGTTGTTTGTTGTCTTTAGCAGCACCCAATTTGATAAGGACTTTACGTAGGCCATCGCCAACTGCGATAGGGGCATCAGATGTAGTATCTACGCCACCAGTAATGGCTGAATCGATAAGACCAAGGGCGATTTTGTTAGCAGAAGCAAAGGTCGCTTGCAAGCCAGTACCGCAAGCTTGTGAGATGTCATAAGTTGGGGTATGTGGGTTCAGATCGGTGTTTAGTGTGGCTTCACGAGTTAGGTTGATATCGCGGCTTAATTTCATAACGGCACCAGCGACGACTTCACCGATTTTTTCGTCTTGCAAATTAAAGCGCTCAACCAGACCATTCAATGCAGCGGTTAGCATATCTGTGTTGCTGACGTCTGCATATGAGCCGTTTGAGCGTGCAAATGGGATACGGTTGCCACCTAAAATTGCGACGCGGTTTAGACCAGAAGCAAGCTTCGTAGCGCTTGATTTTTTAGCAGAGGTAGCGGTCTTTTTGGCAGCAGGAGTATCGACTTTATCATCAGCGGCTTTTTTACTGCTCGTATCTTTAGCGGCACTTGCTTTAGTGTCGGTGCTGCTGGTTTTCTTAGCCGTCGCCTCTTTCTTGTTGCTCTCTGGCTTAGCATTATCTGGCTTAGTGTTATCTGATTTTGTACTGCTTGATTTATTATCGGTAGACTTTACGACAGTGCTTTCAACAACAGGACTCTCAGGGTGATTATTTTTATTACTCATAATATTATCCTTAAAATATTGGCAGAAGAAAAAAAGAAAATAGCCCTTAAAAAGGGTGGCTAATTAAAATGTACTGCTTAAGTTGCTTGCAGGTATTACTTAATGATTTAATGCAATGAGAAAATGTTATCATTTATTATGCCATCTAGCTGTGTATCATAAGACGTTTTTGCTGCCTTACTGTATGTCTTTAGCAAACTATGTGACACTTATTTAAGCTCAGTAATCTCTCAGTCCACTGATAGCTATAAAAGCAGCCATGATATTTCTTAGAATGATAACTTTCGTAGACTGGCTAGTATTGATTATTAGCATTGCATAACGGCACGTTTGATAATATATTGTTATCGATAAATGCATTTGCCATAACTTATAGGTCTGATTTTAGCACAACATGGCGATTTTTAAATCTAAAAAAAGAGACTGTCTTGTATACTGGCTTGTCTACAGATTGTTATAGACATTGTTGGCTTTTGGACTTGTTTACCATGTGAGTGTATAGTTAAGGCAGTTTTGTACCCATTCACTAAATATAAATAATTATGATGCTAATGAGTCTTTATACTTGTTGGTGTTTGTATGAGTGATTATAAAAGACAAATTTCATTTTTCATTTACTCTTATCTTAACCTTTCGTTATAGGAATTATATTATGTCAGACCGTTATGGTGATTTTGTTCAGTCTTCTATTGGTAAAAAAGTTGCAAAAAACTTAGGCTTGCCTATGCCAGTGGAGCTTGACCGTTTTGATAGTGGCCAGCCTTTGGTACGCGGTAGCGTCTTGGTTGGTCGTGCTGATGGCGATGATAAAAGTGTAAGTGCTTCTGTTGCACGTATCTTGTCAGATGTACATGCTGATGTGTATGTAAACAGCAGTGATGACATCAAAGATGCGCTTTCTGATGCGGGTGTTGAAGCTAAATCCAATACGGGCGGCGATGATAAGTTTAAAGTATTGCTTTTTGATGCCAGTAATATCAGCAATGCCGATCAGCTCAAAGAAGTTTATGAGTTTTTCCATACGGTGGCTCGCCGCGTAGAACAATCAGGTCGAGTAATCATCGTTGGCCGTACGCCAGAAAACTTGACTGATATCGAAGCAGCATTGGCACAACGTGCGCTTGAAGGCTTTGTAAAGTCGGTTGGTAAAGAGTTTAAGCGCGGCGTTACCGCACAACTTATCTACGTTGAAGAAGGCGCAGAGCAAAACTTAGACTCAACCTTGCGCTTTTTCACGTCAGCTCGCTCAGCTTATGTGTCGGGACAAGTGGTACGTGTCAGCACAGGCGATAACGTTGATGTCGATTGGACACAGCCTCTAGGCGGCAAGACCATGCTAGTCACTGGTGCAAGCCGCGGTATTGGCGAAGCCATCGCGCGTGTATTGGCTCGTGAAGGCGCTCATGTTATCTGTCTTGATGTCCCGCAGCAGCAAGCTGACTTGCAAAAAGTCGCCAGCGAAATCAGTGGTTCTGTATTGACCGTTGACATTACCAGTGCTGATGCAGGCAAAGAAATCGCAGAAGCGGCGCAAAATCGTGGCGGTCTAGATTCCATTATCCATAATGCTGGCGTGACGCGTGATAAGACCTTGGCAAAAATGGATGAGAAAAAGTGGGACATGGTCATCAATATCAACTTAGGTAGTATCGCTAAGCTGAACCGCTATTTACTTGATAATGACGTCCTAAAAGACAATGCGCGCATCGTTTGCGTCTCATCAATTTCAGGTATCGCTGGTAACATGGGTCAGACCAACTACGCGACTTCGAAAGCGGGTGTGATTGGTTTGGTTGATGCCACTGCTAAGCAACTAGAAGACAATGCAAAAGGCATGACTATCAACGCTGTTGCCCCAGGATTTATCGAAACTCAAATGACAGAAGCCATCCCATTTGCTATTCGTGAAGCGGGTCGCCGTATGAACTCAATGAGCCAAGGCGGCTTACCAGTTGACGTTGCTGAAACCATTGCATGGTTTGCATCTCCTGCTTCTGGCGGTCTAAATGGCAACATTGTACGCGTTTGTGGTCAAAGCTTGCTGGGTGCATAGCCTTGAGTACATAGTCTTAGTTTATTTGTGGGTATAGGTGATAAAGTTGCTTACAGTAAATATATGACATAACCTATTATTTTTTATTTACCTCACATATGCTTACGAAAAAATTGCTGATAAATTGTAATAAAGCTGCCCAAGGGTGGCTTTTTTATGATAAAAACACAGGAACCATAAGCCAAATTGTTTTTCGTAGTGATAAGTGCCTATACTGTTCATGAGAATAGCTATGAGACTGGCTATCAATGTATTAATGTATCAATGTATCAATGTGCTAATTGATGACAGGCTCCAGTACTTATAACTCCAGTACTTATAAAAAACATCGTTCAATAATAGGCTTAATCAACGACTTCATAGCATTTTAATATGCATTAAAAAATCAGCTTGAGCCACACTTAGGATTTATTATGTCAGACAAACATTATGATGCGTTGCCAAAAGCGCATACGACTTACGCCAATATTGTGAAAAGCCTGTTACCTATTGGTAATAGTGACAAAATCAGTAAAGATCAACTGCCGCAAGCGACCTATTATGTGGATGACCTGCACATTGATCAGGGCAATCTAAACGATTATCGTAAGATTTGCGGTTTTTCTGATAATGGTAAAGTGCCCATTACTTATTTTTCAGTGCTGTCACAGTCTCTGCAAATGAACATGATGGTCAAAGAGCCATTTCCGTTTGCTATGCTAGGTCTGGTCCACGTGGATAATAGCGTGACTCAGTATCGTCCTATTGGTGAGCGTGAGACGGTCGCTATGTCGGTCGCCTTTGATAACTTGCGTGACCATGCACAAGGTCAACAGTTTGACTTCGTGACGACGATCAAGTCAGAGGACGAAGTCATTTGGGAAGGGACGTCAACGTATCTGTCCCGTAGTAAAAAATCAGACAGCAGCAAAGATAAAAAAAGTACCCCGCGTCCAGTAACGGTGAAGCCAGAAGTGAACGCAGACGGTGTGCACAGCATCTTTGAAGTGCCAGAAGATATCGGTCGTCGTTATGCTTTTGTTTCAGGTGACTTTAATCTTATCCATTTGCATCCGCTATCCGCGCGCGCGTTTGGCTTTCCTAAAGCGATCGCTCATGGTATGTGGTCAAAGGCCAAGTGCCTTGCCATGATGGACGAGCTACCTGATGCTTGTACGGTTGACGTGTCATTTAAATTGCCTATCTTTTTACCCGCTGAAGTAGAGCTTATCGCTGAGCCAGTAGCGCAGCTTGACAATGCAGACGATACTTGTGAATTTGGTTTATATAGCTCTAAAAATGATAAGCCGCATTTGGCTGGTGTCGTTAAATTGCACAATAACCATTAATGAGCCGTTGGTAAAATGACCATCAGTGACCCAAACAGCTTTTATCTCAATAGCCCAATCTAACGAACAAATTTATAATTATGACTTCACATACAGCAGCAATAAATGCAGATCAACCTAATAGCCCAGCAGTTACTGACAATAACGTTCTAGATAATGGTATCGATCTCGCCACTATTTTTGACCCTTACTTTCGTCCTGATGCAAACACCATTGTGTGCGGTGCGCTCGATGAGAAAAAAGTAGCGGCTTTGGCCGAAGCTGGGGTTGAGCTGGTCATTAACTTACAGCCCGACGACGAGTTGAGCTTTGATGAAGCAGCAGCAGTCGCGCAAGCTGGCATGCATTATGAGCATCTGCCTATCAATGGCGTTGCAGACTTAAAGCAGCTTAAAATATTGGCATTTGATAATATCTTACGCCAACATCATGGCAAAAAAATAGCCATGCATTGTGGCTCTGGTAATCGAGTAGGGGCCGCCATTGCTCTGCGTGCAGGATGGCTTCGTGGTCGTAAGATGGATACTGCCATGGAGCGTGGTCGCAGCCATGGCTTGACGAAGCTTGAAGACGAAGTTTATAAGCGTTTGCTAGTACCGCGCTAAGACATAAAGATGATAAAGTGTTATTGAGCAGCACTGAGTAACAAAAAGGCGACCAATAGGTGGCCTTTTTTATGAGCAAATAGATGCTCAATATCAAGGCACTGAGGGACTTTTAAGACTTCGGCGTTTTTTTGACACTTAGCAATTATAAAAAATGGAGCAGGAAAACCATGACTGACAACAATAAAAAAACCAATCAGAATCTTTACCAGCAAATCGATGGTGAGTTTCAGAAACGCATGCAGCAATTATTGTCTGATTTACAGCTTGACGACGCGCCCGCTGGCGGTGCTGTGGTTGTCTATCAGGACGGTAAATGTATCGCTCAGGCGCGCGTGGGCATGGCTCGTCCGGACATATTATGGCAGCCTGATACCTTGGCGATTAACTTTTCTACCGGTAAAGGCGTATTGGCAACGCTGGTGCATGTGTTGGTTTCGCAGCAGCTGCTTGCTTATGATGAGCCGATTGCCAGCTATTGGCCAGCCTTCGCTGCCCAGCATAAAAGTACTGTTACGCTACGCAGCGTTATGTCGCATCAAGCCAATTTATTCTCTATTCAGAGTGTTGACGCGGACAGCGAAGCGTTGCTCGATTGGCAGTTGATGCTCAGCAAAATTGCCGCAATGTCAGTCACTGCACCTGAAGATGCCGAGTTATATGACAGCGCTTACAGTGCTTTAGTTTATGGCTGGGTATTAGGCGGCGTCATAGAAGCCGTCACTGAGATGTCATTGGCTGAGGCGCTGCGTCATTATCTGACTGAACCATTGGGTATCGCCGACAGTTGTTATTTCGGCGTGCCTGCTAGCAAAGTCGATCAAGTGGCGATGCTGGCCAAAAACTTTGCTGGGTCAAATGAGGACAGCTCACAGCTAGGTAATAGGCGTCATAAACCTACGATAAAAGCAGACTCACCAGAGACGCTACAAACTTATGCAAATCTACCCAGTTATGGGTGTTGGCAGCAGCAAACATTAGCAAATAAAGAAACGGCAAATACAATTCAGGATGATGAGAAAAATAACTTACCTATATTAGACACCGCTCGTATTAATGGTTTGTACTTCAATACGAGCAAGCTTAATCTAAGAAATTATAAATCGGCACTCATACCTGCCAATAAACAACCTATTGACTATTACCAGCCCCAGACACTACAGGCAGCCATTCCAGCAGCCAATGGTGTTGCCTCAGCGCAGGCACTAGCCACCATCTATGCGATGTTGGCTAATGGAGGAAAATGGCAGGGATGCACGCTTATTGATAGTGCCACTTTCGAGCAACTATCGACACCGCAAGTCACAGGACTAGATGCCGTTATGCCAGCGAATATGGATTGGCGCTTGGGTTATCATCGACTATTTAGCATTTGCCAAAATGTAGACAGTGAGATGCTAAAGGCAAACCAGCAAGGATTTGGGCATATGGGGTATAACGGTTCAGTGGCTTGGTGTGACCCTGCACAGCAATTATCCTTTGCTTTTATTCATAACTTTGATACCACGATGCTCAATGATGTGCGTCAGTTTGCCCTAACGGAAGCCGTGCTTAGCTTAGTCGATTCGAAGCTTTCAAAGCGCTAAACAGACCCTAAGGTTATTGTAATTTATTGGGTGCTATTTTGAGAAGTCTTGTGGCGCTAAGACCATGGATAAAAATTGAAGCCAAAATCACAATAGAACAGACGACCCATAATTTGAGCGCATCTTCCTCGCCGAAAAAACCTTGATTGAGCGCGTAAGACAAATAATATAGCGTGCCAATACCACGAATGCCCAATGCGGAGATGGCATACTTTTCGGCGTGTGGGAGGTTCAGACCTGACAAGGCAATAAACCCACCGATGGGTCGTATCAACAATAAAAAAGTGAAGCTAACAATGTAAACGCGCCATGTCAGCTCAACACCTGACTGCAATCCTTGACCAAGAAACATACCGAAAGCAACCAGCACTAGCGACATGAGCAAACCTTCTGACTGTTCTGCAAAATCATGGAGCTTGTGGTGATAACTGTGTTTATGCTCTGAACGCCGGAAGGCAAAAGCCGCGACAAATACAGCAATAAAACCATAACTATGTATAAATTCTGCTGACCCATATGCCACTAGTGTTAGAGCGATAACCACATAACCTTGAGAAATGGTCGTTTCGTGGCTGTGCTTTGAAAACACCAATTTTGCCAATAGTTTACCGACAACAATACCCACCACCAAGCCTGCGCCAATTTTCCACAGCACATCATGAGTAAACCACGACCAGAGCATCTCACCCGTAAAACGCTGACCTTCGCTAAAAGCCTCTGCTATCTTAATGGCCAAATAAACGAATGGAAATGCCAATCCATCATTCAATCCGGCCTCTGAGGTCAAGGTAAAGCGCGGCGTATCTTCACCGCCCGTATTTGGAGGTCCCACTTGAATACTAGAGGCCAATACGGGGTCGGTGGGTGCCAATACAGCGCCTAGCAATATTGCCGCGCCCATACTTAGACCAAAGGCATAATAGCCCAACACTGCCATAGCAAAGATGCCAATCGGCATGGTGATAAGTAACAAGCGTACGGTAGGGCGCCATAGTTTCCAAGACAGCTCAGTATCAATCTTAATACCGGCACCAACCAAAGAAACCAATATCACAATTTCAGTTAATTTTTCGACGATTAAACCATTATCAAGTGGATTCAAGAATGACAATGTCGTCCACGAATACCCCATGAGCAAGCCAAAGCTTACCTGTAGCATAGGTAAGGAGATGGGTGTCCGCTTAAAAATAATAGGAAACAACGCCCCTAATAAAAAGGCGATGCCGCAGACCAATAAAAATAAGTTATAGTGTTCAATCATAACGTTCAATACGTCCCAATTATCTTGATCTAAAACAACCTGTATGAATGATAAACAGAGTCGCCATCACCAAGCCTTATCATGACGTTAAAATTTTTTTATTACCGCAAAAAAACGTTATTGAAACGTCTGCTACGTTGTTTTTTGGTGAAAAAAAAGCCTGCATCGCGCAGGCTTAAGATAATGCTAATAAATATGTCTTAAAAACGGCCCACTAAGATTTTTGGCTTAGCGCTCAACTTGACTCACATCACGTACCGCGCCAGTATCGGCACTGGTGGTCATGGCCGCATAAGCACGTAGGGCAGGAGAAACATGGCGCTCACGACTGACGGGTTTCCATGCATCGCGGCCACGAGCTTCCATGATTTCACGGCGAGCGGCCAATTCTGCATCGCTTACCTGCATATTGATAGTACGGTTAGGGATGTCAATATGGATAGTATCGCCTTCTTCAACCAGACCAATTGCACCGCCTTCAGCTGCTTCAGGGCTGGCATGACCGATCGAGAGTCCTGATGTGCCACCAGAGAAACGACCGTCAGTCAGTAGCGCACACTCTTTACCCAAGCCTTTAGACTTAAGATAAGTCGTTGGATAGAGCATCTCTTGCATACCAGGTCCACCTTTTGGACCTTCGTATCGAATGATGACCACATCGCCTGCAACGATATCGTCAGCCAATACCGCAGCGACGGCATCATCTTGTGACTCAAAGAGTCGCGCGCGACCGGTAAACACTAAAATACTGTCATCGACACCAGCGGTCTTGACCACACAGCCACGCTCAGCGATATTACCGTACAGTACCGCAAGGCCGCCATCTGCTGAATAGGCATGTTGGGCACTGCGGATACAGCCTGACTCACGGTTGACGTCAAGGTTTGACCATTCTTTTGATTGTGAGAAGGCTTCAGTGGTGCGTACGCCACCAGGTGCTGCTATATAGCGTGCGCGTGCCTCAAGATTGTCAGGATTCATAATATCCCACTTATCAATCGCTTCTTTCATCGTCGCACTATGGATGGTCGGCAAGTCAGTTTTCAGTAACCCTGCACGGTCAAGCTCGGCCAACAAGGCAAAAACGCCGCCAGCACGATGCACATCTTCCATATGGTATTTTTGCGAAGCAGGAGCGACTTTTGCAAGACAAGGCACACCGCGGCTTAAGCGGTCAATATCATGCATTTTAAAGTCGATTTCTGCTTCATTAGCAGCAGCCAACAGATGCAAAATAGTATTGGTCGAGCCGCCCATGGCGATATCCAAGGTCATCGCATTTTCGAAAGCGGCTTTGCTGGCGATAGAGCGTGGTAATACTGAATCGTCATCTTGCTCATAACGGCGCTTGGCAAGTGACACAATAGTGCGCCCTGCTTCTAAGAATAATTCACGACGTAGTGAATGAGTCGCCAATAGCGAGCCATTACCGGGTAATGCCAAGCCTAGAGCTTCGGTCAAGCAGTTCATCGAGTTGGCAGTGAACATACCAGAGCACGAGCCACAAGTGGGGCAAGCTGAGGCTTCAATCGCGGCGACATCTTCATCACTAATGCTGTCATCAGCGGCATCCATCATCGCATCGACAAGGTCAAGCTTACGAACGGCACTGCTGTCACTACCATCAGTGTTGTGGCTTTTACCAACCGTACTGGCTAGAATTTTGCCCGCTTCCATTGGGCCACCTGAAATAAATACCACTGGTATATTAAGGCGCATGGCAGCCATCAACATACCCGGAGTGATCTTGTCGCAGTTAGAGATACATACCAAGGCATCTGCGCAGTGAGCATTGACCATGTATTCAACAGAATCCGCAATCAAGTCGCGACTCGGCAGTGAATACAACATACCGCTATGACCCATCGCAATACCGTCATCGACAGCAATTGTATTGAACTCTTTTGCCACGCCGCCTGCTTGCTCAATCTCGCGAGCGACCATTTGCCCTAAGTCTTTTAGATGCACATGACCAGGTACAAACTGGGTGAAGGAGTTGGCAATGGCAATAATTGGCTTGCCAAAATCGCCATCAGTCATACCTGTTGCACGCCATAGGGCACGTGCACCTGCCATATTACGACCACCAGTAGAGGTTTTTGAGCGATAATCCATGTGATATTCCTTACAAATAAGCGAGATTTATTAACGTGTGCAGCATCAGCTTTGATGCGGATAGTGTGCTTTTTATGCAGAGTAAGTACTAGTGAATAATACTAATTCGTTACCATACCATTAGCTATGAATAACTGAAAATAATGCATAGACAATCATAAAGGAGTTGTGGTTAAAACACTACTCAAGGCGTTCTAAAATTGCCGTGTCAAACCATGGTAGCTCGGCTTTATCCGCTTCTAATTTGGCAATGACAGTTAATGCATGAGAGGCTAGTAGTTGTTGATAGTCAGCGCTAGCTTCAATAGTCAGTAGTGGCTCTTCAGTGTTGCCTTGCTCATCGATACTCATTAAAGTTTGCTTGTCGTTTTTATATAGAACATCAACGCGACCAAAAAACTGCCAGTCTTTAAAAGCGGCTGTCATCGCGTCTTCTGCATCTTTGGTATATATTTGCTGCGTCTCTTTGCCCGTATTGGTCCAATGTAGACGTACGGCTAATTGCAGTGCCTCACTAAAGACCACCAACGAGCCAATCACTTTGACATGCCAAGGACTGGACAATAAATCATTAGAAATATCTAAGAGAGTCGCAGCTTCAGCAGCAGTCATGGGTGTGTTAAATTGAGCAAGTAAGGTAGGTGTCAGCGGATGCGTCTGTTTAATAGCGTCATCCAAGCTATCATAGTGATATAAGAACGGCAATGGCAAGTCTTGCGTGACCGTCTTTTTGCTAATTTTGCAATTATGAATCCGCCAGCTAATGGTGGTATCTGTTAAAGCCTCTGCCAAGACAATCGTATTTGGATTTATCTTTAGGAGATTATTATTTTGAGTGTCACTTTGATCGCTACTGACAACAGCAACTTGTTCATCGCTTGCAGATGTAGGCGCATCTGTGTCATGCGATGTGGTGGTATTGTCTGATAATTGAGTCGGCAAGGCAGTCAAATTCATAACTCCAGCGTTAGCAAAATAGGGGGTTAATATAACATTTAATAGGGGATGCTCGCCAATAAATTAGCGTGTTTGAATGGTCTGTCAGTACAAAAATAAATTTGATTTTTTCACTTATAGTCAGTGAAAAGTAATATCGATACATGACGCACTGCTGATATTAATTTTTCTTGCTTGCTGTGCCTGTGCAGACAGAGGCTACAAAAAATTAATATCAGCAGTATCGTCGCGTTTTTGGGGTATTTTGACTCTATCTGCTGCTTGTACTTAACCCGCATTTCGTCCACTATGTTGCAGATGGCATATTCACTACTCAAAATCATAAAATAACCAAAAGGAATGATAATGACTGAAGTTAAACAACAAGCTGATTATGACGATAACAACATTTTTGCCAAAATGCTAAACGGTGATATCCCATATCACAAGGTCTATGAAGATGATAAAACCCTCGCTTTTATGGATATCATGCCGCAAGCAGAAGG
The DNA here is from genome assembly GCF_017942195.1 of Psychrobacter sp. K31L. NCBI lineage: Bacteria > Pseudomonadati > Pseudomonadota > Gammaproteobacteria > Moraxellales > Moraxellaceae > Psychrobacter > Psychrobacter sp. K31L. Next base: position 411,175 of record NZ_JAGKSC010000001.1, on the reverse strand, counting down.
GCATGTATTGGTCATCCCTAAGCAAAAAGCAGTTGATTTGGCTGATCTTCAACCTGATTATGCCGCTGCAATACTAATGACATCCAAAAAGGTCATGCAAGCGCAGCGCCAAGTGTTTGAGCGTGAGGGCGTTATTCAGATGCAGTTGAATGGATCACAAGCAGGTCAAACGGTGTTCCATTATCATGTGCACCTGATTCCATCGAGCATTCATGAGCTGGGGCGCCATGCAGTGACGCAAGCAGATCATGAAAAGCTGGCGGAAATTGCCAAGCAACTTGCGGCAGTGATTGCTGCTCAATAATATATGTCTTTAACGAAGAATTTTTGAGATTCCCAAAATAGATAAAAAGGTCGCTAGCAAGCGGCCTTTTTTGTTGCTTGGTAATAGTCATGTAACAATCGTTAAAGTCATGTTACAAGATAAGGGCTTATCTGGGGTTCAGGCAAAGAGTGTGATACAAATTATATTTTGTTAGGCACATCTGTTTCATATTGCTTCTACGAATAACCTTTTCATAAAATAAAGCTGTATTAATTTGAGGATATCACTTTCTATGAGTAAATTACCTCGCTCTACTATCTTACTGCCAGTGTTTTTACCGGCTGCTGTCATCATGATTTTATTGGTGGTTGGCACTGCTGCAAATCCTGAAGCGGCGGGCGCACTATTCAGCACTGTTTTGACATTCACCACCAATACTTTTGGTTGGTTTTATATGTTGGCAGTCGCGCTGTTTTTAATGTTTATTATCGCGCTGGCATTTTCATCTTATGGCACTATCAAGCTTGGACCTGATCATGCTGAGGCTGAATATAAATTCCTTGAATGGTTTGCCATGCTGTTTTCGGCAGGTTACGGCATTGCCTTATTATTCTTTGGTGTAGCCGAGCCAGTCATGCATTTTGCCAGCCCGCCATTGTCTGATCCACAGACTATTGAGGCGGCAAAAGAAGCGATGCAGATTGCTTATTTTCATTGGGGTTTTCATATTTGGGCGATTTATGGGGTGGTAGGGCTATCGCTGGCGTATTTCTCTTTTCGTCATGGTTTACCGTTGTCGATGCGCTCCACGTTATATCCTTTAATTGGCGACAAGATTTACGGTCCTATTGGTCATACTGTCGATGTGTTTGCAATTGTAGGTACACTGTTTGGTATCGCCACCAGCTTAGGGTTGTCAGTATCGCAAATTAATGCTGGCCTCAACTATCTGTTACCGGACCTCATTCCAGTTAATACCACCGTACAGGTCATTGCTATTGCATTGATTACCGCTGCTGCACTGGTCTCAGTGCTGGCAGGTATGGATAAAGGCGTCAAGCGGCTGTCTATATTGAATATGGTGCTGGCGACTGCGCTGATGATTTTTGTGTTTGTTGTAGGGCCAACGGTTTTTATTCTAAATGCTTTTATGGAAAATACGGGCAGCTATTTGGGCAATATTGTCGAGCGTACTTTTAGCTTGCAAGCGTATGAAAACAGCGATTGGATCGGTAGTTGGACGTTGTTTATTTTTGCTTGGACAATCGCATGGGCACCTTTTGTTGGTTTGTTTATTGCCAAAATTAGCCGTGGTCGTACCATTCGTGAGTTTGTACTTGGTGTCATGCTAGTGCCAACGTTCTTCACTTTCTTTTGGTTTGCCGTATTTGGTGATACCGCATTGCACATGATTATGGTAGATGGTTATACCTCGTTAATTACTGAGGTACAAAACAACCAAGCGATTGCCTTGTTTAAACTGCTAGAAAACCTGCCTTTCACTGAGTTTGTGTCTTCACTGACCATACTATTAATCATTACCTTTTTTGTGACGTCGTCAGATTCGGGTTCATTGGTTATTGATTCGTTAGCAGCAGGTGGTCGTAGTGATACACCATGGTGGCAACGTACTTTTTGGGTAGTAACTGAAGGGGCGGTTGCAGCCGCATTATTGCTTGCCGGTGGCCTAACAGCACTCCAAACGGCTTCTATCGTTAGTGCCTTACCTTTCGCGATTATTATATTGATATCGATGTTTGGCATGTGGCGTGCGCTACGTATCGAAGGACATCGTAACCAGAGCTTGGGTAATGACAGCAAACTACCACCGCACCTGCTTAAGCCATCAGCATGGCGTGATCGTATCGATTACATCACTGATCAACCAACCCGTGATAAGGTTTTAAACTATATCAAAGAGGTGATTATGCCCTCAATGGTAGAGGTGTCAGCCAAATTTGCAGAGACAGGCTGGACGACTGATGTCAATTATGATGCGGTCAATAATCGCGCTGTGCTTGAGCTGCATCGCGGTGATGATGTCGAGTTTTGGTATGAAGTGCGCCTATCTGAACATGATGCGCCGGATTACCATACTGAAAGTACAGCAGGTGAGTTGCCACAAGAGCATCATCATCGTGCTGAGGTTTATCTGCGCCGTGGTGGTCAGACCTATGATTTGTACGGCTATGAGACAGAGTCCGTCATCAACGATATTATTGATCAGTTCGAGAAATATTTGCACTTCTTAAATGTGTCACCGGACAGTTTGCCGTGGCGTATGCAAGAGCATGATGATGACATTACGTTGGAGCAGGGCAGCGTGTTTGATAAATAGTTGGTTTGGCGCTTAAAGACTGATGTTTGTGGATGCAAGTTATTCGAGTGAATCGCTTGCAATATGTGTATGAACCCTTAGAATAACGGCTTGATTTCATTGACCTGTTTTTATTAATAAGTAAGCCGTTATTTATGTCTATAGATATTTCAGTCTCTGAGACTCCGCAAACGCAGATTGCAAGCGATCATCCCTTATTGCAGCCATTGAATATCGGCGGCTTGATGATTGAAAACCGTCTGATAGTCGCACCAATGGCAGGAGTCACAGATAACCCGTTTCGCCGTTTGTGTAAGTCATTTGGCGCAGGTCATGCCGTCAGTGAGATGATTATCGCTGATACCGCGCTTTATGCACGCAAAAAATCATTATACCGTGCCAATTTCGATAATGAGATCGCCCCTATTTCTGCACAGATAGCGGGGGCGGAGCCAAACAAACTGGCAGAAGCGGCTCGCTATCAGATCGATAATGGCGCGCAGATTATTGATATCAATATGGGCTGTCCCGCCAAAAAAGTCTGTCGCAAGCTGGCCGGTTCTGCCTTGCTTCAAGACGAAGATTTGGTGGCACGTTTGCTGGATGCTGCGGTAAATGCCGTCGATGCGCCCGTCACCTTAAAAACACGATTGGGCTATGAGAATGGGCGTGAAAACATTTTGCGCGTTGCAAAGCGAGCAGAGCAAGCAGGCATTGCCGCCATTGCCATTCATGGGCGTACACGCGAGGATATGTATACGGGTGAAGCGCGTTATGAGCTGATACGTGAGGTTAAAGAAAGCATCAGCATTCCAGTCATTGCCAATGGTGATATCGATAGTGCGCAAAAAGCACAGCGTGTTTATGAATTGACGGGTTGTGATGCCGTAATGATTGGACGAGCGGCACAAGGTCAGCCGTGGATATTTCGCGATATTGAGCATTTTTTGCGTACTGGTGAGCGTCTTGATGCACCAAATGTTGGCGAAATCAAAGAAATTGTACTGGCGCACTTACAAGAGCTATATGACTTTTATGGTGAATACTCCGGCTGCCGAATCGCCCGTAAGCATATTGCTTGGTATACCACGGGCATTCCTAATTCTAATGCTTTTCGTCAAGCCATGTATGGTGAAGAGAGCACCGCTGGGCAGTTTCGTGTGGTCGAGGATTTTTTACAGGCTCACGAGTAAGGCATAAATAGCTATTGGCTATGAATAACTGATTACAACTTATCAGCATGCTCAGTCTTTGATGTTTTTTCAGGCACAGACTTGGAGTGTTGCCAAGGAAAGCGACCTTCTAATTCTACTTGTAAAGATAAGCTTAAAAAAGTTCGAATGAGCACAATAAACCCCAGTACCAAAACACTACGCAGCGTAGGCTCTGTAACGACAGTAGCCATAATGTCAGCAGCAATGAGCACTTCAAGCCCTAACAAAATGGACTTGCCAACCGTCTGTCTGATCTCGACATAGGTGTCATGGGTGAAACGACCTGTTGAACGAACGCCTCTATAAAAAGCATAAAGCAGTCCAAAGAACATAATAAGGACACCAATGACTTCAACGATTTTGGCAATGAAATCAATATACTGAGCCAGTATTTCTACCAAGGTGCGTTCTCCTTATCATGCGTAAATTGCAAAAACAATTATAGCCAAAAAGCTGGGAAAAATGGGATGGTATATTTGCAGTCCTTTTACTGGGTAGTGTACTCAATCTGAACGAAAACGCCTAAATGGGTTAAAAATAGCTAAATCTTGCCAAACATCGTCAAACATAGTCAAAGTATCCTAAAAACGCGTCGGTATTGCTGATATCAATTTTTTGTCGCCTCTGTCTGCGCAGGCACAGCAAGCAAGAAAAATCGATGTCAGTAGTACGTGATGTATCGATATTAACTTTCACTGACTATAGCTGATGGATATCTCGATATTATCTACGTTAGTTTCCTTGTTTGGCTGCCATTTATCTCATTTTTATAACTATTTTCAAAATGAGGACACACCCTAGTGGTTCGCAAAATTACTTTTATCAAATTTTACTGGTACTTTTTCGAGTAATTACAATGTAATTTTGGTATTCTAGAGCTGCACACTATTGGGAATATAATAAACAAAAAGGATTTTTTATGGCTACTCCCTCAAAAAAGGCAATTAGCAAAGCGGTTAAAGACAAACATATCATCATTACTGGTGCTTCAAGCGGTATCGGTGAACGTACAGCCTTTTTGCTTAGTGAATGCGGCGCTCATGTCATTTTATTAGCACGTACCGAAGAGAAGCTAAAAATAGTAAAAGAAAATATTGAGGAACTTGGCGGCAAGGCCAGTTATTATCCTTGTGATTTGACCAATATGAATGAGATTGAAAAAGTCAGCGAGCAAATTTTGGCTGATTTTGGTCATGTTGATGTATTGGTCAATAACGCTGGTCGTTCAATTCGACGTTCGGTGCACGAATCTATTGATCGTTTCCATGATTTTGAGCGTACCATGGATATCAATTACTTTGGCGCTGTTAAAATAGTTCTTGGATTTTTGCCAACGATGATTGAACGCCAAGCCGGTCAAATTGTTAACATCTCATCTATTGGCGTACTGGCAAACAGTCCGCGTTTTGCCGCTTATGTCGCCTCAAAATCGGCATTGGATGCCTTTAGTCGCTGCTTGGCTGCTGAAGTGAAAGGCGATAATGTCACGATTACCAATATCTTTATGCCATTGGTACGCACACCGATGATTGAGCCAACCAAGCTATATCGTTACATGCCTGCGCTGATGCCGGATGAAGCGGCGATGATGGTCGCAAAAGCGATTGTTCATAAACCAAACAGTATTGCCAGCAACATGGGTAAATTTGCGTCGGCGACTTATTCGTTAGCACCAGCAATCAACGTTGGTATTCAATCGATGGGTTATCGTATTTTCCCAAGTACCCGTGCAGGACTGACTACCGATAAAAAACCAAACCTTGCTCAGCGTGCCTTTGCCAGAATTCTTCCTGGTGAGCATCACTAGAATAGAACTTTTATTAGCTCTGAATAATAAAAAAAGGATGCTGCGGTATCCTTTTTTAATGTCTTGAAAATAATAGTAGACAAAGTAGGGGTATTCTTTAGCAACTCTATGTTGATACTTCCTACTATTAAGGAGAGATCAAATCATTTAAGGAGAGATCAAATCATTATTTGTTGCCACATGCTTTTTATTACAGCTTATGGTGCTTTAAATTCAGTATATTTATTTCTTTACTCTAGTCAATTTATATCGCGTCTACACATACATCAAGTCACGTTTTAGATACTCGCAGTTCATATATTTAAATGATTTGATAGGCTCAACTTTTTACTGATTAAGCCGTCAAAACCTCCGCTATCCAAATCTATTTCATGCTTCTAGAATTATCAACATGAATTTTATTCATGTTATATTTAAATAGTATCGTTTTTATTCATGTAATGTTTTAGGTATGATTCATCCCATACAGAAATTTGGTTTTATCTCAGTTAATGAGATTAGGGTAGGGGATTATCATGAGTAAACAATTTACATATTCCATCTCAAGCATTCGTTTTGATGAAAACTATCAACCTGCAGACAGCACCCGTCTGACGACGAATTTTGCAAATTTGGCACGTGGCGAGAGTCGTCAAGAGAATTTACACAAAACTTTAACCATGATAAACAATCGTTTCAACGATCTAGCGCATTGGGATAATCCGACCGCAGACCGTTATTCTATCGAAGTTGATATTATTTCTGCCGACTTGGATATCGAAGGCAATGGTCATACCTTCCCAGTCATTGAGACCTTAAAAACAACGATTGTGGATCATAAGGAAAACAAGCGTATTGACGGTATGATTGGCAATAGCTTCTCCTCTTATGTGCGCGATTATGACTTTAGCATTGTGTTACCAGAACACTTTGCAAACCATCCAAAATCCGCGCCGCCAGAAGAGTTTGGCGATTTGCATGGCAAACTGTTTCAACATTTATTGAGCTCAGAGGCCTACCAAGCCAACTTTGATAAACAACCAGTGATTTGTCTGAGTGTGTCAAGCAGTAAAGTCTATCAGCGTACGGGCAATCAGCATCCTGTATTGGGGGCTGAATACAGACAAGATGGCGGCTCTTTGAACAAGGGGTCATTAACTGATGAGTACTTTTCCAAAATGGGCTTAGCAGTGCGCTATTTTATGCCTGCTGGTAGTGTGGCGCCTTTAGCATTTTATTTCGCGGGTAATTTGTTGCGTGATTACACTGACCTTGAGCTAATCAGTGCCATCAGTACCATGGAGACTTTTCAAAAGATTTATCGACCTGAAATTTACAATGCCAACTCGACCGCCGCTCAAGTGTATCAACCCAGTTTGAAGTACCAAGATTACTCACTGACGCAAATTGTCTATGATCGCGAAGAGCGCAGTCAGATGGCAGTGACACAAGGTAAGTTTACGGAAGATGAATTCATTACACCGTATCAAGCTATCCTTGATGAGTGGGCGGCAAGCTACGATGTTGCAAGCGAGACTGTGCAAAGAGAAGCGGTGCAAAAACGCGCTGATGATAAACAAGCTGCCTAGGGCGTGTCCTCAATTCAACCGATAGCGATCTAAATGGGCTAAAAGTGGTTAAATCTTGCCAAACATCGTCAATTAGCTAGGTAATATATCGATATTATCTGCGCTATTTTCCTTGTTTGACTGCCATTTACCTCACTTTTATCCTCATTTTTAAAATGAGGACACGCCCTAGCATAACCTCACTGGACGCCAAAATAAAAAAGTAAACATTATAGAAGATTAAAAATTATGAAACTATTATTACCGACATCGACAGCGGGTAGCTTACCAAAACCTTCTTGGCTCGCTGAACCTGAGAAAATTTGGTCACCTTGGGCATTAGAAGGCGAGCAACTGCTTGAAGCCAAACAAGATGCCTTACGTTTGACATTGCAAGAACAGCAGCATGCTGGGATTGATATCGTCAGTGATGGCGAGCAGACCCGTCAGCATTTTGTGACTACCTTCATTGAGCATCTAGATGGCGTCGATTTTGAGAATCGTAAAACCGTTAAGATTCGTGATCGTTATGAGGCAAGTGTACCGTCAGTCGTTGGGGCGGTGAGCCGTCAAAAGCCAGTGTTTGTAGACGACGCTAAATTTTTGCGGGCGCAAACCGATCAGCCCATCAAATGGGCGCTGCCAGGGCCTATGACGATGATTGATACACTGTATGATGGTCATTATAAAAGCCGTGAAAAATTGGCTTGGGAATTTGCTAAAATTCTGAATCAAGAGGCGAGAGAGCTTGAGGCGGCTGGCGTGGATATTATCCAGTTTGATGAGCCTGCGTTTAATGTTTTCTTCGATGACGTCAACGACTGGGGTATCGCCACGTTAGAGCGCGCTATCGAAGGTCTAAAGTGCGAAACAGCGGTGCATATTTGCTATGGCTATGGCATTAAGGCCAATAATGATTGGAAAAAGACACTGGGTTCAGAGTGGCGTCAATACGAGCAAGCGTTTCCAAAATTGCAGCAGTCAAGCATTGATATCGTCTCGCTTGAGTGCCAAAACTCGCACGTGCCGATGGATTTGATTGAACTCATACGCGGTAAAAAAGTAATGGTCGGTGCTATCGATGTGGCAACCAATACTATTGAAACCCCTGAAGAAGTGGCAGATACCCTACGCAAAGTTCTACAATTCGTCGATGCAGACAAGCTCTATCCTTCGACCAACTGCGGCATGGCACCTTTGCCTCGCGAGGTAGCACGCGGCAAGTTAAAAGCGTTGAGCGAGGGCGCGGCAATCATTCGTCAAGAGCTGAGCGCTTAGTTACTGGCTCGCACTTATCAATAGGTGGGATAGGTCTAATCAAGTTTGTTTATTCAGTTTGATTGAAATACTGTGGGTAGGCCATCAAGTAGTCTTAATGCCATTTAGAGATAAGTCATAGCCAAATTTAGGAGTTCAGCGATGAGTAAAGATATGATTGAAGCCACCGACTTTAGAGATGCCATGTCGCTATTGACGACTGCCGTTAATGTGGTTACCACAAAAGGTAGCTCTGGTATTCATGGGTTTACGGCATCTGCGGTATGTAGCGTCACAGACACACCGCCTACCTTGCTGGTCTGTATGAATCAGACCTCTCGCTCACATGCCCACTTTCTTGAAAACAAAACGTTAAGCGTCAATGTATTAGGCGCACATCATGAGCCAATATCTAATGCCTTTGCCTCAAAATTAAGTTCGGAAGAACGATTTAAACAGGGCGCTTGGACACAATTAGCGACAGGTGCGCCTGTTTTAGAGGATGCGCTGGTCAGTTTTGATTGTGAGATTGAGGATATTCAAGAAGTCGGCACGCACAGTGTCTTTATGTGCCGTGTGGTTGCCATCAAGCACGCCGTATCACAAGGTGGCACTGATGAAAGTTTGGTGTATTTTAATCGCGCCTATCATCAAGTGGGTCAAATAGAAATTGCTTAAGCTGACTTTCTGACATTGATTATTTAATGGTCATCTAACTATAGTCAGCTCAATATAAAAGTCAGCTCAATATAAAGAAAATACAGTAAAACTGGAATGAATTTTTTGTAGCCTCTGTCGGCGTAGGCACAGCAAGCTAGAAAAATTTGTATCAGTTTTACGTTGTCAGATAACGTATCCATTTTATTTAGCGTCGACTATAAAACTATCCTTTAACCGAGAAGTAACTATCCCGTGGAAATACTCATTTTTTTAATAATTGGTGCGCTAGCAGGGTTTGCTGCAGGGCTATTTGGCGTGGGCGGTGGCACCATCATTGTACCACTATTATTTATCGTCTTTACCCAAATGGGCTACAGTCCTGACAATATCATGCATTTGGCGTTAGGTACGTCACTGGCAACTATTATTGTCACCTCTATCAGCTCGCTCATGGCGCACAATAAAAAGGGCGCCGTCATGTGGCCTGTTTTTAAAAATCTCGCACCAGGTCTAGCGATTGGTTGCTTTTTGGGCGCGGGAATAGCAGGGCAAATATCTGGGCTATATCTTCAGCTTATCGTTGGCGTATTTTTGCTTTGGGTCGCCTATAAAATGTTTTTCGGTGGTAAAAAGCAGGTCGCTAGTCAGTCTGATGATGCTGATCTAGAACTGCCGTCTAAGCCTAAGCAATTAGCAGCAGGCGGAGTTATCGGTATCGCTTCTGCCATTTTTGGTATCGGCGGTGGCAGCTTAACCGTCCCTTATCTCACGCGTTATGGCGTGGTCATGCAAAAAGCCGTTGGCACCTCAGCAGCATGTGGTCTACCGATTGCCATTGCTGGTGCGTTAGGCTTTATGATTTTTGGCATGCAGCAGCAAGTCGATGTGCCCAATACCATTGGCTTTGTCCATATTTATGCCTTTTTAGGCATTAGTATTATGAGCTTTTTTACCGCAAAAGTAGGCGCGAAAGTTGCGCATATACTATCACCAGCATTACTAAAAAAATGTTTTGCCTTTTTATTAACCGTAGTAGGGTTTTACTTCCTTTATAAAGGCCTGCTCTAAGTGCCGCTTATAAAGAAAAGTAGTTAAGCAGCTGCCATGCATTAATACAAAATTCTATGGAAGGTATGACAATCCAATATTTTTTATTTAGCCAAATACTTGCCATAATATCCAGAACAATCCTGTCATGATGAAGATAATGATTAGCAACCGCTTTGCCCAATAGGGTAAAAGCGGTTTTTTATAGCCCAAATCATTCAACTGGCTGTCGACACCTCGCTGTAGGCTTTTGAACCCTTGATCTGTTTGAGTGGTTTTCACACGGTTTTTTATTAAACGATCTGGTTCTTCCTCTGCTTGCTCTCTATCAAAACTGATCGCCTGATTAGGAATACCTTGCTTATTGGCAATAGTATTTAATTTCTGCTGTTGTTTTACCTTTAGTGCCGTCTCATAAGCATCGATTCTACTCTTTGCTTCATCCATACTGATATTTTCATCGGCTGCCAATGTTTTGATCGCCATCACCAAATTGTTTTTTTCAATCATCATGATGATCGCTTTCGGCAACTTTGTATTGACTGGTTTTGCGCTAGGATCAGGATTAAACATGATTGTCCTTATTACAAGATGAGAGTGTGAATAGGTCGTACGGTGGTTCATTATAACCATTTTCTATCAGCAAGATTCAAGCAAAAAAATACCGCAATCATAATAATGACCGCGGTATTTTAATAGTTATCTTTATCAGCATTTCTGCCAATCTTCGATAACTTATAGATCTTTCCAGCGTTGGATAGATTCTTTGATGACTTCTTTGGCTTCTGCAACATCACCCCAAGATTCAACCACAGTTGTACCTGGCTTTTTCAGATCTTTATAGTGACTGAAATGGAACTCTAATTGGTTGATTAGCTGCTTTGGTAGATCCGCTAGGCTGTTGTAAGCATTGCCTGTGTCACGGTCATCAGCAGGTACGACAACGATCTTGTCATCCACTTCGCCATCATCAACGAACTTCATGACGCCGATTACTTTGGCTTTTAAGAAAATACCTGTTGGTAATGGCTGCTCAGTAAGCAACAACACATCTAGCTCATCGCCATCTTCGTCTAGCGTTTGTGGGATAAAACCATAGTTACAAGGTTTGGCAAAAATCTGTGGATCAATACGATCAAGCTCAAATACGGCCAATTCGCGATTCCACTCAATTTTATGGCTGCTACCAGCAGGGATTTCTACTACTACGTTGATAATGCCGCCATCTACGTCGCCGGCGTCCAAAATTTTGTTAAAATCTGCCATAAAATGCTCCAATTTTCTTTTGTTTTAAGTGTTTGAATAATCAATGATAGTCAAAGGATTGAGCTGGACAAGCAGTAAGATTATTACTGTGCCCGATTTGTGCTGTATGCAATTATAGCAAGTTTGGTCTGAATTTTCTCATAATGCTTAAGTCTAAGCGGGCAAGATATTATGCAAAAAAAGATTATGCAAAATAGCCTCAGAAAATCACTTGGGTGCAATTGCTCTTAGCTCAATCAGTCCAGCATGACGTTTGGCAATATTATCAATAAGCTTTTGGGTCACTTGCTCATAGCTCAAAGAATTATGTATGTGCTGAGCTGTTTGCGCCTCTGGCTCTTTTTGTATGGTCAAAAAATCAGCCAAGCGTAGCATTTGCATGCCAGCGTAGCCGCAAGGATTGATGGCGTTAAAAGCCGATAAATCACAATTGATATTGAGTGCAATACCATGATAGCTAAAACCATGCTTAATCTTAAAACCCAATGAGGCTATTTTGCCAAGCATGATTTTGTCATCCAAAGAAGTATTTTGGACTTGCGCATCATTGTCAGTATCAGTATCAGCATATAAATAAACACCGGGTGCATCACGGCGAGCGTGGGCGCTGATATTATCACTGATAGATGACGATGAGTTCTGTAGACAGTCATTTACCATGTCCTCGATCGCTTGCTCTGCATGCGATACAAGATTGCGTACACTCCAGCCTATACTGTCCAGATCAAATAACCAGTATACAACCAGCTGTCCATGACCATGCCAGGTCACCTGTCCACCGCGATCCGTCTTTATAATCGGGGTGTCAGTTCGTTGCAAGATATGTTCTTCTTTACCTGCTTGCCCAAGCGTGTAAACGTCATTATGATCGACAATCCATAGCTCATCAGGCGTGCGTAAGCCTTGCTCTTTTTTGAGTGCGATACGCTCCAAGGTACGCGCTAGCATAGCATCATGGGTAGAGACATAATCGGCGGCCGACAGCGATTTTGTAAGAAGGGTGTCGTGAGGAGAGGTATTGTGAGTCTGCTGCGTGACATTTTGCATAAGCGTGACTGTCTTATTGTTGTCTGGTGTAAAGTATTGGCGAATTTTGACTGGTGGCGAAAGTTCAACACGCCACAATGCTGAGTGTAGCAGTTTTTGTGATTGCCGCCCAAATTTTAATAGATACCTACAATTTTAATCGATATCTACTATAAAGCCTAAATATTAAAGAGACTCTAATTAAACAGAGTATAAAAGGCGATATATCCTTAAAATGATGATTTAGTGCAGCTATTGTCTTTATGACCGACACGTATTTTATACAAACCCAGCAGTCAATCAAAGACACTGTTCATTGCTTATTCAATGCGCTACATTAAACAGCAACGAATGGAATCTTGTTAGTTTTTATAATGATATGCGCGTGTGCAGCTATTTTCACTAGCGCTTAAAGATAAATATAGAGTTATCAATCAAATATAGCGTGCTGACTCTAACGCTTATGACAAGGAAGATACATGACAGACAATAATCAGAACACCACTAATCAGGCGCATACCAGTACCGATAAAGCGCTTAGTATTATGACTACTATCGATGAGATGCAAGCGCAGTTCTCTAGATTGCAAGCATTGAGCCGTGCTCAGCCAATAAATGATTGGGCGACACGGGAGACTCAATTAGACAACTTAGAGATGATGCTTAGCGATAACCAACACAACCTTGCTCAAGCGATCAGCGCAGATTTTGGCTATCGCAGTGAGTCTGAAACCCAATTTGCGGAGCTTGTTCCCAGTTTTACGGGTATCAGCCATGCCAAAAAGCATGGCAAAAAATGGATGAAAACACGTCGCGCTTCTATTTCAGCATTATACATGCCAGCTCATAACGAGATTCAGCCGCAGCCATTAGGTGTGGTTGGTATCATGGTGCCATGGAACTATCCATTGTTCTTAGCCGTCGGGCCAATCATCGATGCGCTCACAGCAGGCAATCGAATCATGGTTAAGATGAGTGAGTCAGCACCGCAGTTCGCGCAAGTGTTTGCAGATCTCATCGCTCATTACTTTTCGCCAGATATGGTTTGTGTTGTACTGGGCGAAGTAGAGATCGCTGCCGCTTTTAGTAAGCTGCCTTTCGATCATCTATTGTATACCGGCTCTACTGAAGTAGGCAAAAAGGTCATGGCTGCTGCTGCGCCTAATTTGACCCCGGTCACGTTGGAGCTTGGTGGTAAGTCACCCGTTATCGTATTGGACGGCGCCAATTTAGAGGCGGCTGTCAATCGCGTGATGATGGGTAAAACGCTGAATGCCGGTCAAACTTGTATTGCCCCTGACTATGTCCTAATCCAGCGCAAAGATCACGAAGCGTTCATTGGCTTAGCAAAAGAGTGGATGCAAAATCATTATCCAAACATCAGCGAAAACCCAGATTACTCGCGCATTATCAATGGTGAGCAGTTTAAGCGTATCAAAGGTTATTTAGATGGCGTCTCTAGTGAAAACATTCATAAGATAACTGACGCAGACTATGATATCGAAACGCGGTTGATGCCACCAGTTATTATCAGTGAGCCTGCACCCGATAGTGATGTGATGCAAAACGAGCTGTTTGCACCGATTCTGCCGTTGATGCACTATGATACGCTCGATGATGCGATCGATTTCGTCAATGCTCGTCCGCGTCCATTAGCGCTTTATGTGTTTGGTGAGCGTCACAGCGACATAGAAAAAGTACGTGACAACACGGTATCAGGCGGCTTGGCTATTAATGAAGTGATCCTGCATGTGGTGCAGCACGACTTGCCGTTCGGTGGGGTTGGACATTCAGGCACTGGCGCGTACCATGGCAAAGCTGGTTTTGAGCGTTTAAGTCACATGAAACCTGTTTTTGTACAAAATAAGCTCAACGGCATGAATTTCCTATTACCACCTTATGGCGGCTTATTTAACAAAGCTATGGCGTTTATGATGAAGTAAATGCTATGAGATTGTCCGTTTAATAACAATGGCATCTACGCAAGTAGGTGCTGTTTTTTTGTCCAAAAAACAAAATTTTGATGATTATAGTATTTATTTTTGATGACTTTATAATATTTTTTATACATAAAAGAAAATCTGAACCTAGCCAATAGTTATTTATAATCATTCTCATATGTCGCTACATTTCTTAATATTACTAAACGGTAGCTATGGTAAGTTTATATTTCTAATGAGAAATAAACATTGATTCCACATTTGCTATCAGCCAAGTGGTTCATAACTTAATATTGATACCTGACTTTGACATCGAAATAACTCATTTTAATAACGATATATAGGACATCCCATGCGCCAATGGATTGCGTTAAGTTTACTGTGTATGAGCGTGTTGTTACTGCCAGTCTCAGTCTCAGCGTCAGCCGCTTGCGCATCACCGATCAAATTTGGCGCGCTTACTTGGGAGAGTGGTCAGTTTACGACTGGGATACTCAAATATATTGCTGAGAGTGGTTACGACTGTACGATCGAAGAAGTACCTGGTGCAGGACCTGCACTCGAGACCGCATTGTCGCAAAACGATATCCAAATCATCGGCGAACAATGGATTGGGCGCTCACCGATTATGGAGCAGGCCATCAATGACAACAAAGTTGCGGTCATTGGCGATACCTTGCAAGGAGGTGCCACCCAAGGTTGGTACGTGCCGCAATATGTCATGGATGACAATCCGGGACTGCGTCGTTATCAGGATTTGCCTAAGTACGCAGAGTTGTTTAAAGATCCAGAAGATCCTAGCAAGTCACGGTTCATGAACTGTCCGTCAGGCTGGGCGTGTGAGATTTTTAACACCCAACTGCTCAAAAATACTGGCTTGGACGCGATTTTTAACAACGCTCATCCGGGTACGGGTGCCGCACTCGATGCTGAGATTGCCTCCGCATTTGAACAAAAAAAACCGCTACTATTTTACTATTGGCAGCCAACGGGGCTCATCGCCAAATACGATTTTGCACCGCTAGCGTTCCCTGCCCATAAGGATGAGTGCTGGCAAGACTTATTGCTGGCTGATGGTAGCTTGGATTGTGTATCGGGTTTTCCTGTCTCCCCGCTCAAGATTGCTGCATCGACACCTTTTATCAATGACAATCCTGAATTGGCAAGTGCCTTTGAAAAAGTTCAGTTCACGCCAGACCAACTAAATAGTGCGATTTTAGAGATGAGTGAAAGCAAGCGTAGTGGTGATGAACAGGCGCTTGAGTTTTTACGTGCCAATCCAAACGTTTGGCAAGCGTGGCTACCCAAAGAAGTCGCTGAAAATCTTGCTGCCAATTTAGGTATTAATCTAACGAACGATGGCACAGGCAATACCAGTGTCAATGCACCGTTGAATGACGCCACCTCAAGTAACGCCTTCCTAGCACTAACCTCCAGCTTTCCGTCATGGTCCCTTGAGACGCCTCTTAATAAAGCCTTAGCGACTGTGGTTAGAGATTATGGTGATGTGTTTCGGAGTATCAGTAGCGTCACTTTGACCTATTTGTTGTTGCCTATTGAGCGCCTATTAACGGTAATTCCAGCATGGCTAATTATTGGTCTGGTGACCGTGTTGGCATGGTTCGGGGTGCGCAAAGTATGGTTTGCCATTGCTTGCGGGGCAGGACTTTTTTTAATCGGTGCGTTTGGACTGTGGGGCGCTTTAATCGATACCTTAGCGTTATTGATCGTCTCGGTTTTAGTGACGGTGGTGATCGGTATCCCCATTGGTATTGCTATGTCGGGTAGCAGTCTGCTGCGAAAAATTGTCACGCCGATATTGGATGTGATGCAAACCATGCCAAGCTTTGTCTATTTAATCCCCGTGCTCATGTTATTCGGTATTGGTAAAGTGCCAGCATTATTTGCCACGATTATTTATGCTTTGCCACCGCTTATTCGTTTGACGACGTTGGGCATCACGCAGGTCAATCATGAAATGATCGAAGCAGGACGCTCGTTCGGTAGTACCCATTTTCAGCTACTCATTTGGATCAAGTTACCACAAGCGTTGCCCAGTATTATGGCGGGGATCAATCAGGCAGTGATGATGTCGCTTGCCATGGTCGTACTGGCGTCTATGATTGGTGCGCCGGGTCTGGGAGAAGACGTCTTGCAATCTATTCAGACGCTCAATATCGGTCAAGGACTACAGGCGGGTACGGCCATTGTCATTGTGGCGATTATCATTGACCGTATTAGCCAAGCTTTTGGTCAAGGAAAACGCGCGCGGCAAAAGACCATTGAAGCTGGCAAACGTCCTATCGGTTAAATAATAATGAGAAAAGCTATGAATCATATCCAGTTAGAGAATATCAGCAAAATTTATAATGCTAATGAGTCGCAAGCACAATCAGTGTTGAAACTACTAGCAGATGGTATGGATAGTGTCGCTGTCAAAAAGCAGACTGGCTATTCAGTCGGGCTCTATGATGTTAATTTGGCGATAAAAGCGGGGGAGCTGCATTGCATCATGGGACTCTCAGGCTCAGGTAAATCGACCTTGATCCGCCATCTCAACCGTTTAATTGATCCGACCAGCGGCAAGATATGGGTCGACACCACTATTAACTCTAAAATCCTGTCATCAAAAGCACAAGGCATAGCAAAAGAAAATTCATCGACTGCTGCTGCACCAGTAACCGCTAATACAGACGGGATAAACAATACCAACTCAAGCGACTCTATTAATATTCTAGAATTGGATGATAAGGCGTTACAGCAATATCGTCAGAATACCGTCAGCATGGTGTTCCAGCATTTTGGCTTGATGCCGCATATGACCGTCATGCAAAATGTGGCTTATGGCTTACGTGTCCGCAAGATGAGCGTGGAAGCACGTCATGAAGTCGCGCGTCATTGGCTTAATGAGGTAGGGCTACCCAATCTAGAGCACAGCTACCCTGATGAGCTGTCGGGCGGTATGCAGCAGCGCGTAGGGCTGGCGCGAGCCTTAGCGACTGATAACCCGATTTTGCTGATGGATGAAGCGTTCTCTGCACTTGATCCGCTTATCCGCGCCCAACTACAGGATCAGCTGCTTGAACTACAAGACCGTCTCAATAAGACCATTGTCTTTATTACTCATGATATCGATGAAGCGGTCAAAGTGGGTCGGCGTATTAGTATTTTAAATGGTGGTCGCTTGGTACAAACAGGCACGCCTAGCGAATTAAGAGACAATCCTGCCGATGACTATGTCGCTCAATTTATGCGTGCTAAAGCCTAATAATGGATTTATTCACGTTGAGGTCACTCTGAACGTCTTTGTTATACCAATCTAAGCAGCAGTTTTTATAGACGTTTTTGATTATCGTATGATTTTTGCTGCTAGGGGTAGTCACGCCTGCAAAAAACAACAAATATCGTTATACTGAACGGTCTTTTAAAGGCTCATGAGCATTTATTATTAGAAGCCCCAAGATATCTTTTAGTCAGTATCGCTTAGCTATTGAGCAATATGGATTTTTTACTTTTGCGTTTAAGGTTGTAACATGACGGTCACTTCTGCACCTATTATTACCTCGTTATTGGATAACGATTTGTACAAATTTACCATGCTACAAGCCATGTTACATCAGTTCCCGCAGACCCACGGTGTCTATCGGTTTCGCTGTCGTAATAATAGTGAGGCGGTCTATCCGCTGGCTGATATTAAAGAGTCGTTAGAGCAGCAATTAGATATGCTGTGTGAATTGCGCTTCTTAGAAGATGAATTGGATTATCTGCGTGGGTTGCGCTTTATTCGTTCTGATTTTGTCGATTATTTAGAGTTATTTAAGCTTAAGCGCCGTTTTATTACCGTCAGTACAGACAGTAAAGGGCGCTTGTTGATCGATATTGAAGGGCCAATGATTCAGGCGATGTTCTTTGAAGTATTCGTGCTGGCAATCGTTAACGAGTTGTATTTTAATGCCTTATCCAACCCTAGCGTGATAGAAGAGGGGCAAAGGCGCTTGGATGACAAGGTTGCGCTGTTGCATCAGTATGCAAAGCAACAAAGTACAGATAAGCCACCGTTCATCGTTGCAGACTTTGGCACACGTCGACGCTTTAGCAAAATCTGGCAAGCGCATGTGGTAGAAACCCTGCACAAAGCTGAGCCAAAAATTGTTAGCGGCACCTCTAACGTGTATTTGGCAAAGCAGCTTGGGATGACACCAATAGGGACGATGGCGCATGAGTTTATGCAAGCTTTTCAGGCATTAGATGTACGCTTGCGTGACTCACAAAAAGCAGCACTCGAATCTTGGGTGCATGAATATCGTGGGGATTTGGGTATTGCGTTGACCGATGTCGTTGGCATGGACGCATTCCTGCGTGATTTTGATCTGTATTTTGCCAAGCTTTTCGACGGTCTGCGCCATGACAGCGGCGATCCTTATATCTGGGGTGATAAAGCCATTGCTCATTATCAAAAACTAAAGATAGACCCTAAGACAAAGATTCTAACCTTTAGTGATGGTTTGACGCTTGAAAAGGCGTGGGAGTTGCATCAATACTTCAAAGAGCGTATCAGAACCAGCTTTGGCATTGGCACCAATCTCACCAATGATATGGGCATCACGCCGATTAACATCGTACTAAAATTGGTGGAGTGCAATGGACAACCTGTGGCCAAACTGTCTGATAGCCCAGGCAAGACCATGATTAATAATGATACGTATCTTGCCTATCTGCGCCAAGTTTTCGAGGTTGATGAACCTGAGTAGATGCCATTTAGCTATTTAATTATCTAATTCCTCAGTTTTTACCTCTTCAGCAAAAGCGGCATCCAATGCTTGTTGTACGGCATTGATGCGTGTCTCGCAAACGCGGTAAGCAGCAATTGATTCTTCCACCGTGGTCATCAAATTGTCGATATCAGGCTCATCTTGTTGCTGCAATTCAGCCGCATTGGTTTTTAGAATATCGTAAGCCGCTTTAAAGGTTTTTGGAGCGGCTTTTTTGCGCTTGCGAGTAGGAGTCGTCATGGGTTTTCCTGATTTTTAAAGTAAAAGTAAGTAGGGTCTGTTGAACATTCAAATGTGGAACTGGCAATGGCTATTTTTTAGACAATACGCAGTGAAATTTTTGATGCCTAGTCATTCTAGGTTAGATAATTTCGCCATGTATTGGCAAAAAATAGCCTTGCCCCTGCTTGTATACTTGGGGCTGATGCTAAAATCACCTCAAACATTGTTGCAAACCTAGCTAAGGTCTCGACATTATCGTCGGTTTACGCCTAGTTTGGGGAAATTTTAGCGATCAGCAGTCCTAATATTTGAATATTCAACAGACCCTAGATAAGTAATCGTTAGATATTATTGTGTGGTTCAGTTGGTGTCTCTGAGATTTCTGTCGCTTTTCTCTCACTACTAACATCAATAATCTGAGCTTTAGCCTTGCCATCTTTTAAGACGATATGAATGGTTTGCTCAGGATAAAGCTGTGTACTGCTAGTGAGTATCTGTTTGTCTTTATCATCAGTCAGCATCGTATAGCCTTGCTTGAGCACGCGAGACGGTCGGTGCAAAAGTACGATATCACGAAGATGGGCGCTATCACGTTGTGCCTGTATCAGCTGCTGCTGAGCGCTCTGCATAATGGTTTTTTGATAGATGCTACTATAGTTATGGGCGCTGGCTAATTGCTGATGTGCAAGGGTTTGCGTCTGTGTGTGTAACTCGGTTGTCAGTCTCGCCGCTTGCTTTACTTGCCGCTGTGCACTCTGCTGAATACTATGCCACGCATAGTCGCTGTCTTTTTGCAGGGCAGTTAATTGACCGATGGTGCGCGACTGCATTTGGCTCAATTGTCGCGCCGTTTGTTGCTCCGCGATATTGAGTTGACGCTGGGCGGCTTGTTTGATTTGCGCTTGATAATGTAAAGTCTGCGTGACCAGTTGTGCTAAATGGCTACTAATCGCCGCGATCACTTTGGATGGCGTGTCAAAGCTGCTGTGCGCCACTTCATCTAAGATCACTTTATCGCGCTCGTGACCAATACCAACCCAGACGGGGACAGGCTGTTCAGCGACCAGTGCGGCAAGCTCGTAATCATTGAGGTAAGCCAAATCTCCCACCGCGCCGCCACCACGAATAATCACTAATAAGTCAGGCAGATGCTGATAAGTATCTTGGAATTGTTGCTGAGCACTGACGATGGCTTGGCGAATCTCGCTTGGGGCATGATTGCCTTGAAAGGTCGCGTGATGGTAGTGAAATTGACAAGCGCCTGTACTCGCTAAGCGATCCGCATCGGCTTGAAAATCACCTAAACCTGCGGCCTTTTCGGGAGCAATCACTAGGACGTGCTCGATATCAAAGGGTGCAGGTAACTGTTGATTAAGCTGCAATAAGCCTTCACCAGTCAAGCGATCGACCATTTCGGCATATTGCCGTGCCAAATCCCCCAAGGTATAGCTGGGGTCAATGTCTTCAATGGTAATAGAGAAGCCATATTGTGCATGGAAACCTGCGGAGACTTTGAGTAATACAGTCAAATCGCGCTCAAGAGGCATGCCAGTCGCCCGCTCAAATTTTGCCAATACGCGTGCAGCTTTAAAGCGCCAAAGGTTGCCACGGCAGCTGGCGACTACTTTGCCTTCCTCATCTTTTTCAGCCAACTCAAAGTAATAATGCCCGCCTTTGCTAGACAGATTACGAATTTCAGCCTTCACCCATACGCGGTGGTCAAAGGTTTGCTTGATGACCATCTCAACCGCTGATAAATAGTCACTCAAACGCAAGACTGTATCTTCCAAATGGTCTTCCTGCTCAGCCAGTTCGGCTTCTAGCGTCGCTAAATCTTTGGCAGGCGCTAACACTTTTGCTGGTTTGGTATTTGAAAGATTGGGTTTGCGCATAATAGTAGACCAAGGGTTTTGAAAACAAAGATTCTAAAAATAAGGATTCTAAAAACAAGGATTCTAAAAACTAAGAAACTGAATAGAATGAGTACAACATTAGGTAGGGTAGTCTACCCCAAAAGCGCAGCTACAAAAAGTAAAGCCAGTAAGTCAGCGCTCAATATATTATTTTCATCGCTGATTTACTGGCCAAACCCTATTATATTTTACACCAAATACCGTTATTTTTATTGAGCACAAGGCAAAGCTAGGGCTACTTAAGTATTTATCAACTCATTCATTTAGCTTCAAAGTTTAGTAGAATGCTTTAACTTTGTCAGTTGATAATGGTTCTTTTATTGGCATCGGAAGTTGATTTTATACTCATAATCATCATCGCGTGACAAATTGGGTGAGCCAGTGCCAAAGATAGAACCAATAACCGCACTCGCTTGTCCGACCATACGACCCGTGCGCTCATCTAAAATACCATTATAAGCAACTTTGTCATCAACGATAATCACTTGTTTGCTGCGACAAGTGTTTTTGGCACTATCAAGCGCATTTTGCTGAGCTTTTACTTTGCTATCCGCTATCCCAGTAGTCTCGTAAATAGAGTTGGCACGTTGAATGACTGGTGAGGAAGGCGTGCTCTGGCAGGCACTTAAGATAAGAGCCGTCGCCAAAGTAGCAGTGATGGTGGCAGTTTTATTAACAGTATTCATAAATTATTCCTCTTTCCTGTAAATTAATCATAAAAACTAAAGACAAGTAGGGCAAGTATTTTGTTTATTAAAAGACAGACTAAATCTAACCTATTGCAGTTTGGGGTGTCTAGGCAGTTATTGTGTTCGGTATTGCGCTTGTATTACATGCTGCTGTTGCAGCCAAGAAAATTATCCTAATTTTACTAGTGCGTGTCATCATTTAGATTTTAAGACCACTAAATGTATCCATGTGCTAATTGATGACACGCCCTAAGTGTTCCAAGCTATTATTTATGATAAAACCATGTGCACCTGCCACAAACCTGAGGCGTACACAGCAAATCACTTGAAATAAAAATCATATCTAGGATAATTGAGGTATTCATTTTTAATTATTAAGTAATTTTATGCCATTAATTCCTGCTCCTGCTGGCGTGCTAGAAGTTGACGCGCTATGGCAACAAGACAATCCTAACGATCCGAATACCGACACGGTGGCGCTGCTTTGTCATCCCAACCCGCTGTTTGATGGCACGATGAACAATAAAGTCGTCACTACAATGTACCGCTTTGCGCGTGATAACGGTATGCACGTGGTCCGTTTTAACTTTCGCGGTGTCGGTCAGTCGACTGGCGAGCATGATTATGCGGAAGGTGAGGTGGTGGATGCAATGACCGTGCTACAATGGATTGCAGAACAAACCAATGCGCGCAAGCTATGGCTTGGCGGCTTTTCTTTCGGTGGTTACGTGATTGCGCGTGCGGCTGAGCAGGTGCTCGAAGCCCCTCATGTTTGGGGGTTAAGTGATTTTGAGATTACTAAAATTGCTCTTATCGCTCCGTCTGTTGAAAAAAACGACAGCGAAGATTTAAGCTTGCCAGCTGACAGAACCTTTGAGATATATGGCAATGCTGATGAAGTGATTGATCCTGATAATATGCAGAAATTTGCAGAACGCTTAGGTCTAGCAGTCAGTGTCGTGGACGGCGCTGGACATTTTTTTCACGGTCGCTTATCTGAGTTAAAAAAACTGTTGCAACAGCATAGTTTTGATGAGCATTGAAGATCAAGTAACCTCATAAGTTTCACCACCTGAGGTAGTATCAATCCGTAGGGACAGCACTCTTTTATGCCGCTTCCTTGTTGAAAATAGGCGCTTAGAAATATTGCCTTGCTATCTCTAATGTCGAATCGCCTGAAAAATAGTCAGTGTCATGATCGAAGGATCGAACACGCCCTAATATTTACCTTTTTAAATGATGAGTCGTATTATGAGTTTATCTCCATTGCAACGTTACGAGCAAGCCGTCAGTACCGATGAGTTTACTCGAGATGAGCAGCAATATCAGGCCATGAGCTATCTTGATGAGCTACATCACCAGCTCACCAGTCGCGTGGAACAAAAAAAAGGCATTTTTAGTTTTTTAAAATCTAAGCCGACTGCCCCAAAAGGTCTGTATATGTGGGGCGGTGTTGGACGTGGTAAGACATGGATGATGGACATGTTTTATGATTCTTTGACGATTGATCGCAAGATGCGCCTTCATTTCCATCATTTTATGCAGCGCGTTCATCGTGAACTAAACGCCATACAAGGCGAAAGTAATCCACTAGAGAAAGTGGCTGACATCATTTATAAAGAAGCAGTCATTATCTGCTTTGATGAGTTCTTTGTCTCTAACGTCTCTGATGCGATGATTTTGGGCGATCTCTTTACCATGCTATTCAATCGTGGTATTACATTGGTCGCTACCTCAAATATTGAGCCAGCAGGACTCTATAAAGACGGTTTACACCGCGATCGCTTTATGCCCGCGATCGCTGAAGTTGAGCACCATACCGCCGTGATGAATATTGACTCCGGTATCGATTATCGTTTGCGTGTGTTGCAGCAAGCAGAGCTGTATGAATCGCCCATGACCAAAGCCAACCACCATTGGTTGGCCAACCGTTTTGCCAGTTTATCTAATAATCAAAAAATCAGTAATGAGCCGATTACTATCAATGGCCGTCAAATTAAGATTAATGCTCGCACTGAAGATGTTTTATTTTGCGACTTCCGTCATTTATGTATGGAGCCACGTTCGGCTGCTGATTTTATTGAACTCGCGAAACAATTTAGCACGGTCTTAGTCGATTCAGTACCATCATTGGATGATGATCTGCGTGATCCGACGCGGCGTTTTGTTTATCTGGTCGATGAGTTTTACGATCGCCGCGTAAAATTACTGATTCGAGCAGAGCAATCAATTCTTGAGCTGTATCAAGGCGAAAAACTGGCGTTTGAGATTGAACGGACGCGTTCGCGCTTGCTTGAGATGCAGTCAGAAGATTATTTAAAAATGGAGCACCGTGTTGAAAATGCAGATGCGGCTTGATGGTATGATCACTATTTAAAGTGAGAGGGTAAAGGCTGCTTGGTTTTTCGTTTACGGTTTTACGATTGTCTAATCATATTTATAACGGGATAATCTGCTGATATAAACAGTAGCAGTCAATATCAATAATAAATAAGGGCGAATAATGAATAAGTCTGACGAAACTAATTCTACAAAAGACAATCAAGTAAAGAAAAATGAAAAGATATCGATTAAAGCACTAACGACTGAGAGCACGCCATTTACTAGCGACGAGCTCATTCACTGGATCAATTCAAGACGTAGCGTGGGTAACTTAGATCTTCCTGCACCAACGCGCGCTCAGATTGAAGAAGCGATTGGGTGTGCCGCGACCGCGCCTGACCACAAAAAACTGCGTCCATGGCGTTTTATCGTGACTGCGGGCGATGCTCGTCATGATTTAGGGCGTGCCCTTGTCGAAGCAGTAAAAGCAAAGGCGACAGAAGAGGGCGAGGTGCTCTCTGAGAAAACAGTGCAAAAAACGCAGACGATGCCGCTGCGTGCACCAGTTGTGATTACCGTGGTTACTCAGATGCAAGAACACAAAAAAGTACCGCATTTCGAGCAAATGTTAAGTGCAGGCGCTGCGGTTCAAAATCTTATTCTGGCTTTAAAAGCGCAGGGCTTTAGCACAGTATGGCGCACAGGCTTACTGTGTAACGAACCTGCTATAAAAGCATATTTCGGCGTAAGTGCAGATGATTATGTCACGGCTTTTGTTTATACTGGCACCAGCCCTAAAGACGAACCCACACGCAAAGCTATTGATATCGAGCCGCTGGTCCGCTTTGAGCCATAAACATACTTGAGTGCTACCGAGCTAAGATTGGTTGCTTATTAAAGATAACTGGTCTCAGTAGCTGTCCACTAAAGATATTATTAATAATAAGTCAGTCAATACGGATACATGCATATGACAAGCGCTAATGACAGCAATATCAATGCCAACAAAGATACCAATGAAAATAGTAGCAATGAGAGTAATAAAGCAGCTGATAAACAAAACAGTCTGTTGTCGGGTATCATTGGACGAGCTAGTAAATCTGGTATTGGCCGTAAGAAGCTAGATCCTAGTGCGGTAGAGTCTGCGGTGGCAAAAAACATGGCAGAGATTCATAGTAATCCTACCAAGCTGCGTTTGGCATTTTTGGGCGGTGGTAGTTTTGGTACAGCGATGGCGAACCTAGCCGCGCGTAATGGTTGTGATACCACGCTGTGGGTTCGTAACAAGCGTACCGTCAAGGCGATGCAAAAAACGCAGATGAACAAGAAATACCTGCCCGGTCACAAGCTTGATGACCGTCTGAAGTACAGTCATGATTTAGCGTCAGCAGTCAAAGATACCGATATTATTTTTATTGCAGTACCAGGCTTGGCCTTTCGTGAAACGCTGAAAAACATCGCGCCCTTTATCAGTGGGCAGTCTATTGTGTCGCTAACGAAAGGCATGGAAAAAGACACTTTTGCCATGATGAGTGATATTATCAAGGAGGTGTTGCCTGAAGTGAATTTTGGCGTTATGTCAGGGCCCAATCTTGCTATAGAAATTATGAAAAATATGCCGTCTGCGACAGTGATTGCGAGTGAGTCTGAACCACTACGTCATGCTGTACAAGCAGCACTGCATAGTGCTTTCTTTAGAGTGTTCGCCAGCGATGATATTCGCGGTGTTGAGCTGGGCGGGGCGCTCAAAAACATCTATGCTATTGCGATGGGTATGGCTGCTGCCTACGAAGTAGGTGAGAACACAAAAGCCATGATATTAACTCGCGCGCTGGCAGAGATGAGTCGTTTTGGTGTCGAAGCCGGTGCCAATCCACTGACGTTTTTAGGGTTATCAGGTGTTGGTGACTTATACGCAACCTGTAGCTCAGAATTAAGCCGTAACTACCGCATCGGTAATATGCTTGGTCGTGGCATGAGTATTGATGCCGCCGTCAAAAAGCTGGGTCAGACTGCTGAAGGCGTTAATACTATTCAGCAAGTCCACGAAAAAGCGACCAAAGACGGTATTTATATGCCGATTACCCATGCACTTTATGCAGTTATTTATGAAGATAAAGCAGCACTAGGTGTGGCGCTTCATTTGATGGAAGCGGGATTTCGTAGTGACGTCGAGTTTGTGATGGCTCATGACCATAGCAATGCTGCCCTTACTGCGCAAATGAAAGCTGCCAATAGTACCTCTAAAAACGAGAGTAGCGATAAAGACAGCGACTCTAAGTAAAATGATTGCTAGAAATGTGTATTGCTGAAAATGTGTAAGGTCAGGCAGTGGCAAAGCAGGTTATAGAAAGGCAGCTGATAAAAAGGCACGCTATAGACAAGGAAAGTTATGAAAATTATACTAGTGCGTCACGGTCAAGCAGAAGATGAAACGCGTCCAGATAGCGCTCGTCAGCTGACCAAGTTTGGGCAGCAGCAAGCCGCGCAAACTGCAGAATATATCACGACCAATTATAAGCCCGATCGTTTTATCGTGAGTCCTTATGATAGGGCGCAGCAAACGTTAGCAGAGCTGCAAGCGCATGCGCCTACAATACCAGCGACAGTACAAGATAACATTACGCCTTCTGACGATGCCCATAGTGCGTTGACCGATATAGCAAAGATTGAGGCGCAGTGTCTCGTGGTGGTGTGTCATATGTCTATCGTCGCCAATCTCGCCGGCTTACTAACCGGTGATTATCCGGAGTCGTTTTCTTTGGCAGAAGCACGAGTGTTTGAGATGGATTTTATCATGTCTGGAATGGCAACTGAGGTCGATCGCTTTGTACCTGAGCAACCGTATTGATATCACTCTTCAATCGACTATTTGGTATTAGGGCGCGTCCTCAATTCAAGCGATTGTATCTAAATGGGCTAAAAATGGCTAAATTTTGCCAAATATCGTCAAATAGCTGATTAATATCTCGATATTATTTGCGCTATTTTCCTCATTTGACTGCAATTTATCTCATTTTTATGACCATTTTTAAAATGAGGACACGCCCTAGTGATATCATCCATCATGACAGTCTTTAAAACATTTGCATGCTTTAAAGATTGTCATTGGCGCTTACAGAACGTATAAGTTTGTTATTTTACGGCTTTGATAATTAAGGACACACTTGGTGTTACATGTTTGGTTAAGAGCGCAGCACAGTCCGCTAGCTGTCTGGCATGAAGACATACAACAATGGCAGTCAGTTGCTGGCTGGCAACAGTTGCATGATATTTATAGCAGCTATAAATCCAATAGCCATAAAACAGTATGTTTGTACTTTCCGTCAAGCCACGTATTACAAGTGGATACCGAGCTTAATGGTGCTCAGCTGAAGCAATTGGGTAATACCGGTAAGCAGTATCTATTTGAAGAGACGTCCTTGACCCCTGTTGAGCAATTGGCAATACGGCAAACCAGCCTTGCTGATAGCCAGTATTTATATGCGCTCGCGCAGGGTGATATTGAGGCATGGCAGCAAAGTGCCAAACTTGTCGGTATGAGTATCGCGGCATTACTGCCTGATTTTTTATTGTTACCAGTTCCAGAAGAAGGCGCGGGGCAGCAAATCACTCTATATCAAGATGACCAGACGATGCTGCTACGCCAATCATTATATCAAGGGATGGCGGTCAGCTATTTACCGTTGATTTTTGAGCGCTTTCCGCAGTTGAGTGAAGTGACTGTGGTGCCAAGCATTGAAGCTTTTGATAATACAAATTTTTCAGACCTTGATGCTACAAAATCTGATCCTAGTATCGATTTGCAAAACCCAGTAACGACCACCGATTTTTCGGCACAAACAGCCGCGCTTATCGCAGATCATCAGCTGCTATTGACTATGTTAACCAGTACGCCAAAGCCGATTGATAGCCATGAACGTCACGCGCTTAATTTCTTTATCAAATCAACCGATTCGCAATTATCGCCTTACCTACGTGTGGCAATGATGGTAGCGCTGTCAGCCCTAGTGCTGCAAATAGCGACAGATGGGGTGCAGTTTTATCAATATAATCAAGCGACGATGGCAACAAAGACAGCGATTACTAATCAATATCAGTCTTGGTTTCCTGATGAACGTCTAAATCCCCGAACCAATTTGACCACGCAAATGGCGCCAAAACTGGGTACCAATGGTCAAGCATCCCCACATATAGCCGTGCTATCACGCATATCACCACTGATTAAGCAATCCTCCTTAAAGGCACAGTCTTTGGTTATGCAACCATCCGCGCTCAGTTTTACCTTGATTGCGCCTGACCGCGACAGCCTTGATAAATTTGCCAATACCCTGTTCACCCAAGGATTAACGGCCAAGTTAGAACGGGTAAATAGCAATGAGCAAGGGCAGTTTAGTGGGCAAATTACTGTGAGTATAAATGAAGAAGGTACTGGTACTACGCCAGAAAGCGTTGGTGCAGATAAGGTAGCAGCATCTTAAGCTCGCTGAGAATTTCAACTTCTTATGACTGATATATTTTTGATGATAATAAGTATTATAGTAGTCACTTGATCGCAAACTATTGGCAATAAAGGTTAGAGAATGAAACGATTACAGCGCCGTGCCAAACGTAGCACCACCGCGCCTAAAGCAAGCACTTTTTCAGAGCGGGTGAATAGTTATCAAAATGTCCTATCATCACGCTGGCAGGCATTGTCGCCACGCGATCAATTAGCATTGGCCATATTGTCTGCTTTTCTGCTGTTATTTGTGGGTGGCTACGGCGGTTATACGGTTCATCAAGCTGCAAGCGATAGCAAAAGTGAGTATCAAGAGCAGGTTGCCGATTATTTTTGGCTGCGCGCGCAAGCGGGTAATATTGATAGTAATACGGTCAATACTGTAGATGGGGCAGCCGCTATGCCACCTGCCAGTACTGTCAGCGCGCTGTTAAATACTTCGGGTATTACAGATGCGCAAGTAGTCGCGGCTGGCGATGCAATTCAACTGAGCTTTACCAATGCCAGTCAGGCGGTTGTGAGTGCGGCACTCGGTAAACTTGAGCAGCAAGGTTGGCAATTTACTCAACTCTCGATGCAACAGGACGTGACCACCAAAGCCATTGAGGTGCAAGCAACTGTCACTTCTTAAAATCGTAGTCAATTCTATATAAATCAGACTTCTTTATATCCACATTATATTGAACCGATGATACGATTAGGATTTTCTGCATAAGAAAAGTCACAGCGTAAACTGTGTTTTATTAACATTACTTTCACCCACTGTTACTGCTTCATATTTTGAATTGAACTTCATTGAAAAACATCCTATCCGACACAATTAAAGTTTTGTGGCACACTTTAGTGGTAGGCATTTTCTATAAAGTATTTCTATAAAATGTTTTTCTGAGCTTGAATGGATAAGCATCTGCGTCAACCGACTAATGTGAAAATCAAGACGTCTGATTATAATATGACCTGTTAAGGATCAAGACACATGATAAACGACAATATAAGCGGCAACATGAGTGACAGTAAACGCCGTTCTTTGACCACTTATAATCACATCACCTACCTATTGTATGTGATCAGTTATTTTACGGCTGGTCTATTGTGGGTTGTGCCGATTATCATGAATTATGCTAAGCGCCACGATGCGGATGGGTCATGGCTCGCCACGCATTTTGATTGGCAAATTAAGACGTTTTGGTACAGTATCGTCTGGTTTATCATAGGCATTCTTATCATCACGTTTGCTTTGGGTGGCTTTGGCGTCAGCATGCTTGCTGATAGCAGCAATATAGCCATTGGTTCATTTTTATTGGTCAGTGTTGGTTTTATTATTATGAGCCTTACCTTTATTTGGCACCTTTATCGTATTATACGAGGTTGGATTGCCTTAACAGATGGGCGACCTGTGCCATAATATGGGCAATCTCATATCATTTTGATACGGTGTTTAGCAGCGCTTATTGACTTTTTGGAATAGAAATTTGCTGTATGAAACTTTGGTCTTATTTCTGTTAAGCTGATATAATCGCTGCGCTTAACCTCTTTCGTTTTTCTCATTCATCATTGCTTTTCGAGCAGGGTTTGTCGTTACTATGTCCTATGCCTTACTTCGCCCTTTTTTATTTAAGATGGATCCTGAACACGCCCATGAGATGACTTTATCTTTATTAGATAAAGCTCATAAAGCGCGTGCTTTAGGTTTGGTATATGGTCAGTCGATGCAGCCCACAGACTGTATGGGATTACAATTCGACAATCCAGTTGGTCTTGCCGCAGGGTTGGACAAAAACGGCGATTATATCGACGCACTTGCCGAGCTTGGCTTTGGCTTTATAGAAGTGGGTACGGTCACGCCAAAGCCGCAGATTGGCAATGATAAGCCACGACTATTTAGAATCAAGCAAGCCGATGCTATTATCAATCGTATGGGTTTTAATAATCAGGGCGTTGATTATCTGATTGAAAACGTCAAACGCTGCAAATACAAAGGTAATATCGGCATCAATATCGGTAAAAATGCCAGTACGCCAGTGGAACAAGCCGCTGATGATTACGTCTATTGCTTAGAGCGGGTTTATCCACACGCTTCCTATATTACTGTCAATATCTCATCACCAAATACCAAAAACTTACGTGATTTGCAGAGTGGTGAGGCGTTGACTCAGCTACTTGATACGATTAAAAATCGTCATAATCAATTGGCAACAGAGTATGGCTTTTATGTGCCATTGGTTTTGAAAGTAGCTCCTGATTTAGAGCCACTACAAGTGGATTATATTGCACAGCAGTTGTTAGATTTTGAGATTGATGGTTTGATAGCTACCAATACCACATTGAGCCGCGTCGGTGTCGAAGACTTGCAAGATGGTGACCAAGCTGGTGGCTTATCGGGTCGTCCAGTGAGCCACATTAGCACCCAAATTTTACAACAATTCTCCGATCAGCTGGATGGTAAAGTAGCTTTGATCGGTGTGGGTGGTATTGATAGCGGTGCCAAAGCGGTTAAAAAGATTGAAGCAGGTGCCGATATGGTACAGCTTTATACTGGGCTGATTTATCGAGGTCCTGGGCTGGTACAGTCTTGCCTTCAAGCGATTGGTGGCTATTACGACGCCATGGAAGGTTAGACAACCACTAAAAATGAGGCGTTATATATGAGTGGTCTAGACATCGTGATTGCTATTGTGGTCTTGATTGGCTTATGGCGTGGCTTTCAGGTAGGACTCATTAAGACGGCAGTAGGTCTGGTAGGCTGGTTTATTGCTCTCATTGCTGCCACGCGCTTGGCAGGCTCAGTAGCTCCGCAGTTATCAGGCGTTGTACAAGCTCCCGTCTTACAAATGGCAATGGCATTTTTAATCGTTGTGATTGTTATATTGGCGATTATGCATCTAGTGGCTTTTGTATTCTCAGGCGTGCTAAAAACTTTGCGTTTGGGCGTAGTAGACAAAATGGCAGGTGGTGTCCTTGGGGCAGCCAAAAATGTATTGATGGTGTTGGTTGTGCTTAGTGTTAGCGCACCACTATTGGTACAAATGCCGCAATGGCAAACCTCGGTGCTCGCGCCTGAACTACTACCTTATGCACCGATGGGCAAAGCTTTGGTCTCAGATGTGCTCGGTATGGCTTGGGATCAAGTCAACCAGTCTTAATGCTTAGAACTTGCCTTAGACTTATTATTCGTTCCTAAAGCCCGCATTTCTAACATCCCAAACTTACATATATTTTGATATTACCAATTAAAATTCCAAAGACTGTCATTTTAAAGCTTGTGTTTTTAAAGCATTATTTTTTAAACAATGCGATGCCAAAAATCATGACTGAGTCTTTGTAATTCATCCTTGATAAAAAGTTATTTGATAGCATTTAGGGTTCATAAATTCCGATTTATGAATGATTGATGACTTTGCCGACTATACATCAGCAAGGAAGTTGTCATCAATATTTTAAGCTTAAGCAACATCATCAGGTCAGCGGCAAGGGTTAGATAGCTGTTTTTTATAGAACACTGTCAAGATTATGCCGTTATTGTTTTACTAATGTGTGGTTCAAAATAGGATATAACTATGTGTGGAGTCATTGGAGTTGCAGCTCATGAGCCAGTTAATCAAATTCTTTATGATGGCTTAACAATGCTACAGCATCGTGGGCAAGACGCGGCAGGTATCGTGACTTTGCAAGATGGTCGGCTTTATTTGCGTAAAGAAAACGGCATGGTACGTGACGTTTTTATGAATCGCCACATGATGAAGCTGGTTGGTAAATTTGGTATCGGTCATGTGCGCTATCCGACGGCAGGCAGCTCAAGCAGTGCAGAAGCTCAGCCGTTTTATGTCAACTCACCCTATGGTATTACGCTGGCACATAATGGTAATTTAACCAATGCTGAAAGCTTGGCTAAAGCCTTGTACAAAGAAGACCGTCGTCATCTGAATACCGACTCAGACTCGGAAGTATTGTTAAACGTACTTGCGCATGAAATGCAGAATTTGGGCAAAACACATCCAACGGCTGATGATATTTTTGAAGCGGTCAAAGCAGTTTACAGCCGCTGCGAAGGCGCTTATGGTGTCGTTGCCTTGATTACTGGTCATGGCTTGCTTGCTTTCCGTGATCCAAACGGTATTCGTCCGCTCATCTTTGGTGAGCGTTTGGCAGCCAATGGCGGCACAGAATATATGGTTGCCTCAGAATCAGTTGCATTGACTGGCTCTGGTTTTACAATCATCCGCGATGTTAGACCTGGTGAAGCCATTTTTATTGATTTAGACCATCAGCTGCATACGTATCAGTGCGTTGAGCAGCAAGAGTATACACCTTGTATCTTTGAATACGTCTATTTCGCTCGTCCAGATTCTATCATGGACAATATCTCAGTCTATAAATCGCGTCTGCGTATGGGTGAGAAGCTTGGTGATAAAATTCTTGCAGAATGGGGTGAAGATCACGATATCGATGTGGTCATTCCTATTCCGGATACTTCGCGTACTTCAGCGATGGAGCTGGCGCTCAAGATGAATATCAAGTACCGTGAAGGGTTTATGAAAAACCGTTATATTGGTCGTACCTTTATTATGCCAGGTCAGCAGCAACGCAAAAAATCAGTACGTCAAAAACTTAGCGCTGTACCGTTAGAGTTTAAAGGTAAAAACGTTTTACTGGTCGATGATTCAATCGTTCGCGGCACTACTTGCCATGAAATCATCCAAATGGCGCGTGATGCAGGTGCACGTAAAGTATTCTTTGCCAGTGCAGCGCCACCCGTAAAATATCCAAACGTGTATGGCATCGATATGCCAGTGCGCAGCGAGCTTATTGCTTCAGGGCATAGCGTTGAAGAAGTGCGTAAAATCATTGGTGCTGATCGCTTGATTTTCCAAGACTTAGACGATTTGATCGAAGCGGTAAAAGACACCAAACACAGCAAAGTCGAAGGGTTTGACTGTGCGGTATTTAATGGTTGCTATATTACTGGGCAAATCAATGAAGCCTATCTTGAGCATCTGCAAGAGCAGCGCAGTGATACCGCTAAGACTGGCAAAAAAGGCGTACAAATAGTGGCTGATACACCCGTAGATATGATGGGTGTAGAAGAGCTTTAAGCCTCTAAATACTTAAATTTCTGTATATAAAAAGGCTGGATTCTTGATAGAATCCAGCCTTTTTTATTGCTTAAAATAAGAGATATTCTTTGAAAAACCGCTATTTATGGTAAGAGGTGATCTTGGGAATATATATAGCGCTTTATTGGTAGGATTACCACATTAAATCATCTGGAATTACATAGGCGGCATAAGGATCGTCATCCGCTAACGCATTGTCTGAGGTATCGTTAGACACCACCATAAAGCCTTCCAATTTTGTATCTATACGATCGGCTAAAGGGCGAGGAAGCAGGGCATAGCTTTCTTCCAAGCGTGCAATGACTACATGACCCGCCACGATTTGATCGTATAATTTTTGCGTGATAGAGATTTTTTTGACTTTAGCATGATCAACGAATTGATAATTGACCTCACCTTGTGTATCGGTAATCTGATGCTGCTTAATCATTTGGATGATATTGGCCTTTAGCATTTTCTCTTCTAACAGCTGCTGTTTTTCTTGATTAAGCTTTTGATCCTTCTCTAGCTTTTTCGCTTGGGCTGCTGCCAACGCTTTTTTAGCTTCCACATTGGACACATCACCAGTGCGCTTGGCATGTTCAGATTGCTTACTTATCTTTTTGGCTTTTTTGCTATCAACCAATCCCGCTTTTAAAAGTTGAGCTTGTAGGGCATTCTTGGCCATAATTTTATTACCTAGATGATAAAAATAAAAACTAAATAGTAGCAAATTTTTTGGCAGTGTGCCGTTAATTCATTGCAGACAGTAAAAGCGCACATTGTTGTATAAAACACATAGTCGATACTAAATAAAATGGGTACACGACATTATGATGCGTGACTGGTACAAATTTTTCTTGCTTGCTGTGCCTACGCAGACAGAGGCTGCAAAAAATTTATACCAGTCACGCTGTCTTTTTTTATATTGGCCTGACTATAAGTAGTTATTAGCGATTAAGTCAATTGAGTAAATAGCCAAAGCAAACCATTAATCGCAGCAATGCCGACAACCATGCTGACCAATAATTGACGGCTCAAATGATAGACCAATAATACCAGAAGTAAAGCGCCGATTTGTGCCATTAGTAAATGCAGCTCTGCACTTTGCAGGCCAGTGCGCGCTGATAAATCTTGGTAAGAGAGGCTGGTCAAAACAAGCAGTACCATCACGGATAACGGCAAGCTTTCATTCAAGCGATGTAACCATGGCGTATCCAGCAGATTTTTGGGTATCAAGGCGGGAAGGGCGCGAGTGATAAAAGTGACAGCAGCCATGGCAAAGGTAGCAAAAATTAGATAACTACTGGTCATGACTTCCTCCTGTTACGCTGCGTTTGCTCCAAAACCCGCGTGCCAAAATCATTAGCATACAAATGCTAATCGCGACCAATAACAGCCAGTTGCTAGTAAATAAGGAGGCAACGGCTAAAGCAATTACGGCAATACCGATCGGAAAATAGCGCTTGATGCTCTGAAATTGCTCATAAGCCAAAATGACAAATAGACATACTAAGGCAAAATCCAAATGTGGTATCAAGTCACTGAGCGTGCTACCTATCATCACACCAAGCGTACTCGCTAGCACCCACCAGCTTTGATTAAACAAACTAATAGGTAGGATCAGGGCTTGTCTCGACTCATTGGGTAAACTGGTCATGACTGAAAAAGTCTCATCAGTCAGGGCAAATAAGCAGTATGTTTTGGCAAGCTTTTGTTTCGGTAAATACTGTAGTAATGGCATGCCATAAAATACGTGACGCAAGTTAATAGCGGCAATATTTGTCGCAATATTACCAATCGGTAGACCGGCACTTAGCATGGGCAAACAGGCGTATTGCGCCGCGCCCGCATACAAGACAATACTGAGCATAATTGTTGCCCACACAGGGATGCCAGCAACTTGCGCCAGCACACCAAAGGCGATGCCCGCAGGCAGATAGCCCATCGCGACTGGCAGGCTCTTCTTAAAGCCTTCTGTCCAATCATAGTGAGCCGCTTGTTGATGATTTAGTTCATTTGAATGAGTAGTCACATGACATCCTGATTTTTCTGACTGTATTTTTATAATTGATGGTCGGTCTTTATTTGATAAGACTAAGAAATTCCTATTTTTTAGGTAAATAAATTTTTAGATAATCAATGCTAAACATTGGGCTGTAATTTTTCATAGCTACCGGTTCGATATGCACGGTATAAAAATCCGCCAAGAATAATAAGTCTTAGCAGCAACAAACACCAGACGCTAAGCCAGATACCAGTCATATCCCACTGCTGATAGAGTAGCCAACTCAGTGGGAAAAAGACCACTGCCAATATAAGGGCGGCGTTACGAATGACATTACCCGCCGTTAAGCCAAAGAATATGCCGTCTAACCAATAAGCACCAACGCCGACCAGCGGTAATAGCACTGCATAAAGATGGTAGTCATAGGCAAGGGCAAAGACCGGTTCAATATTGGTCATAAGCTGCAAATAAGTTGGCATGGCAAGCCACCATAGGGCACTTAGCATGATGGCAAGCCCATAGCTGACTACGCCAGTACGTTTGACGATAATACGAAACCGTGGCCAGTCACGTCTTCCAGCTGCTTGACCGCTCAAGGTCTCAGCGGATACTGCTACGCCATCAAGGGCGAAGGCTGAAATGCTCAATACTTGCAATAAAATAGCGTTGGCAGCCAAAATTACATCACCACTTTGCGCAGATAGACGAGTGATCCAAGCAAAGCTTAACGTTAAGATTAACGTGCGGATAAAGATATCTTTATTAAGCGAAAATAGCCTAAGCATTTTTTCTTTCGAAAAATGCTTAGGATCAGCTGTAAACAGCGCCGTCCAAGATATCTGCAGATGTTGACGGCTCAACCATAAGGCCAGTAACACGCCAGACCAAAAGGCGATAGTAGTACCTAGTGCCACACCGACCAACCCCATTTGCAGTCCATAAACAAAGAATAGAGTGAGAATAATATTAAGCAGGGCGATAAAGCCTTGTTGGTAGAGCATGTAACGTGTCTTGCCTTGACCTGCAAACCAGCCGATAAATGCAAAATTCATTAGCTCAGCGATGACGCCCCAAAAACGTACGTCCAAATAAGTCTTGGCAGCAAGGCCACTGTTAGGGTTGGCAGATAAGGCTCTTAAGCCAAAATCAATCAACCATGGCTTTGCCAGCAGTAATAGTGTGCCGATGATGAATGCTAACAATAAAGCACGTTGCAAAATAGACAGCAGTGGTGAAGCAAGCAGACTTGACTGTTCTGTCGTCGTGTTTTTAGCACTATCAGAATGGCTGACTGATTGTCCCAACGCTTGAGCTGATAGTCCAGATGAAGCGTACTGTAAGAAGTTAAAGCTGACGAGTAATAAAGACAATAACTGTATGGCCAACCCCATACCCGCAAGCTTAGCAGTGTCATTCATATTACCGACAATGGCGGTATCAATCACGCTTTGTAGCGGCATCGCCAAGTTAGCCAACAATACCGGTAATGCGATGGCGATAATACGCGTATAACGAGTATCAATCGGCGGTATGGAGCGTAATGGCGTGACAGTTGGCATTGGTGGCTCGTTTATACTTAATGGCTATGGTTGTAGCAGTATATAAAGATAAAAGCACCCAACACTCAATCAGTTATGAGTCAGGTGCTTTTATTTGCAGCTCACTTCCGTACAGTGAAAAACGGATTATAAGCTTGTTTGAATACTCTTTTATTTAAAGGTTAACTTAACTAAGTTGCTTTAAATATTGTCTTGTTCAAACATTTTTGGGTCATTAAAAGTAACGATTTCTTCTTCAAATTCAGGCTTAACCTTGACCACGAAATCATCACGAGATAGCCCCATACGTAGTGGAATCGAGCTTGCGATATACGTTGACGAATAAGTACCAGCCAGCAAACCAATGAATAGCGCAACCGAGAACCAATAGAGACCATCACCGCCCAAGAATAGCATGGCTAAAACAACCAGTAATACAGTTGAGATAGTCATAATGGTACGACGTAACGTTTCTGTTAATGACAAATCAATCGTTTGACGCGGTGTAATACCACGGACGCGGCGGAAGTTTTCACGAATACGGTCATAGACAACAATCGTATCGTTCAAGGAATAACCAATCAAGGCTAAGATAGCCGCCAAAACAGTTAAGTCAAACGGAAAGCCAAATAGGGCAAAGACACCAATGGTCACGATAGCATCGTGGAAAAGGGACAGCACGGCCCCCAGAGACAGTTTAAACTGGAAACGTAGCGCGACATAACCAAGCATACAGACCAATGCTAAGACCAGCGACATAACAGAGTTCAAATAGACTTCATTACCTACTTGGCTACCAATGATATTCACATTACTGATTTCAACCGTGTTATTAGGCAATGCTAACGCGGCACTAAGACTGGCATTGAGTCCGTCAATATTGTCAGACTGAGGTGGCAAACGTACCAGTAACTCTTGACGTGTGCCAAGATATTGTACGACAGCATCATCAAAGCCATTATCAGCCAAGGCTTTGACCACTTCTACTTGCTCAGCAGGCTGCTCATAACGTACATCTGCTGAAACACCACCGGTAAAGTCTAAACCTAGATTTAGACCATTAACGGCAATCGCGATAATACTACCAATCACCATGAGTAACGATAAAATAGCCATCGGCTTTTCTATCTTCATAAAGGGAATGATACGTTGATTACCAACGGCTTTGATACCGCCTTCAGCTTGTGCAGCAGCGTCCTCAGCGGCATCACTCATTAATTGAGTCTGGTCGACAGGTGTACTTGTCTGTGTGGTCAATTCTTGAGCATTTTGACCGCCACGACGTGTTTTGCTTTTGTCTGATTTCGCCGTCGTAGGATTGTTGGTTTTAGTATTACTACCTTTACCATCACGACGCGGTTTGTTACGGCGGCGCGTACTGTTACTGTTTGAATCGCCATTTGAGCCATTTCGATCTGGATTATTTTGCTGTTCTAGAGGATTATTCTTATCGATCGCCATATGTTTCTCCTAACCGATGCTCAGACGTTTGATAGATTTACGTTTACCGTAAGCAATTTGTACCAGCGCACGCGTTACCAAAATCGCGGTAAATAGCGAGCTGACAATACCAATCGCTAAGGTGATCGCAAAGCCTTTAATCGGACCTGTACCAATCGCAAATAAGATAAAGGCGACCAATAAGGTAGTGATGTTGGCATCGAAGATACTACTAAAAGCGCGATCAAAACCCGCCACAATGGCAGATTTTGGCCGGACGCCATTTGCCAGCTCTTCACGTATCCGCTCAAAAATCAGCACGTTGGCATCGACCGCCATACCAATGGTTAAGACGATACCGGCAATACCGGGCAGGGTCAGTGATGAGCCTAAAATTGACATAATAGCAATGATGATAATGACGTTAATCGCTAGCGCCACGTTGGCAATGACCCCAAACAGACGATAGAAAATAATCATGAACGCAAAGACTAACAAGTAACCAACTTGCGTAGAGAAGAGACCTTTATCGATATTTTCTTGACCCAGTGAAGGACCAATGGTGCGTTCTTCTACAAAGTACATCGGTGCGGCTAATGCGCCTGAACGTAGGAGTAGTGCAAGTTCTGCTGCTTCTGCACTACTATCAAGACCAGTAATGCGGAAAGAGGAGCCTAGTACGGCTTGGATATTGGCGCGATTGATGACTTTGGTTTCAGCATAAGGCGTACGTACTTCGACCGTTTCGCCAGTCGCTGGGTCTTCTTCGTAAGTGATTCTTTGCTTATTTTCAATGAATAGGACGGCCATTTGCTTGCCAACAGCAGTACGTGTGGCGTTTTGCATCAGCTTACCGCCAGCACTATCCAGCGTAATACTTACTTCAGGTGAGCCGCTCTCA
Source organism: Psychrobacter sp. K31L (assembly GCF_017942195.1). NCBI lineage: Bacteria > Pseudomonadati > Pseudomonadota > Gammaproteobacteria > Moraxellales > Moraxellaceae > Psychrobacter > Psychrobacter sp. K31L. The sequence continues at coordinate 371,430 of NZ_JAGKSC010000001.1, read as the reverse complement.
TCAATACCCGTCTGTGCATTAGTGACTTTATCACCTGTGACGATAGATTGACGCTCTAGCAATACCGGTGGACCATCAAGCGTCTCAAACGGGAATGCTTCGGTACCAGCAGGAGGAATGCCACCGGTGTAGTTTTCACTGTCCTCAGCCACCATACGGAACTCAAGGTTCGCTGTGCGTCCAAGGACTCGTTTTGCTTCTGCGGTATCTTGTACACCAGGTAATTCAACGACGATACGACTCGCGCCTTGTGATTGTACCAAAGCTTCGGTGACTCCAAGTTCAGCAATACGATTGCGTAGGGTTGTTAAGTTTTGATTGACCGCATAGCTATTGATTTCGTCTAGCGTTGCATCGTTGTATACCAAAATCAGGGCAGGGCCTTGGTCATCAATAGAAGACTGTAAACTAAAAGTATTGCTCATCGAGCCTTGCAAGACATTTTGTGCACGATTACGTGTGTCTGTATCGGCGAAATGTAGCACGATGCCTTGGTTTTCAGTTTTGATGCCTTTGATCGCAATACGTTCAGCCCGCAGGTCACGGCGTACATCACGGCTGGCACTGGTCAGGCGTTGATCGAGAGCCTTATCCATGTCAACTTCTAGCACAAAACGCACACCACCACGTAAATCAAGACCGAGCTTCATCGGTCTAGCACCGATATCACGTAGCCATTGCGGGGTTGTCTGCGCTAAGTTGAGCGCGACCACATAGTCCTCGCCCAAGTTCTGACGCAGTACTTCCTGTGCTTTGAGCTGATCGACCGGGTTATCAAGACGTACCAGCGCGCTGTTGCCTTCAAAGGTGCCGTCATGATTATTCAAACCAGCGTCTTCGAGTAAGCTTTGAGACTGGGTCAAGATACCATCAGACAGCTGCGTACCTGCTGCTGCACTAGTAATCTGTACCGCAGGTTCATCAGGATAGAGGTTAGGAGCAGCATACAGACCGGCAATGATTAGCACGACGGTAATAAGTAAGTATTTCCAAGCGGGATATTGCATAATCACTTCTTTAAGTTGATAAACTATTGGCGACGCAGGCCACAAGTTAGCAGATGGGAAGTTAGTGAGAGCAATGGTTGAGTGCTTATTTAGCAGCCGTCATGATGCACCATTGCGATCATCCGCGATGATAATAAAACGTAAAAAGGTAAAGCGAAAAGTGACCGTAAATCAGATACGGTCACTTTTATAGCGGTTGCTTTTATAGCTATGACAACTATTCATTAATTATTATCAAAGCCATTGACAATAATTAGACGCTTTCGATAGTGCCAGCTGGCAATACTGAAATAACAGAAGCACGCTGTACTTTGATATCTGTATTATTGTTTAAGCTAACGACTGCATAATCGCCTTCTAATGCTTTGATACGACCCATTAGTCCACCAGCAAATATGATTTCACTACCGACTGTCAACGCATTGACCATAGCACGGTGTTCTTTAGTGCGCTTAGATTGAGGACGGATCACTAAGAAGTAAAAAATTGCAAAAAAAGCAACAGGTAATAAGATTTGACCAAATAGTGATGCAGCACCGGCAGTTTCGGCAGCATGGGCCGCTTGGATAAATAACAACATAATCTCTCTCAGTGAGTCATAGATAATAATAAATTAAACGCATAGTAACAAAAAATCCTAGACTTGGTAACTGTTAATCATAGGCTGAGGATGTTTTTCTTAACGTACTGGCATACTAGCAGTCAATATTTATCACTACAATCTCTTTGGTGTATAAAATAGGGTGTTGTGGAGTGGAGACTGACTTGGAATATCTGAGGGTTAAGTTCATGCAAACTATGCCTAAACAACATCAGAATTATGCAATATGATCAGTATGGTCAAGACAATACTATTAAAAATATCCATTTTGAGCACCCAGTTACATTAAAACAATCCGCTTAAAAACAATCCGCTTAAAAACAAATAGCGACTTATTGTGCATTCACATCATCAGTGCTACTATCAAAAGACAATGATTGCCTGTATTTAGTGCGCTCTACTATTAGGCTATAATTGTATCTAATAGAAGGTATGACAGCAGCATTACTTGACCATTTAGCACTATCCAGTTTTTTATCATAGATGGTTTGCTGTCTGATGTAGTCTGCTAATTATCTTTTTCGATTCCTTTTTTCTCTTTTATGTTTAGGTTACCTAACTTGTCCACCACTTTTATGTTTATACCTCGTTTGTGTCGTCCACGCGCTTGTCGTAAAGACGTCTCTGCTGAACCTCCCCCGACGATGCGCCATAACCCTCGCTTAGGCTTGGGCTTCAAGTCGTTGTCTCTGCTAACTGTATTGACAACTTTTATGTTGCCACAAGCGGTATGGGCGGCTGAGGGCTTAGCAGAACCGACTGCTGCCAGTGTACTGCTGCTCATATTGTTTGTGCTGATCGCTATTGGCATCTCGTTTATTTGCTCTCTGGCTGAATCTGTTTTGCTGAGCATGACGCCTTCATACATTGCAGATATTCAAGAAAACAATCCCAAAAAAGGGCAAATGCTTAAACAGCTAAAAGTTGACAATATCGATCAGTCGCTAGCAGCTATTTTGACCTTGAATACCGCCGCTCATACGCTCGGCTCTATTGGCGCTGGTGCACAGGCCACCATCGTATTTGGTAGTACGTGGTTTGGTGTCTTTTCGGCAATTATGACCTTGGCTATTTTGATATTCTCTGAAATTATTCCAAAAACCTTGGGAACGATGTATTGGCGCCGTTTAAGCGGCTTAGTTGCTTATTTTGTGCGCACGATAATTGTTGCACTCTACCCAGTCATTTGGTTTTCGGAGCGTCTGACTAAGCTACTGGTACGTGGTAAAGAGACCAATGTGTTTAGCCGTCGTGAGTTTGCTGCGCTTGCTAGTATCGGTGAAGAGTCTGGACAGATCGACCCACTAGAATCTCGAATTATTCGCAATTTACTCGCATTTGGTGCTATTAAAGTCGAAGATATCATGACGCCGCGTTCGGTGATGTTGGCGTTTGAAGAAAACAAAACCGTGGCTGAATTGCTGGTTGATCGTCCTAAACTGACTTTTTCACGATTGCCGATTTATGATGGCGACTTGGACAACATTACGGGTTTTGTCTTAAAAACAGATATGTTGTTGGCGAAAGTCAATCATGCTATGCATAAGCCGTTGACCCAATTTAAACGCGACATCACCTTTGTATTTTCAAAGATGAAGTTGTTTGACTTATTGGAGCTTATGCTAAAAAATCGTATTCATATCGCTATTACCGTGGGTGAGTACGGTGAAGTAAAAGGCTTGGTCACCTTAGAAGACGTGTTTGAAACGTTATTGGGTCTTGAAATTGTGGATGAGATAGACCGCGTTGAAGACATGCAGGCGTTAGCACGGCAAATGATGGACAGACGCGTAGAGCGTTTGGGCATGAAGTTGAGTGATGATGAGCAGTATGAAGACAGTAATACAGAGAGTAAGTTATAGCGTTGTCATTGATGCGCCATACATTGGGCTTCTGAGTCATGACAGTGCAGTTGATGTATGGCCAGTGCTTTAGAGCAATAAGTGCTGTAGGGCAATAAAGGTGTAAGGCGTTCATAGTAAAGTGATATTCGCAATAATTACACAGGGTGTCACATGGCTGTGAGAATTGAGTGATAGGCTAAAATCACTAACAAAGTATGCTGTTAAAAGTTTTAAGCAAACGCGTTAATAAAAGGTTAGCGTCCAGTGGGGCGTTATATTTGTCATATCTTTTTATATTGAACTGACTATAGCCATCTATCATTAAATAGTAAACAGATGCTAAACGTCAATTAATGCCAACGACAACAACGAAAACGGTATCGTTAAGGATTATCATGAAACGACTATGGGGAAAAGGGCTGTTGGCTCTATTGCTAAAAAGTGCTGGCGCAACAGCAGTGGTTGCTGTGGCAAGCACCGTAAGCATCACTGCGCAAGCCGCGACCATGACCGAAGATTTGGTACAAAGCTATGCAGCAGCCATGAAGTCATCAGCGAATAATAAAAGCATCAATCAAGTCGCCGGTCTTGTCTCTGACGATGCGCTGATTTCATTATCAAGAAAAGGTAAGTCTACCAGCTTAGATAAAGATGCCTACTTAAAGTTACTGCAAAACAGTTGGAATGACACGTCCAATTATCGCTACGATATTTCTGTAGATAACGTTGTCATCACTGGTAATCAGGCCAAGGCTAATGTTACGACCAATGAAAGCTGGGTAAAAGACGGTCGCAATGTGTCTTTTGTCACGACCTCGCGAGTGACTTTGACGTTGTCTACTGGCAATGCAGTTCTGCTACGCGCTGTATCACAAGTGGCTATTAATTAAGAATTCAGTACTTATAGTTAGTACTTATAACCAGTAGTTATGGCTTAGCGTGCATGTTCAGCGCTGAGCTATAAAAAAGATGATAATTATTCAAAGTTATATTAGCTACCAGTTCGAACGTGCAATTTTTATGCATGTCGTCGTAACTTCTAGAGTAATGGCTGATTATTATCTTTTATATTAGGCTAGTGTTTGCTTAACATTGCATACTATACTAGCCATCAATATTACCTTATCAATTCTTGTCGTTAGGAAACTTCCAATACCATGTCTACTGTGCTCTCAAACTCTCGCTCATTTATTGCCTTACCATTGACGCTTGCGGTAACGACTTTACTTATCAGTGCTTGTAGTAATACGTCAGCGGTAAAAAATAAGGGCATGACCAACAGCTCAGCTGTGGTTACCAAACGTCCTGCCAATCAAGTCGCTAACCCAAGCACTAATGCTGATTATTCAACGGCATTTTTGGATGCTGAAAGCTTAGATGAGCTTGCGGATTTGCTAGAAGCGACTGACATGACGATGGTTGAAGGCAATAAGCTTGCTATTCAACAATACGGGGACTTATGGAATCGCCTACGTGCGGGCTATCGCATGAATGGTGGTCAGCCTGTTTATAATCAGCGTATCGAAGGGCAGAAGGGTTGGTTTACCAGCAGACAGGACTATCTAAATCGCTTAACGGCGCGTGCCAGTCGCTATTTATACCATACCGTACGAGAAGCTGAGCGTCGTAATATTCCCACTGAGCTTGCGTTACTGCCCGTGATTGAGAGCTCCTATGATCCAAGTGGTACCAGTAGTGCTGCTGCCGCAGGTCTATGGCAGTTCATTCCGAGTACGGGTCGTATTTATGGTCTCAACCAAAGCAGTAGTTATGATGGCCGCCGTGATGTCATCGAATCAACGCGCGCTGCTTATGACTTTTTGACAGCTCTACATAATCAATTTGGTAGTTGGGAGCTGGCATTAGCCGCTTACAATGCTGGCCCTGGTCGTGTGCAAAAAGCAATCGATGCTAACGCAGCTCGCGGTTTACCAACTGACTATTGGTCACTCAGATTACCGACTGAGACCATGAACTATGTACCGCGCTTTTTGGCAGTGGCTGAAATTGTGGCCAAACCTGAGCAATATGGCGTTTATCTGCCCGCTATCGCCAACCGCCAGCATTTCCGTAGTGTGCCAGTGAACTATGGCGTTAGCTTAGCCGAAGTGTCACAAGTGACAGGCGTTAGTTATGATGAACTAGAAAGGCTGAATACTGCCCTGACATCAGCCCGTGTGGATTCCTCAGGCCCGCAGCGTATTATCATTCCGAATGATGTGAGTCTCAATACTGATGCAAAATTAAGCTCGTTAAGAGGCAACGGTAGTAGCAATGTTATCGCTACCAGCAACACGAATCCTAATGCACCAACGACACCAAGCTACAATAGCAAGCCCTATACCGGAACGTCATTGCCTTCTACAGGCAGTGCGCTTGCGGATTATGCGGCGAGTGCCAGTGTGCCTCAGCAAACGACCAGCTATATTTCACCATCAGTCACGCCGACGAGCAGCTCTGTCTATAGCAACAATGCTGTGCGTACTGAGCCGCCTTTGACTACAGCAGAAACCAACAAAATCAATGCAGAGCTCAAAAGCAGCAACAGTTTACCGACTACTTCTGCACAGATCACCCAAAACAACACTATCGTCCAAGAGCCACCGCTAAGCAAAGAAGAGCGCGACTTTATTGCCAATCAAATTCGAAGCAATACTGCTGAGACCAACGTCATCAATGCGGATGGTAATATCAATCTTTCCGCAGTACAGACACAGCAGTCTATTTTAGAAGCACGCGGTGAAGAGAAAAAGCTGAGTTTTCCAAAGACATCAGTCAGTAAGCCAAAACCACAAGGCACACGTACCACTTATACCGTAAAACGTGGCGATACTTTATCAAATATCGCCAGTCGTGCTGATGTTAGCTGGCGTGATATCGCTGAATGGAACCAAATAGATGCCAGTGCTAAGCTATTGTCTGGCAGTACGTTATACTTGTATAGTGCCAAAACTATTGAGCCATTAAGCAGCAGTAGCGCCACTGCAGCAAGCCAGCCTGAGAGTTATGTGGTACAAGGTGGCGACACCCTAATTGGTACGGCTAACCGCTTTGGTTTGTCTGTGACACAGTTAGCAAGTTACAACAACCTAAGCAGCCGTGCTGACTTACTTAGAGGTCAAAAGCTGTGGTTGATACCAGGTAAGGTGACCGCTCCAGCAAGTACACCTGCTGCGCCATCGACTAAACCAAGTAAGTCGTCGACTGCGACCAAAAACTATAAAGTAAAAGCAGGTGATGGGCTAATTGCTCTAGCACGCCAATTTAACATCTCAACTGAAACCTTGGCGAGCCTTAATAACATTGGTACGACTGATTCATTGTATGTGGGTCAGACACTGAAAGTACCGGCCAGCGTTGACTTTAATTCTACTAGTAACAGCATTAGTGCCAGTAGTTCGACTAGCCGTGCAAGCTCTTCAGTATCAACGACCAACTATAAAGTAAAATCAGGTGATACCTTGATTGGCATTGCGAACAGTGTGGGGGTCAGTGCGGCAGAGTTGGCTGCGGTCAATAGCAGTTTTGATGCTAAGGCACGTCTACAACGCGGTCAAACAATTAAAGTCCCAGCGTCTAAAGAGTTGGTTGATCGTCAGTTGAATGATAAATCGGTCAGTTATAAAGTGAAATCAGGGGATACCTTAACGGGTGTCGCTCAACGTTACAATATCGGTTTGGGTGATTTGGCAGCAGCCAATAATTTAAAAACCAACTCCAATTTGATATTGGGTCGCACCATTACCATTCCTGCTAGCGGTAGCGCTCCTGCTATTTCTACTAGCAGCAGCAATCAAAGCAGCAGCAGTTCTGCCAGTACTACGGCTAGTACAGCAAGTAGTAATGGCAAAAAACTGGGCGACACTGAGAGCTATAAAGTGAAATCAGGCGATGGTTTAATCGCGCTGGCGCGTCAGTTTGGCGTTTCAGTCGAAGATTTGGCGGCGACCAATGATCTTGCGACCAATGCTCAGCTACAACGTGGACAAACCATCAAAGTGCCTAAAGTTACAGTCAGCTATACGGTTGGTTCAGGGGATAGCTTGATTGGTTTGGCTCGTAAATATGGCGTATCAACGCAAGATCTGGCTGATATGAATAAAATAAAAGCCGACACCATGCTACAGCGCGGTCAGCGTTTGACCGTCCCCAACCGCTGATTTTAAAGAAGCTCTAACCAAAAAAGCTGCTCTATATAAGAGCAGCTTTTTTTTGTCTATTTTAGGATGGGACAATGAACATAAATGGTTCAGGGATAAAACTATTGCTCAAGTTGTGCCATGACGTCAGCAGAGAAATTCACATTGCTATAAACTTCTTGTACGTCATCGATGTCTTCTAGCATATCAATCATTTTCATAACTTTTTCGGCATCATCCACATTGTCTATCTCAGCAGTGGTTGAGGGTGACATGGTCACTTCCGCATTGTCAGAGATGAGACCTGCGGCATTAAGCGCATCTTTGACTTGACCGAAAGTTTCCCATTCGGTGATGACCAGCAAGCTGTCACCATCATTTTCGATATCAAGCGCACCAGCATCTAGGGCGACCAACATCACTTCGTCTTCTAAGCTTGTATCATTAAAAGTGATTTCACCGCGTTTAGTAAACAGATAGGCCACTGAGCCTGAGGTGCCAAGATTACCCTCATGTTTGGTAAACGCGTGGCGTACTTCGCTGACGGTACGGTTGAGGTTGTCAGTCATGGTTTCGACCAGCACCGCCACACCGCCAATGCCATAGCCTTCGTAGCTGACTTCTTCCATGTTTTCGTTATCACCGCCGCCCGTACCGCGATCGACAGCACGGTTGATCGTATCGCGGGTCATATTGACCGATAATGCTTTTTCAATAACGGCACGCAAGCGTGGGTTTTTGTCAGGGTCGGGGTCACCTTGCTTGGCAGCAGAAACAATTTCACGAATAATCTTGGTAAATATTTTACCTTTTACCGCATCTTGACGGGCTTTACGGTGTTTAATATTTGCCCATTTTGAATGGCCTGCCATATGACATCCTTAAATTTTTACGTGGTATTTATGGTGTGAATAAAAAGAGTATAAATGATGGTTTTTGACACTTAACGAGCTATTTTTATTATATGATTGACCTGTTTTTCTAAGGTAATTGGCTTACTTACAAGTTAACAATTTGTATGTCGTTCGCAGTGCTTTTTTGCTACACTATTATTCTTTGTATTATGGCTACCTATATAACTGTCTATCAAACCTGATAATAGCTATTGGTACTCATAAGCTGTCGCGTATTATAAACCACTTTTGCGCATTTTGACCAATCTTAGCTTGTTCCTGCTAGCCTAAATCGTTCGGTTTTTTAAAACCATTGATCTTGTGACTCTATTGATTCTATGAAGCAACCAAATAACGAAGCTATTACTCACTTGCGTAACCGCATTCATATCATTGTCGAAGGCACAGATACCCGTATGGGTAAGCTTTTCGATGTCGTATTATTGATAGCGATTTTGACCAGTGTTGGTGTTGTGATGCTGGATAGTGTGTTATATATGCGTTTGCAATATGGTACGCTGTTTTTTTATGCGGAATGGTTTTTTACCATTTTATTTACCATTGAGTATGCTTTACGCTGGTTTTCAGCACCCAATCGTTTTCGCTACGTCTTTAGTTTTTTTGGAATAGTAGATTTATTATCCGTTTTACCCAGTTATTTAAGTCTATTGTTCGTGGGCGTACAGTACTTATTGGTCATACGTATTTTACGTATTTTGCGCATCTTTCGCGTACTCAAGCTTAAAGCCTATATGCAACAAGCGGGCTTCTTGGCCTCGGCACTTAGAACCAGTCAGCAAAAAATCACCGTGTTTTTCTTATCACTGGTTTTATTGGTAACAATTTTTGGCTCGATTATTTATGTGGTAGAAGGTCCCGAAAACGGCTTTACCAGTATTCCGCTTTCTATCTATTGGGCGGTCGTTACCATGACCACGGTCGGTTACGGTGACATGTCACCTAAAACACCGTTAGGTCAAGCGATTGCGAGCATGGTCATGATTACGGGTTATTCGATCATTGCGGTACCAACGGGTATTTTTACCTCTGAGCTGGCTCGGAATATGCGCCCACAACTCAATCCGATCACCTGCCCGAATTGCGGAAAATTTGGGCATGCAGTCAGTGCCACTTTTTGTGATCGCTGCGGTCATGCATTGCACGTGTAATGCACACTCGTTTTTCTAATTAGGTCAACTAATTGGTTATATACTGAGCAACCAGCGGTGACAGATCGATCTCGACACCCAAATTGACCAAGTTCCAATATTGTCCTGATACGGTGCGATCCAGCATCATCGTCGTGGCTGAAGGTTGAAATTGCCCAAAGTATTTTAATGAGGTGCGCATTTGGCTGATTGCTTCGTGATGAACTTGGCTGCTGCCAAAATCAAAAGCCCCTTCTTGATAAGGTGCAATGGAGAGCGGCTTCATCCCAATAGTCAGCCACTTTTCATAAAACTCACCGGGTATATTTTTATCATCTTTGCGGCGAATATCTAGAGCGATTAAATCTTGCTCGAGTGCGGTGACATCGCCTTTGACGGCATGTTGCGCAAAGCGGCGAAACAATTGAACCTCACTATGGCTATAGCTGCGAATGCCACCAAAGTCGTAAGCCACGACACTGCCGTCATGACGAAACGCAAAGTTACCGGGGTGGGGATCACAGTGCATGCGGTATAAGCCAAATAGTTGGCCGGCAGTGAAATGAAATAGACGCTCAGCGATTTTCTGTTTAATCTCATTATTCCACGTTGCGGCGACGGTTAGCGTTTCCCCCATCTCTTCCGTCAACGTCAAAATTCGCCTAGTGGAATGGCTATTGACGACTTTAGGGATAATAAGCCCTTCGTCCTCAGCATGAAAAGCACCAAAGACTTGTAGGTTGTGGGCTTCTTTGACATAGTCCAATTCATCGTGCAAGCTTTGGCGAATCTCGTTAAAGAGTTGCTCTTGTAATTGCTTGCTCATGTTTAGAACGCCAGCGATTTTCAGTGCCATACGGACTTGCTTGAGATCGCTATCACAGTTTTCATCCACGTCGGGGTACTGTACTTTGACGACGACTTTTTGCCCAGAAGGTAAAATAGCCTTGTGCACTTGTCCAATGGAAGCGGCGGCAAATGGTGTTTTTTCAAACATGGTAAATAGCTGATCAACAGGGGCTTTGAGCTCACGTTCGATTTGTGCCCGTATTTGCGCATAAGGCATGGGCGGTGCATCTTTTTGCAACTTCTCTAAAGCAGTCGCCACTTCAGGGGGAAACACGTCTTTATATTGTGAGGCGATTTGTCCCACTTTCATCACTGCGCCTTTCATCTCACCAAGCGTTTCGGCTATCTGAATACCCACATCTTGCATCAAGTCTGAGCGCGCCTGCAGACGTTTTTCTTCGTCACTTGAGAGGTGCCTTAATGAGTTTTTAGCTGCTTTTCCAGCAATACTGGCTGTCATACCAGCCAGTTTCATAAAGCGTTTTCCGGACGATTTTGCCATTCATATCACCATGCAGGGGTTTATTTATCAAACCATAATTTTATTATTTTGAGTAAGCAATTGCTGTTTGACTCGTGTGCTAAAGATAAAGTTGTCTTGCGCGAATGAGTTTTTTCTTTCTGTATGACTTGCTCAATATACTTGACCAACTTTACTATAAATATCCACTATAAAGCATTAATCGGTCAGGTTTATCGCATACATATTAGTTAGCCAATAATCCAATGCCATATGATAGCCCCTATGTCCTAAGCCACAAATGACACCTGTTGCAATATCGCTTAAATAAGAATGCTGCCGAAAGGCTTCACGGGCGTGCACATTAGACAGATGCACCTCGATAAAAGGTTTTTGTGTGGCCAATAACGCATCGCGTAGGGCAACCGAGGTGTGAGTGAATGCAGCAGGATTGATAATAATGGCGTCTACTTGTGCCGCTCTATCTGCCAGCAATCCGTGATGCTGAATATCATCAACGAGCTTACCTTCGTGATTTGATTGTATGCAAATCAGCTTAACACCATAATTGGCCGCACGGTCAATTAAGTGCTGCTCAATATCAGCCAGCGTCGTATGACCATAAATATCCGGCTCACGCTTGCCCAGTAAATTGAGATTGACCCCATTAACCAATAATAATTTATGGGTTAATACTATTTCTGTTGATTGACCAGCAGGTTCTAATGTCGCTGCTGACTGAGAAGAGGTCGTCATAATGCTCTCTATCGCTATTGGATGGTATGGGTGATTGATCAGTTATTAGTCAGTAGTAGGGTTAAAAAATTAAGAAACGATGCGCTAAAACCAATCTTATTTCATTATGATAACAGCTTGCCAGTAAGGTTATAAAAAAATTACATGAAAAATCAATCTAAGTTTTAAAAACCATACTAAAAGTCTTTATGTTGCTAAAAACCCGTGCTATGATATTTTTTAAGCAATCTATATTACGAATTTGTTACTAGTGCTCTAATCCCATCAACGCGAGCTTATATATAAGCTGTCTAACGTAAGTTATAGTGAATATAAAAGCTATTTTGGTATTAGTAAAAGGTAATGGCGAAACACTGCAATCTACAGGGTTCAGCTAAGTATATATTCAGACGATAGTGTTTAACGTAGTAAGGTTTAATTCTGATTTCACAATCTTAGACCCCGTTTATATGCAATGTTGCAAAGGAATTTGGGGCTAAGCGACTTTTTTAGGAAGTAAATTATGTCAGCTCGTGAGCAAGGTATCGTAAAGTGGTTTAATGACTCAAAAGGCTTTGGTTTCATTCAACGTGATAGCGGAGAAGATATTTTTGTCCATTTTCGTGCGATCCAAGGTGATGGTTATCGCTCTCTAAAAGATGGCGAAAAAGTTGAATTCAGCGTTGTCGAAGGTGATAAAGGCCTTCAAGCTGAAGAAGTCAGAAAAACAGAAGAGTAGTCGAGACAGTCATTAGCGCAGTTTAGTTGCAATGTCTGGATAAACTACTGATATACTACTGAGTCAAGCCCGTCTTATCTTACCTATGTTGATTTTAATTCATCATTATGGGTGAGGGTAGGCATCGGGTTTGGCTTTTTTTATGCTTACCAATGCATGATTTTTATTGTTATTGGTAGCGATATACAGCGAGGCTAAGGCTTAGCATAAGCTTGTCACTGATTGAAAAATACAAGCAATTCATACAAAAGGATGATTTTTTGAGTAACTTCACAACGTTTACTGATTTACCACTCTCTGCACCGACCTTACGCGCGGTAAGTGATTTAGGTTTTACTGAACTGACCCCTATTCAAGCGCAGATATTACCGCACACCTTGGCAAATCAAGATGCTATCGGACAGGCACAAACTGGTACTGGTAAGACGGCAACGTTTTTATTAACTATTATGGAAGCATTACTCAAGCGTCCTTTTACCAATGATGAAGAGCGCTATCTAGGTGAGCCACGTGCAGTGATCATGGCACCGACCCGTGAGCTTGCACAGCAGATATTTGACGATTGTATCGCTCTGACCAAATATACTTCGCTACACAGTGTTTGTATTATGGGTGGCACAAATTATGAAACCCAGCAGCACGAGCTTGACCGTCAATATGTTGATATTTTGGTGGCGACACCTGGTCGCCTGATTGATCTGGCCAATAAAGGTATGGTCTATTTGGATCGAGTAGAAGTGCTGGTACTAGATGAAGCAGATCGCATGCTGGATATGGGTTTTATTCCAGATATCAAGCGCTTGGTCGGTCGGATGCCTTCTAACACCGATCGCCAAAGTTTATTATTCTCTGCCACTTTCAACCAAGATGTGATGAACTTGGCGTATCGTTGGTTACATGAGCCGCAATTTGTCGAAATTGAGCCTGAGCATAAAACCAGTGAATTGGTCGATCAACACTTTTATCTATTAACAGAAGATCAAAAATTAGAAGCTTTGCAGCGTATTATCAGTGATGCCGCTGTCGATAAAGTCATTGTCTTTGCCAATCGCAAAGACCAAGTGAAGCGCCTCTATCACAAGTTGCGTCAAGGACACAAAATCGTGATGTTGTCAGGCGATGTCATTCAGCAAAAACGCGAAAAATACTTGCAGCGTTTTAAAGATGGTCATGCTTCTATCTTGGTCGCCACCGATGTCGCAGGGCGTGGTATTCATGTGGATGATATTAGCCACGTGGTCAATTATACCTTACCTGATCAGCCAGATGACTACGTACACCGCATTGGTCGTACGGGTCGTGCTGGACAGACTGGTATCAGTATTAGCTTCGTTAGCGAAGATGATGCTTTTAACTTGCCTGCATTAGAGAAGCACTTAGATACCAAGTTTACGCTTGAGCAATGGCAGGAGTAATTGACCTAACTTAGGTTTTATCTTGATATAGTCAGTTCAATATAAAAAAGAGACAGCGTGACTGATATAAATTTTTTGTAGCCTCTGTCTGCGTAGACACAGCAAGCAAGAAAAATTTGTACCAGTCACGCATTTTATAATGTCGTGTATCTATTTTATTTAGTATCGACTATAGCTTTGTATGAATAAAAAAGCCCTTAACGTCATAATTGATGTTAAGGGCTTTTTTTTGATTATGACTTTTGATTCTTTATTCAGCAGACTCCATCATCGCTTCATGATGATTTTGCATGTCTGCTTCGCTGGTCATACTGTCCATATCGTGCATGCTATGATTCATGGTGTCATCCATAGGGGGTGTCATGTCATGATTCATTTGACTCATATCATGATAGGCATTGGTATCTGCATCAGTCGTCGTCGCAGAATGGCTGCCATGATTCATCGATCCATCCATGGGCATGTTCATCATTTGTGAATCATTCATCTGCATATGATCGCCATGCATATTGGACATATCATGCCCACCATGCATATTTGCCATGACTAAGGGCACGACAATGACGGCCATACCTGACACTACCATCAGTGCGCCATTCATCTGGCGTAGACGAAAGCGTCCAATTTTGTCGCGTAGCCAGCCAACGGTTTCGTGTGTCGCAACCAGCATTGGTACTGTGCCCAGACCAAAGATGAACATCAATGCTGCACCGCTTAATGGGTCATGGGCAACCACTGCAATCAGTAGAGCGCCGTAAACCAAACCGCAAGGCAAAAATCCCCACAACAGACCAGCGGCTAATGCTCGTGGAAAGGTGTTTAAAGGAAACACTTTTTGACGCAGTGGACTGAGATACTGCCAAAAACGCATACCATAGCGCTCAAGTTTGGTCAAAAATGGCGCGCCAAGCATGGTCACACCAACAAAAACCAGCACAAGACCTAATAAGATACGCGGCATATTATTGCCTCGCATCAATGGCTCTAATACTGTCGTACCAATCAGACCTGCGACTAAACCTAATAACGCGTAGCTGCTAAGACGCCCTAAATGATAAGTGGCTACAAGAGCACGGCGTTTGGCGGGGCTAACGTCTTTCATAGACAGACCAAAAGCCGTCACCAAACCGCCGCACATACCTAAACAATGCGGTGAACCAAAAAATCCCATTAGTAATGCCGCAACGAGTAAAGCTGTGGTCATGGGGTACTTCTCCTAAAAATGGCGAAAGGTGAGCCTACTTTTATAGTTGGTCACTGAGAAAAAAATGAACAGCAAGGCGTGCAAAGGTAAAATGTTTTTAAAGCTATGTTTTGGGTGTGCTATCAATATCAGCAGGCGCAATCGCCGTGATATCAGTATGAGCTGATTGGTCATTGACAGCATCATCCACTGGGATGGGACTGTCAATTTGCGTACTTGGTGCTGACGGCTCGTGAGCTTGCATGGTTTGTCGACGTTCTTGACGATCATCTAATATAATGCGTTGTGAAGCATTGTCTAAGTCTTCAAATTGGTTTGATTTGACCGCATAACGCACTGCCCAGATGGCGACCACAAACAGCATTAAACTTAGTGGAATTAACAAAAATATACTGAGCATGGCAAACCTCTTGAATAGCATTTTCTGACATTATAATACACTTGTCATCAGCGTAATGGATGACTTGTAGAGGCAAAGGTGATGTAGCGAATCATTGGAAAATATAAGTCACGGAAACCAACCATGGCATGAACCAATTATTGACGTTATTGCGCAGGCGTTTTTGCGGCATTACCTCTGGGTGTCAATAGCTGTTCGGACGTCACGTCATTCGCATGGCGACAGTCTATCTGCGGACGTATCACATCTCGCAAGTAGGCCGCGATTTCGTAAACGGCACGCCGTGAGTGACTCAGGTTTTGTGCTGGTTTCATCCAATCACGCCTGACGGGTAATGGTGCCTCGATTGGCGTGCTATTGATACCATTTAGAGCAAATTGTCTGCGGGCACGTGCCATATGGTAGCCATCAGTAATGAGATAAACATGGTGTAGCGGAATGCGCTTAGCCGTAAAGCGGGCATTTTCGCACGTATTCATACTGGCGTTTTCGCTTATCAGACCATCGATGCCATGCTCGATGAGCCATTGACCGAGCCAAGGTGCTTCGGCACCACTGAGAACAATAGGCAAGGGTAAATCATGATAAGCAGTGGCAGCGGTACGAGCACGATTGAGACTGTAGTTATTGAGGATAATTTGGTTATTGTGATCATTGGTTAGACCACCACCCAGCACCACATAAGCGGTAGGTGGAGAACTCTTTGCGACCGATGGCATGCTGGGTAATGGCAAAAGCATAAATACATAAACGACCGCTTGCGAAAATAGCGGGGTGAATAAGCTGATGAGCACTAAAATGACAGAGGTTGAGCCGAGCAAAAAGGTGACGTTAATGATGCGAAACAGCTTCACCATACGTTCGGCTGATCGCAAATAGTATCGCCATAATCGCTTAGATAATAGCCGCTTAGACCACATGCTCATCATACCCAATGGAGCCGTCTGCATTTATCCAAACAGGCTCACGCGATAACTGAATGGCAAATTTTTCATATACGGTAGCAGCAATATAGCGCTGAGCTGTCGCGACATCATCTTGGGTTGCTTGATAAGGGGTGTGATTGGTCAGTACCAGTGCTTGCTGCTGATGGGTGACAATAGGGGCGATACCGCCACCTTTTAAACCAGCCTGTTCAATCAACCAACCGGCGGCAACCTTTACCATTGCCTCGGGCATAGGGTAGCCAACGATAGCAGGATAAGTCTGTTGTAGGGCAGTAAACTGTGCTTGAGGAATAATAGGATTCTGAAAAAAACTGCCACAATTAGGCAGCTGCTTAGGATCAGGGAGTTTTTGCTGACGAATATCGATGATGGCTTGCATGACGTCGGCGGGAGTGGGTTGCTCACGATGTTGCTGTTCAGCATAGCGCTGCGCCACTGTGTACACATCGCCATAATTAGCTAGGATTCTGCTGGTATCGGTATGCAATCTAAAGCCAACGCGGCTGATCAACCATGTATTAGGCGTGCGCTTAAAAATACTATCGCGATAGCCAAACTGGCAGTCTGTCAGCGATAGACGATGCCACGTTTGAGTTGGCAAATGATAAGCTCGGACGTATTGTAAACAGTCCTCTAGTTGGACACCGTAAGCGCCGATGTTTTGTACTGGTGCAGCACCCGTTAGACCAGGTATCAGTGCCAGATTTTCTAATCCATACCAGCCTTGCTCAACAGTATGAACCACTAAATCATGCCAGTTCTCACCCGCCATCACTTCAATATCAACATAATCGTCAGTTTGAGTAGTCAGATAAATACCACGCATCTGTGGCTGCAATACCACCGCATTTAACTCTGCTGGCAATAACACGTTGCTACCGCCAGATAAGACGAACAACGATGGCTTATGCTCAGAATAATGGGCATAGCTTGTCATAAAACTGTCTAGCTGCGCCTCATCTGTTAAGGTCACGACAGCGTCAGCGACACAGGCCAACGCCATAGTATTATCATGCGACAAATCGACCGCCTGAGCACTGAATAAGTCAATCGGTAACTCAGTTGATACAGGATGTTGGTCGCGGGATTCAAGATACACAGCTGAGGTCATAACATAGCCTATCGGGCAAATAAACAAAAAATGATGCGGTGTTTATTATAAAGGATACAGTCTATAAAAGTAGCATAAATATGGACGGTATCGCTAGCAAGCCTTCCAACTTTCGATCCAAGCCTGTGCGCTTGACTCAATCCGTTCAATCACCTCTTCAAAGGCATCGCTATCGCCTTTATAAGGGTCTGGCACGTCATCGCCGCCATAAGTAGGGTCTTCTTCACTGAATAACGCCAACTTTGCTAAATTGTCATCTGTATCCGATAGACTGTCTTTAATGGCTTGTAGGTCGGCTAAATTTTGCGTGTCCATTGCCAGTATTAACTCAAAATTACGAAAGTCATCAGCACTTACTTGGCGGGCAACCAGTTTGTTGATTTTGTAACCGTATGCTTTTGCATGGCGCTGTGCACGCTCATCTGGCGCATGACCAATATGCCAGTCGCCAGTGCCTGCTGAATCTACCTTGATCGATAAGCCTGCAATCGCCGCTTGCTGACGAAAAACTTCCTCAGCAGTTGGTGACCGGCAAATATTCCCTAAACAAACCAATAATACGGACGATGGGGTACAAGTTTTCATCAGCATAATATGACCTTTTCTTACAACAAAAAAAACATGCCATAAAAAACCGGCATTGATGATGCGGTTTATGAGCATGCTATCTAGTAGATAAATAAGTAATCAGCGTAACGCTTAATACCTTGAATGGCAAGGGTAGAAGCTAAACAATAGGGTCACGCAAGTGATTATCTCTAAAAGCAGCTCAGCTTTTAGAGATAGAATTATTTATTAACGTTAGTATAGTCGGTTCAATTTGAAAGTGGTATAAGGCAACCGAATGCAGAGGTATAAGTCATACTTCAAGCAAGGTTAACGCTGTCACACTTTTATGGTAGATTTGACTATAGCTGTCAGTCTTGCTTGTTCTTAAAGCGTTGTATGTCGCGGCGCTCTTTCTTATTGGGTTTGTTATCAGGGCGGGCAAGGTTGGCAAGTTTGCGCTGCTCAGCATAATAAGCACGGCGCTCTTCGCTCTCTTCAGTCTCTGAATACAATACTTGCGCGGCAGTTGCATTACCACGTTGCGCTGTTAGCGATTCGACAATGACAGTTTTTTCAGTCATGGCAGTGGCTGAGCCTTGGCGAATACTCAATTCATCTCCAACGGCAATCTCTTTGCTGGTCTTTACACGACTACCTGCATAATGTACCCGTCCGCTCTCGATGGCTTCTTTGGCAAGGGTACGGGTGCGATAAAAACGCGCTGACCATAACCATTTATCAAGACGCATACGCACAGCATCAGGCTGGCTATGGCTGGGTTGATTGTGGTTTTTATTGTGTTTACTCATCAAAACCTCATAGATATCAATAAAGTAAGATAATAATGGTGCTTTTTTTGCCAATTGAAAGAGCAGAAAGCTATTAAAATATGTAAAAGTAGATTTTCATCGCCAATAGTGCTGAGCATGGAAGCTTCGACTTAGCCATTGATGGAACATGCATAGCAGTCGCTCAATTTATGCTTTATATAAAATCATTTACACCATTGTTTCTCACAGGGTATACCATCATGGTTGCCATCCATTTTTGTGTTGGGGCAGTGGTTGGAGAAGTAAGTCGCTTCTGCACAGGATGTCATCTGGGAGCAATGTTTTCTACCGTCACACGAAAAGCTTGCCACAGTTGTTTGTGACGCTAATACTGGATTTACCACTGAAACTGATGATGAAGTTGCCTCTAAATCGACATAGGTTGGTGGTATATCATCGAAGTCAGTAGATGTGAAAGCACCATTAGCAGAACGGTCAGCCATAACTTCAGTGGTAGGAGTGTTCATGGCGTCTTTAGGTTGAAGCAACTTATAACCCACAAGTGCTAAAACGAGCAATATAACGGTTATTAATATTTTCTTAATCATCGCTCAGTACCTGTTTATAACCGCTACATTACTTTATAACCACTACATTACAATCACTACAAGTTAATGATTTCTACAAACGAACAACCTCTACGAATGCAGTAATGGCCATTTTTTAATCCATTAAAAAACGGCCATGCTAGAGGATGGTTCATCGCTATTCTGTTTATTTCAAAAACAGTTGATAGCCGATATTGTCGGTAATAGTCGTACAGTCATAGCCGATATCAAGTAGGGCGTCTTGTAATAAACGTGAATTACTTTCAGAGGCTTGTAGACCAACCAACACACGACCTTCAGCAGCACCATGATTGCGGTAATGGAACAAGGTAATATTAAAATCATCGCCCAGCTTTTCTAAGAAAGTAAGCAACGCCCCGGGACGTTCAGGAAAGGCAATCTTTAACAGTTGCTCATTTTCGACATGTGCGTGACCACCAATCAAATGACGGATATGTGATTTGGCGATATCATCATCGGTTAGGTCATGCGCGGTATAACCATCGTCTGCCAACTGATTGCTGATGGTTTTGCGTTCTTTATCCCCTTCTTTTAGGGCGATGCCGACGAATATCGCCGCAGGTTCCATCGAGTCTGGGGATTTTTTGCTATCGGCACGGTAGTTAAATTCAGTGATATTACGTCCGTGTAGGCTACGGCAGAAGTTTAAGAACGCCCCAGTTTGCTCAGGAATCGTTACGGCAAAAATGGCTTCTTTTTTCTCACCAATTTCAGTACGCTCAGCGATATAACGCAGGCGATCAAAATTCATATTGGCGCCGCAAATAATACCGACGCAGTTTTTACCTTGTAGATTATGAGCTTCAATGTATTTTTTCATGCCAGCAACAGACAGTGCACCGGCGGGTTCAACGATGCTACGGTTTTCTTCAAAAATGTCTTTGATAGCAGCACAGACTTCATCATTACTACAAGTAACGACCTCAGATTCGACCACAGGACCTGAGTTATCGCTTTTTTGAGTACGTACTACCTCAAAAGGCAACTCGCCAATTTGGGCAACGGCCACACCATCGACGAAGAGTCCTACTTGCTCAAGTTTCACGCGTTCATTCGCTTCGAGTGCGGCTTTTAAGCAGGCTGATTGTTCCGCTTCTACGGCGATGACTTTGACATGCGGCGCCACTTCTCCTAAGAATGCGGCGACACCTGAGATGAGACCACCACCGCCAACCGCGACGAAGACATAATCCATATTACGCCACTGTTGGGTCAGCTCAAGTCCAATGGTGCCTTGTCCGGCGATGACCAGCTCATCATCGTAAGGTGGAATAAAGGTTAGGCCCTCACGCTCAGCACGATCAATCGCATAGCGGTTGGCTTGGTCAAAGCTATCACCATGTAAGTCGACATTCCCGCCAAGTGCTCTCACCGCATCTACTTTGATATCGGGTGTGGTGGTCGGCATGACAATGATGTTGTTAAGCGATAATTTGCGCGCAGAGTAGGCAACCCCTTGTGCATGGTTGCCCGCTGAAGCACAAATGACGCCGCGTGCTTTTTGCTCATCGCTCAATTGGCTGATGCGGTTATAAGCACCGCGCAATTTAAAGGATTTGACCGGTTGTAAATCTTCGCGTTTAAAACGAATATCATTAGCAAAACGTTGGGTCAGCTTGGGTGCCGCTTCTAGTGGCGTTTGAATAGCAACGTCATAAACGGTGGCTTGCAAGATGGCTCGTACCCAGTGTGACAGCATAATGATTCCTAAAAAAGTGAATATAAAAACGAAATAGATTAGCCTATGCTGATTTTAACTATCTTGCAAGACACAATTGCAGTTTTTGCATGATTTAAAATTTTGATGAAAGATGAGGTTGGTTGTCTATAAATATTTTATTAAAAAGCATTGAATTATTTCCATATGTCTATATTATTGGACATATGGAAATAACTAATGCTATCGCAAGCTTTGCTGCGCTCTCTCAAGATACTCGTCTTAAGGCTTTTAGGTTGCTTGTTAGTCAAGAGCCTGAAGGTCTGCCTGCGGGTGAAATAGCCCGTCAATTGTCAGTGCCACATAACACCATGTCAGCGCATCTATCGGTGCTGGCACGAGCGGGGTGGGTGGTCTCTCAACGGCACAGCCGGCAGATAATCTATCGCGCCTCATTGTCGCATATGGAGGCTGTTGTGCAGTTCTTATTGCAAGATTGTTGTGCAGGACATCCAGAATTATGCGCATCACTTATGAGCAGTTTAAACGGATGTGAAAGTGATATATCTGACAATAAAGATAGGCCCTAATACTAAGCCAAACCCATTTAATAAATTACATCGATAAAATAGGTGAAATTGCTATGACATCCTTAATTTTTCACAATCCAAAATGCGGTACTTCTCGTAATACGTTAGCCATCATGAAGGCATCTGGTGAGCATCCAGAAGTCGTGGAATACCTAAAAACTCCACCAGCCCGTGAATACTTAGTAGAGCTGTTGGCAAAGATGAACATCTCCCCAAGAGAGTTATTACGAAGTAAGGAAGCCATTAATGATGAGTTGGGATTAGATAATCCTGAGCTATCTGATGATCAGATTATCGATGCCATGATTGCGCATCCTATTTTAATCAACCGTCCTATCGTGCTCACGAATAAGGGCGCAGCGCTATGCCGACCATCCGAGCGAGTGTTTGAATTACTAGAAAATCCAGTCAGTAGCTTTACTAAAGAAGATGGAGAGGCTCTACATCATGGTTAAGGTTAATACAGGGCAACCTGACGTAGATGACTTGTCTAATCTAAGTGACTTGCCCAATATTGATTCACTCAATATACAACCTATTGATATTGAGTCTTTGATTGCACCAAACGACCCACGACATCCACCCAAGATACTGGTGCTATATGGTTCGTTACGTGAGCGCTCTTTTTCTAGACTGGCGGCTGAAGAGGCTAGCCGTTTACTGCGTTGGTATGGCTGCGAGGTGCGGATTTTTAATCCATCGGGTTTGCCGTTGCCTGATGATGCTGATAGCAATCATTCTAAAGTACAAGAATTACGCGAGCTGGCGCAGTGGTCAGAAGGCATGCTGTGGGTCAGTCCAGAGCGTCATGGCAGCATTACTAGTATTATGAAAGCGCAAATCGATTGGATTCCATTGTCACTGGGTGGCGTACGTCCGACCCAAGGTAAGACCTTAGCCGTGATGCAAGTCAGCGGTGGCAGCCAAAGCTTTAATACGGTCAATCAGTTGCGTATTCTTGGGCGTTGGATGCGGATGATTACTATCCCGAATCAATCGTCTATCCCTAAGGCCTTTTTGGAATTTAACGACGATAATCGTATGGATAAGTCGCCCTTATATCTGCGTCTTGTGGATGTCTGCGAAGAGTTGGTGAAGTTCACTTGGCTCACTCGTGGGCGTTCAGCCTATCTGACTGATCGCTATTCAGAACGGGTTGAAAACGCTGAAGCAGTGTCGCAACGTGTCAATCAAAAATCGATCTAATCTCTTATATAGTCAAAACACCCTAAAAACGCTACGGCACTGCTGATATCAATTTTTCTCGCTTGCTGTGCCTGCGCAGACAGAGGCTACAAAAAATTGATGTCAGTAGTGCATGATGTATCGATATTGCTTTTCACTGACTATACAATTAATACGCTGTAAATAAGGTTGCTCCATGCTCGCACTCATTATTTTTATCGTGACTTTGGTTTTGGTGATATGGCAGCCTAAAGGATTGGGCATTGGTTGGAGCGCAATGGGCGGTGCATTGGTCGCCTTGGCTTTCGGTGTGGTGCAGTTATCCGATGTCGGTGTGGTATGGGACATCGTTTGGGATGCGACTTTTACCTTTGTGGCGCTTATTATTATCTCGCTTATCTTAGATAAAGCAGGATTTTTTGGTTGGGCGGCTCTACATGTGGCCAGACTTGGTAAGGGGCAAGGGCGCTTGTTGTTTCCCATGATTGTGATATTGGGCGCGTTTATTTCAGCCTTCTTTGCCAATGATGGTGCAGCACTACTCCTGACACCGATTGTCATTGCTATCTTGCTACGGCTTAAGTTCTCACCGCCATCCGCTTTGGCTTTTATCATCGCGACTGGCTTCATTGCTGACACCGCCAGCCTGCCTTTAATTACGTCTAATTTGGTCAATATCGTCAGCGCCAATTATTTTGATATTGGCTTTGGATGTTATGCGGCGGTCATGGTGCCGGTAAACATCGTCTCTGTCATCGCGACATTAGCAGTGCTATGGGTGGTATATGCACGTCAAATCCCAAAACACTATGCCATTGCCAATCTTAGCGCGCCAATGTCTGCTATCGAAGATCCGTTAGTTTTTAGAGCGGCTTTTCCGCTATTGGCATTATTACTGGTTGCTTATTTTGCAACGGAGTCCTTGGGATTGCCTATTTCACTCGTCACCGGAGTCGCCGCGCTACTGCTAATGGCTATCGCAGGTCGCTGGTGGCAAGGTGGTCAAGGTGCTGTCATTTCTGTGTCTGACATTGTACGTAAAGCGCCTTGGCAAATCGTGTTGTTTTCAATCGGTATGTATTTGGTCGTTTATGGTTTGGGTAATGCAGGGTTAACCGCTTACGGTGCTCATGTTTTAACTTGGTTAGGGAAGCAAGGCAATCTCATAGCAACATTAGGGACTGGGTTTCTTTCCGCTATTGTGGCTTCAGTCATGAACAATATGCCATCTACTCTCGTAGGCGCATTAGCGATTGATAGCGCGCAAGTACCTGCCGCTACTCGTGAGCTGATGATTTATGCCAATGTGATTGGCAATGACTTGGGTCCAAAATTTACGCCTATTGGAAGTCTGGCAACCTTATTGTGGCTGCATGTATTGGCAGAAAAAGATTATAAAATAAGCTGGGGGCAGTATATGAAAATCGGGCTAATTATTACACCGCCAGTATTATTAGCCACGCTGCTAGCCTTGGTATTTTGGTTGCCACATTTATCTCGATTGTAAAAGATTGACGTGATATCTTGCTATCAGAACCGGCTATACGCTGACATCCATTAAAGTCATCGGTTATAATAGCCGCGCATTTTACCTCTTTTGCCATTTACTTTTTTAAAACGATACGTTTATTTTACCAAGGATTTATGATGAGTGATCAGCAAGCACAGAAGCAAGCCGCCGCCAAAGCAGCGCTAAGCTATATCGAAGACGGTATGATACTTGGGGTAGGCACAGGTAGTACGGTCAACTGTTTGATTGAGCTATTGCCGCAGTTAAAGCTTGCTGGCGCGGTTGCCAGCTCACAAGTGACTGAAGATAAGCTTCGTGCACTTGGCATTGAAATAGTCGATTTGAACTTTGCTGGTACGCTAGATGTTTATATTGATGGTGCTGATGAAGTCAATGAGCACTTGCAATTGATCAAAGGTGGCGGCGGGGCACTCACGCGTGAAAAAATCGTCGCGGCGGCATCTAATAAATTTATATGTATGGTCGATGAGAGTAAGAGTGTCGAAATACTAGGCCGCGCGTTCCCAGTACCGATCGAAGTATTACCACAAGCACGCTCGTATGTGGCGCGGCAGCTAGCTCGTCTGGGCGGCGATCCTGTTTACCGTGATGATTTTGTCACCGATTATGGCAATGTCATTTTAGATACGTATGACTTAGATGTGAGCAATCCAATAGCGCTTGAGAAAGAGCTGAACAATATCGTTGGTGTGGTTTGTAATGGTATCTTTGCCGCCAATCAAGCGGATATTTTACTAAAAGCGGGTAGTGATGGGGTAATCACACTTACTCGTTAAAATTTCTTGATCATAATGTACCGAATTGAGAGCAAAAAACAAAAAGGCAAATCACTGTAGATGTGATTTGCCTTTTTGTTTTTTGCTCGTTGATAAATAGCTTATCGCTATATTTCTTAGATTTTGATCTTATCTTTTAGCAAAAATTCCATCAATGCTTTTTGGGCATGTAAGCGGTTTTCGGCTTCGTCCCAAACGACAGAGCGGGGATCATTGAGCATATCATGGGAAATCTCTTCGCCGCGATGGGCTGGCAAGCAGTGCATAAACACCACTTCAGGATCAGCTTTGTCCAATAGAGAAGGTGTCACTTGATAAGGCGCGAAACGACGCGCGCGCGTGTTTTGCTCTGACTCTTGCCCCATACTTGCCCACACGTCGGTGACGATTAAATTAGCGTCTTTTGCCGCATCTTGCACGTTTTCTACTAGACTGACGCAATGTGAAAAGCGTTCCATAAGTTTCGGATCAGGCTCAAACCCATAAGGCGCTGCCACACGTAACTCAAAGCCAAACTGATTGGCAGCTTGCATAAATGATGAGCACATATTGTTGCCATCACCAACCCATGTCACGATTTTGTTTTCGATACTACCGCGATGCTCATAGTAGGTCTGCATATCTGCCAGTAATTGGCAGGGATGATATTCATCGGTTAACGCATTGATAATAGGCACACTGGAGTATTCAGCAAAAGTCTCAACTTTTTCGTGCCCAAAGGTACGAATCATGATGATATCAACCATGCTAGAGATCACACGTGCTGAATCTTCTAACGGCTCACCGCGACCTAGCTGTGTGTCGTTCGGTGATAAAAATATGGCATTGCCACCAAATTGACCCATGCCAGTCTCAAACGAGATGCGCGTACGAGTGGAGGACTTTTCAAATATCATGCCAAGCGTACGACCCACAAAAGGCTGATATATCTCGCCTGCGTGTTGCATCTTACGCAGCTCGCTTGCGCGTTTGATTAGGTTTTCTAGTTCTTGTTTGGTTAAATCAGATAAGGTCAAAAAATGGCGCAAACTCATAGTAATCCTAGCAGTCGATCGCAGTCAGTGAAACGTCATCAGTGTTCAATAGCATCGCGTCAGTGCGTATGCGGGGTTGACAACAAACTTTTAGTATAGCGTATTTACTTTCAATGTAAACGGGCAATTTTATCAAGATTCAATGGCTCACCAAATCCGTTAAAACAGAGTAGTCAGCCGTTAAATCCTGATAGGTTTCGATGACTACGCCAGTACACGGTTTGGACGTATGCTGAGGCGGCACAGTAGCTCGTAGCTAATCGTACCCGCATGTCCTGCGACTTCATCGACGCGCGGCGCATCGCCCCAAAGAACCACTTTGCTATCTATGGCTAGACTCTCGGGTGCGCTACTGATATCAACGACTATCATATCCATTGCCACACGTCCGATTACGGGGCAACGGTAGCTTTGACGGCTATTAGCATCGATGACAGTGACATAAGCGTCGTCACTGATCACACGCGGATAGCCGTCTCCATAGCCTACACTTACTAAGGCCGTTCTAGTGTCTTGCTGAGCTTGCCAGCGACTACCATAACCGATAGCATCATTGGCACTGACAGTCTGTAGCGCGATGATTTGAGCACTAAAATCCATCGCTGCTTGCAAGTCTAATTCCTGTGCGCTTTGGTCAGTAACAGGGGAGCTACCATATAAGATGATGCCTGGACGTACCCAATCATAATGGTGCTCTGGAAAATTAACGATACCAGCAGAATTGCATAATGAGCCTTTGATATCTGGGCTAATAGTACTTTGTAAAGTCGATAATACGTCTGAGAAACGCTGAATTTGCATCGCATTTAATGGGTGGTCGTGGTCATCAGCATTGGCAAAATGCGTGGCTAGTATTAGCCGATAGCCTGCTTCATGTAAACGCTGGGCTGCTGATAATACGCCTTCAGCATTGAAACCCAAACGGTTCATACCCGTATTGTATTTAAGCCAAGCCACTCTAGTTGCACTGCCAGTTGGCGGAATGTTTTGCAGGGCCCATTCTAGCTGTGGTCCGTGGTGAATCACGCAGCTAATCTCATGATCAATCGCTTGTTGCCATTCATCAGCGGTAAACGCACCTTCTACCAATCCTATGGTTTTATTCCACCCCAATTTTCTGGCTTCTAGCGCTTCAGTTAAGGTGGCGACACCAATGCCATCTGCTTGCTGTAATGCTGGCAAGACTGCCGCCACGCCATGCCCGTAAGCATTGGATTTGACCATAGCCAACACTTTAGATTGGGGAGCACGTTGTTTTACTTGATTGAGGTTATGGGTAATGGCTTTTGGTTTTATAGTAATGGTGCGCATAATCGCCTTCTTTATGAGTAGAATTATGAAGTTATAAAGCCAGTACTACATCGATTGGATTGATGCGATACTGGCTATTTTCTAAAAAATTATTTGTTAATTGATGATCGAGCCTCTACGTCTTTATCAAACTTAAACTTTATAAGATTGGTTATTCATCATTTTCAAAGCTGGCATTTTGATAGTACTCTGGAGTTAGGTTGATAAAGCGGGTAAATTGTCCCTCAAAGCCTAACCGTAGCGTACCGATAGGGCCGTTACGTTGTTTACCGATGATAATTTCAGCCACACCTTTATGGTCTGAGTTTTCATTATAGACCTCATCACGATAGATAAACATAATCAAATCGGCATCCTGCTCAATCGCACCCGATTCACGCAAATCCGACATGATAGGACGTTTGTTGGGGCGGTTCTCTAGACTGCGGTTAAGCTGCGATAATGCAATGACGGGACATTCAAGCTCACGTGCCAGTGCTTTTAGACTACGAGAAATCTCAGAAATCTCGCCCACACGGTTGCCATCGAGATTGGGTACTTTCATCAACTGTAGATAATCGACCACGATAGCACCAAGCTTGCCATCATGGTTTTTGGCGATACGGCGACAACGTGAACGCATCTCAGACGGTGGCAGGGCAGTACTGTCATCGATATACAAGTGTTTTGATTGCAGATGTTGAATGGCGTTCATCATTTTTGCCCATTCATCTTCATTCATTTGCCCCGAACGCAAGTGCGTCTGATTGATTGCGCCCCACGATGACAGCAAGCGCATGACAATAGACTCTGCGGGCATCTCCATCGAAAACACCACAACTGGTAAATCTTCGTTAAATAAAATCCCTTCTGCCAAGTTCATGGCAAAGGTGGTTTTACCCATAGAGGGACGTGCAGCGACAATGATTAAATCGCCTGCTTGCAGCCCCTGCGTTTTATTGTTCAATTCAGCGAATGGCGTCTGCAACCCAATCATGCCGTCGGGATTGGATTTAAGCTCTTGAATTTTATCGATGACATTGGTCAGCACAGAGGTGATGCCCACAGGGCCACGTTGTTCGGCACGTTTATTGTGCTGCTCATTGATACTAAATATTTTGCCCTCGACACTGTCCAAAATATCACTAACACTTTGGCTTTTAGGATTATAGGCAAGCGCTAGCATCTCATTGCCAGTAGTGATCAGTTGGCGTAGAGTAGATAGCTCACGTACACGCTGAGCGTAAGCGGTGAGGTTAAATAAAGTGGCGGGACTTTGGCTCAAAATATCTGCTAAGTAACTGTCACCACCTGCACCTTTGAGTAACTTCTGCGCTTCTAGCCAGTCGTGTACCATGACCGTATCATAAGGTTCATTGACGGCTGCCAAATGGGCAATGGCATCAAAAATATATTGATGTCGTCCAGCGTAGAAGTCATCTTTTGTGACGATATCGGCAATCTTGTCGTACGCCTCTTCGATACTCATCAAAGACGCAAGCAAAGCCTTTTCAATATCGATATTGTGCGGCGGAGTTTGATTGAGTAAGTCGTCGGTTTTTTCAGTATCTGCCATGAGTGCCTAATGAGTTAAAAATCGGTATAAGAATGTGAGTTGGTCATGTAGCAAAACAAGTCAGGCATACTCTATGGTAAAAATACCAGAATATAAGAAGTTCTAAAACGCAAAAAGTAATAAAAGGCGGTCTTGCGCTTGCTTGTAAATGCTACAATCAGAGGCGAAAGTTTAACACATTATGTGCTTTTTTTAGACGAGATAAATAACTAAATCCGTAGCTATAGAAATTCCTAGACTGTGAAACAGAATATAACGCCCAGATACAGAATATGATAAGTTTAATTATAAATAGAATAAAATCAATTACTTAATTTAAAATAAGGTCATTGTTATGACGAATAAAAGACTGCCGCTGCTTATTACAACAGGTGAGCCTGCTGGTATTGGTATGGACGTCGTACTGCTATTAGCGGCTGAAGGCAAGTTGCAAGATTTTGAACGTCCCATTTGGGTTACGGCAGATAGCACTGCTATGCAAAAGCGCGCAGATACACTTGTAATGGCAGGCGTAATCGAAAGCTGTCCAGCTTGGCAAACGATGGATGTAAACATAGAAGCTGATGATTTTTTAAGTCAACTATCACAGCAAACTTTGAACAGGGATAGTGCTTTTATTCTGTTGAATACGCCTTGTACTGCGCCAGTCGTTTGCGGACAAATTAATATCAGTAATTCAGCGATGGTCGCCAAGCAATTAGCGGTTGCCCATCAGTTGGCAACCAACAAAACAGTTGCTGCTATCGTCACAGGACCATTGCAAAAATCTGCCTTGATAGATGCTGGTATAAAATTGCTCGATGGCACGATGTTTAGCGGTCATACTGAGTTTTTTATGCAGCAAAGTGGCTGTGAGAAAGTCGTCATGATGCTTGCTAATCAAGCCATGAAAGTGGCGCTTGTCACCACGCATCTGGCACTAAAAGATATTCCTGCCGCCATCACTGCTGACAATGTCCGCCAAACAGTACAAATCGTCATCGATGATATGCGAGAGAAGTTTGGCTTAATGCAGCCACGCATTTTGGTTTGTGGTCTTAATCCTCATGCAGGCGAGGGTGGGCATTTGGGCATCGAGGAAATTGAGATTATCAATCCGGTATTACAAGCGTTTATTGATGCAGGCGTCAATATATCAACGGCGATGCCAGCGGATACGTTATTTACCCCAAGACATTTAGCAAACTGTGATGCAGTGATTGCTATGTATCATGACCAAGGGTTGCCGGTGCTAAAATCGCATGGCTTTGGTGATACGGTCAACCTAACTTTGGGATTGCCTTACATTCGTACCTCGGTCGATCATGGTACGGCGCTTGATTTAGCGGGACGTGGAGGTGCAAGTGCCACTAGCTTATACCAAGCATTATTGATGGCAAATGAGATGGCGGATAAATCGCTTATTAATAGACCTCTTGTATAAAACTGGTGCCTTAGCGAGAATTGTCACGCAGTATTGGGTCACTTTAGTGCCAGCAATGCCTATCTGTCTATGCATCATCAAAAACACTCTAATATAAGTGGTTCCATTATAGCGGTCTATTTTAAGTGGTCTGTTAATAGGTTTAAAGGGTGAAATGACTGGTTCCCTTGGGGTATACCCTAACAGGACTAGCTGTTTTCTGGACAGGTACGATAAAGAGGAAGTGAGTGTATGATGAATATATTTCATATGCATTCGGAAGGCGAAAAATGCCTTATGTTTTATCTGAGATTGATGTGCCACTGCAAACTATCTTGAGCTGGAAAAAACGATGATTCAAACCGTTATCCATTATTTTCTACATTTCGGTATGCCGTTGATTATCGCCTATACATTTTTTCGTAATGACTATAAACGCGTATATTTGATCTTGTTAGCAACTATGCTAGTGGATCTAGATCACCTACTAGCCACACCTATTTTCTCGCCCAATCGATGCAGTATTAACTTTCATCCACTCCATACTTATTATGCGATGGCAGTATATGCAGCTATGTTGTTTTTACCTAAGCCGTATAAAATAATTGGTTTGGGATTATTACTGCATATTCTCACTGATTTGAACGACTGCGTAATGACCTATCTGAATTGCCCACAGTGTTTGAATGACGCTCCTGCTCGTGAGTTGGTGGAATGGTTAGTCAGAGCTACAAGCACTTGATGCAGCTATAAGAATATCGTCTAGTATTTATCCTACCAATCGACTCTCTCATAACTTCTAGTAGCAGCATCTATGCCCTTGCTATCCAATTTTAAATAAACCTAGCAGCAGACCTAATGTGTTCTACCACTAGAATTTATTTAGAGTGTTGCTACACATTTGATAAAACAATTCAGTTTCTAAGTAGGCAACAGTAAGATCGCACTAACCACTACTGTTTTCACATCGTTTTAATACTGCTGTAATCGCCACGGGTACGCAGAATAACTTCAACATCTGAATCGCCACGATTGCGCCAAAACCAGCCGTGATTGCCTGTAAATGCGGCTTCTAAAACCCCTTCATCAGCGGCAACGCCGCGACCTTTCTCATAACTAATAGCCTTGCCTAATGCATCGCCATGAGTATCAAAGTTGACCTCACCGCCTGTCACGACCCAAGAGTATTCAGTCTTGGCACCTGAATCCATTTTCATTTTAATCTCTATTCCTTCCCCTGGCGTCAAGGTAAAGGGAGTTTCATCGCGCCATTCACCACTTGCGATGGCAGTATCAGCGGGTGTGGCACTCATTGCTTGCTCAGTCACACCATCTATATTTGGTGTTTCAGACGTCATTGTGTCAGTTGCTAGTAAACCCGCTGCATCGGCGGCAGCTTCATCTGCCAATTGCTGCTTAACTTGTCCCATTTCTGTCAATTGAAGAACACTACCAATCCCAGTTGGATCAATACCATACTCAGCGGGAAGAACCACCGTAAATAAGAGAACGACTGCTGCGATGCCAGCTAAAATAGTAGATTTGACGAGCTGCTTTGAAGTGGGAAGTTCAGCTTGTAAAGGAGTATCACTGTTATACATATTAAAAACCCTTGAATTAAGAAGACATTAAATAGCCAGTGAGCTGCATGCCCACTAAAATAAATCCTGCGCTCATCATAGCCACGTTGGCGGTATAGGCGTTACGGATGAAACTTAGCGTACGACGCCAATAGCTCATGCCAATTAATATGATGGCTAGAGCCAGTAGCTGCCCAATCTCCACACCGACGTTAAAGGCGAGTAAGTTAGGGAGTAGACCGTCAGGCAACATCTCATATTCAAGGAGCTTAGTAGATAACCCAAAGCCGTGGAAAAGACCAAAGACAAGCACCGCTATTTTAGTATTTGGCTGAAACCCAAACCATCTCTGGAAGGCACCAATATTGTCTAACGCTTTGTAAACGACAGAGAGACCAATAATCGCATCGATCAGGTAACTATTCATACCGATGTTGAAGTACACGCCTAAAATCATCGTGGCGGAGTGACCTAATGCAAATAGGCTCACATAGACACCAATATGCTTCATACGGTAAAGAAAGAAGATGACCCCGAAGAGAAACAGGATATGGTCATATCCCGTAATCATGTGCTTAGCGCCTAAGTACATGAAGGGCAGAATATTGACTCCTGAAATCTCCTGAATATACCCTTTATCCCCTGCGGTTACCGCATGAGCAAGCGCTTCATTGCTACCAGTAACAAGACAAATAAGCAGTATTGAGAGTACTAACAGACGGGTCTGCCAAGTCGCCCATGGCGATCTTGGAAGCCTATTGTAGACATGGCTATACATTAAGAATCCTATAGTGTAAGAGTGATGAATACGTGTATGTGCTTTTTAGAAAAAACTCTAAAATTATGAAAATTTTAAATGCAAATCGAATACTTAAGGAGTAAGATACTATCCCCTAGGGGGGGATAATGTCAACCATAAAATCTCAAGTCTTGTGAGGTATAATGGCGCTCTCTAGAGAAAGGACACTGTCATTATGAAAAAACCACACGTACACGCATCTCATCCAGCCGTAATCACACGCCTCAAAAAAGCGAATGGTCATTTAAGCAGCACGATAGAGATGTTGGTTGAGGGTCGAACCTGTCTTGATATAGCGCAGCAACTGCAAGCGGTAGAAAATGCCATTCATCAAGCTAAAAAAGTGTTAATTCAAGACCATTTAGATCATTGCCTTGAAGACTTATTAGGGGCTGTTGACAAAGATCAGCAGGACTCTATAGAGGAGTTCAAGGAAATAACTCGTTACTTATAAGATCAACCGACTGATCTAAAGAGACACTCCATGCTTAGTATCTTTGCAAACCGAACTTATCGCCATTTATTTGCCGCGCAAGTGATTGCCCTGATTGGTACTGGTCTAGCTACGGTGGCGCTAGGCCTTTTGGCATTTGATTTGGCAGGCAATAATGCTGGGGTCGTCATGGGAACGGCATTGGCCATCAAAATGATTGCCTATGTTGGCGTGGCACCCATTGCAGCGGCCTTTGCCGAACGGTTGCCTAAACGCACGCTGCTAGTGACACTAGATGTGATACGAGCCGGTGTCGCCCTGCTTTTACCATTTGTTTCCCAAATCTGGGAGGTTTATGTGTTGATCTTTGTATTGCAAGCCGCCTCAGCAGCTTTCACGCCTACTTTTCAGGCCACTATTCCTGATGTTCTGCCTAATGAAGCGGATTACACCAAAGCTTTGTCGCTCTCACGCCTTGCTTACGATATGGAAAGTCTAGTCAGTCCCATGTTAGCGGCAGCATTGCTGACAGTAATGAGCTTTCACAATCTATTTACGGGAACAGTACTGGGATTTTTAGCGTCTGCCATATTGGTCGTATCGGTCACGCTACCAGCGCATGCAATGCCCGCGCGCCGTAGCATTTATGATAGAACCACGCGCGGCATTCGTATCTATTTAGCGACCCCTCGACTGCGCGGATTACTCGCTGTTAATGTTGCCGTTTCTGCCGCTGCGTCTATGGTCTTTGTAAATACCGTGGTGATTATCCAAGGTGGTATGGGACTCACTCAGAGTGCAGTCGCATTAGCATTGGCGAGCTTTGGCGCAGGTTCTATGATTGCGGCACTGGCTTTGCCAAGTTTATTGGGTAAGCTGACAGATCGCAGCGTCATGTTAAGCGGTGTAGGGTTGCTTGTGGTGGGTATGTTCGCTGGTACCTTGATGATGGGACAAAACTCGCTTATGGCCTTATGGTTCGTGCTAGGTTTGGGTTATTCTGCTGCTCTGACACCTGCTGGACGCTTGCTATGGCGATCCTCACATCAGGAAGATCGTCCTGCATTGTTTGCTGCTCAGTTTGCTTTGTCTCACGTCAGTTGGTTAGTGTTCTATCCATTAGCGGGTTGGTTAGGTGCGCGCTACAGTATGACCGTAGCTTTTGCGGTATTAGGCGGTGCTGCTGCACTAGCGGTATGGGCGGCTTTTAGAGTATGGCCGTCTATTGATTTAAAAGAGATTGAGCACGAACATGCCAATCTACCAGAAGGTCATGTTCATGCTACAGGATCTCCTACACCTAACGGCTTACGCCATACCCATCCTTTCATAGTTGATGACTATCATCCGCGTTGGCCAAGCTCTGGTTCTTGATATAGATCCTGTACATGGGGGTTCGCTATTTTATAATAAAAAGTACACTGCTATGTACACTGAGCTACTATAAATGACTTTGACTACTGATATAAATAGCCTACAGCCTACAGCCTACAGCCTACAGCCTACAGCCTACAGCCTACAGCCTACAGCCTACAGCCTAGTGTTCAAGTCCTCACTAGGAAACCATGCTTATTTCTATATCGTCATAGAGGTGAAATAACATGACAACATTTAATATGAATAAACCAGAAATAGAGCAAGCTGCTATTGAGTTTAAAACGGTGCTGATAAATTGGAAATCAAGAGAAGGTATTATAGGGGCTTTCTCTACATATCGTGATCAATAGACAGACGAAGATGTGAGTAAAGCTGTAAGTAAGGAAACACAAGTTATTAAACCAGTATTAGAAGCCTTCGAGCCTGTATACCGTCTAGCTATACAGGGTAAAATAGAGAAACCTTTTTCCTTTCAAAGTTATATGATGACTTATGTTGGTAGAGTACTGGGCGATGAGTTGTCATGGCCTGAAGTTCGCGAGCCGTATCAGAGAATGATTAATAGTTTGAAAGGTGGGTTAACTACAGAAGAGCTCATAGACAGTATTTACTACAGAAATAATTTATTACCAGAGCATTATGATCAAGCGGTTAAGGAAATTGTAGCAGAGGGTTGGACTCATAATTACCCACAATAATTACTAAGAATGTTTTTCAATAAAAACCGCGAGACCATCCCAGCTTAATCTAAAGATTAAGCTGACCTTTCACATTAATAACTTTTATCTTATTCCCATAACGGGTCTTATGACAAATGATTATGAGGATAAAAAGTCTCGGGTCGGTTGCGCTAAGGTGTGAGTAACTTATCGATAAAACGTCTCAAAAACACAGCCTAATTATGAGCTGTGGTATAATTTGCCATTATAATACCAGCATATTGCTGCCATAGCCCATTTCTCTTTTATACATTAAGACTCTTTTATGTCCAAAACTTCGTTTGATGCCCAAACCATTTCCAATAGCCTACGGGCTGCCAAACACCAACCGCGTAAACGCTTTGGTCAAAACTTCTTACATGACCGCAGTGTTATCCGTGAGATTGTTGAGAGCATTCGCTTAGAGCGCGATGACAATTTAATCGAGATTGGCCCAGGTATGGGTGCGCTGACTGAGCCGTTATTGGCAGAAGTGGATGCGATGACGGTCGTAGAGCTGGATCGTGATTTGGCGGATAGCCTGCGTATTCGTATCGGTGCCAATAGCCATCCAAATTTTGAAATTATCAAAGACAATGCTATGCATGTCGATTATCGTGAGTTGTATAGCGACGAGCGCGGTAAGCTACGCGTGGTGGGTAACTTGCCATATAATATTTCTACGCCGATACTTTTTCATTTGCTCAGTTATGCCGATGTGATTCAAGACATGCACTTTATGTTGCAAAAAGAAGTCGTCGAGCGTATTACTGCTGACGTTGGCAGCAAGACGTATGGTCGCTTGTCGGTCATTATGCAATACCACTGTGATACGGATTATTTATTAACTGTGCCACGTGGCGCATTCAATCCGCCACCAAAAGTCACCAGCGCTGTATTTCGCCTGACGCCGCATATCAACAAACCTATCGTCGCAGAAGACGAAGAGTATTTTGCGATTGTGGTACGCGAAACCTTCAACCATCGTCGCAAGACCCTACGTGCTATTTTTAAAAAATCAACCTTGTTGCCGACGTTGAGCGAGGATGACTTTGCCGCTTGTGGTATTGATCCACAAGCACGCCCTGAAGTCTTGAGTGTGAAAGATTTTGTCAATTTGAGCAATCAGGCAGGCAAAGTAGCAGATTAATTCATCATCCAAAAATAGTTATCTAGGGTGTGTCCTCATTTCAAAAATGGTGATAAAAATGAGATAAATTGCAGTCAAACAAGGAAAATAGCGCAGATAATATCGGGATATTAACCAGCTATTTAACGATGTTTGGCAAAATTTAGCCATTTTTAGCCCGTTTAGATATGATCAATTGAATTGAGGACACGCCCTAGATATGAATAAAAATCATCGTATAAAAGTCATCACATAAAAGATAGAGGATTTATGAGTTTTCGCCACCAGTACGTCATCGGTGATCTGCAAGGTTGTTATGCGGCGTATCTTCATCTACTCGAAACATTGGATTTTGACCCTACTCAAGATAAATTGTGGTTTGCAGGTGACTTAGTGGCACGCGGCGAAGACTCACTGAATACGTTGCGCGATGTCAAGGCGCTCTGTGAGCAAGGCGCGGCTGCTACGGTGTTGGGTAATCATGATATTAACCTGATCGCTGTTTGGCGCGGTGCCGCTAAAATTAAGAAAAAAGACAAGACCGCACCAATTTTTGCTGCCGATGATTGTGATGAGCTATTACATTGGTTACGTCAGCAGCCGATACTGGCTTATCCTGATGCCAATACCGTACTGGTACATGCTGGCATCCCGCCGCATTGGACTATTGAAGCAGCAGCGGACTATGCCCAGCAGTTAGAGGCGCAATTACGAGGCAGCTTAAAGCAGCTTGATCGGTTGTTGCCACACTTATATAGCAAGACGGCCGATGATTGGCATACAGGTATCAACGGCTTTACCAAAATGCGCGCGATTGCCAACTACTTTACCCGTATGCGCTTATGCAAGCAGGATGGCACGCTCGAATTTAGTTTTACGGCAAGCTTAGATGATTCGATGCCAAAGGATTTTTTGCCGTGGTTTGAGTGGCAAGTGCCGCGCAAGCGTAAGATACTATTTGGTCATTGGGCAGCGTTAAAAGGTGAGGTTGATCTGCCACATGCGCGCGCTTTGGATGGCGGCTGTGTTTGGGGAAATCATTTATTAGCCTATCGATTGGGTGATGAAGCGGTAATAACGTCAAGTGCGCATTGTCATCCGCCATAATTATGGCAGCTCATTAACTGAAGCGTGTCATCAAAACCACCAAAACTGCCCATTTAACTGGGCAGATTGGGTGGTTTTTTCGGTTTTGGCAGTGGGGTTTTGGCATCGCCAGCACCTTTGCTATCAGAGTCAGTATTGTCTGCCTCATCGCGGCTTATGTCATTACTACTAGTCGCAAAGCTATCAAGCGTATTAGTGCTTCTATCATATTGAATATCATCGGTGTACGGCACACTATTGAGGTTGTCATCCATCAGACCATCATCGAGATCGATCACTTGTTTGGCCATGGTTGGATGGACGGTGCTATACGCTTCACGACTAGTCATCTCAGGATCAAAACTACTGTCTGATGTTTGATTGTCATACTGTATGTCAGTCACTGCTGGATCATTTTTCATACTGCCTTGCATGGATTTGGGCAATATTTTTACGTCCGATAAGCGGCGCACAACGTAATTAGCAGGTATAGGCTTGCCACCTTTTTGCCCTGAAGTATCATCAAATATCATACGACCTTGGCTATCGATGCGCGCATATTTCATCGGTTTGTCGCGTGGCCAAAAAAAGTCAGATGGGTGACTGATAATATGACCAAAAACCAATTTGGTGAGACGTCCCCATTCAAAGAAGCGCACTTCTTTTGAGCGTAGCGCGACGAACAAGGCGAGGGAAAAGCTGACCATCAAGTTGACGATACCGATAAGAGCAACACCAAGAATGGACAGTAAGATGACGTTCCAGCTTATATCATCAGCGGACATGTTAAACAGTCCATGTGCCAAGTTGGCTGAAGCAAAAGCAATGTGGCGAATATCAATTGGTAAGCCGAAGATAAAGCCGATGGTGGCAGTGCTGCCTAAAAACACCCCGAATAAAAAGTTGCCCATGATGGCACCCAAGTTCGCTTCTACAAAGCCGCCAAAGCGCTGTAGCCATGATTTAGGCAGTAGAATTTTGAGCAACTTATGCCGCTGTATACGTGCGCCCACATGGTTATAAACTGCTAAGTTGTCGTAATAACCAGCGATCAGACCCGATAAAAATAAATAGACACCAGCAATGGCAGCGTGGGGAAGGGCGAGCGAGCGAAAAGGATCAAGATCATGTAGGAGATGCCCAGCCTTCTCAGTATCAATCATCGGCGTGCCTGTATATTGCAGCCAAGCAAAAGAGATGATAAGAGCGACCGGTACCGCTAGCATTACATTACCCATGATAGCGACAAACTGGGTACGTAAAATATCGACCACCAATTCTGACAGCTTGGTTAGCTGATGAGACTTCTTGCCAGAGCCATCTGATATAGTGGAGGCAATAGCCGCCGCCGTCATGGCAGGCTGCTTGGTAGCAACGGTACCGCGAATGACATGGATAAAGACAAAACCCAAGCCATAAATCATACTGTTGATAAAGGCGCGTCCCATTGGTGCGAGGGCTAAATGATAAGCCAATATCTTGGTGGTCGCCATAAAAGCAATGATAAAGCCACCGATAGAGGCCTTTTTAAACATTTTCTGATAACCAGATTTATCGGTGCTAATATAATGCTCACCGACACGGCTCGCGTTTTCAGTCACTTTGCGCGAGAGCAGTTTGGTATTATTATCAATCAAATAGCCGATACTATAGCGACGATTGGCAGTGGTAATCAGCGTTTGTATCAGTTCAATGACGGCCAGATCACGCTTG
Organism: Psychrobacter sp. K31L; assembly: GCF_017942195.1. Classification (NCBI taxonomy): domain Bacteria; kingdom Pseudomonadati; phylum Pseudomonadota; class Gammaproteobacteria; order Moraxellales; family Moraxellaceae; genus Psychrobacter; species Psychrobacter sp. K31L. The sequence goes on along the minus strand of NZ_JAGKSC010000001.1, from coordinate 332,134 downwards.
TTATAATCATCAGTCACCAGTTCAGTCAAGATACGCATACGCTGCAAGCTTTGGTCGAGGCGCAGCATCATATTGGTCAGTCGAATAGAAATACCCGTCTTATAAATACGTTTGCGAACCGTGGCAACGATATCTTCGCATTGCTCAATCATGACAAGCAACGGCGCTGGATCGACAGCTTTTTCGGGGGTGATATCAGTCAAAGTATCAAGCTCATGCGCCTGCCTATATTGATTGACAAATAAGACCGCTTCTTGATTTTGTGCCACAAAAGAGGCTGAGTAGTTCAGCATTTGCGGGTAAGAATCCATCAAGTCAGGATGCAAGCCAAGACCGCTGATGCGATAAGATAAAATGATAATCGCGTTTAAAATACTGTTTTTCGCCGTGGCGACTAGATCTAAGTGTTCTTCTTTGACTCTCAATAATTCAACCAGCTCATCCCATTTTTCTTTGTCGATATTGGCCAACCAACGCTCATCAGAACGCTTATTAAATAGGTAACCAACCAACTCAACCACGGAGTCCTCTTGCGGTAGTATTGGCAAAAGTCGATGGCCAACTAAACGACGCAAACTATTAAAAAATCCCTGATCCGACATAATGCCAGTATCGGTATAGAGTGCAATTTGCCGGTACTGGATAATAAGCTTTAGTACAAAACTGGCAAGGCCGTCGCCATATTCTGGATGCTGACGAATGACATCAATGAGGTTCTGAATGTTATCATTGGCCAAGACAGGCTCTTTTTCAGTGACCCGTAGCTCATCTATTAAGCGTTTTAGTACCGCAGGATCAGGTACATCACTTAGCGCCGTAATCTGCTGTAAAATGCGTTTTAATTCTGGCACGTCGCATCCTTTATCATGGTGGTTTCAACCGTTTTTATTGTTAGATTTTGAATATTATTATCTGGTATACAATATAGGTTATGACTAAAAGCTTGGTAATACTATGAAGTAACTTAAGCGATAGTTTGCTTTGCGTTATTCTAATCGGAACGATGCATCGATAGTTAATTATTTTGTTAGCAGTTATTTAAAAAATATTTTTGGCAAAAAAAGGGACAGTAGCGATACTGTCCCTTTTGTCATGATATTTTAATTATTAAACATCGCTGATTAGTTAGCAGGTACATCAAAGTAGTCAAGATCAAAGTTCATCATAGGATCGCTACCTGCTTGCACCATTTGCGCATGCGCATCGATACGTGGCAATACACGACCAACGAAGTAGTCAGCAAGCTTGGCTTTGTTCGTGTAGAACTCGCCTTCTTGACCGTCAGCAGCTTCAACCATCAACGCAAACATATACGAGTAGCACAGGTAGCCAAAGGCATGCATGTAGTCAACGGCACAGCCATTGATTTCATTTTTACGTTCGCCAATGTTGCTAAGCACAGTTTTAGTCAATGCTTCAATCGTATCAGCAGCATCCAGTGTGGCTTGTTTGATGCCATGGTTGGCTTGCATATTGTTTACAAAATCACGAATTTCACCTAAGAAATGAGTGACATACTTGCCGTTATTGCGCGCCACTTTACGACCTAGTAGGTCAAGGGCTTGAATGCCATTGGTGCCTTCATAAATCTGGGCAATGCGCGTATCACGAACGATTTGTTCCATACCCCATTCGCGGATATAGCCGTGACCACCAAATACTTGCTGACAATCAATAGTGGCTTCTAATGCTTTGTCAGTCAAAAATGCTTTGGCAACTGGCGTGAGTAGAGCAACGCGAGCGGAAGCCGCTTTGGCTGCTTCTGGATCGGTACTAAACTTTTCTTCATCAAGGTTCTTGGCAACATACATGGCAAAGCAACGTGACGCTTCAGTATTGGTCTTAGCATTTAACAACATGCGGCGTACATCGGCATGATGGATAATCGCATCCGCAGGTTTTTCTGGGCTTTGCAACTGGGTATCACTACGACCTTGACCACGGTCATTGGCATAAAGTGCCGCATTTTGATAGGCAAGCTCAGCACCACCAAGGCCTTGTAGACCCATAGTGACACGCTCATAGTTCATCATAATGAACATAGAAGACAGGCCTGTGTTTTCGGCACCTACCATCCAGCCTTTGGCACTATCAAAGTTCATCACACAAGTAGCAGATGCTTTGATACCCATTTTGTGTTCGATAGAACCGACAGCCAATGTATTGCGTTCACCCAAGCTGCCATCTTCATTGACCAAGAATTTTGGTACAACAAATAGCGAAATGCCTTTTGAGCCTTCTGGTGCATTGGGTGTTTTTGCCAATACTAAATGAATAATGTTTTCAGTTAGATCGTGCTCACCGCCCGTGATAAAAATCTTAGTACCAGAGATGTCATAGCTGCCATCATCGTTAGGTACGGCTTTGGTCTTGATGATACCTAAGTCAGTACCCGCATGTGGCTCTGTTAAGCACATAGTGCCAGCCCATTCGCCGTTGTACATTTTTTCTAGATAGGTTTGCTTTTGCTCTTCAGAGGCTGCTGCGTTTAGACAAAGCGTTGCGCCTACAGTCAAGTTAGGGTAAAGGGCAAACGATTGGTTAGCGGTAAAAACCATCTCTTCGGTGAGCATGGTCACCATTTTTGGAAAGCCTTGACCACCGTATTCAGAGTTACCGCTTAAGCCAACCCAGCCTGACTCAGCATATTGCTTATATGCTTCTTTAAAGCCTGTTGGGGTAGTGACAACGCCATCACCCTGAAAAGTAGCGCCTTCTTCATCGCCACTACGGTTGATGGGCAGCAGAACGTTTTTGGTCAGTTTTGCCATTTCTTCTAAAATCATATCGACAGTGTCCATGTCAACATGAGCCAAATTATCGTTGTTTTGCCAAAATGCATTTGCATTAAAAACATCATTTAAGATGAAGCGCATGTCATTAAGAGGGGCATTATAAACAGCCATCAGCAGTCCTTTAGTTCAAATGAATAAAAATTAAATACATTAAGATTATCGGTTGTTCTTTTTGAGTTAACCTTAATGGCTAATAGCTAAAGTTTAGCAAATTAGAGGCTTAGCTTGTGTATTTCTTCGTGAATTGTGCGTGCACCAAAAGTTAGTAGCGACTATTGTGATGCTGAAATACATCTCAAGTGTTAAAGCCACCATTGACGCATGGTGCTAACAAGATGAACAGCGCTACAAAATAAATCGGCAACATACTGTGGTATGTTGCCGATCATGTATCTTAGCTAATTTACAAAGTCTTTAATTAAAAGGCAAACTGCTCAACATCCATACTCATGTACGGCTCAACACCAGTGCTGATGCGCTCTACGTGTGTGGTGGTACGTGGAAGTAATTTGGCAAAATAGAACTGAGCCGTCTTGATTTTAGCATCATAGAACGCAGGCTCGCTGCTGCCATCAGCAATAGCGGTTTGTGCTACAAGTGCCATACGTGCCCATAAATAAGCCAAAGTCACGTAACCACTGAAATACATGTAATCAACCGCTGCACCGCCTACTGCTTCAGGGCTTTCAGTGGCTTGCATGCCAATGCGCGCTGTTAAATCGCCCCATTCTTTTAGATGCTTGACCAGTGGACGGATAAATTGACCCATCTCATCATTTTCTTTGTTTTCATCACAGAAGTCTTGGATGACTTTGACAAAGTTTGCAAGCAGTTTGCCTTGTGAACCCAATACTTTACGACCCAATAGATCAAGTGCTTGGATTTCAGTCGTACCTTCGTATAGACAAGCGATACGCGTATCACGCACGTTTTGCTCCATACCCCATTCGCTGACAAAACCGTGACCACCATAAACTTGTATACCGTGGTTGGCAGCTTCTAGACCAGTCTCGGTCAAAAATGCTTTGGCAATAGGCGTCAACAATGACAGCATTTGATCAGCAAATTTAAGCTCTTCGCCTTCACCTTTTGCGACAGTATCCGCAAAATGTGAGAGATAATAGACCAATGCACGGCCACCTTCAGCAAAGGCTTTTTCGGTCAATAGCATGTTGCGAACCGCTGGATGTACAATGATCGGGTCAGCTACTTTTTCTGGTGCTTTGGTACCTGACAAAGAGCGCATGGCCAAACGATCTTTGGCATAAGTCAATGAGCCTTGGAATGCGTACTCTGCTGCAGTCAAGCCCTGAACAGCAGTACCGATACGGGCAACGTTCATAAAGGTGAACATGCACTGTAGGCCGCGGTTTTCTGGGCCAATTAGGTAACCTGTTGCGCCATCAAAGTTGATGACACAAGTGGCAGAGGCTTTAATGCCCATTTTATGCTCGATAGAGCCACAAACGACATTGTTGCTTTCGCCAACGCTACCATCTTCTTGAACCGTCATTTTAGGAACGATAAACAATGAGATGCCTTTTGTGCCAGCAGGTGCGCCTGGTAAACGCGCCAATACAATGTGAATAATATTGTCGGTTAAATCATGCTCACCAGCTGAGATGAAGATTTTTTGACCAGTAATGCTATAGCTACCATCTTCTTTTGGCTCAGCTTTGGTACGGATAATACCCAAGTCAGAACCAGCGTGTGCTTCGGTCAAACACATCGTACCTGACCATTCACCGCTGATCATTTTTTCTAAATAGATGTTTTTCTGCTCATCAGTACCATGATGCTCAATGGTTTGGATAGCGCCATGCGATAGGCCAGGGTACATTGAGAATGACCAGTTAGCCGTACCAACCATCTCATTGATGACCGTTGATAATGAAAACGGCATGTTTTGACCACCAAACGCTTCTTCAGCAGATAAAGCAGGGAAGCCAAGCTCACAATACGCTTTATAGGCTTCTTTAAAGCCTTTTGGTGTCGTTACTTTGCCGTTATCAAACTTGCAGCCTTCCGCATCGCCGCTTTGATTCAATGGTGACAGCTCATTTTCAGCAAAGCTTGCAGCCATTTCAAACAAGCTATCCATTAGCTCGCGGTCTGCTTCTTGAAATGCAGGTAGCGTTTTGTAATGGCTTTCGCTATCGAGCAGCTCATGCATAACGAATTGAATATCACGTAAAGGTGCTTTGTATTGCATAACTTCCTGTCCTTTTTGTAATGCAATCAATAATAGCTGGTCGTCCTATGACAGCGCTAGGGTTTAGCGCATGATGCAGGATTGACTATATCCAGATGGTCTGTTGAAGTCGCAGACCTATCTAAGGTATCGATTGCATAAAATAGTATTGAAAAGAATGGTGATTGTTAGAGTCAGTTTGATATTTAGTAAGCTCTAACAAATTCACTATAAAAGATAGGCTTTCATAGGCGATTATACAAGTTTGGTAACAGCACTGATAAGTCATGAACCTACCTTGCATCCGTTATGCAATCGACGTTAGGCGAAAAAAATAATGATAATGATCGACTAAAAAATGATTGGCTGATTCTCGATTAAAATACTGATTAGTCAGTTGCAATTAAAAACTGAGTCTTATCATTTAGACAAATATTGCTGCGTTAACATTTCAGTTGCGATATCAGCAGTCACGGGTTTGCTAAACCAATAGCCTTGTCCATATTTACAACCCATGTCTAACAGTAAATCGCGTTGTTGCTTGGTTTCGATACCCTCAGCGATGACCTGCATATCAAGCGCCACCGCTAACTCTAAAATAGCCTTGACGATCGCATATTGGGTACGATCCATTTCAATCTTAGAGATAAAACTTTTATCGATTTTGATAAAGTCAAAAGGATACTCTTGTAGATAGCTTAAAGAGGCATAACCCGTACCAAAATCATCCAGCGCTAAACAAATCCCCAACTCTTTCAGTAAGTTGAGCTGTTTCTTGACATTAGCATGGCGCTGTATTAATGAGGACTCTGTGACTTCGATATGCAATTGATGGGCATGGATGTCGTGCTGCACAAATAAGTTGCTCACCATCTCAAAGAAATCAGGATGGCTAAATTCAGCAGCATCGGCGTTGATACAAATATGTTGATCAAAGCCAAGTTTTTGCCAAATAGACAACTGTTCCGCAATTTGAGTCGCCATTTGTGAGAACAGCTCAAATGACAGTTTGTGCGTGATGATGGCATTCATAAAGTGGACAGGTTTTAGCAGCCCGCGAGTGGGATGCTGCCAGCGTACCAGCGCCTCAAAGCCAGTAATAGCCCCAGTATCTAAGGAAAATTTCGGTTGATAATAGGGTACAAACTGAACATCATTGGTGGCAGCTCTAAGCTCTGCTTCCAACTGTAAACTATTGGCAGTCGCTTCATCGATGGTCTTGTTGTACCAACAGATGTCGTCACCACCTTGCTGTTTAACATACTGTAGGGCTTTTTCAGCTTTGGTCAACAGCCCTATCATTTCGTGATCATTTTCAGGGAAAAAACTGACCCCAACTGAGATATGACAATAAATGGTTGTATCTTCTGCTGGCTCATTATTGACGAAAAAAGGGTGCTCACACATTTGCATCAAGAGGTCTAACTGATTACGTACGGAATTGGCATCAGTGCATTCAAATAATAAGGCAAAGTCATCACCACCAAAGTGTGAAAAACAATGCAAATTTTCGAGCTTTAGGGTTTTGATCCGTAGTACGAAGCTTTCTATGAGAGTATTAATACCGTCGGGGCCGAGTAGGCTTGCGAGGTTACGATAACGATCAATGTTGAGGCGTACAATCACGACTTCTTGATAACTCTCTAACAATAGCTCACTGGTTTGACTCAAAAAAACCTTGCGGTTGGGCAACCCTGTTAGTTGATCGTAATTGAGTAGATGAGTCATTTGTTTTCTATCTTTCACGACCGATGACATATCGCGAACCACACCGATATAATAACCCGTTTCTCCCACGTAGATGCTTCGGTAAGTGACATGGCAATTCAGAACTTGTCCATAGCGAGTCGCCATCGAAAAATCGATTTCATGAAATCCTTCGCTGTCTAATGCTTTGGTAAGATCATTTAAAATAGCTTGCTCTTCTTTTGATAAGAATTCAGCCGCATATATACCAAGTGGTCGCCCCAGCAAAAAAGATTCACTGTAACCAATCATAATTTCGTAAATAGCATTGACCGATAGATAACGAAAGTTTGCGTCTAAAATAAAGATAGCGTCTTCATATTGCTCACATAATTGTGTCAGCAGTTGCTGCTTATCTGAGAGCGGTAGGGTGGTAAAAGTAGTCATAATTGGACTCACTAAGTCAACGTCAAGTCTAAAAAATTGGTCAGTTATTGCTAGCAATAACCACCGTCAGTCATATGTATCACCTAGGTGCCGCGGCTCAAGCTATCTCCCAGTTTGCAAAGCAATAAGAAGCGTTGTATCAGAGCATTTCATTTAACCTAGCCATCAGCATATATACAGAATGGTGTTCGGTGATTAATGGCTAAGCGCGTGCAACGTTGCCAATGCGACGACAGGCGCGGTCTCTGTTCGTAGCACGCGATTACCGATCTGCCAAGGCGCAAAGCCTACTGTTTGTGCTTGCACTGACTCGTCATTACTGAGACCACCCTCAGGACCGATTAGCAGCTCAATGTAGGGTTTGTCTTGTGTTAGTGCGGTTGATAGTGTCTCTGGTTGCAGAGGTTGTCCCGCTGCTGGCACACTCATCATTAATCGGCTATCTGCTGGCTGGTTTAATACTTGATAATAAGGGGCTTCACTGAGGGCCACGACAATAGGGCTAACCGCAGCGCTGACAGATATTGCTGTGTCTGTAGCGTTGGTCGCTGAATCACGTAACCAGTCATTGATAGACAGTGGTGCAAGGATAAGAGGAGGGCGATTGAGGCCGCATTGTTCACAGGCAGCGATAGCGATTTGTTGCCAATGTGCCAGCTTTTTTTCGACTTGGGCGGGTTTGAGATTGACTTCACCATGATGACTGCTGAGGAGCTGAATAGCAGTGACACCAAGCTCAGTGGACTTTTGAATGGCATAATCCATTCGTTCACCGCGACTCATCACTAGGGCGATTTTAGTCAATACAGGGGCGCTGCGGTCATCCGTTGAATGACTGAGCAAAGTAGCCGTTGCATTTTTTTTACTAATCGCTTGTAGCTCTACCTGATATTCGCCGCCAAAGCCATCAAACAAAATACCTTGATCACCGATATTTGCGCGTAATACTCGGCACCAATGATGAACGATGCTGTCTGTTAATTCGACACTAGCACCAATAGATAATGTACTAAGGGTAGGAAAGGTGGTGTTCAGATCGTTACTGATAGCATAAAAAAAACGTCGCACAGTCGTTTAGTCCTTTAATTGAACAATAATCCCTCTCAACATGTTAGCAGAATATGAGTGGTGGAGGGAAAGGTATTGTCACAGGTATTTGGGAAGTAAAACAGGTCGTGTAGAGCAGTTGTTAAGACAAGATAGATAATAAGTAAAACGAAAAAACTGGCACTCCGAAGAATGCCAGTCATTTAACAAGAAGTTCAACAAAGGTCTAAGCGGTAAGTCCCAACGCTTCAACCAAACGCTTATTCGGCTCAACCTTATTCATGCTATAAAAATGCATGGCAGGTACACCCTCATTGATTAAACGCTCACATAGACGATATACCACATCAAAACCAAATTCGCGAATGGCTTTGCGATCATCACCAAAGTCAGCCAACTGCTTACGCACATAACGCGGAATATCAGCGCCACAGCTATCAGCAAAGCGTACCAAATTGCTTGAGTTGGTAATGGGCATAATGCCAGCCACCAATGGCTGAGCCACTGTATCAATCCCACGCTTTTCTAAGGTATCACGCAAATATAAGTAGCTATCAGCGTTATAGAAAAACTGGGTAATCGACGCATTGGCGCCAGCTTGATATTTATTGACCAAATTGTCAACATCAAACGCAAAACTACGCGCTTGTGGGTGCATCTCAGGATACGCGGCCACTTCAATATGGAAGTGATCGCCTGAGTGCTCACGAATGAATTTTACCAAATCGACAGCAAATGGTAGTTCACCCATACCCACCTGACCTGAAGGCAAGTCACCACGTAGCGCGACTAGGCGCTTGATACCTAAGCTTTTGTAGTGCTCAAGCAATTCAGCGATTTCTGCTTTATCATCACCAATACAAGACATATGCGGCGCAATGTCAGTATCGCCGCGTGCACATAGTGCTTGAACGATATCTAAAGTGCGGTTACGGGTTGAACCGCCAGCACCGTAGGTCACCGAAAAGTACGCAGGTGATAGCTTATTCAGCTCATCATAAGTGCTGAGTAGCTTTTCATGACCCAGTTCGGTTTTGGCCGGAAAAAACTCAAAGGAAAAAGCAGGCTTAGTCACAGTCTGGCTCCTCTTAGTATTTATAAGCGTCAGGCTTAAATGGACCTTCGACAGGTACACCCAAATATTCCGCTTGTTTATCCGTCAGCTTCGTCAATGTACCGTTAAAACCGGCAACCATAGCAGCAGCGACTTCTTCGTCGAGCTTCTTCGGCAATACTCTGACGTATAAGTTGTCAGTGCGCTCATCAGCTGGCAAGTCAGCGAATTTTTCTTCGAACAAATACATTTGCGCCAATACTTGGTTAGCAAATGAGCCGTCCATCACGCGTGATGGGTGACCAGTGGCATTACCAAGGTTCACTAAGCGACCTTCAGCAAGCAAAATCAAATAATCATTCTCGTCGTCTGAGCGGAAGATTTGATGCACTTGTGGTTTAATCTCAACCCAGCGCCAGTTGTCACGCATGAATTGGGTGTCGATTTCGGTGTCAAAATGACCGATGTTACAAACGACTGCACCAGGTTTCAGTGCTGCAAGCATATGTCTATCACATACATGGTAGTTACCAGTAGTAGTAACAATCATATCCGTATCTTCTAGCAAGCGGGTGTTGATGTTTTCTGCGCCGCCAGTGTTATCGCCATTGATGTAAGGTGACAATACTTCAAAGCCATCCATACATGCCTGCATGGCACAGATAGGATCAACTTCTGATACACGTACGATCATGCCTTCTTGACGTAAGCTTTGCGTAGAGCCTTTACCCACATCGCCATAACCGATGACTAAAGCACGGCGACCAGCAAGGAACATGTCGGTAGCGCGTTTAATCGCATCGTTTAAGCTATGACGGCAGCCGTATTTGTTGTCATTTTTAGACTTAGTAACGGCATCGTTGACATTGATGGCAGGTACTTTAAGCGTACCTTTGTTTAACATCTCAACTAAGCGATGCACGCCAGTAGTGGTTTCTTCTGAGATACCGTGGATGCTATCAAGAAGCTCAGCATAATCATTATGGATCAATGCAGTTAAATCACCGCCATCATCCAAGATTAAGTTAGTATCCCAAAGCTGACCTGAGGTTTCACCGCCAACGTGAACTTGTTGACGCAAGCACCATTCATACTCTTCTTCTGTTTCGCCTTTCCAAGCATAGACAGAAATACCAGCAGCAGCAATCGCCGCAGCAGCATGATCTTGAGTTGAAAAAATGTTACATGACGTCCAACGTACTTCAGCACCTAGCGCGACTAATGTCTCGATAAGTACGGCAGTTTGGATGGTCATGTGGATACAGCCAGCGATTTTCGCGCCTTTAAGCGGTTGATCGGCTTCGTAGCGACGACGCAGACCCATAAGGGCAGGCATTTCAGCTTCGGCAAGGGTGATTTCACGGCGGCCGTAATCAGCAAGGCTGATGTCAGCGACTTTATAGTCAGTGAAAGAGGGATCGATCGTATGGGCAGATGGTGTAGTAGACACTGCGTCCATAATATGCTCCTATCAGTGGTTAACGTATGATAAAAAGAATAAAAACGCAGGTGCCGTTGTTTGCGCTGTGAGCGACCAAAATAGGGCGCTCGACAGTTAACCGAGCCTAACATAACTTATAATTTGCATGATTTTAGTCTCTCAATGCAATATCTATGGTCATGGCGCAACACCTCTCGGAGGTCGTTATTGTAATAGATGATCCATGAATTGTCACCTGTTGGATAACATAAATAGCTGACGGTTTAGGTCTGTAAAATGTCGAGCGGTAATATAAAGCACTAAAAAAAGGCCATCGATATTGATGACCTTTTTTATTCTCAGTTCAGACTGTCTGAAGGGTACTAAGAAAAACCTAGTACCAGTTATAGGTCAAAGAGGTGAAATAGTTGATACCATCAGTGTCGTAACCGGGTAGAGTAATATACTTTTCATTAGTAATATTGTCTAAACGTGCTGCCATGGTTAGGCTGTCTGTTAGCTGGTAGTTACCGCTGATATTAAACAATCCATAATGATCGACAAACTGCGATTCTGCATTGGCAACGTTGCTATAGTAGTCACCGACATATTCATATTCGGCACGAATGTCAAAGCTTGATAAGCGATAGCCTAAGTAAATCAGACCTTTATGCTCAGGACGAATGGCAAGAAAATTACCATCGTTGTTCCCGCCACTATTGTCTTCTGCCTGCTGGTAGTCATAGCTACCACCAAATAAGTAATTATCGACTATCCAATCTGATGTTAGTGTGAGTCCTTCGATTTTGGCTTCATCGACGTTTTCGCTAGAGCCTGCATAAGGATTGCTAGGCGTGGGGCTTGCGACATAGCTGATTAAGTCGTCAACTTTGTTGTGATAGCCTGTCAAACGAGTAGATTGAATAGGAGTATCGTATTCAATAAAAGCTTCATAGTTATCACTGGTTTCTGGTGTTAGTTCAGCATTGCCACCGAAAGGTGAGTATAGGTCATTGAAGCTCGGCGCTCGGAAACCTTTAGCATAACTAACGCCGATACGTAGATTAGGATTGATGTGTAGCGCACCACCTAGGTTGTAAGTAGTCTCATCACCATACTGTGAGTTATCATCATAACGTAGGTTTGCTTGTGCATCGAATTGATCATTAGCCAATATATAACCCAAAAATGCACTGGTCACATCACGGTCATCAACGTCATAATCAGTCGTATCAATACTTTGGTTTAAATACTCTGCACCGTAAATGCCTGTACCGATAGGTAGAGCATACTGACCGACTAGGCTGACTTGATCTTGCTCTGTATCATAGTTACTGCTATAGGTTTCTGTGTCTATGTTGTCGATAGAGTGTCCATACTGTAGCTTCACCGAAGCGCCTGGCTGGTAGCGCCAATCAACGAACGCTTGAGCCGCACCCGTTTCTTGATCAGAATACACGTTCTCTGCAGCGCCATTATCAAAATAAGTCGTTGACTCGCTATACAGAGCGCTAGCCCCTACTGACAATTGATCATTGATACGCTGATTTAGAGCAATGCTAAAATTATCACTTTCGAAACCATCATCGTCCTTGTTGTAAGGGGCGTATTCATTACTAGGATCGGGTAGCGTTGCATTGATACCATCTGTTTCGTTGTGGCTGGCTGAAAGGCTCAAAGCGGTGCCAGTATCATTGACGAATTGTGCGCTAGCACCGTATAAATATTGATCATTTGAGCCAACACCAGCAGTAACCGACATGCTGCTTTGATCTACATTGCTGCCTTTGGTGAATACTTGAATCACACCACCCATCGCGTCTGCACCATAAATACTAGATCCTGACGCACCGTATAGTATTTCGATACGATCGATCTGGTCGGCTGGTAGTAAATTTAGGGCACTATTACCTGTGCTTAACGAGCTATAACGTATGCCATCAATAAGTACCAAGATTTGCTTACCATCATAACCGCGCATATAAAGATTGGAAACGGTGCCCATGCCGCCGCTTGTATAGTGACTGATGCCAGGCTGACGCTTCAGTGCTTCTAAAACTGTCTGCCCTTGATAACGGCGCAATTCTTCGCTATCAATCACGCGAGTTTGGGCGATTACGTTACTGGTTTTGGTAGGCGTACGCGTCGCTGTCACAACGATTTTATCAAGCTCGACTTGTGGCAGCTCACTATCATTGACTGTCTCTAAGTCAGGGTCAGATGGCGTGACAGCCATGGCTGTATTTACGGCAAATACGCCAAGTGCGCTTAAAATACAGCACCGCAAATAAGTAGACGAAGAAGAGCGTGTTAACAACATAATGATTCCCAAGGTTACAAAAGCAAAAGTTAAGAAGGTAAAATTTACAAAAAACAGTAGACAAGTTACACAGGGTTCATTATCTATAAATATGCGCGCTTTATAAACCAGTTTTAGCCAATATTTATTCATGATAAGCTGAGGAATTTTCATGATGACTGATCATTGAACCATTCTAAAGCGATGTACAGGGTATTTATTGCTTAGCAACCGTGCTCAGTATCAATAATTGCTTATCAATAGAAACATTCTTCGGTATAAAAATTTGTAATCAAAAACACGACAGTTAGTTATAATTGCTATCATGGCGGCAGGTTGTGTTGATCATTGGCTATTTAGGCAATTTTCTCTTTATGCCTATGTCTATCTATAAATTAAGAGGTTTGTTTTGTCTATTGAGCGTCGTATGAGTCCTACTAGCTTACCTTTACCCTTAAAAGCATCATTATCAAGAGTCATGGTAGTGGCCACCTTGTTGCTGACTTTATTGTGTAGCCTGATACTGCCGAATGCTGCCTTCGCGGCTGAAGCTGGCGTGTTGGGACTTGGCGGGACTAGTGAGGCGAGCAGTGAGCCGATACCTGATTCCTTTGGGCGAGATACGCCTCGACATACGGTGCAAGGATTCATTAGTGCTTTAAGCGAAAACGATTATTTATTGGCGAGCAATTACCTTAACTTATCAAAGTCTGACAACCCAACTACCGTGGTGCGTCAATTTAAGCAAGCACTCGATGCTGGTGGGCGTTTTTTACCTGACTTGCAGCTCAATAATACGCTTGAAGGCAATTTAACCGATCAATTGCCACCCAGCCAAGAAAACGTCGGTGTCATCAATATCGGTGAAAAAAGCGTGCCGTTATTATTAGAAAGAGTGGTGTCTAATAACAATGATCAGTACTGGCAATTCTCAAGTGATACGCTCAGTTCAGTGCCAGAAGTGATAGAAAATACTGAGCCGACCTTGGTATCTCGCTATACGGTTGATTCACTGGACGGCAAAAAGGTTTTTGGTTATCAATTGGCTGACTTGGTTGCAGCGCTAACCATGATTGTGAGCAGCTTTGTACTCACTTATATTATGGTTTGGCTGTTGTACCATCTATTGAGAATCACTTATCCTCACATACGCGGTGTACCGTTACCATTACCTGATAAGGTGATATTGCCACTTGCTGTCGTCATTATGGCGTTGATATTATCCGAAGTCATGGTCTATGCAGGCGTGTCAGTCACATTACGTGAGCCTATCAATCGGTTTACCGAGGTTGCATCATGGCTAGCGACAACGTGGTTATTACTGCGTGTCATCGATGCGATATTCACGCGTGCCGTCAACTTAAGCTATAAGAAAAACCATACTGAACGTGTCTCAATCTTAGGACTGCTACGCAAAGTCGTCAAAGCATTGCTGCTTATATTTGCGGTCATTGTCTTCTTTGGTAATTTGGGTTTTGATTTAACGACCGGTATTGCTGCATTGGGTGTGGGTGGACTGGCTTTCGCTCTTGGTGCACAAAAAACCATTGAGAACCTTGTTGGTAGCGTTGTAGTTGTGGCGGATTCGCCAGTACGTATCGGTGATTATTGTAAATTCGGTACTTATGAAGGCACCGTTATCGATATTGGTATTCGCTCATCACGCGTCCGCACATTGACCCGCACCATTGTCACCGTACCCAATGGCGACTTCTCGTCCATGCAAATTGAGAACTTTACCTCACGCGATATGTTCCGCTTCTTTCATCAGTTGTATCTTAAGCGTACCGCTGATATCGACGTGGTCTTTAAGATGGTCAAGGATTTGGATGAGTTTTTGAATGAGCATTATTTAACCAATAATGAATGGAACCAAGTGAACATTTTAGAGCTGCGCCAAGACTGCTATGTGATTCAATTACAAGCTTATATTAATGCCAACGACGTGATGGAGTTTTACGACAAGCAAAACGTGGTATTCGTTGATGTATTAAACCAAGTTGCAAAATATAAGGTTGAGCATGCTTTGCCAACACAGCAGTTGATTGTCAATCAAGCTGAACTTGAACATCATATGGAAAGTAATACAGTTGAATCGGTAGAAGAAGATACATCACACAGCAGTAGCAATACGGATGATGGTGAAACGAATGTAAGCTTAGACAATCATGATCACTCTAGTAGCAACGGCAGTGTTGATATTAATAAAAGCAGCAACAAAGCGAGAGGTGATAACCAGAAATCATCGATGGCAACAGTAAGTAGGGAAGGTGCACTCAAAGCACTGAAACACAAAAGTCGTATGCTAAGAAAAAGTAAGTTTAAGCACACCAAAAGAAAATTTGGTTTTTCTATATGGAACCAGCCTTAAAAATGAGTTTTCTCTATATGGGCAGATATTCTGTATGGAGAGCTATTATAGGGAACTATAAAGGTACGGCAGTTTTATCACGTAGTAAGCCGTAATATGACCATAGAAGCAGGCTGGCGGCGCTACGATGTGGTGACCAGCTTTCGGTCAATCCCTTTAGCTGTTTCGGTGTCGGGCGTTCTGCCAGACCTAATACTGTCATCGCTGCGACTTTAATCGCTAAATCATCGACTGCCAGTATGTCATCGCGTTTTAGAGAAAACAATAAATACATCTCAGCCGTCCAACGGCCAATGCCAGTGACGGCTGTGAGTGTCTTTATAGCCGCTTCATTTGGCATGGTTGTTAAGGTAGCAAAGTCTATATCATGCGCTACTAAGGATCGGATATAGCGCATCTTTTGCCTAGATAAGCCTTGTGCTCGTAACGTTTCGTCCTGCGCTTCAGCAATAGCCTGAGGGGTTGTCAAACCTGCCGCAACCAGCTTTTTCCAAATACTGGCCGCGGCTGCTACTGATAGCTGTTGACCCACCATCGCTCTCATTAGTTGCTCAAACCCACCTGCATTGTGCCTGAGACTGGGCACACCAACTTGCTCATAAACAGGAGCAAATCTTGGTTCGATGGCAATCAAAGCAATGATATGCTCTTCTAATTCTTCAGTGTTTTCAATAGTTTGTAGGCTCATAAATGTCTTATCCTAAGTGAGTACCTTGCCGCTGAAGTTGGACGCTGAAAATGATGTATAGTCAAAACACCCTAGAAACGCTACTGCACTATTGATATCAATTTTTTGTAGCCTCTGTTTGCGTAGGCACAGCAAGCAAGAAAAATTGATATCAATAGTGCATGATGTATCGATATTACTTTTCACTGACTATAAATAGTCGTTTTGATAATGAGCATAACAAAAAGGACTGCCAATAAGCAGTCCTTTTTATGTTTAACGATGCAGCTTATTCACCATCAGTTTTAGGCTTTTTAAGCAGTACTAATACCGCGCCGTTTCCACCATCTTTTGGCGGGGCAGAGCAAAATGCTAATACTTCTGGCAATTGACGTAGCCAACCGTTGACGCAAGTTTTTAAAATAGCTTCGCTACCTTTACCATGGACTATTTTTACCATGGTTTCATTATTTTGCTTCGCTTGGCTCAACAGTTGAGTCATGGCAGCGCGTGCTTCATCAATGGTGCAGCCATGGATGTCTACCGCATCATACCAACGCAGCTTGCCCTGTTTGAGCTGGGTAAAAATTTTATTTTGTAGGGTCGGCTGCTTATAAGACAAATAAGCTTCGCCAGCCACAGGATTGAGTAGCGCCTGCATATCTGATAAGCCAGCGCCTAAATCACTAGCTTCACTACCTTGCGCGGCAGCACGTTTCGAAAGTGTGGCGGCATCAGGTTTACGCGCTTTTGCGGCGTTGGCAGGGGAGCGGACGTTTTTGTCATCGAGCTGATTGACGCCATGCATCGCTTGCATAAACAGAACTTTATCGTCGTCGATATGCTCACTGTCCAACTGTTTGACAGTCTTTTTGACTTGCTTTTGGGTGAGTAACGAGACAGGTTCTGTAGGCTTTTGATCTTCACCTTCAGGTGAATCGGTATCACGGCCTTTGGTCAGCTGTCCTTTTAACTCTTTGAGTTGGTCTTGCATTTCTTTTGAAAATAGAGAATTTGACATAAAAGTTAACGTATCGTTGATTGATGAATAAATAAAGGCTTGAACAATCCGTATAGCACACGCATTGTTCAAGCGATCTAGTGTCTATTGAAGCTTGAATTACTTTACCCGTCTGCTGCGCTGCCCGCAAGTAAGGATTGTAACGCTTGTCCAGGGTGATCGGTTTTCATAAATTGTTCACCGATCAAGAAGTGCTGAATGCCTTGCTCCAGCATCAAACGGATGTCACCGCTGCTATGAATGCCACTCTCGGTAACGATAAGGGGTTTCTGTGCTGTGCTATCAGCATCGGTAGCCAATGCTTCGAGCAAAATATTTTTTAGGTCGAGCGTGGTTTGTAGATCAACGTCAAAAGTATTCAAATCACGATTATTAATACCATAGATATTATGATCAGAGCGTGGCAATTGTAAGGCGCGCTCAAGCTCGGCCTTGGTATGTACTTCAATCAATACGTCCATGCCCAGTTTGATACTCAAGGCATGGAGCTCTTGTACTTGCTCATCGTCGAGGCAAGCCATGATTAATAATATGCAATCTGCACCCATTAGATAGGATTGATATATTTGATACTCATCAATCATAAAATCTTTGCGCAGTATCGGCAGGCTTGAGGTATTAGCTGCTTGAATAAGGTAGCTGTCATCGCCCTGAAAATAATCGCGATCAGTTAGTACTGACAAACAACTTGCACCAGCTTGCTCGTACTGCTGAGCAAATAACGCTGGGGCAAAGTTATGATTGATAACGCCTTTAGAGGGAGAGGCTTTTTTAATTTCAGCAATGATACCAATACCGTTCTCTTCAGTGCTGATAGCTCGCAATGCCTGAGCAAAACCTCGACGCGGTTTATTATCAGCTGCGACCTTGGCTTGTAAATCTTCAAGAGATAGTACCTCTTGAGCCTTTTTTACTTCTTCTATTTTAGTAGCGACAATGCGCTGTAGCACTGAAGGTATGTCTGAATGGGTTGTGGTCATGCTGGTATCCGAATATCGTTAGATGAAAATAGACAGTGATGGTAATGAATGCACTATATTAGTGCTTGCAAATTAATCCTGCGCCACTAGCTGCTGTGTGTATTTGGCTAAAGACTCAAGCTTGATTAACGCATCGCCATTTTGGAGGATTTGTTGAGCACGGCTAACTCCATTAGGATAGTTGCTAGCAAGTCCTGCGGTGTATATCGCTGCGCCTGCATTCAGGGCAATCATATCGCGGGCTTTGAGTACTGAGCGGTCGTTGGTTTCTGCGCCTGATAAAGCGGCCTGTATCAGCTCAAGGCTTTGCTCTGGTGAATCTACATCGAGCCCAATCAGCGTCTGTGATTCGATGCCAGCATCTTCTGGCATCATCTCATAAACGGATATCTCACCGTTTTTTAACTCAGCGACAGTGGTAGAGGTGGCAAGGCTGATTTCATCTAAGCCATCTTTTGCGCCAACCACCATGACATGACGTGCGCCTAGGTTTTTCATGACTTTGGCGATAGGTTCACACAGTTGAGCGGTAAAGACACCAATGACCAAATTGGGTGTGCCAGCAGGGTTGGTTAATGGCCCTAAAATATTAAAGATAGTACGCGATTTTAGCTCACGACGTATAGGATTGGCATAACGCATGGCGCTATGGTGATTGGGCGCAAACAAAAAGCCGATGCCTTGGTTTTCGATACAGTCTTTTGCTTGCTCTGGGGTGAGCGACAGACTGATACCTGCCTGCTCAAGTAAGTCTGAGCTACCAGACCTAGTAGAGACCCCGCGATTGCCGTGT
Organism: Psychrobacter sp. K31L; assembly: GCF_017942195.1. Taxonomy (NCBI): domain Bacteria; kingdom Pseudomonadati; phylum Pseudomonadota; class Gammaproteobacteria; order Moraxellales; family Moraxellaceae; genus Psychrobacter; species Psychrobacter sp. K31L. The sequence continues at coordinate 313,363 of NZ_JAGKSC010000001.1, read as the reverse complement.
TTAGCGACTTGTGCTCCCGCAGCTGCCACAACAAAAGCCGATGCCGTAGAGACGTTGAATAAATTCGCGCCATCACCGCCAGTACCAACGATATCGACTAGATGGTCACAATTCCTTGGTTCGATATTTGCCGCCAATGCACGCATGGCGCTGGCCGATGCCGTGATCTCATCGATGGATTCACCTTTCATGCGTAGACCAGTCAAAATAGCGCCCATCATAGCGTCGCTACATCTGCCTTGCATAATAATCAGCATCACTTGATACATCTCATCAAAGGTCAAATCAATGTGCTGAAAGATTCTACCCAATGCGGTCGTCAGCAGCTTGTGCGTTTCTGTATCGGACAGTCTCTCAATACTATCTGGCGTATGCGTTTCTTCTATTTTCGTCGTACTCATTATGGTCTCGCTTAATTTTATTTTTTATATGGATCTATAAGGAATTTGGAATAGAGTAATCAAAGCAAGTACTTTAGTCAAAACTAACCGACTTGCGGTAGCTTGTCTGAGGCTAGTACAGCCAGATTATGAGTCTGCAAAAAGTTGTTGAGTAGCTGATAACCAGCTTCGCTCAAGATAGACTCAGGATGGAACTGTACACCTTCTATAGCAAGTTTTTTATGACGGATACCCATGATTTCCTCAATGCTGCCATCAACATTTTGTGTCCATGCGGTCAGCTCAAGACACTCGGGTAAACTGATTTTATCAATGACGAGTGAATGATAACGCGTGACTTGTGAGGGATTAGGTAGGCCTAAAAATACGCCTGTGCCATTGTGGTAAACGGCGGATAAACGTCCGTGCATCACTTCACCTGCTTTGACGACCTGTCCGCCAAATGCCTGCCCAATGGCTTGATGTCCCAAGCAAATGCCCAGTATAGGGATAATGCCTTTAAAAGTCTCAATGACGGCTAACGAAATACCAGCGCGGGATGGGTCACACGGTCCTGGGCCAATGACAATGGCATCGGGAGCTAAGACCTTAATTTGATCGATGGTGATCTGATCGTTACGCCACACAGTGATGTCCTGCTGCAACTCACCGAAGTACTGTACAATATTGTACGTAAAGCTGTCGTAATTATCGATCATTAGAATCATTGTGTTCAACTTATTGATTTTTAGGTGTTTCTATAGTTGAATTTGTCTGCGCTACTATTGCCTGCACTGCTATGGGCTACTGTCCATGCATGATGCCATACCGCTATAAGAGTGACAGCTGCTGCTGTGGGATGCCGTTATCTTACCATTATTTCGTGCTCTATCAAATATGGCGCATGATGATGAGATTACTAAATAACTCTAGATATTAAATCGCACCAAAATAGAGCGAGTTATTACCATTACATTAATAATCACACTAATTTGGTGCAATGGTAGTGCGGTTCATTGCTCTATATAAGGAGTGTTAAAAAGATAATCATCGGAATAACAGTCTTCATATGTGTGTATTTTTTATGATAAGTTATTGTATTTGCTATCAGTAATGCTGTTGCCTTAGCCATTAATACCATTCGGTTCTTAGAGAGTTGGCATAGCCCTTGCAGTTATGCTGTTATGATTATTTGTGACCACAAAGAGACAGGTCTAAAAATAATTATTAACAAGTGCCTGAAGAGTTCAGCATTATGAGTTATATATTGCTAGAATAACGTTAGAATTGACTTGGCGTATTTTTAGACCATTGAGATGACTGTTGGTCTGATTGAAAAAACGCTTTAGATGAGTATCTTGACTAATACGCTGAATAGTGCTGATAATAAGCAGAATATCGTATGCATTATTTCAGTCTCAAAAGCACATCTAACATTCTTGAACAAGAATACTGCACTCATAATTTTAAATCGCAATAACGTGATCAACACAACGGAGACTATTCATGTCGAATAAACTATTAGATCTTATCCAATCCTCTAATGCTAAATGGGTTGACTTTCGCTTCACCGATACACGCGGTAAAGAGCAGCACATCAGCTTCCCAGCGCATAGCGTTGACGAAGATGTGATGGAAGATGGCAAAATGTTCGATGGCTCATCTATCGCTGGCTGGAAAGGTATTGAAGCGTCAGATATGATCTTGCGTCCTGATCCAGAAACGGCTTTTCTAGACCCGTTCTTTGATGCGGTCACTGTTGTGGTCACTTGTGACATCATCGAGCCATCAACGCTACAGGGCTACGATCGTGACCCACGTTCTATCGCTCGCCGCGCTGAAGAGTATTTGAAATCTACTGGTATTGGTGATACTGCCTACTTCGGTCCTGAGCCTGAATTCTTTGTATTTGATGACGTTAAATGGTCAATCGATATGTCTGGCGTTAGTCATAAAATCACTGCTGAAGAAGCAGCATGGTCGACTGGCGAGACTTACGAGTGGGGCAACATGGCGCATCGTCCGCGTGTTAAAGGCGGCTATTTCCCAGTACCACCAATCGATAGCTCACACGATATGCGTGCTGTCATGTGTGAACGCATCGAAGAAATCGTTGGCGAAGGCACAGTTGAAGTGCATCATCATGAAGTTGCTTCTTGCCAGTCTGAGATTGGTGTGGCATTCAACACCATGGTTCGTAAAGCAGATGAAGTTCAGCAATTGAAATATGTTGTTCATAACGTTGCGCATCAGTTTGGCAAAACAGCTACCTTTATGCCTAAGCCAATCGTTGGTGATAACGGTTCAGGTATGCACGTACATATGTCTATCTCAAAAGACGGCGTAAACACATTCTCAGGTGATGAGTATGCGGGTCTGTCTGAAACAGCATTGTATTTCATCGGTGGTATTATCAAGCATGCTCGTGCATTGAACGCCATTACCAACCCATCAACCAACAGCTATAAGCGCCTAGTGCCGCATTATGAAGCACCTATTAAACTTGCTTATTCAGCGTCTAACCGTTCAGCGTCTATTCGTATTCCACACGTGAGCAGCCCTAAAGCGGTACGTGTTGAAGCCCGTTTCCCTGATCCAACGGCTAACCCATATCTAGCGTTTGCTGCATTGTTGATGGCTGGCCTTGACGGTATCCAGAACAAGATGCATCCAGGTGAAGCCGCTGACAAAAACTTATATGACTTGCCACCAGAAGAAGAAGCACAAATCCCAACGGTTGCAGAAAGCTTAGATGTAGCGTTACAAGCGTTGCGTGACGATCATGACTTCTTATTAAAAGGTGATGTATTCACTGAAGACATGCTAGAAGCGTTTATTGCTTTGAAAGAAGAAGAAGTACAACGTCTGAACGTGACTGTACATCCTGTTGAATTTGACATGTATTACAGCTGCTAATTTATAGCATAGACTCAATATTGTTTTAATGAATAAAAACCAGTTAAGTAACTCTTAGCTGGTTTTTTTATGTCTGCGGATAAAGCGCACAAGATAAATGAATAACATTTCTCCAAAATCACTACTGATTTCGACTTGAAAGTATCGCATAATGGTTACTGTAAAAGTATATTAATAGTAGACACTAATTAGGTTGACTGACTATGATTTCATCATCAAAACTGAATGTTTCGAAAGGCCATGCGAAGGTAGGGCTATTGACGATCACTGCCATAGCCAGTCTCTGTGCGCCTTTAGCAAATGCTGCACCCATTTATAAAGTGGTCGACGAGCAAACAGGTCAGGTGACCTTCACTGATCGCCCGCAAAGCTATGAGCAGCAGGTGGGTAAACAAGTCAGTCAGACGACAGTGACGACAGGTAATGAAACGAGTGGCTCAAATAATAGCACTAGAGATAATCAGACTGCTACGAATGCCACGCAAACCGCCTCTATACCTGCTACCAACGATGCAACGGTCAAAGCACCAATCAACTATCAACTGGCTATCACTGAGCCCAGCGAAGAACGTGCTTATCGGCGTCCAGCGCAAAGTATTAATGTAGCACTACAAATTAAGCCTGCGCTGCAAGCAGGTGATAGTGTCCGTATTTATTTTGACGGCAACGAAGTCGCTCAAGGTCTAAATGCGACGATTGCTACGATAGATGCGTTGCCAGGCGCTCATACGATAACGGCGGTCATTCAAAGCGTGAAAGGTCAAACGCTGCAACAAGCCGCGCGCACGGTTTATGTGATTCAAAACAATACAACTTTGCAAAACAATAAGAAGATTGCAAAACAGCTTTTGGCTTATCAGAATTTACCTTGGCATCAAAAAGTGATGTTAAAACTGCGCCAACAGGACGGTAGTCTACAAAAAGTACAGAGCAGTCAATCTATCGCTAACGATGCTTTTACCAAATAATCTGTATAGGTGCTGATTAGGGCGTGTCTTCAATTCAATCGATAGTCATCTAAATGGGCTAAAAATGGCTAAATCTTGCCAAACATCGTCAAATAGCTGGTTAATATCCCGATATTATCTACGCTATTTTTCTTGTTTGACGGCAATTTATCGCATTTTTATCGCCATTTTTGAAATGAAGACACGCCCTAGAGTAATAAAACTATTTAAGCTATTTTGTTGTTGAGAATTTAAAAAAGGAGCAGTCACTGTGATAAGTGAATGCTCCTTTATTTTTGTTCAGTCATCTTACATTGGACGAACTTTGCTCAATTATTTAGTCAGCTCAATGGTACCGTTAGCAGTGACTGATACAGTACTATTACCAGATTCAAAGCTTTGGCTTGGCACTGCCTCGTCTGCCATTCCTGATTTCATACTCATGGCGCTATACATTGGACGTGGATAGTTGCTACCTGTATTCAGGTTAACATTAACGACGCGGTAGCCACGAGCGTCCCAAGCACGGGTGAGGCTCTTGGCTTGCTGTTGAAAAGCGCGAGAGGCTTCGGTCATTAGCTTTTGCTCTAAAGCATCTTTTTTGGTATCCGAGACACCAAAGTTCAGATTGTCCATAACCAATGTTTCTTGTAAATCAGCAATGAGCTGGCTGGTCGCTGAGAAATCTGTACTCTTCAAATCTATATTTGCCTGACCTGTCCAGCCAATGATTTTGTCGTTTTTGTCATAGCGTGGATAAGTGCGTTGCTGTCCGGTGCTGACAGTGACGCTAGGGTAGCGCTTGGCAATTTTCATAGCATTATTAATGGATGTATTGAGCGTTGTGGCTAGAGTTTTAGAATCTGCTGCCTGTGCTTTTTTGTACAAGCTGGCTCTTACTTCATCGTTTTGGATCTCTTCTTTTACTTCTGTTTGAAACGTTAGCTGGTCATAGCCTGTTGGCTCTGCATGGGCACTACCCATCATTGCGGTCATGAGACAAACCGTACCAGAAGCCAGTGCTGCTTTATTAAGTAAAGTATTTTTCATTATTATCTCCTAAGTTTATTTTAATGGTCTTTATATGAGAAGCTGTACCTCTTATTTTCTAAATATTGATATGTGTGCAACTTCATTCACTAAAATAGCAAAATTTCTGTGAGTTGCTGTGAGAATTTTGTGACCTAAGTTACTGGGCTAAGTTGCTGACTTAAGTTACAGGGTCATTTTCCCGTCTAAAACAAACAGTTTTAAGATAGGGGTTGTAAAATTAAAAAATCCTTGTATAATTTGCATCTGGTGGCTCCATTGGTAGCCTCGCAACATTGTTCTATGAATCCCGCCAGGACCGGAAGGTAGCAACGGTAATAGTTATGATGTGTGCCGAGGATGTGCTGATGGAGTCGCTTTTTTTTGCCTAAAATTTGATATTAGTTTTGACGAAGTATCAAAGACGCTTTTATGATGTATTAAGCCCTTCATTGTAAAGGGCTTTTTTTTGTCCAAAATTTCATTCGATTTACTTTTTAATTTCTTTAATTTCTTTAATTTCAAAGCTTCATTGATTAATATAGGTTAAAATACAATGTATTAACTTTTATTAACATTCTAGACACTCTGGGGTTCGATTATGAAGATGTTTGTTTGGCTATTCATTATTATTGTAGTGTTGGCAGTAGTCTTTGGCATCACGATATTTAATAAGCTGGTACGCGCACGTAACCAAGCAAAGAATGGTTTTGCACAGATAGATGTACAGCTTAAACGTCGTCATGATTTGATTCCTAATTTGGTCGAAACAGCCAAGCGTTATTTGAGCCATGAACAAGAAACACTTACTCGCGTCATCAGTGCGCGTAATCATGCTCAAGAGCTACAAGACTCTAATAAGCATCAGCCAGAATCGCTTGATCATATGGCGCTATTTGCAAAAGCAGAAGGTATGTTGTCTAAAGCGTTGAGTCAGTTTTCTGCTGTCGTTGAAGCATACCCTGAGCTAAAAGCCGATAGTATGATCAAGGAATTAATGGACGAGTTAACCAATACGGAAAATCGTATTGGTTTTGCTCGTCAGCATTATAATGATAGCGTGATGTTTTATAATAACGACCGCGAAATATTCCCCAATAACCTCGTCAGTACGACTTTTGGCTTTCGTCCACTCAGTCCTTTAGTGTTCGAAGATAGAGAAGCGATTGCTCAGGCACCGATTGTCAATATGGGCTGAGGTTTAGATAAATTTGGTGAACTTTAGGCAGCCTAAACTGATGGATTTTTTCGGTGAACAGCGGATACGTACGCGGCGCAGTCTATTCCTTTATGGGCTTTTTTTGCTGATTGTACTTGCTCATATGGCGGTAGGACTGGCTGTCATGGGGCTACTATTAACTGTATTTACGGGCGGTATATCTCACTGGGTATTGGTTCTGGTCATTATCTTGATATTAGGTAGTTTCATTGGTGGTAGTTTCTTAGAGTATCGCCGCCTGAGAGCAGGTGGCCGCGCTATTGCTCAGCGAATAGGAGCGGTTAGGCTGTTCATCGATAATAGTCAAGAAGCATGGGAGCACAGCCACGGGGTCGCGCATCAACACGAAACTAAGGAGAAAGTTCGCTATAGTTCACGCCATATAGCCGTGCGTGATGAGCGTGACTTTCCACCAGTCTATCGTCGTTATAGTGAAATTGCCCAGCAGTTGGCGATTGCCTCGGGCTTGAATACACCGATCTTATATGTATTACCTGATGAGCAGGGTATCAATGGCTTCGTCGCTGGTCGTCATAGCCAAGATATGGTGCTGGTCGTTACCCAAGGCGCGCTAGATAAATTGTCTGATGAAGCGTTGTATGGTCTCATTGGTCATGAATATGGTCATATACTGCATGGTGATGCCACCTTCAATCTACAGCTGATGGTGATATTGGCAGGCTTGCAAATACTATATGACTGGAGTGATCCAATTTCCAATCATCGTTCCTTTGATACTGATATCACTTCCCATCAGTCTCTATCACAGAGACAAGTTGATAATTTTGCACGCAGTACCGAGGCGCAAACCGCCAGTTTTACCACGCATAGTGAGTGGGTCGCTTACTGGCAGCAGCAACCACAACAAAAGCAGTCCTCAGCCAAGCGTCAGTCGAAATGGGTGCAAAATAGACCTGTGATAGATCGTCAAGCACCGCGTAGTGTTTGGACATTGTTATTACATGGCTTGAGCTTCTCTAGTATGGCAAGTGCTCAGTTGATTAAGCACAGCTTCAACCGCCAGCGTGAGCTACTTGCTGATGCCACTAGCGTGCAATTGACACGTTCGCCGGCGATTGTAGAAACCTTAAAAGCCATCCATCAAGACTCACTTGGCTCGCGTCTATCTGGCATCGCTGATATCAATGGACTCAGTCATTTTTTCTTTGCCAGTAGTGGGGCGGATTTGGGCGATGTGTCATGGTTTGCTACCCATCCAAGCTTGACTGAGCGTATGGGTGCTATTAATGCTGATGCGTATCATCAATTTTCGGTACAAGTCGCTAAAGATAAACAGATAAATCAGCAAAAAATAAAAGAAATATATGAGCAGCGTCGACTCGGGGATGTGGGGAAAGTAAAAGAAAATAGCCTAAGCATTAATAAAAAGGAAAATGCTAACAAACAATCGCTCTACGCAGAACCACTCTCTACTCAAGCCTTGGATAGTCGAGTAGAGAAAGAAGAAGAAAAAGGGCTAGATTTTGTTGTAGCAGAAGATGTAATCATTGATGGACGGTTGCAGGTAAAGTCGCAAGATGCTGGCACTCATCAACTATTAAAACCTTGGCAGGCAAAACCTGATAGCGATTTGCCATTGGCAGCGCTCATTAGCACTGATGATATGCAAAAAATCTCATTGCCACAGTACATTCTTGATCACAGTCATCATCCTTTAGGCGCACAAGCATTGATCGAAGCTGTGATGCTTTGTCATCAGGGTCAAGCTCTAGCTCTAGCAACGACAAGTACTTATGACTTGGTTGACATTTGGTACGAGATTTCTACTAACAAAGCCGATAATAATTGCCAATCGCAAATTCTACCGCATGCCATCGACCATAAATTGATAGAAACCGTGGCGAGTGTTGATCGACGATTGGACAGTGTTCTAATCACGACTGCCATAAAGAACTTGAGTCAGCACGACCTATCAGAAAGCGTGATTGCAGAGCTACGTCTGAAGCATGAGAGCAGCCATAGCAATCAAAGTTACCAGCATTATGTCCAGAAAAAAAAGTGCCGTACGATGTTGTTGCGCTATCAGCAGGGCATATTTGAGTTATTTCAGGGCTGCTTGACGGCTGATTTAAGCCAAAATTTTGCTGATAGTATCGTCAATGATGATGGTTCTGCTGATACAGCTAAGTCAGGATTCACCCACTCAGAGAATGCAGTGTCTCAAGTACCATCGATTTTATCGCTATGGCAGGCGCTGCATTTACAGAAACTGTTGCCGATATTGTCTAAAGTTTTAAATGATAAAAGTACAGATAGACAGACTGCATGGCAGCAAACATTGCAGGCTGGCACGGACAGTATCGTTGCTCAGCTTGATCCGTCAGGTCAGGTGTTTGATGGTCTTAGGGCTTCTGATACAACGATGCTTACTTTGTTGGCTTATCGCTTAACGAAAGATGTCAAAGGTCAAATGATATCGAGGCTAGATAGCTCGCTATTTGGTTATAATGATGACAGTGTTGCCCACTATATTGTGGATTTGAGACGACATGCGCGCTTGATTGACATTACTTTGACCGAAGTCAGTGATGCAAATTTGCAATGGCTATTATTGACGGCACAAGGTTTGAATAGCGTCCAGCTACTGGCCATCATTGACGCTGTACCTAGCTTTCAAAAATCCACCTCTAGGGTGTCCATCACAGATACTCAGATTGAGGATAATTATCGAGAGAAGCAACAGGATAGCAGTCAAATAGATTATAATGAATATCGGCAATGGCTGAGTACATTGCATACGGTGATGTTACACGATACGATAGTCAGTCAAGATGAGCACGATTGCTTGATGCTACTAGCAGAGCATTGGCTAGGCGTTCGGCAGCTTTTCTAATAAATTGAATTGATTGAAGCGCTATGTCTATGCGGCTGACAAAGAGCGAGATGTTTGAAACTCTTTTTTAACGTGTTTTTAGCATTAAAAATCTGTAAACCCATTTAAGATAAGTAGGATAGTAGAGTCGAATGAGTGATATCCAAGACCCGCTAATTGTATTGCAACATCGTATGCAGCAGCGTCAAATTTTAGCAATGATGGGTATCAATCAATGGGTACAGCCAAGCTCAGCTACTACTAATATGGCAGATATCTCTGTGCCTATTATTCCTGATCCTACAGATGATACTAGCACTCAAGATAATACTAGCATTCAGGCTGTACCATCTGATATAAACATCGAACAACCAAGTATAGAACAGCAAGGTAATGCTGCTGCGAACGTTGATATGTCGAATATATCGTTTGCTGATTCTGTATCAGCGCTCGTCAATGATGAGCCTATTCGTCACTATCACCATGATGCTAGTAATATAGAGATAGAACAACCCAACGAACAAAGCCCCGTTACCTATAGCTTTGATACTAGTGTCAAAGCTGTAGGTGACGTACCTGTTAAGTCTCTCGTAGACGAGATAACTCAGCAAACTACTGCCGCTATCGGGCAAAGTCCTATTGCTCATATAAATAGTGATGATAGCTTTAAAAAAGTCACCCCATTTGATTTGCAAGGTGGTCGCTATGGCGATTGGGTGATTTTGGTTGATATCCAAGCACTTAATAATGACAGTCAAAAGCTATGGAAAAATATCACTCAATCGCTATCAATCACTTGTGAGACTACCTCTTTTCCTATCTGTGAAGGTATGGACACCGCCGAACTTGCCAATGCCAGTCTTGCTGGATATGTCTTTAAGATTGGTCGTAGCGAGGAGATAAAAGTAGCAGCATTAACCGCATTGCCTGAAGGGCTTGAGCATCCTCACTTTACGACTGTGCCCACGTTAGAGGAAATGCTTGCTGATAGCAGCTTAAAGCGGCAGCTTTGGGAGAAATTATCTGGTTAAGCTATCTGCCCAATTGCTCATTGGTATGCCGGTAAATTATTTGTATAAATAAAATAACCATTAGCAAATAAAGACAACTAAAATTACTTTTAAAATAATTTTGATAGGCAACTTTTACGCTCCAACAAACAACGATGATTTCATCATATTTAGGATAATGATTATGACTACCCAAGCTGCTCCTAACCGTGTACCTAATTTTTCAGCGGGACCTGCTACGATACCAACTGCCGTATTATCACGCGCTCAAGAAGAGTTGCTGGATTGGCAAGGACGTGGACTGTCGGTCATGGAAGTAAGCCATCGCAGTAAAGAGTATCTGGCGATTACTGAAAAAGCTGAGTCTAAATTGCGTTCGTTGATGGACATTCCAGATAATTATAAGGTGCTATTTTTACAAGGCGGCGCTAGCTTACAGTTTTCAGCGATTCCACTAAACCTATTAAACGGTGGGCGCGCAGATTATCTAACGACAGGTGCTTGGTCAGGTAAAGCAGTCAAAGAAGCAGCGCGCTATGCCAAACTAGGTCTTGGCGAGACTAATGTGGTTGCAACAGGCAAAGAAAGCAACTTTACCGATGTACCTGATCAAAGCGATTGGAATCTGAGTGAAGATGCAGCTTACTTCCATTACTGCGCCAATGAAACGATTCATGGCTTGCAGATATTTGAGCCGCCAACCGTTGCTGCACCAATTATCGTTGATATGTCTTCTTGCATTTTGTCACAGCCAATTGATGTCTCAAAATTTGGGATGATTTACGCGGGTGCGCAAAAAAATATCGGTCCAGCAGGACTTGTCATTGTGATTATCCGTGAGGATTTATTAGGGCAGGCAAGCGAGTGGTGTCCGCTGCTAATGAACTATGAGCATCAAGCTGACAAAGAGTCTATGTCAAACACGCCAGCGACGTATTCTTGGTACTTGGCGGGATTGGTATTTGAGTGGTTGGAAGAGCAGGGTGGCGTTGCTGCTATCGGCAAAATTAATCAGCAAAAAGCAGACCTGCTCTACAAAACGATTGATGACAGCAGTTTTTATAACAATCCAGTTGCGCCTAAGTATCGCTCTATCATGAATGTGCCGTTTACTTTAGCAGACAGTAGCCTTGATAAAGTATTCTTAGAAGAGTCAGAAAAAGCAGGCTTACTGCATCTAAAAGGTCATCGTGATGTCGGCGGTATGCGTGCCAGTATCTACAATGCTGTACCGCTTGAGTGGGTACAGCAACTGGTCGACTTTATGATTGAATTTGAAAAAAAACACGCCTAAGTCAGTACGGGTTTGAGAAAAAAGACGCAACCTTATGAGCTGCGTCTTTTTTTATGAGAATTATTATTGTTTTAGGGCAGATGATGCGCTATACCTAACACTGCAAACTATTAGGTTAAAAAACCTAAGTTTGTTATGATAAAATTTTCAGCTGTTGTGATAGCTTATGTTTTTGTTTGCGTCTCATTTAAGCTGCGATGAGTTTTCAGTCATTAGGTAAATTCTCTATACATCCATTTGGTTTAGCAGAGGGGTTTGTTATAACTTTATTATGATAAAAAATACCATGCTAAAAACCGTCCTATTAGTGGCAATGGCGAGTTGGATACCAGCCAGTATGGCGACACCAATTACCATTACTGCGCTTGCACATAATAGTACTGCTGAATATGTCAACGCGCCTTATATGCCTTATGCCAATCCAAACGCGCCGACAGGGGGTACGCTATCGCTCGATGCGCGTGGCACCTTTAATGCTGCCAATAAATGGATGACCACGGGTGTGGCGATGATTGGTACCGATTACCTATATGATACTTTGATGACGGGCTCACTAAATGAAGCTTTTACGATGTATCCGCAGTTGGCAAGCAAGGTAACGTATGATCCTGATGACACCAGTTGGATTATATATCACCTCAATCCTGCTGCCCGTTTTTGGGATGGATCGCCAGTGACCAGTCGCGATGTCAAAGCGACTTATGAGGCAATATTGAATAAAGGCCCGATGTACATTCGCAGTTATCTAAGTGATATCCAAGACATTCAAGTCATTGATGATCAGCAAGTCAAATTTGTCTTTGCTTCTACTGAAAACAAAGAAATCTTACTGACGGTTGGACAGTTTCCTATCTTTTCAAAGTCGTCTATCGATGCTGATTTTGAAAAGATAAGCTTAACGCCATTGATGGGTAGTGGGCCTTATAAGCTAGGTCGGGTCGATGCAGGGCGTTCGGTGAGCTATGTACGTGATCCCAATTATTGGGGACGTGATCTGATGGTCAACCGTGGTCGTTATAACTTTGATATGATTAAGTTTGTCTATTATCAAAGCGATGAGATTGCTTTTGAGGGTTTCAAGTCTGGTCAATATCGCTTCCGCCCTGAGAACAAAGCCTCTAATTGGGCAACGGGTTATAATTTTCCAGCAGTAAAAGCGGGTCTTATTAATAAAGAAACGATCACCAGTCAAAACCCAGTACCGATGCAAGCCTTGGTCATGAATATGCGCCGCCCAATCTTTCAGGACATTAGAGTTCGTCAAGCACTGACCGCCGCTTATGACTTTGAATGGATGAATAAGACCTTATTTCATGGGCAGTATGAGCGCTTGCAGAGCTTTTTTCATGGCTCAGAACTAGCGGCAACGGGTACGCCGTCTAGTCAAGAAATGCAGGTGCTAAGTCCATTATTATCTAAACTTGAGCCGATTCAACGTAAAGCCGTATTAGCAGAATGGCAGCTGCCCACCAGTGATGGTAACGGCTTTAACCGTGAAGGGTTACTAAAAGCGCGGCAACTTTTGTTAGATGCTGGGTTTTATTATAACGATATGAAACTGTATCAACCTAATGGATCGCTTGCTCAGATTGAGATTTTGATGACAGGCGAGACCATGGGCCGTGTATTGCTGCCTTATATTCGTAATCTAAAACGTCTGGGATTTGATGCGACTTTGCGCCAAGTCGATGGGCCACAATATTATGAGCGTATGCGACGTTTCGATTATGATATGGTTGTCGATGTATTTGCCCAAAGTCTGTCTCCTGGTGCTGAGCAAGCAGCATTTTGGGGCAGCGCTGCTGCCGATGAGCCTGGTAATCATAATACGATTGGTATAAAAAACGCCGCTATCGACGAAGTGGTAGCAGCGTTGGGCGGCGCTGAAAATCGTGAAGAGATTGTGTTGTATACTCAGGTACTTGATCGCTTGCTACGCGCAGGGCATTATTTAGTGCCGCTATATGGTAAATCTGGCACCAATGTCGCCTATTGGGATCAATATCGTCATACTAAAAAACTGCCAACCAATGCCGTCGGTATTGACTACTGGTGGGTTGATAAAGAAGCAGAAGCACGCGTCAATCAGTACTTAAAACAATAAATGATATGACGCTTAATCTTGAAGTTTTATTTGATGTTAAGAGAATCAATAAAAGATATTTGCAATAAAGACAATCATCTGTAAGGATTTAATATGAGTATTCGTATTCACCCAATTAAAGCATTTAGCGACAACTATATTTGGACATTAATCAATGAAAACAATAAGCAAGCGATTGTCATTGATCCCGGTCAAGCTGAACCTGTCGTTGGCTATCTAGAAGACAACCAGTTAGAACTTACCTCGATTTGGACGACTCATCATCACCACGATCATATTGGGGGCGTTGCAGAGTTGCAAGAATCCTACCCGATGACGCATTTAGTCGCACATAGTGAACATACAGTGGATGAGGATCAAACGATAAAAGACGGTAGTACAGTCAGTGCGTGGGGCTGCTCTGCACAAGTTTGGGATATATCAGGGCATACCGCCAGCCATATGGCTTATATCTTGGATATTGATGGGCAAAAACATTGCTTCTGTGGGGATACTTTATTCAGTGGCGGTTGTGGGCGTGTTTTTACTGGTACGATTGAGCAGTTGCATGATAGCTTTAAACGTTTAAATGAACTGCCTGCCGAGACATTGCTATATCCTGCACACGAGTACACAGCCAGCAATCTACGTTTTGGGCTATCTATTGAGCCTGACAACGAAACGATGCAGCAAGCATTGGCGCAAGCAGAGTCGAAAACCGCACAAAATGTGCCGACATTACCAGTGACCCTAGAGCATGAGCGCGCAATAAATGTATTTTTACGCACACAAGAACCGAGCGTGATAGCAGGAGTTAAATCCAAAGTGACGATCGATGATGACAAGTCTTTGACGGTATTTGCGGCGCTACGTGAGCTGAAAAACAACTTTTAAAGCCTCATGCATCTTTGATAGCTGTTTTTTAGATCATTGCTTTTTAACTAAGTGTTAGCTGCTCATTTTTCTGTTCCGATATTTGTTTATTTTAGGAAGCTGCCATTATGGGTCGTTATATCTTAAAAAGATTACTGTTGATATTACCGACGCTATTTTTGATATTGCTGGCGAATTTTGTGATTGTGCAAGCGGCACCTGGAGGGCCTGTTGAGCAGCAAATGGCGCTTATCGAGCAAGGTGCAAAAGACAATGCGCTCGGTGGTAATATTGGCGCGGGCAGTGCAGGTGGTAATGACAGCACTTATCAAGGGACGCGTGGTCTCTCTGAGGAGATGGTTGCTGCGATCAATGCCCAATATGGCTTTGACAAGTCTGCCCCCGAGCGATTTTGGCTTATGCTAAAAAACTATGCCCAACTGGATTTTGGTGAGTCGTTTTTTAAAGGCCAATCGGTGACTGATCTCATCATAGAAAAGCTACCAGTCTCAATCTCGCTTGGGCTTTGGAGCACGCTGCTGATTTATATGATAGCCATTCCGCTTGGAGTCTATAAAGCCATGCATCATGGCTCAGGGATTGATAAAGTCACTGCCATGCTGCTTGCTATCGGACATGCGATACCCGTGTTTGTATTTGCAGTAATTTTACTGGTGTTCTTTGCTGGGGGCAGTTACTGGAATATTTTTCCTCTACAGGGGCTAACGTCCGAAAACTTTGACCAATTAAGCACACTTGGTAAAGTGAAAGATTATTTTTGGCATTTGGCCTTACCGCTGTTGGCAAGTACGGTTGGTGGGTTTGCTGGCTTGACCTATCTAACCAAATTCAGTTTTTTAGAAGAGCTCGGCAAGCAATACGTACTTACTGCACGTGCCAAAGGTTTAGGAGAGCGGCAAGTGTTGTATGGGCATGTGTTTCGTAATGCCATGTTAATTATCATCGCAGGTATTCCAGCTGCTATCGTTGGGATTTTCTTTGCCGGTAATTTTCTCATTGAAATTATCTTTAAGCTTGATGGTTTGGGATTGTTAGGTTTCGAAGCCATTCAACAGCGCGATTATCCAGTGATATTCGGCACACTGTTTATTTTTACTTTGGTCGGACTGCTATTACAGTTAATCAGTGATTTGAGTTATCACTTAATCGATCCTCGTATTGATTTTGAGGGGCGCTAATGTCAAGTCATCCATTACCTTCAACGCCTTCATCTGCATCTCCTGTCTCTATGCCAAAAAAACGTCGGCTGAACCCTATCTGGCAAGCACGCCTAAACCGCTTTCGCCAAAATAGGCTTGGGGTGATATCACTGTTTGTTTTTGCGGTGATATTTGTCATTTGTATGGCGGCCAATGTCATTGCCAATGACAAGCCACTGCTGGTGCAATATCAAGGCGACTATTACTTTCCTGTATTAAAAGCCTATCCTGAAACGACGTTTGGCGGTGTGTTCGAGACCGAAACCAATTATAAAGATCCTGCGGTGCAAACGCTGATTGATGAGCAGGGCTTTTATGTGATGCCGCTTATTCCGTTTGCCGATCAGACGCCGAATGTTGAGTTGGGTCTGCCTTATCCAGCAGCACCAAACGCTCAGAATTGGCTTGGCACTGATGACATGGGGCGTGATGTGCTGGCGCGGATACTTTATGGTATGCGGGTATCGTTATTGTTCGGTCTAGCACTGACGCTCGCGGGCGCATTAATTGGTATTATCGTCGGTGCAATACAAGGCTATTATGGTGGCTGGGTGGATCTAGCAGGGCAGCGCTTCATGGAAGTGTGGGGCGGTATGCCTCAACTGTTTATGATTATTATTTTGGTTAGCTTATTCAGCCCCAGTATTACGATGTTATTTGGGTTAATGCTGTTATTTGGCTGGATGGGTCTGGTTGGTTTGGTGCGGGCAGAGTTCTTGCGCGCCCGCAACTTTGACTATGTGCGAGCCGCGCGCAATCTTGGGGTGTCGGACAGTCAGATTATGCTAAGACATATCTTGCCCAATGCCTTAGCGTCAAGCTTGTCGCAACTACCGTTTATCTTAACGGCCAATATTATTGCTCTGACCGCGCTGGACTTTTTGGGATATGGATTACCGCCCGGCTCACCGTCTCTAGGTGAGCTGATGGTGCAAGGGAAAAACAACCTTGATGCGCCTTGGCTGGCTTTGTCAGGCTTCTTTAGTTTGACTTTTATCTTGTCATTGCTCATCTTTGTAGGCGAAGCGCTGCGTGATGCGTTTGATCCGAGGCGCTCTTAATATGACCATGATTAATAAAAAAAATAGCACGTCGAATGAAAAGCTCGACCGTGTACAAGATAAGCTCATGTTGACAGTAGATAGTCTAAGTATCACAACTGCTACAGGCGTCCAACTGGTCAACGAACTGTCTTATGAGCTGCGGCAAGGGCAAACCTTGGCCATCGTTGGTGAGTCTGGCTCTGGCAAATCGATTGCCAGTCTTGCGCTATTAGGTCTACTACCAGATAGTTTAACTATCACGGGTGCGGTTCAGCTGGCAGGCACAGCAGGCATGTCTAAATTACCGGTAGCCAATGACAAAGGGCGTAATGCTGCACTACGACCTATTCGTGGGCAGCGTATTGGCATGGTGTTTCAAGAACCGATGACCGCATTGAATCCATTACATACGGTCGCCAAACAAATTGCCGAATCACTGCGTCTAAGCGGCGTGCCAAAAAAGCAATGGCGAGCAACCAGCATCGCTTTGCTAGATGATGTCAATATTACGGATCCTGCTGACAAGTTGAACCGTTATCCACATGAGCTATCAGGTGGTCAACGTCAGCGAGTGATGATTGCCATGGCATTAGCTCAGCAGCCTGATATCTTAATTGCCGATGAGCCGACTACCGCGCTTGATGTCACTTTGCAGCACGAGATTTTGGCACTATTAGATGATCTTAAGCGCCAGCATAATATGGCGATGATATTAATCAGTCATGATCTCAATTTAGTCAGGCGTTACAGTGATGATGTCGTCGTCATGCGCCAAGGCCAAACGATTGAACAGGGGCAAACGTCAGCGGTATTTAGTCAGCCTAAAGCCGACTATACCCTTACGCTTATTCAGCAAGACTTTGGTCAAGCCTTAACTTTAGTCGATGATAATGCAGATAAGCAATCAAGCGTACTAGAAGTGAAGAATCTGAAAGTACAGTTCCCGATTGAAAAAAGCCTATTCGGTGGTACAAAACACTGGTTCGATGCGGTAAAAAATGTCGATATGACGTTACAAAAAGGACAGGCGCTGGGCATCGTCGGTGAGTCTGGCTCTGGCAAAACCACCATCGCACTCGCACTCAGTCAATTACTGAGCAACCAAGCACGTGTGGATGGGCAGATAGTCGTCAATGGGCAAGACCTCTCAGCATTGTCCAAGAGCGAGCTGCGTAAGTTCCGCTCACAGATTCAGATGGTGTTTCAAGACCCATTTGCCAGTATCAACCCGCGCATGACAGTTATGCAAATTATTGAAGAAGGGCTATTGGTACAAGGCGTGGACAAGGTCGCGCGCCAGCAGGCAGTCATGGAGAGTCTGGCTACTGTGCATTTGCCGGCGGATTTTGTGCAGCGTTATCCGCATGAGCTGTCAGGTGGACAACGTCAACGCGTGGCATTGGCGCGCGCATTGATTATGAAGCCGAGTCTACTCATATTGGATGAGCCTACCTCGGCGCTGGACAGTACCACGCAGGTAACAGTGGTCAGCTTACTACGTGAAATCCAAGACAAACTGCAAATCAGCTATGTTTTTATCAGTCATGATTTAAAAGTAGTACGCGCACTGTGTCAGCACATTATGGTATTAAAAGAAGGCACATGCGTGGAGTATGGTCACACCGAAAGTATATTTAATAACCCACAGCATCCATATGCTCAGCAGTTATTAAAAGCGAGTACCACTTAACAGGAACTAAAAACGGCTCAAAAATCAGAACATACCAGTTCATAATAATAGCGACATCCTAAAAAATGCAGTGGTACAATAAGTTTAGACACTCGTTTGCTCTATCGATATATTTTTGTGACCCATATATTTACCTATTTTGGCATCGCTTATCGTTAGCGGATCAAAATGGTCATCATTGCCATTAAAGCATTATTAAAAAAGGATTTTTTATGCCCAGTAAAAAGCAAAGCAGTCTTTCTAAATTAGTAAATAACAATCCATTACAGCACGCTGGTTACTTGGCGGTTGCCAAAACGCGAGCCAAAGTGCTAAAAGCCTTTTCTTATGTGATACCGATAAGAAGACCAATGCTATTCGTTGGTGAGACTGCCTGTGATGAGATATGTGATATGCTCATTAACGAAGGCAGTACCAATGTATTTATCGTCACTGATGCAGTGTTAAATAAGCTTGGTATACCTGCCAAAGTCACCGATTATTTAGATAGTAAAAACATCAGCTACCAGCTCTATGATGGTATCACGCCAGACCCTACTTTTAAGGTCGTCGAAGAAGGACTACGCAAATCAGTTGACGCTAAGTGTGACTCGATACTGGCCATCGGTGGCGGTTCAGTCATTGATGCGGCTAAGATGATTGCAATGTCGCAAGGTAATAACTGTAAACCTAGACAACTTATCGGTATTCTCAAAGCAAGAAAACCTTCTATGCCATTGTATTGCATTCCTACTACCGCAGGTACAGGCTCAGAGGCAACGCTTGGTGCAGTGGTATCAGACGATAAAACCCATCAGAAAGCCTTGTCTATCGACCCAAGAATGGTGCCATTAGCTGCAGCTATAGACCCAGTTATTATGAAAGGTATGCCCGCGCACATCACAGCGGATACTGGTATCGATGTGTTGACACACGCGCTCGAAGCATGGATGAGCGTAAACGCAAGTGTAGAAACTGATTACTATGCGGCCTCAGCTGTCAAATCAGTCATGCACTATCTACCGCTGGCCTATAAAGATGGCGGCGATCTAAAAGCACGAGAAGAGATGGGTATCGCAGCTCACTACGGTGGTATTGCCTTTAACAAAGCAGGCCTAGGTTATGTTCATGCTATTGCTCACCAATTAGGGGCATATTATAGTATTCCTCATGGTCGCGCGAATGCCATCGTTTTGCCTTATGTGCTTGACCTAAATCGTAAAGCGAGTGAAAAACGACTGGCAGAATTGGCAAAGAAGACAGGCATGGTCAAACATGGTCAAGCCAGCAGTGGCAACGGTGCGATAGCAGATAACTTAATCGCCCAAGTACGAGAGTTGATCAAAAGTTTAAACATTGATCCAACGGTTAAAGGCATGAAAACCAGTGATTTTGACAGTATTGCTAAAGCTGCTGCAAAAGAAGTCAGCGATACTTATGCAGTTCCGACTTATATGCCAGCGTCTGGTATCAAGGAAATCTTGACTAAGATTATGCAAGCCAGTGAAGGTCGTGCTAGTAAAAATAAAAGTAGCGATAAAGCAGCATAGACTATTGTAGTTTGCTTATAATCATCGACTGATAAATTAAAAAAAGTCTATTACCATAAGGTAGTAGACTTTTTTTGAAAAATAATTGGACGTGCTGTACATATATATATAACAATATAGGAATACTTCGGTGAGACCTAAAGGTTATGATAGTTGAATGAAGTCCTTTTAGGAGATAGTTATGAATCGTATATTACCGTCTAAAGTCATTGGGTTAGTAATCATGGCGAGCAGTGCTTTTTATGCAGGCTGTGCCTCGACTGAAACCAGCCCCACTGTGAAAGACACTACTGCTGCTAATCCTTATGCACCGACAACCCCAGGATTGGCAGTGGCTACGGTTGCTGGTGGGTGCTTTTGGTGTGTGGAAGCAGGCTATGAGAAAATTCCTGGTGTGGTAGAAGTAGTGTCTGGCTATACAGGTGGCAGTGCTGAAAATCCGACCTATAAAGAGGTATCAGCAGGTGGCACAGGTCATACGGAAGCGGCGCAAGTATATTATGATCCTAAGAAGATTACCTATAACGGTATAGTACAGGCGCTATGGAGAATCGCTGATCCAACTGATAATAAAGGTCAGTATGTCGATCGAGGCACGCAATATCGCCCCGCTATTTTCTATAATAATGCCCAAGAAAAGCAGATAGCAGAAGCTGCCAAGCAATCATTGCAAGACTCTGGTGTATATGAAAAACCAGTAGTGATTGAGATTGTTCCTGCCAGCACCTTTTATCCGGCAGAAGAGTATCATCAGGACTATTACAAAAAGAATCCGCTACGCTATAAGGCTTATACTTTTAATTCTGGTCGATACCAGTTTATCGAAAGCGTCTATGGCAAAGATTATGAGCTAGATTTTAACCAGTTCAAACCCACTGCTAGTAGCGTACAGCAACTAACATCAAATAAGTCATCAACTACTAAAGCAAGTGCTGGCTTCAATCCAAAGACATTTGTGAAGCCAACACAGGAAACGCTGAAAAACTCGCTGAGTGACCTTCAGTATAAAGTCACTCAGAAAGAGGGTACCGAGCGCGCATTTGATAACGAATATTGGGACAATAAAGCGCCCGGGCTATACGTCGATGTGATATCGGGCGAGCCACTGTATTCTTCTCGTGATCAGTTCAAGTCTGGCACAGGCTGGCCTAGTTTTATTCGTCCGTTGAGCGCTGACGTGGTCGTCGAAAAAGAAGACCGTGGTATTTTTTCAACCCGTACCGAAATTCGCAGCCGCTACGCTGACTCGCACGTGGGTCATGTATTTGACGATGGTCCAGCCCCAACGGGTAAACGCTATTGCATGAACTCAGCGGCAATGCGCTTTATTCCACTAGCTGAGATGGAAGCTGCTGGTTATGGCAACTGGGTAGATGATGTAAAACCAGTTAGCTAAGGCTGGTTTACTACGCGCTAACAGTATTTTTGTCTTAAAAATATCTAAATTGCATAAAAAAGGACACTTGATAAGTGTCCTTTTTTTATGTTTAATATTCTAAAATACCATTTTAAAATGCCGGTTGGCGCTTAGGCACAGCACCCAAAAACTCATTTCGTGCTTGATTATCATGAACATATTCGCCCAGCATCGCCGTGCTTCGTGTGGTTGAATGCTGCTTATTAACACCGCGCATCATCATACACATATGCGATGCATCCATCACCACGGCTACACCGCGGCAGCCCGTCACGTCCATAATGGTTTGTGCCACTTGTTCACTTAAGTTTTCTTGAATTTGTAAACGACGGGCAAACATGTCTACGATACGCGCAAACTTTGACAGTCCTAATACTTGTCCATTCGGTAGGTAGCCAATATGTGCAACCCCATGAAAAGGAAGCATATGATGTTCACATAACGAATAAAACTCAATGTTTTGCACCAGCACCAGCTCGCGGTTGGTCGATGGGAATACTGCGTCATTGACCACTTCATCTAAGCTTTGATGATAGCCTTGGGTTAAATGAGCAAAGGCTTTTGCCGCCCGAATAGGCGTATCTTGCAATCCAGGACGATCTAAGTCTTCGCCAGTTGATTCAATCAGTTGGCGATAAGATTCGGTACTTTCTTTATAATCTGGGGTTATGATGGGAGTGTTACTCATAGGTTTGGCAGCCATCCAAAATGTGGGTGTAGCTTAACGTTGAATCCTATCATGTAAGGATTCTTATAAAAATTATGCAAGCTGGGAAGGGCTGTGATTATACTCGAAATCTGCTTAACTTCATACTGCTGTGGCGAGCAGTTAAGCGTTTAATCGCAAGAGGGGTGCCGATTGTGCCATCGAAGCCACTATGGCAATTGTGTCTAATGGCTGAATTTTTGAAAATAAGCAGTAAAAAGATAACGGTATATGGGTTTTATTATCAATGTTGCCTGTTAAAATATACTGACCATCATTGTCAGCATCATATTTTGATATGAGTGTATTTGAATAACGGCATTCAAGTACAGTTTACGACTGTTTACTTAAATCAATTCATGTATAATGGGCCATCTTCTGGTTTACATTTTTTATCACTTGCTACTTCTCACTTAAAAACTCTAAATAAATATCGATTCTAGATAATTTCTATCGATTCAAAAAGGAAATATTATGCTACTTCAAGGACAAAGATTCGTCGTCACTGGCATCGCAAGTAAGCTCTCTATCGCCTGGGCTATCGCAGAAGCGTTACACCGTGAAGGGGCTTCGCTAATCCTAACGTACCCAAATGACAAAATTAAGAAGCGCGTCGATATGGCTGCTGAAAAATTCGAAGCAGATTTGGTACTGGAGTGTGATGTTGCCTCTGATGAGTCTATTGCTGCTTGCTTTGAGCAAGTGACTGCCCATTGGGGTGATGGTATTGATGGCGTGGTACACGCTATTGGTTTTGCACCGATGGATCAGCTGAACGGAGATTTTGTTAGCGCCACGACGCGTGAAGGCAGTCATATCGCCCATGATATATCGAGCTACAGTTTTGTTGCTTTGGCTAAAGAAGCTCGTGAATTATTAGCAATGCGCCATGGCTCTATGTTGACATTGACTTACGAAGGCAGTATTTCAGTATTGCCAAACTACAATGTCATGGGTATGGCAAAAGCCAGTCTTGAAGCCAGCGTGCGTTATCTAGCGACCTCTATGGGCGGCGAAGGCATACGTGTTAATGCTATATCTGCAGGACCTATTCGCACGCTTGCTGCCAGTGGTATTAAGTCTTTCCGCAAGATGCTCGATATCAGCGAAAAAATCGCACCACTACAGCGTAATGTCAGCCAAACAGAAGTGGGCAACGCGGCCTTGTTTTTACTATCGCCTTGGGCGTCAGGTATCACTGGTGAGATTATGTTTGTTGATGCTGGGTTCAATACTGTCGCCATCAGTGAACAATTAATGATGCTTGATGAGCCACAGCAGTAATTATTCAAAAAGTCTTAATTGGCATTTATTGTGTTTTATGAATTCTTGAGAACTATAAAAGCCATAAGAGCCATTGGTTATAATAAACCCTTAGCGTAATGACAGAGAAGGCAGCCAACCGGCTGTCTTTTTTGGTTATACTACGGGCTTTTCGGTAACAAGCCTTTAGGTGGTGGATATGATAACCAAATTACCAAGGTGGATACTGTGGGGCGGGGCTGTACTGGCGTTCAGTGCGGGCTGCCTCAATACGGCAGCGTTGATGGGATTTACCAATTTGTCTGTCTCGCATGTCACAGGTAACGTGAGTCTGTTTGCTGCTGCTATTGCTCATTTTGATGCCCGCAGTATTTTATATATTGGCGCGTCGTTGTTGTCATTTTTGGCAGGGGCAATATTGAGCGGTTTTGTCATTGGGCAAACCTCATTGAAGTTAGGAAGGCGCTATGGGCGGGCGCTGTATATTGAAGCAGCATTACTGCTGATCAGCTATCTGCTGTATAAAGAACATGATTACTTTGGACAATTGGCGGCGGCAATGGCGTGCGGATTACAGAATGCGATGGTGGCGACCTATAGCGGCGCTGTTATTCGTACCACCCATTTAACCGGTCTAACGTCAGATATGGGTGCTGCTATTGGTAATTGGCTAGCAGGACGCTCGATCAGTAAACCGACATTGGGTTTTCAAGCGATTATTTGGTATTGCTTTTGCGGTGGCGGGGTAGTGGGCGCGTTTTTATATGCCAAGATCGGCTATGGCGCGTTGTTTGTACCGATCACTATCGTACTGACAGCGGCATTCGTCTATAACTATGCCTCAGATCATCTGCCAGAACAGAGACCACCACAACTAAAAAAGCGCTTATCATCAGATAAGCGCTTTTAGGCTATTTTTTATAGCTATTTATACCGAATTATTTATCGTCTTCTGAATCATGGTCTTCATGTTCGTGCATACCTTGCATCATATCTAGGGCAGAATCATCCGTACGCTGTTGGTCTTTTTTATCGAGACCATCTTGGTTGATATCTGTTGGTGCCATCTTCGTGGTTGCGTCTGTTTTATTTGAGTCTGTCATAGCATGCTCCTGATTATTTTTATTGACTGCCAACGAAGAGGTGAATAGTAAATATTCATTGGCGTTTCATTTTTATTCTACCCATCAAGTATGTGATAGCGCTACCTCGTTGTACATATGCGATGTGCGCTTGTTTAGTGACGATATGTAACGGAATATCATTGGGGCTGCCATTCAACCACATAAATTTCTTAGTAGGATAACGTTATCTTTAAAAGGTTATCGTTAAAAGGTTATCGTTAAAAGGTTATCGTTAAAAAACAGTCGCGATTCAAAATCATCTTTATATTTTAGTTTTTTATAACGTCTTTGAGGACAATAAGGATATGTTATGTCAGAGCAAAAGTTAGACAGCCATCTTCCTAATGATGGCAATGAGTATTTGTTTACCGATACCTTTCCAAAGGGTACGGGTAAAGGGCTGATACTGGTTATTATCGCTGCCATTGTTAGTATGATTATTTACAATGTATTGCCGTTCGATATCAATGCCAATAAAGGCTTGGCTATGCTGTTCTTCATCGGTGTGCTATGGCTGACGGAAGCGCTACATGTGACCATTACTGCACTATTAGTGGTGGTAGTTGGTGCGCTAATTGGCATCCCAGAGTTCGATGCCGAAATCGGTTTGCAGAGCTTTGCTAATCCAACGATTTACTTATTTTTTGGTGGTTTTGCTTTGGCTGCCGCCTTGCATGTACAGCAATTGGACAAAAAAATTGCGCTAAAAATTCTGTCTATGTCAGGTGGCAAGCTTGGTACAGCTGTATTTTTAATATTTGGTGTTACTGCATTCTTATCGATGTGGATATCGAATACTGCCACGGCTGCGATGATGCTGCCCCTTGCACTTGGTATTCTGACGCAGGTTGACCGCGAAAAAGATCGCGGTACGTTTGTGTTTGTATTATTGGGTATCGCTTACTCTGCCAGCTTGGGTGGTTTGGGTACGATTGTTGGTTCACCGCCTAACGCCATCGCGGCAAAAGCGCTTGATATTGCGTTTATCGATTGGATGAAATTCGGTATTCCAATGATGTTGGTACTATTGCCGTTGTTGTTAGGCGCTATGTATTTGTTCCTGAAACCCAATCTTAATCGTACGGTCGTCCTTGTCGAAGAAGAACCTATTGAGTGGAATAAACCTCGTGTAGTAACGATTATTGTCTTTATCGTGACAGCACTCAGCTGGATATTCTCCAAAAAAATCGGTGCGGCACTCGATATCACTGATACCGATGCGGTCATTGCTTTGTCAGCAGCTGCAGCGGTGGTGAGTGAGCTTAGGGCTCGTATCGTGGAAACAAGTCTCTGACAATACTGACTGGGGTGTGCTCATGTTGTTCGGTGGTGGTATCGCACTATCAACAATTTTGAAAGTTTCAGGTGCCTCCTTGGTGCTGGGCGAGACGGTCGCCAATGCGCTGTCCTCGGCACCACTTATTATTGTGATGATTGCGGTATCGGCATTTATTATCTTCTTGACAGAGTTCGCTTCTAATACTGCCTCTGCCGCGTTATTAGTACCAGTATTCGCTGCTATTGCTGAACAGATGGGTTTACCACATGAAGTGTTGGTACTGGTCATCGGTATTGGTGCCTCTTGTGCCTTTATGCTTCCCGTCGCCACACCACCAAACGCGATTGTATTTGGTACGGGGCTTATCAAGCAGTCAGAGATGATACGGACGGGTATTATTCTTAATATCATCGCCACCTTTGTGGTAGGGCTATGGGCGTATTTTTTCCTAATTTAGCCTTATAATAAGCTGACTATAAATCCATGACACCCGATGTTTGAGTTACTCTCAAGCATCGGGTTTTTTGTTTCTTTTTAGGTTTAATGACTGTATAACATAACTAATAACGGTATAAGATTTCTCTTTTTTAACGACAATCTGTCTGATTTTTATCACCTTGATTTAAAATGAGGACATGTTCTAACAATAATCAATAACGTCATCTCATTAAACGGATTTAATAAAAATGGCAAAACGTCTAACGAAAATCATGGTCTTTATTGTTTTGGGGCTGCCTGTTTTATTGGTGGCTTTAATCGTAGTCTATTGGGCGGCTGATAAAAGCGTCGCCGACCTAGAGCGTTGGCAACTGCCCAATAGTGAGTTTATAGACGTGCAAGGTATGCAGGCGCATGTGATCAGGTCGCCAAGATGCATGGCCTATCCGAGCAAAAGCGCCATAAAAAATGAGATAGAATCTAATCTTTATAGTGATAAAACCTTGGGACAGCCCAAAACTATTGTATTACTACATGGCACTTCAGCAAGTTTGCATACGTGGCAGGGCTGGACGCGTGAGTTAAGTGATGACTATTGTGTCATCAGCATGGATCTGCCGGGGTTTGGCTTGACCGGCCCTTATACCGATGAATCTACTCAGTATGACAGTGCCAATTATGCTAAGTTCGTCATTGATGTGCTTGATCATTTGGAAGTGGGTCGTGTGACGTTAGCAGGAAACTCGCTGGGTGGTAAAATCGCGTGGCGTACTGCGGCATTATATCCTGAGCGGGTTAATAACCTTATATTGGTCGATGCAGTTGGCTACCCTGCAACACCAAAGCAGGTGCCTATTGGTTTTAAACTGGCGAAATACCCCATATTGACTCCACTGCTTAGCCGTGTGCTACCGCGTGATGTTGTGAAAAAAAGTATCTTAAGCGTCTATGCGGACGACAGTAAAGTTGATGAGGCTTTAGTGGATCGTTATTACGATTTGACCTTACGTCAAGGCAACCGTCTGGCACTAAACCGACGCTTGCTGGAGATGGATAACACGGCAAACCAAGCACAAATCAAACAATTGGATTTACCAACCCTTATATTATGGGGTGCGCAAGATGACCTGATTCCAGTAGAAAATGCCAAACTGTTTCATCGAGATATCGCTAATAGCCAGCTAAAAATATTCGATAATTTGGGACATGTACCACACGAAGAGGATTCCGTAGCGACGGTTAAAGTCGTAAAGCAGTTCTTGCTTGGTGAGCAAATAAATGAATAATTCAAAAAATAAACAAATAACGACAATAGCCGCTATTTCCGACATTCATAGCAATGTCTTCGCACTTGAAGCTGTGTTGGCTGATATCAAACGTCGCAATATCGATCAAATTGTCAATCTGGGTGATATTTTATACGGACCGATTGCCCCTAAAGATACCTATGCGCTTCTAATGGCGCATCAGAACGATATCATTACGATTCGAGGGAATCAGGATAGACAGATTTATGAAGCGACAGCGGCAGATATTGCTGATAACGCAACCATGGCTTTTATCCTTAATGACTTACCTAGAGCGGCTATTAACTGGATGCAGAATTTGCCGTTTGATTATCATGTCAGTGAAGATATATATCTATGCCATGGGTCACCAACCGATGACATGGTATATATGCTCGAAAATGTTGAAACAGGGCGGCCGATAGTACGTGATGATGCAGACATTTTGGCACTGCTTAACGGTATTGAGAGCGCCGTTATCATCTGTGGTCATACTCATATCCCACGTACCGTTACGCTATCGACAGGGCAAATGATAGTCAATACAGGTAGCGTTGGTTATCCAGCCTATGAAGATGATTTGCCTATCGCTCATAAAATGCAAACCTATTCGCCCCATGCCAGTTACGCACTTATTAAATGCATTGGTGCTGAGCAAGGTACTATACAAAGTACTAAGCAAGATACAAACTGGCAAGTTGAGCATATCAAAGTGCCTTATGATTATGAAGCTGCGGCCAAATTGGCTGCAATGAACGGTCGTGAAGATTGGGCGTTTGCGCTAAGGACAGGGCGGGTGTTATAACTATAGGAAGGGTCAAACTGCCTTTAGACCAAGCTGATAACATTGAGTAGACTAACGATGGATTTCATATATTTAATAAGGATTGCATAAGATGCCAACACTATTTATGGTGCAACTTGGTGGTCGCCCAAAAGGTCGTTTGATTGAGCAGCATGACATGTTTTTTGGCGTGGCCAATCAGGTGAGCGAGCTAATAGAGGGTATTAATCACCATTGGCCTGAAGTCAAAAATAAATGGCACATCGACTCGTATCGCGCTATTACTAAGGTTGGTAATCACTCGATAAAATTAGTTGAATCAGCAACTAGTGATGGTAATAATGGTCTAAAACTGTTTTTTATTAATTTAGGCGACTATCAGCAGGGCAGTTTTGAAGAGTTTCATTATAAACTACTTATCGTTGCTGCCACTCAAGCCGATGCTGTCAAACAAGCCAAACAGAGTGTATTTTATAAAGAGTTTACTTTTAAAGATAAAGATTCACCTTTCGATGCCGCGTCGCATATTGATGATAAATTTGCGGTGGATATCGACGATATTTATAACGTTAATGATCTTATCTCAAACGTACAGATTTTAATTGAACCTATTGCTCATGATAGTCATGCACTTGCAAATACCGATGATGACAAAGAGTACGTCGGTTACCTCAGTATTAAGAATTTAAGGAAGTTGACATAATATGGCTTTAAATATGTACTTTAAGAACGGCATAATTCGCAAAACGCGCTGCCAAATCTCTGATGAGCTAGTGCCCGCCCTATATCAGATTCATGATAATGCCAGTTTTCCGCAACTCACTTGGTTAATTGATAATCTGTATGACAATCCGCAGATTCAACCTGATATCTCGCACGCGTTAGTTGATGAGATACTAGCGTTTGAAAAGTTAATACTCTCGCTACACCTACCTTTCCCTAGGGTGCCACTACAAAAGATGCAGAACTTCTTTATGCAAGCGGCTACTAGTCAGCAGACTATTCATACGAGTAATGATTAAATTTACAAATAATTTATTCATAAAAATAAAATATGGCTGGTAGATTTGAAAAATTTTATAAGAGGATTTGTTAAGTGGATTATCGCAGGTGTTGGCCTTGGGATAGGAATTTTTATTGTCCTAGTGGCTATAACACTCTGGGATAAAAAGAATAAACAAGACACATCGGACGACACTACAGCGGCACTGAGTAGCGACACTGACAATGCTCGAAAAGAAAATAATGAGTTGTTAAACCTCCAGTTTACGGTCGAAGATCAAGACGTACCAGCAGGGTATAAGTTGATTGAGGATGGAAGCCTCATGTTAGATGCGCCTATTATGGGAATGGAGTGGGAGAGTATAGTGGACGAGAATGTCGCTACTGAACCACGGGTTTATGAACCTTTTATGATCTATCAATGCATCACACAAGAGGGTGAGCATTTACGTTTGGATGTGATTAATAGCGATATTGGTTATATGCTCAAGTATTATTTTGCCACCCAAGGCAATACTTTAAAGCTAGAGGCGCAGCAAGCTGCTGAGGACGCCCATTATGTGACTTATTTAAATAGTACTAGACTCATTATGAGGGATCCGAATAATTATTATCAGCTGTCGCAATTTGAAGATGGCGATACCACCTTTTATATTATTAATACTATCACTGGTCAAGAGATGAATCATTTTTCTTGTGAGAATAACTCGATTGAAAATGATCAGTATGCTTTGATTGCTCAAATGGAGCCAGAGCATTTTAAATTTAAGCCTGTGACTGATGAGCTTGAAAAGATTTTAAATGAGCGTTTTGAAAATAGGTAAAAGAGGTCTCAGCTGCCAAGCAAGCACTATAACCACCTTGAATCTGACCCAAATTACCCCCATAATCAAACCACTTATAAACAATAAATAGCCTAAGCAAATATGTCTAATACTTTTAATGATGGTCCAAGTTTAGCAAGCGATGATTTTTCTGAGAATTTAAATAATTCAGCTAGCGATTTAGCTGAAACAAATGATATAAATAACTTTGCAGAACTGCCCGTACTGGCAAAAGACAGTTACTATCTAAGCCGTTTGGAACGTGAGCTGGCACGTGCTGCTGTATTTAAAAATAAGAAAACCAACGAAGGTGCTGATAATGCTACTAATAATAAGCAAGAGAAAACTGAGAAAGAGTTAGCGAAAAAACGCGCGCAGTACGACAAAATCAAAATCCGCTCGCAGCAAGCAGTGCAAGCGCGTATCAATAGTATTCCTCAGGACTTGCCAGCTAAATTAAACCTTGATTTACCTGTCAGTCAGCGAGCAGAAGATTTAATACAAGCCATTATTGATAATCAAGTCATTATCATTGCTGGTGAGACAGGCTCGGGTAAGACCACTCAGTTACCGAAGCTTGCGATGTTAGCAGGTCGCGGTATTACTGGGCAAATAGGGCATACGCAGCCAAGAAGATTGGCAGCACGGAGTGTGTCGAATCGTATCGCTGAGGAGTTGGGCGAGCAGTTAGGTAATACGGTTAGCTTTAAGATTCGCTTTAATGAGCAGGGTACAGCGCAATCGGTCGTTAAGCTCATGACTGATGGTATCTTGCTGGCTGAACTAGGACATGACCGATTTTTAAGTAAGTACGACACCATTATCATTGATGAAGCCCATGAGCGTAGTCTAAATATCGATTTTATTATGGGTTATTTGAAAAAGCTATTGCCCAAGCGTCCTGATCTAAAAGTTATTATCACTTCTGCAACGCTTGACACCAAGCGCTTTAGTGAATATTTCAGTCGTTATGACAATAAACTGAAACGTAACGTACCCGCACCGATTTTTAATGTCGAAGGGCGTAGCTTCCCCGTTGAAGTTCGCTATCGTCCGCTGACTGATGAGCCGGTGACCAGCTCGGATGATGACAGCTACGATGATTTTGAAGAGAACCTGCCACGGGCGGTTGTGGCTGCGGTAGAGGAATGCTTTAGCGACGCCCAAAGCAAAGGTCATGCTGATCAAGCAGACATCTTGATATTTGCCGCGACCGAAGCAGAGATTCGTGAGACACAAGAGGTGCTAGAGCGTCATGGCCCGAAGCACACTGAAGTGTTGCCTTTGTTTGCGCGACAGACGTATGAAGAGCAGCAGCGTATTTTTCAGCCGTCCGGTCGCGGCAGACGTATCGTTATCGCGACCAACGTGGCTGAGACAGCGCTAACCGTGCCCGGTATTCGCTATGTGATCGATCTGGGCTTTGCACGGATTTCACGCTATTCATATCGTTCACGCGTGCAGCGTTTACCGATTGAGGCGATTTCACAAGCGGCTGCTAATCAGCGCAAAGGTCGCTGTGGTCGTGTCGCACCAGGTGTTTGTATTCGTCTTTATAGCGAGGAGGACTTTACTGGTCGCCCTGAGTTTACTGAGCCTGAGATTCTGCGTACTAACTTAGCTTCAGTTATTTTACAAATGGCCAATCTGCGTTTAGGTAGCGTTGATGATTTTGAGTTTATTGAGCCACCCGATAGTCGTTTAGTTACTGACGGTCATAAATTACTCGATGAGTTAGGGGCAATTACGGCTAAAAGCGAAGCTGTCGCCTCTCCTCAGACCAACAAGCCAAAAGCAAAAAAAGGTCTCGATCATTTAAGCCTGACGCCTACTGGTCAAAAGATGGCACGTATGCCAATTGATCCAAGGCTGGCACGTATGCTGGTTGCTGGTTCTGATTTTGACTGTATTCGTGAAATGCTTATTGTGGTCGCTGCGCTTGCCGTACAAGATCCGCGCGAGCGTCCTGCCAATAAGCGTCAACAAGCGGATCAAAAGCATGCAGAATTTCGCCAAGATGACTCAGATTTCTTATTTTATCTAAGTCTGTGGAAAGCCTTGTTTGAAACCGATGAAGATGGCAACAAGCTCTCTGGTAATCAACGCAAGCAATTTACCAAGAAAAACTATCTGAGCTTTCCACGGGTGCGTGAATGGAGTCAGACTCATCGCCAGTTGGTGCAAATGGTCACCGACCTCAAGCTTACGGATGTTAAAGAGGCAAAAACTACGGATACGTTAGAAAACGTGACTAACGATCCAACAGCGATTGATGATGAAGAAATCAAAGCGGTCAAATATGCCAATTTACATCGCGCATTATTAACAGGTCTGTTGTCTACGATTGCTCACAAGACTGAAAGTCGTGGTGAATATCTAGCGGCGCGCCAGCAAAAAACCAAAATCTTCCCAGCGAGTACGGTGTTTAAACAGATACCACCGTGGGTCATGGCGTTTGAAGTTGTAGAAACCTCGCAAGTCTTTATGCGTACTGTTGCCAAAATTGAACCAGAATGGATTATCTCAGCGGCAGGTGACTTATTGAAGTATCACTACTTTGAGCCGCATTGGTCGAAGAAAACGGGACGTGTTAAAGCTTACGCACAGATTAGTTTATTTGGTCTAATTATTATCAGTAAGCAACTGACCAATTATGAGCAAGTCAATTTAGTTGAGTCACGAGAAATCTTTATCCGAGATGGTTTGGTAACGGGTAACTTGGGTCGCCAAGCGCCATTCTTGCAGCATAATATGGACAAAATCGCTCATGTTGAGCGTATCGAAGACAAACTGCGCCGTCGTGATTTATTGGTCGATGAAGAGACGCTGTACCAGTTCTACGACAAGAAAATCCCTGAGCATGTCGCCAGTCGTAAGGCTTTTGAAGATTGGCGTGCCGAGGTTGAAAAAACTGATACCAAGCATCTTTTCTTCACCGATGACGACGTACTCAATAGCCAAGCACCGACCACAGGTGACTTTCCAGAAGTGTGGCAGCTGGGTGATTTGAAATTACCACTACGCTATATTTTTGATCCTGCGAGCGATGATGATGGTGTAACCATTCGCGTACCGCTTGTGGCGCTACCGCAGCTAGATGCTATCGAGCTGTTATGGGGCGTACCCGGTTGGCGCTTTGAGTTGGTATTGCAATTACTTAAGTCACTGCCAAAAGATATTCGCCGTCAAATCGTACCGATTCCCGATACTGCTGATAGTTTGTTTGATGAATTGCAACCCGCTGGTGGACAAGGATTGCTCAAGCAGCTTTGCCAAGCCTTAAACCGTCGCGGCATTATGTCGGTTACAGCAGACAATTTCAATCCCTCTGCCATTGATCGCTATTTGCAGCCACAAATCTGTGTAGTCGATGATAAAAATCACATTATAGAAAAAGGTCGCGATCTCCAGACGCTACAGATTCGCCACGCCTCTGAGACCAGACAGGCTGTGAATGAGCAGCAAGGCGCGCATACCGAATTCCCTGAGCATTTTGCCTTTAGCAAAAATCATCATAGCGCAGGCGTGGTGATGAAACAGTTTGCTGCTTTGGTCGCTGACGAGGCAGGTGAGGCGGTATCGATCCATCAGTATACCGATGTAAACGCCGCATTGCAGGCGCACCGTATCGGGGTATTGACCTTAATCAAAGGTAAGCTTGGCGCCAAGAAAAAACAGCTGACCAGCCAAATTGATAAGATATTCAAACTGGCATTTGCGCCCCTTGGCGACATGGAAGCCTTAAAAACCATTGTTATCGATGCGACGCTAGATGCCGCTCTGGAAGAGCACTATATTTTATTTGATCATAGTGAAGATTTGCCAGAGAGCGCTGATGATATCGCTGTTGGCTTAAGCGAGGAGTTGCCGTTCACGCCAGAGGAGTATGGGAAAACACTTGAAGTTGTGTTGAGCAACTTCTTATTGACTGGTCAAGCTGTCATAAAAACTCTCAAAAACGTCTACACTCGCTGGCAACGCATTCGTCAGAGTTTGCTCATGCTCGATCGAGAGATCTTTGGTGAGTCTATCGAAGACATCGAGGATCAGTTGCAGGACTTGCAATTAGCCAACTTTGTCTATCATATGGATTACAGTCAATGGCAGCAGTATCCGCGCTACCTAGAAGCGCTGGAGGTTCGCATTGAGCGCCTTGAACACAATATCGAAGCCGACCTAGATGGTGTCTATGCATTGGACTTGCACATGGAGCGTCTGGCAGGTCGCGCCAACAATGAGTCTATCAGCGAGTACCGCTGGATGGTCGAGGAGTATCGTATTCAACTGTTCGCGCAGCCCATGAAAACCCGTATGGCGGTATCACCGAAGCGTCTAAGCAAGATGTGGGATAAAGTGAGTTAAGGCTCGATATGAGTGTTAAAGCTTGCTCATTGACAACATATGACCATTGTATTGTATAGCCATTTAATTTAGTCGATAATATTTGATTAAATTAAAGGGCTATTATTCTTTTACACTAGGGCGTGTCCTAAATTCAAGCGATTGTATCTAAATGGGCTAAATTTTTTCAACAGATCCTAATATACAGATATTATTGGCACTATTTTCCTCGTTTGACTGCAATTTATCTCATTTTTATAGCCGTTTTTAAAATGAGGACACGGCCCAGAGTTTTTTGGACTTTATTCAATACATTGACGTAGATTTTTGAGCAGGATAAAAAATAATGATTAAAGATAGATTGATAATATTAGGATTTGCATCAACTATGTTTATGAGTACGGGCTGTGATGAAACACAAGCCAGTAATAATAAAAATGCGAAGGCATTCGCGCCAACAAGCGTAGAAAAAGAAGTGCAGTTACGAGGCAGTTTTAAAAGAAGCTTTGAGGTTCATGAGTTCGTTTCTAATGGCATCACTTACTATGTATCAGATCCAAAGCAGTTATTAATAAAAGATTCGAAAAGTATAAATCAAAAAGGCTATTACAAATATTTTGACACTTGCGTCGTTGGTAAGATTAGTTCTGTGGGTAAATACGGTCCTTTAGGTAAGTATCAAAAACAACTAACGGTTCGTAGAATTTGTACGTAGTTTGAGTAGGGTACGTTCTACGCACTAATTTCATTAGATCTTATTTTTATCAGTGAACTTAGCGCGCCCTACGTGAATTCTAATATTCAAGCCAATACTGTTTGCTCAGAAATACTTAGAATAAAGCATCCAAGGTGGCATTAGGGGATTTTGGCTATTAGTTTCGACGATTCAGATTTCTTTTTACCACGCCCATGCTATAAGCCAAAAAAGCAATAAATGTTAAAAAGACGATAAAAGGGGTAAGCAGCCATATCGTAATATTGATGAGTAAGGGCGATAAGAAACCATCAAACATATCGAAATCGAGCCTTAAAGAGTCACTCAATACGTCAATTGCCCGCTTGGAAATCGGGAAGAGCAATGTGCTTAGCGCTAACATATGGTTGTATTTACCAAAATCAGGATCTGTCATTAATACGGAAAAGTAAAAGACCGAGTAAAAGACAGTACTTAGTGTCCAGCATTTGAGTGTGTAACTGAAACGAATCATAGTAGCTCCTCACGAAATATGCTTGTGATTAACCTAGGAATAACGGTGTTTTAATAGCCCTGAATGCATAAATTATATATATGTTATATTATGAATATATAGGGTAAGTCAACTGTTATTTTCTGGATTAAAACATTTCGTAAATAATTCGATTGGGACGTCTAAGTGTCTCCTTGATATGAGTACGCAGAGTAATAAAATGAAGTCAAAAGCTACGCTGACCTAGAAGACCAAAGTCATCAAGGTCTGAGTGTTATTTCATAACGTGTGCGCCAGATTATTAGATGTATTAATTAAGCTCACTGCTCGGACTGACCCCAAACAAGCGCTTGTATTCGCGGCTAAATTGACTGGGGCTTTCATAACCTACCTGCATGGCGACTTGCGAAATTTGTGACTCACCACGTTGAATAAGCTGCCTCGCTGCCATCAAGCGTAGGCTTTTTTGGTATTGCAGCGGACTTAATTGGGTGATCTCTTTAAAATGCTGATGAAACCCTGAGACACTCATACCACATTTACTGGCCAGCTCTTCGATGATGACGGGTTCACTCAAATGCGCTTTGAGCCAATCCGTTGCTTGGCTGATACGATGCGTATGACTGCCATTGACGACGAGCTGTCGCAATTTATTGCCTTGCTGTGCTGAGAGCAGCCGGTAGTAGATTTCTTGTTGAATTAATTTAGACAAAAAATCGAGATCGTTTGGATAATCGAGCAAGTTGATGAGTCGTTCAAAGGCGGCAAGTATCGTATTATCCAAATGCCATTTTATACCCAGATGCTTTTCTTCTGTATTTCGTGCGGGCGGTATCTGGGCCAATATTTCTCTAATCATAGCAAGGTCTAACCTTATAGACAGCACAATAACAGGACTGTCTACTGAGGCATGTTTGACATGCATGCTCAGGGGAATGTTTACGGGGCAAAACATCAAGTTGCTATTATCAAAATTTTGGCAATCATTTCCTAAATAAATCTCTCGCTCACCTTGCAATACAATACAAATACTAGGCTCTTGAATATAGCTGACGGTTCTATTGGGTCTATCTGCACAGTAGAAAAATAAACCCGGAATAGCAGACTCGATGGTCTGATTCTTGGGCAGTATGTTAAGTAGTTGCGCAATCGTTGTTGGCTGCATCATAGTTATCTTAGATAAAGGGGTGTTGATTGAAAGTTTATAAGCTTGGTGTTTCTCGGTTTGATGTTTTTTATAGTATGTCTTTGATGTAATGAATGGTTTAATCGTACATATATTTATAGAATTAGGCAAGAGTTTTGGAGGACTATTCTAACGCTTTAAGCTGAGAGTGCCTATAATAACTCCATTGAAACAAAACAAGCATGACTTCTAATAACATCAAAAAAGGAATATATTATGAAAATTTTCTATAAAACTCGCGCAACAGCAACCGGTGGTCGTTCTGGACATACAGGCTTAGATGATGGCTCATTAGGCTTTGATTTGGTCTCTTTTCAAGAGCAAGACAAAGAGGGTGTTAATCCAGAGCAGCTTTTTGCGATGGGCTACGCGGCCTGTTTTGATAGTGCCTTGAACCTGACGGCGCAACAAATGAAACTGCCGATCACGGCTTCGAAAACCTCTACCCAAGTTGGTATTGGTATGAAGCAAGATGGCAGCTATAACTTAGATATAGATTTATACGTTGAAGTGTCTGGCATTGACGAAGCACAAGCGCAAACATTGATTGAAACGGCCCATCAAGTTTGCCCGTACTCCAATGCCACGCGTGGTAATGTTGATGCACGCTTACACGTGACCGTTGTCTAATATAAGTTCTGTGCAGTAGAGCGATTATGGTTTTATGCTAGTAAATCAATAATTTATAAGCCTGCATAAACTGCTAAAAAACGCCAGTAGTTTAAGTTACTGGCGTTTTTTTGTCATCAATAAATATGATTTTCAGATGAAGTTGCAATAGCAAGAAGTGATACTATTCACAAAAATTAGAGTAGCAAGGAAAACGAATATAAGTACTACGCATTGTAGATTAAGCGAGTTTGACACAGCTAATCGTACTTTTTGGGTTTGGTGTGATCCGTATTTTTAAAATGAGGACATGCCTTACTGATGCGTATTATCTGGAATTACTATCATTTTTACGCCACCCCAAGTGACCAATACGATGCCAAGGGCAATTAAGGAAGCCCCTAAAAACAGACCCTCCGGTGGACTTTCTCCCTGCAAAAAGATGGCCACCGGCACGCCAACGATTGCGCCTACTGAGCCTAATAAACTTAATAGCACGGGACCGCCTGTTTTTTGCAATAAAAATAGCAATAAAAATTGTCCAGCAAAGATAAAGGCTTGTAGCACAATCAATCCAATAGGCAGTAATGCGCCCGTTGGCACAGCAAGTGAGAAGTTCGGCAAGGTGCCAACCACACCTAGAAAGATAGCCGCCGCGATTAACATGCCGGGTGCCAGCGAACTGGGCGACGCCGAATTTGGCCAACGCAAGGTACGATAGATATTCCCAATCGCTAGCAAAACAGGGCCACACAGCGCGAGTAAAATCCAGAAAATACTGGCATCGGGAGCCGAAAACTTGCGTATGGCTAAGACACCCACACCGCTCAGCGCTGCCGCCACGCCCATAGCGCGAACGACATTGAATGTCTCCATACGCATAAATAGCGCGCCAAGATAGGTGAGCAATGGTGGCAAAGCGATAATTAAGGCGACAAAACCTGCACCAACTTGTGGAATTGCAGAAAATAAAATCAAGTTGGAGCCCGCAACACTGACAAGAGCAGCAACCGAATAGTATTCTAAACTACGGACAGTTAGCGGCGGCAAATCATGTCGTAAAATTGCCACGGCTGATAGTAGGAACGCTGCACCAGTAATCGACCAAAAAAGAAAGGCGAGTGGCGACAAGCCAATTTGCCCTGCCGCTTTTGCTAGATTGGTGGAAATACCTATCAAGGCGCCACCAGCCAACAGGCAAGTTAACGGGACAAGCCAAGTGTGTCTTTTATAAAATGAGTTGTTATTGGTTGATTCACTCATGAACTACCCTAGTAATAAGTAATGAAGCCGATTATTAGGGCGTGTTCTCATTTAGCCGCTTTCGTTCAGGCTGAGGACACGCCCTAGATAGAATATCATTATTAAAGACACGGTAGCCAAAACCAGTTGAGTATATTGGCTGTTACATAGTCATAACCACACATAAAAAATGCCAGTAACTTATGCTACTGGCATTCTTATTTTTGATGGGTATGACATAGAGTCAGTCATTTTATATCGGACTTACCATGCCTCATAATATTAACTCACGGTCTGTGGTGTTTTTTTATTTAAGATAAATACCAGTACCGCGCCCAAGATGACCGCACTTGCTAGGATAAACGGTAGGGTCAGTTGCTCCGATAAAAATACCACACCAAGTATGGCAGCCAATACTGGTACGCAGAGTTGTACTACTGCCGCCTGAGTGCTTTTTAATAAAGGCATTGCCATATACCAAACGCTGTAGCCCATGCCAGAAGCAATTGCGCCCGACGCGCAAGCCAATAAGATGCCCTCGATACTGATAGTGGACAATGGCATGCTTTTTAAATAAACCATACCAATGATGAGTAGTAGCGGAATAGCGACGAGGCTTCTGATAAAGTTAAAGCCCGTGGCTCGTAACGGTGATACACAGGTTTTGCCGCGTATACTGTAGATGCCCCACGCTACACCACTGATGGCCATCAATGTCGCTGCCAATACGGATGGGACAGCTGCTGATGGCAGCATAAGATAGACAAAACCTGCTACTGCTACGATAAAAGCCATCCATTGTAAGGCACTCAACTGCTCTTTTTTGTAAATACCCCAACCAATCATGGTGAGTTGAACCGCTGAAAATAAAATCAACGCGCCAGTTCCGGTGTCAAGCTCAACATAGGCAATCGAAAAGCAAAGCGCATACACCACCAAACTTAGACTGCTGAGCCAGCTGCCTTTGTCTTTCAAAATAGCTTTATTTTGTGGATTGTTGAAGGTTAAATCTTTGCGTCGTAGGTTATAGCTATAAACGCCCATAATAATGCTCAGACAGATAGCACCACTAAGCAGACGGATGATGGTGAAACTCCACGCATCTATGTATCCCTCTGCCAAGGCCATTCTACAAAAAAGAGAGTTTGCGGCAAATGCTATTAAGGCAATAATCGTGTATAACGTGGCTTTCAAAAATAATTCCTACAATCATTAAATTGGTTTTGATTAACTAGGGCGTGTCCTCAATTTAATTGATCATATCTAAACGGGCTAAAAATGGCTAAATTTTGTCAAAAATCGTTAAATAGCTGGTTAATACCCCGATATTATCTGCGCTATTTTCCTCGTTTGACTGCA
This sequence comes from Psychrobacter sp. K31L, assembly GCF_017942195.1. NCBI lineage: Bacteria > Pseudomonadati > Pseudomonadota > Gammaproteobacteria > Moraxellales > Moraxellaceae > Psychrobacter > Psychrobacter sp. K31L. The sequence continues at coordinate 273,250 of NZ_JAGKSC010000001.1, read as the reverse complement.
ATTTATCTCATTTTTATTACCATTTTTGAAATGAGGACACGCCCTAGAGTCTGTTGAGCATTTATATGGTGTCAAGCGCGCTTAGTTTATCATCTATGGCACTTTTACTCGCCTTCCTTGTATCCAAAATATCTTGGATCGACTATAGCAAAAATTTATGGTTGAGCCTTATATTGGAATGGAAGTAGTATAGTGCAATACCAAAAACCCTAACTTATAAATTAAAATGATACATACCTTATAAATAGGCTCGATTTGAAAATGACAAGGAAAAAAAGATATGGATTGGGCAAGTATTTTTATTTATGACACCACGTGGGCATTTGCCGCTGAAATTGTGATACGCGTCATCGTGATGTTTGCTCTGATCATTTTGTTTTTACGCTTTACTGGCAAGCGCGGCGTGCGCCAACTGTCTATTTTTGAGCTGACCATTATTTTATCACTTGGTTCCATTGCAGGTGATCCCATGTTTACTGAGGATCTTCCGATTATTCAGGCTGTACTGATTATGAGTACGGTAATTCTGCTTTATCGTTTATGTACTTGGGCTATGATGAAATATCAGCCTTTCGAAGATCTACTAGAAGGGAAGTCGCTCTACATTGTAGAAGACGGCATGCTGGTACTCGATAAAATTAAAAAGGGCAAAATGTCCCATGATGAGTTTTTTGCTGAAATGCGCCAACAAGGGGTTGAGCATCTGGGTCAAGTGCGTACTGGCTTGCTAGAGACAGATGGTAATTTTAGTGTTTTGTTATATGCACCTGATCATACCGTCTATGGTATGCCACTTTTCCCTAAGCAGTATCAACCCGTCAAAGAGATAGAATGGGGAACGTATTATGCATGTATGCATTGTGGCTACGTCAATCACCTATCTGACCCCAATCAGTGCTGCGAACGCTGTGAAAACGACTGTAGAGACTGGGCAAAAGCCTTAAATAGCAAGATTGTTAGATGACAGTGAATTAGATGATAATGAATTAGATGACAACTATATTGAATTGTCTATGAGTAGATTGAGCAGTCTTATGTTGGTAGGTTTAGCAAGTTATACCAACGTAAGGCTGCCCTAGACTGAACGTTTTTGGCATGCTCTAACTAAGTTAGGCAATTTTATACCAGTCAATTTTACGGGTCATGACCATCACGCAAGCGAGTAGTACAAAACAGAAAACAGCACCAAGCAATAAATTCATATCTTCAGTGGTTAAGATGCCGAAAAATGAGGCATACAATCCTGCCAGTGTGGCAGTAAAAATCGCGGCTCGTTTGATGCCGCCCAGTACATAATAAGTATACCAACCAATGAGTCCAACACAGGCGCTGGCAGCAATGGCATAAGCTTTCCAAAAGACGATTTGCTCAGCAAGTGGTAATAATAAAACATAAAAAACAAACAGCGCACAACCGACCAACAGGTACTGAATAGGGTGGATGCGGCTGGATTTAATCACTTCAAATAAGAAAAAAGTGCCGAATGAGACCAAGATTAATAATAAGGCGTATTTCATCGCTCGTTCGGTCTGTAAATATACGTCATTAGGCTCAGCAAAACTCACACCAAAGCTGTTCAGGCGCACATTTTGGTAGCTGTCAGTCATGGTAGTGCCTTCTTCTGTGACAATACCTTCTATTGCTGTAATCGCATCATCAGGAGTCATTGACTGGCTACTGGTATCGAGAGTGGCTTTGCTGATGACGACACATCGGTTGTTAGCAATGCCAAGACACTGCGACAAATCTTGATTGTTGGCGATCGTTAGATACTGATTTTGCCAACTGGCTTCAAAACCGTTAGCAGTGAATTTCTTGGCATTAGGGAGCGCCTTACCAATGAAATTGGGCGCATGCCAATTACTGCGCATCGTTAAGTTAAAGTTTTGTCCAGTCGGAACCGTATTTAAATTGCTGATACCCGCTAATGGCAAGTCAATCATGATGTCAGTCGCTTGATTGTCTTTAATATCGGACGACTGACTGTCTATATCTGTACTGGCTAATGCCTCGCTGTTGGTGCTTGTGGCAATGAGACTGCTTTTATTCTGCTGGCTAGCCATGTTTTTCGTGGCACGCTGCAATATGTTTTGCGGAATAGCGACTTCTACATAGGTCAGGTTTTTCAGTAACGGTGTCTGCGGGTAAGTCGCTTTTAGCGGTTTTTGCTCAATGGTCACCGTTGGTAGAGTCGCGACGCCGCGCAGATCTGATACTGGAATAATCAATTTTGCGTCATTCCAGTGAATGATGGTTTCTCTGGGTTTCGTTTTATTATTAATGGTAGGTGTATTGACGGAGCTTTGCTCTGCACTAGCCGTGCTCGTCGCTTCATATAAGCGGCTGATGGCTTTATCAAAAGTGTAACGTTGGTCAAATGTCAACGCCCCATCATAACTGGTCGCATGATAGATGCCGCGCTTATAGGTGTCAGTGCTTACCTCAAGATCTTGTGTTGCTTGGGTTTGGTTTGCAAAAATGGTTTCAATTTTTGAGTAGGACGGTGCACATTTACTGGTTGTGCCAGGCGCTGTAATCTGACACTCAGGCGTGACAGTAGTCGGAATGGCAATAAATGGTGTAATGACTTCTTGCGGATTGATATGCTGCTGGGCGATTTCTTTGATCACCGACGCGGCATAATTTTGTCGCTCGTAAATTACTGAGCCAATCATATTGAGACCGATGGCGAAAATAATGCACAGCCCAGCGATGATAGATAATTTGGTAAATAGTGTTTTTTGCATGAAAACTCCTCATATGACTCTTTATTCCAAAACTGTCCATATAACAGTCAATAGGTTCAAAGAAAATCATAAAGGAGTGATAAAGAAAAAATATGTAAGAACAATGGAGAGTGTGTGGAATAATAAAAATCAGTGCTTTTTGGTGTCACCAACCACTTTGTCCATAATCGCAAATAGCAGGCCGGATAGAACGAATGTCATGTGAATAATGACCTTCCACATGAGTTTGTCTGCTTCACCCTCACTCAATTCATTAGGAATATCCATAAAGGATTTTAAAAGATCAATGGCAGAAATTGCAACGATGGCACCGATGACTTTTAATTTAAGCCCAGAAAAATCTACTTTCCCCATCCAACTGGGTCGATCAACATGATCGCCCGTATCAATTTTTGAGACAAATATTTCATAGCCACTGAATATGATGATTAATAACAAACTGGCTACTAACGAGAGGTCGACTAGCACTAATATATTGACAATGACATCTGATACCGAGGCGCTAAATACAGTGTTGAACATCATAAATGTTTTTTGAACAAACTTAACAAATAATAAAATAATACCTAGCACGAGCCCTAGATAAAAAGGCGCTAGTATCCAGCGGCTATTGAATATGGTTTTTTCTAAGTAAAATTCAAACTTTTTTAGCATGGATATCTCTTAGGTTTTTAAAGATAAAAGTAATGATGAATTTATTGATACATTCTAATAAAGTTGCTATGAGGCTATATATTGCTAATGTCAGTAAGCTGCGCTACTACCTGCTGAACTCGCTCCTGTCTATCGCCACCAATGCGCTGGAATGGTCTTTGGTGCTTATTTAGTTGGCTGGCGAAATAGGCGCTTATCTCGTCACGTTGATGCGGACTATCCCGCAAGTCATCAGCCACCCATGGCGTATCAACGTCAGTCAATAATATCAAATCATAATGATGTGCCAATGCCGCTTGCTCAAGGGCGATAGGACAGTCGCCATAGTACCAATTGGAATAAACCATTAGCTCAAACAGACTGGTGTCACAAAACAAATAATGGCTAGCATCGGACGTCTGAGCGACTTGTTTGGCCAGTTTATTTTCTAATGCAATCTGACCTTGTGCGATAGGTAGCAGATCATCCCACGTGCAAGTCAGCTGCTCGTCATCCCACTTTGCTTGTAGGTAGGTGCGCATATATTCTGATACCCAAGGGCAGTCAAAATACGCTGCCAAATCCCGACATAAAGTCGTCTTGCCCGTACTTTCTGCGCCTAAAACAGCGACATTTATGACAGATTTAGGCGTATGCTGCGTGAGATTGAATGCGATAGCGTCGTTGCCATTCATAATATGCCCAGATTGCGATGAGAGTGAAGACTACATATTGTAGCGCGGTAAACGTAAAACCTTTATAAAAGTATAGCGGTACCGATATCGCATCGGCAACAATCCACAGTATCCAATGCTCAATCTTGCGCCGTGCCATGAGCCACATCGCCATTAAAAATAAAGCGGTAGTGAGCATATCAGTGTAGTCGACCCACGTAAATAAATGCAGTCCAAGTACTGCACCATCGAAGCTAAAACCGTTATTAATCACTGGACGGAAATAATAAATCAGCGCCACAAAAGCCATTGTTCCTACCGCCAAAGCAGACAATATAGGTATATCGCCTGCATGCAGGTGCTCGATACGGACATTATTAGCATCGTCTGACTGCTTATGCTCGACAGATTGAATCTTCTTATTCTTTGACCAATTAATCCAGCCGTATAGGCTCATCACGGTATAGTAAGCGTTGATAAACATATCGCCAAACAGCTGCCACTTCCACAGTAAATAGACAAATATAGCAGTGCTGACCAAGCCAATAGGAAAGACCAGAATATTGGTTTTGCTGGCGAGTAAGACACTGGCCACACCGAAGACAACGGCAATCAGTTCAAGGACAATGAATATCGTAGAGTAGTCAGCGTATTGACCAAATAACCAATTGAGAAGTTCTGCCATTAGCTTTCCTAAATATGAGCGTGTATTGATATTTTTGCTAAATAATATAGTTCGATGAATAGTACAGAGTAAAACAGCGCCAATTATAACGTAGCTACCGTAAAATGAACTGAGTCTTTGCTTATTTATGGCGAGAAACAGATTATTTGTAACAAAGTATTAGAAAAATAATAATATTCAGGCATAATAAAGGCACTGATTTTAAGTTTACAGTTATTCACTGAAATTGAATGGCTATTATTTTTCCACTTTTATGCTTATTCCAAGCACCACAGTAGTAGACAAGGAAGCTTATCATGACGACTTGTATCACGGGCACGGGCCTATATATCCCACCTTATAGCATCAGCAACGAAGAGTTAGTAGAGTCATTTAACCAGTATGTTGAAAATTATAATGCACAGCATGCTGATGAGATAGCAGCAGAGACTGTGACCGCACTTGAGCCTTCTTCAGCCGCTTTTATCGAAAAAGTATCGGGTATCAAATCACGTTATGTGATGGAAAAAGACGGCATTTTAGATCCTGAAATCATGGCTCCCGTGATTCCTTATCGCAATCTAGGCGAAGAGCTGTCTATCATGGCAGAAATGGGTGCCGCAGCGCTTAGAGATGCTTTGGCAGATGCTGGACTTGAGGCCAATGACTTGGATGGTATTATCCTTGCTTGCTCAAACTTCCAGCGCACTTATCCTGCGGTTGCCATCGAGATTCAAAATGAAATCGGTATGATTGGCGGCTTTGCTTATGATATGAACGTCGCTTGTAGTGCCGCGACTTTTGGTCTATCACAAGCACATGGTTCTATCGTCTCTGGTTTGGCCAAGCGCATCGCTGTGGTCAACGTTGAGATTACCTCGGCGCATCTAAACTGGCGTAACCGTGATAGCCACTTCATCTTTGGTGACGTAGCGACAGCGTCTATCGTTGAAGATCTCGATACGCCAAAAGGTTATGAGATTCTTAACTCTAAGCTATTTACTCAGTTTTCGACTAACATCAAAAACGAATACGGCTTTATGGATCGCTCAGAGTTTTTAGCGGCACAGACTGATATGTATCCAGATATCAAAGAACCAGTCACGGATAAGTTGTTTTTGCAAAATGGCCGTAAAGTATTCCGTGAAGTCTGTCCAAAAGTGTCAGAGATCATCACAGAGCATTTGACTGAGAACGAATTACAAGCCAGTGATGTGAAAATGATGTGGTTACACCAAGCCAATGCCAATATGTTAGATTTAATTCTACGTACGGTCATCGGTAAAGAAGCAGATAAAGCGATTGTCCCAAGCGTCATTGCTGAATTTGCCAATACCAGCTCAGCCAGCCCGATGATTGTGTTCCATCGCTATAAAGATGAGTTAGCATCAGGTGATTTGGGTGTAATTTGTTCATTCGGCGCAGGTTATTCGATTGGCTCAGTATTGGTTCGTAAAGTGTAGCGTTTCATTCTAGATCTTTTTTAACGATAAAAATAGCCAAGATCCTTCTTGGCTATTTTTTTATGTCTACGTTTTTAGCATTGCATTTTATAACCACTAACTGATGAGAAAACAGGGGAATATTTCAGCAGCGATAGGAATGTCTGCCAATAGAATGGCAAAATTACTTAGAATAGCAGCAAGATTACTCAGAGGTTTTAATTTACGGTGAAAAATTTGCTATAATCACGCTCTTACTCTTATCATCCAATTAAAAGTCCTTTTATGAAAGAATCCTTACGCCTGCGTTTAGACCAGATGGTAGACCGTTATGAAGAGGTCACCGCCTTGTTATCAGATCCTAGTGTCATTAGTGATAATAATAAATTCCGTGAATTGTCTGTCGAGCACAGCGACTTGATGGATATCACTACTTTATGGCAAAACTACGTGGGTGCAGAAACGGATCAGGCCGATGCAGAAGCTATGCTGGCCGATGCGACAGATCCTGACATGAAAGAGATGATGCAAGACGAGATTGATAATGCTCGTGATACCATCATAAAGATGGAAGAAGCGCTTAATCTTATGATGCTACCAAAAGATCCTAACGATAAAGTGCCAGCATTTTTGGAGATTCGTGCAGGAACTGGCGGCGATGAGGCAGCGATTTTCTCTGGTGACTTGTTCCGAATGTACCAAAAATACGCGCAGAGCCAAGGCTGGACATTGGACGTGCTGTCTGCAAGCGAAGGTGAGCATGGCGGGTATAAAGAAATCATCACTCGCGTATCAGGCAACAGCGTCTATGGTCGCCTAAAGTTTGAGTCTGGCGTGCACCGTGTCCAGCGTGTTCCTGAAACCGAAAGCCAAGGCCGTGTGCACACCTCAGCTTGTACCGTTGCAGTCATGCCTGAAGTTGAGATTGATGATACCGTCGAGCTCAACCCAGCTGATATCCGTTTTGATACGTTCCGTTCAAGCGGTGCTGGTGGTCAGCACGTTAACACCACTGACTCAGCCGTGCGTTTAACGCACATTCCAACGGGCACAGTCGCAGAGTGTCAGCAAGAGCGTAGCCAGCACAAAAACCGCGCACAAGCGATGAAAATGCTCATTTCACGTATTCAGCAGGTTAAGGTACAAGCACAAGTCGATGTTGCTGATTCGATGCGCCGCGACTTAATCGGTAGTGGCGATCGCAGTGAGCGTATTCGCACCTATAATTTCCCGCAAGGGCGTATGACCGATCATCGTATCAACCTGACCTTATACAAGCTCGACTCTATTATGGAAGGCGACTTGGATGAGATTCTTGACTCATTACTACGTGAGCATCAGGCTGATTTGATGGCGAGTATCGGCGGTGGTGACTAGCAGCCAATCCTATAACACATTGGCAGTTTTATGATTTTTCATCATGATGTCATTTTTTTTATAATAATAGGATCTGTTGAACATTCGAATGTGGCATTGGCGGTGGCTATTTTTTAGACAATTTCGCCATGTATTGGCAAAAAATAGTCCCGCCCCGAAGGGCTGATGCTAAAATCACCCCAAACGTTGTTATAAACCTAGCTAAGGTCTCGACATTATCGTCGGTTTACGCCTAGTTTGATGCGATTTTAGCGATCAGCAGTCCTAATATTTGAATGTTCAACAGACCCTAAGCATTGATTTAATTTTTCTGTTTTCGTTTATCCATTTAATTACCTAATAATATTGAGAGTGTTATGTCAAAGCACAACAATCAGAATCAAGAGCAAGCCCCAGAAGACGCTAACGAGCTAATTGCTCAGCTGCAAGCTAAGCTAGACGATATCACTGCTTCAGGCAAGCAGCCTTATCCAAATACGTTCAAACGCACCGATTATGCACAAGACTTACAAACAGCCTTTGACGGCGTCTCAAAGCAAGAAATTGAAGAAAAAGCGGCGAATGGCGAAAAAACACAGGTCAACGTAGCAGGTCGAGTCATGCTCAACCGTGGCTCGTTTATTGTCATCCAAGATATGAGCGGCCGTATTCAGCTATATGTCGCACGTAAAGAGCTCGATGATGAGACGCGTGCAAGCATCAAGTCGCTAGATTTGGGTGACATCGTTGGGGTCTCAGGCTATATCGGTCGCTCAGGTAAAGGCGATCTATACGTGCATATCGAAGAGATCAGTTTGCTAACCAAATCCTTACGTCCAATGCCAAATAAATTCCATGGTTTGGCAGATGTGGAAGCCCGTTATCGCAATCGTCATCTTGATTTGATGACCAATGAGACGACTCGCGATACGTTTATGATTCGCAGTCAGGTCGTCAGCGGTATTCGTAAATTCATGCTGAATGAGCGCTTCATGGAAGTTGAAACGCCAATGATGCACCCGATTCCAGGTGGTGCTGTTGCACGTCCGTTTGTGACGCATCATAACGCTTTAGACATGCCACTGTATTTACGTATCGCGCCTGAGCTTTATTTGAAGCGTTTGGTGGTTGGCGGTTTTGAAAAAGTATTTGAGATTAACCGTAGCTTCCGTAACGAAGGCGTCTCAACCCGTCACAATCCTGAATTTACGATGATTGAGTTTTATCAAGCGTATGCGGATTATCATGACTTGATGGATTTGACCGAGCGCTTATTTAATGAGTTGGCGATGGATATCTTGGATACGACTGAGATTACTTATCAAGAAGAAGCCATCAGCCTAAAAGCGCCGTTTGCTCGTTTATCGATGTCTGATGCGATTGCCAAATATGCCGAAAACTTCGACATGGCGCATATCAATGACCGTGAGTATCTAGCAGAGTACGCATCTACTACGCTTAAGCAGCAAGTAAAAGATGGCTTTGGTGTGGGTAAACTGCAAACGATTATCTTTGAAGAAACCGCTGAGCATCAATTACGCCAGCCAACCTTTATCACTGAATATCCTGCAGAAACCTCACCACTCGCGCGCCGTAGTGACGACAACCCTGAGATTACTGATCGCTTTGAATTGTTCGTTGGTGGTCGCGAATTGGCCAATGGCTTTAGTGAGCTTAATGACCCAGCAGATCAGGCGGAACGCTTCCGTGGTCAAGTCGCTGAAAAAGATGCAGGCGATGATGAAGCCATGCATTTTGACGAAGAATATATCGAAGCATTGTCTTATGGTTTGCCACCGACAGCAGGTGAGGGTATAGGTATTGATCGCTTAGTCATGCTACTCACTGATTCAGCGAGCATTCGTGATGTGATTTTGTTCCCACACATGCGTCGTAAGCTTGACAACTAGACTAGCGTCTACTTATTATGAAATATAGTCAATCCTATATAAATTAGATACGATGTCAGGCTCGCTTAGTTTACTACTTGTAGTACTTTCACTCGCTTTCCTTGTGTCTAAATTATATTTAACCGACTATGACGCTGTTACTGAGCTGAGTATAGAGCGAGTTTTGCAACGTTGATGACAGACGCTCAGTGGTTTATGAGCACTCATTTATAGGGATATTATGGACACTCAGCACCTACCGCTCTCAGTTTGGCAGCAGATGATTCAGCAAAGCTTCTTATCTTTGTACGATGTATCAGAAGAAGACAGTAACCATTCCCAGCATCTATTGCAGGGTTATGACTTTGTTTTTGAGTTTTCTGGTGCGACGGTTTACCTTATCGTCAATGATGTGGTAATGCAGGCCAATCAGCAAGAGGTTGACAGTACGCAGGTTCGTGAGTGGCGAAAAGAAGTGGTTAATCAATTAATCAAACGTCATGCGCAGCTTTATCTAAAAAATGACAAGGCATTGGCTGACGTAAACGCGTCGGCATCGGACAAGGCGATTTATTTTATTGGTCTGACGTCACTTGCCATTAAGCATGAAAACGATAACCCAGAGTCACAACCCCATACCGTCAATTACGAGTATGGCAGTCAGTTCTTTGCCGAAGACTGTGTGCTGGACTTGGACGATGAGGAGAGTGTCTTACAAGTATTTAGTCATCAAAACTTTGTCGACATTCTCAATCAGTTGGTGACCCCGAGTGATCTTAGTGCTTATTTGGACTTTCATCGCCGCAAGCTTGCTGGCTTTGAGACGTTTCAAGACGAATCAATGTTGCTCGCCCAATTTTTACAGTCGCCTGATTTTCACCAGAGAGCCATTGAGGTGCAAGAGCAGTTGTTCGCTCATCAGTTAATAGACCAAGTGGACCCGCGCTTACTCACAGCAGTAGAACCCGACCAAGTAACTTTTGCCAATGCGCTGATGCTCGATATTCAAAAGAATACTCGCATGTGGTACAAGCTATTTAATAGCTTGATTCAGCAGTATTATGAGGCGGGAACACCACTGCCAAAAGAGCAGGTCGATGTGTTGGTCGATGAGTCAATGTATACCTATGCGTGTTTAATAGAAAAAATACTGGCGCATAGAACGATTGATAAAGATTCAAACTGGAATGGTTATGTTCGTCATGAGCATTCTTATCATGTATTTGGTCGCCATTATTTGATGGTGTTTTATGCACAAGATGAAAATAGCACATTAAGTGCAGACAAGGTGCGCGCCTCGCATCAGGATTTATTGTTCGAGCTTAATGCACAAATGCAGCAGCCGGTGATGGACCATTTGTTCTTAATTGGCGTAGAGGTTAGACCTTGTGAAGACAGCGTCAATACTGAGGTGCATGTTGACGTGTTTCATCAAAATGGCTCGGCTATCGACGCAAACACTCAGCGCTTATACGAGCAATTGGCTGAGCTAAGATCGCAGTCATAGACTCATTATATTGTAGATCGCTGATCTGATGCTTCACCTACATTTGTACTTTTCACATTGGCAGTTACTATATTGGCAGTTACTATGACGCAGCAATATCAAGTTTTAGCTCGCAAATACCGTCCCAAGAACTTTCATGAATTGATTGGGCAAACGCACGTCTCGCAAGCACTGATTAATGCCATTGATTATAATCGTCTGCATCATGCTTACCTTTTTACAGGTACGCGCGGTGTGGGCAAGACGACGATTGCGCGTATTTTATCTAAATGTCTGAATTGTGATACTGGGGTGACTAGTACGCCTTGCGGTGTGTGTGATAACTGCGTCGCCATCGATCAAGGTCGTTTTATTGATCTGATTGAAATTGATGCGGCCTCTCGTACCAAAGTGGAAGACACTCGCGAGCTGTTAGATAACGTGCCTTATGCGCCAAGCCAAGGACGTTACAAGGTCTATCTAATTGATGAAGTGCATATGCTGTCTACGCACAGTTTTAATGCATTGCTGAAAACGTTGGAAGAACCGCCTGAGCATGTAAAGTTTTTGCTAGCGACGACCGATCCACAAAAATTGCCGATTACTATTATCTCGCGCTGTTTGCAGTTTGTGCTGCGTCCGTTGCCGCAAACCTTGCTGAGTGAGCATCTGGCAAATGTCCTTACCCAAGAACAGGTAGGTTATACTCAGCCAGCACTTTGGCAATTGGCCAGTGCGGCAAAAGGCTCGGTACGTGATGCCTTATCCTTGACCGATCAAGCCATTGCTTTCGGTCAAGGTGCGCTGGATGATGTCACTGTCAATGCCATGCTTGGTCTTATTGATGCGGCTGATTTGGTCAGTTTAATTACCGATATCTATAATCACGATAAGTCTGCCGTCGCTGCACATATTGAGCAAATGCGCGCGCAGATGGTTGATGCGACGAGTATATTTGATGGGCTGGCTGAGCTATTACATCAATTGGCGTTGACCCAACTGCTTCCTGAAGTGGCTCTCAATGTGAATGAGGCGCAAGCCCAAGACATTAATACGCTTGCGCAGCATATGAGCCCAGACGTCCTGCAACTGTATTATGAAATTGTCGTGCAAGCGCGTGAAGGTGTTAAGCTTGCCAGTACCCCGATGCAAGCGCTTGAGATGTGCATTTTACGCTTATTAGCCTTTCGTCCGTTGCCAGTCGATGAAGTACTAAGCCCTATTTATGATGGCTCTGTGTCATCTGAAGTACCAGCTATAGAAAATACGACTTCTACGCAGGCAGCCATTACCCATTCAGCTTCGATACCGCCGTTACAGCCTTATGATATCGACTATCAAGAGCAAGCCAGTATTGAGCAGCCAAACGCTAGTTTTGATGAGAATGCGTTAAGTATTAATCCAGCTCATGAGCCTGACCCCGTTGTTGAGCCTGAACCCGTTGTTGAGCCTGAACCCGTTGTTGAGCCTGACCCCGTTGTTGAGCCTGACCCCGTTGTTGAGCCTGAACCCGTTGTTGAGCCTGACCCCGTTGTTGAGCCTGAACCCGTTGTTGAGCCTGAACCCGTTGTTGAGCCTGAACCCGTTGTTGAGCCTGAACCCGTTGTTGAGCCTGAACCCGTTGTTGAGCCTGAACCCGTTGTTGAGCCTGAACCCGTTGTTGAGCCTGAACCCGTTGTTGAGCCTGACGCAAATGATTCTCAATTACTGTCTGAATCTGATGATCCACGCACGTTGTTGCGCTGCGCACCGCAAGAATTGATAGGCGAGTGGACGCCAGAGAAATGGGATTATTGGCTACAAACTGCTCGTGAAGCCGAGGTTTTGGCACAAGATGAGTTGGCGCTTGCTCGTCAAGGTATGATGACGGGTCTATGTAATGGCAAATCGACCTTTGTTACCAGCGTTGACAGTAAGCACTTGCAGGTAACCTTTCAGCAACTGGCAGAAAAACTGCAACAGCAGTTCACGCAGGCAGATATTGGTCTGCAAATCGATGGTAGCGTCATGCAAGCAGATGACAAAACACCTGAGCGTCGTCAACAAAAGCGTTTGGTGCAAGCAAAGACGGTAGCAGAATCAAAGTTGATGAATACACCGGTGATGAAATATCTGACCGAGCGCGGCGAAGGAAAAATGGGCAAAGTTCAGTTATATTAAACAGTCAGAAAAACGATTATTAATATTATTTAATAGTTTATGTAGTTGATAGATACAATATATCATAAAAAATATCAAGTCGATGTTATACTATCGCCTTGATATTTTTGCTTTTATTACTTATGAAATAAACTTAATTCAAACAACAGCAGTATATTTAATCGCTGTAAGGTAAACTAAAATCCTTTATAATGGTTAAGTTATACTAAAAATTAAAACGCAGCTTAGGTGAGAATATGTTGGATAATTTACGCGGTATGGCTGTGTTCGCCAGTGTGGTTGGACATGGCTCGTTTAGTGGCTCAGCTCGTGAGCTTGGTATTACTACCAGTGCAGTCAGTCAGCAAATTCGCTCGTTAGAAAACGACTTAGGTGTCGTACTATTGCATCGCTCTACTCGTAAGCTCAGTTTAACGGAAGCGGGTGAGAGTTTTTACGAAGCGGCAAAAGACGTGGTCAGTGCGGCTGAGCAAGGTAGAATTAAAGTCAATCAGTTACGTGATGAGCTCGCAGGTAGCTTGCGTGTGGCTACAACACCTGAGCTTGGAGTCAATCATATTTTGCCGGCCTTATCTACTTGGATGGCGGCACATGATGACCTGAGTGTTACTTATTTAGCAGACAATCATTATATCGATATGATTGATGAGCGTATCGATATCGCGATTCGTATGAGCCCAACGATCAATGATTCTAGTTTGAGTAGCCATCCTTTAACGGATGTGCGCCAAATGCTTGTCGCCTCACCACAGTATCTACGCCAACATGTAAAACTTAAAACCCCTAAAGATTTGGCCGAACATCAGCTGATTTGTATTGAAATCATGAAAGATGCCAATCAGATTGATATGATTCAGACCGAAACTGGCAAAAAATCGCGCATAAAACTGAATTCACGCATTTATACCAATAATGTGTTTATGGCCACAACTTTGGCAAAAGAAGGTCACGGTTTGGTTAGAATGATGGAAATGGACATTAGAAAAGAGCTAGAAAGTGGTGAATTGGTCGAAGTATTGACCGGTTATCAGCTGCCGAGCTTTGTGCTATATGCGGTTACTTTAAATCGGGATCAGCAGCCGGCTAAAATCACGCGTTGTCTAGAAGTGCTGAAGAAGTATTTCCATGCGAATTAACTTTTAATCTATTTATATATAGTCGATTCAATTTAAAAGTAGTACAAGGCAACCGAGTGTAGACGTATATTAAATACTTCAAGCGAGGTTAACGCAGTAATACTTTTATAGTGGAATGACTATACCCATAAAACTTGATCAGTAGTAAGCAAAAGAAGCCTATAGATAGCGATTATCTATAGGCTTCTTTTTAACTGTAAATAGGGTTTGTTTCTCTAAACCTTTGGGCTAAAACGACGGCTTTAATAAATCAATCAAACGATCAGCCACTTGTGTGCTTTCGTCACGGCTGATGTTAAGCGGTGGCAGTAAGCGTACCACATGGCCACCAGTTACATTGATAATCAGATTTTGCTCGTCACGGGCACGATCCACCAGCTTGCTACAATCCAACTCTTCAGGTAGCGCGATACCAATCATCATACCAGCGCCGCGACTGCTAACGCCATATTGTCCCAATGTATCGACTATACTTTCTCTGATGAATAAGCCTTCAGTCACTGCGTTTTCCATGATATTACTGTTCGCTAATACCTCGTAGACGCTATGGACCACGCGGCTGGCCAATGGTGTGCCACCATAAGTAGAGCCATGGCTACCAGCACCGAACAAGCCGTTAGCGCGACCGCGTACCATACAAGCGCCGACTGGAAAACCGTTACCTAGACCTTTGGCTGTCGTTAAAACATCAGGACGAGCGTTGCTATGTTGATAAGCAAAATATTTACCGGTGCGACCATTACCGGTTTGCACTTCATCCAACATAAATAGCCAATTATGAGCATCACATTCTGCTTGCAGCTCTTCAAGATAAGTAAAGCCATTGGGGGCAGTATTGAGTCCACCCTCGCCTTGGATAGGCTCTACAAAGATGGCGCAAATGTCATCATGAGCTTGCGCGGCTTGCTTAACCGCTGCAATATCGCCAAAGGGCACACGGATAAAGTCATCGTCCAAGGTATAAAAACCTTCGCGTGCTTTTGGGTTGGCAGTTGCTGATAAGGACAGTAAGGTACGGCCATGGAACGACTGCTCCATTACAATGACCTTTGGACGTTTAAAACCTTGCTTGTATGCATATAAACGCGCCATTTTTAACGCCGCTTCGTTTGCTTCAGCGCCACTATTAGCAAAAAACACGCTGTCCATTTGAGCTGCTGTACATAGCACTTCGCCAGCGCGCTCTTGCCAATCGATACCGAATAGGTTGCTCGTATGAACTAAGGTACCTGCTTGCTGCTGAATAGCATCAGTCACTTGTGGATGGCAATGTCCTAAGCCGCACACCGCGATACCAGTTAAGGCATCTAAGTATGGCGTATCGTCTTTGGTATAGAGCCAACTGCCTGAACCGCGTGTAAAGCTGATTGGTTGACGATTATAAGTGGGCATCAGGTAAGTAGCAGACATGTAAAACATCCTTGGTATAATAATTGAATAAAAGTGTAGTTTATAGCTCGTCAGAGAAAGGTGTGGTTTCCGCAGGTAACGTGTAGTCTTCGTTTGCCCAAGCACCTAAGTCGATCATTTTGCAGCGACTGCTACAGAATGGTTTATATTTATTGTCTTGCCATGCCGTCAGGGTACCGCAGCGTGGACAAGGATAGGTCTTGGGGGAGGTGTTTGAAGTAGAGTCAGTCATAATAAGTGAGGCCATCCTCATGGTTATTAGGAAAAGTACAATCAGTGAAAGAGAATCGGTATAATAGCATGGGGCTAAAGAATGACAAAAGGCAAATACCCGTCTATCTATGTCAAACCAAATCAATCTAAGCAGAGCCAATAGTTTAACAATCAAATTGATACCTTGCTAAAGGTTATCGTTCACAGGGCTATATCTTATCATGATGCAACAACCAACGCTTTCTCATCAGAAAACCCGAGCTTTTCAACCACATAAACTGTCAGCACCGCGTGACTTTATTATTCCAAATATCATTAATGACAATAAAGATGAAAAACCGTTAATGCTAGAGATTGGGGCAGGGAAGGGTAAGCACGCGCTCAGTTTTGCTACACAGAATCCTGGCAAGCAGCTGATAGCCATTGAACGTACTCGTAATAAGTTTGAAGCATTTGCTAAACTTGCCACACAGCAAAATGTAGCTAACTTAAATGCTATTCATGCTGATGCGATCGCGTGGATCGTACATGCGATCGCACCCCGTAGTATTGCCAAAATTTTTATACTATACCCCAACCCTGAACAGCACAATCCTAATCAACAATGGTTGAACATGCCATTTTTTGAGTTCTTATTATCGCGTCTAAAAGTAGGCGGAGAAGTGGTGCTAGCGACTAATATAGAAGCGTATATGGATAATGCAGCGCAACAAGCCTCTGCGGTATGGTGTTTGCCAAATACTCGCTACCACGTGCCAATAGATAGTGAGCGTACGCACTTTGAGGTTAAGTACCTAGCACGCGGAGAGACATGTTGGGAGCTGACGATGCGTAAGCCAGAGGGCTATAAAACGAGGTTTGATAATTGGCATGCTAGTAATTTGAAAGACAAAAAATAGCCTAAGCAAATAAAATGATTAAATAAAAAAAACTGCCACTAAAGGGCAGTCCAAAAATCGCATGTTTTTATACTATAAATAAGGCTTCACTAATTTATTAGAGTCCGTATAAGCGTCTAAAACTGTTAAAAGGGTGTAAGCACCAATAAACTTACGACTAATAAACATAAATTCTTTTGGCGGCAGATTAAATTCGAAAGACTGCATAGCCCGTGTCGCAGCAGATGAGAGGCGTGAATGCAGCTTGCTGTTTGCCCAGATATAGCGATTTTGTTCATCCAAACACTCAGTAGGAATGTCGCTATTCATCGCGGGATCACTAAAAGGCTCAGTTGCCAATAAAAATAACGAGGCAATATCAGAACGGACTTTATCACTCATCGTGTCAAAAAAGTCATAGCCAGTCATGGCTTGGATCATCGCCTGATGATCATGACGATAACCAGCTTTTAGTAAACCATGAGCAATCGTCAATAGAGTGTTATCAAACTGGCGAATAGCCCCAAAATCTAATAATACTAACTTATCAATATCGTTTTCATTATCGCTGACACGGACGAGGTAGTTACCAAAGTTTGGATCCGTTTGCATCTCGCCCCAAACAAAAATTTCTTGCATCATAATTTCTATGGCTGCTTGACCAATGGCATTGCGGCGCTCGTGCGGCAAAAGCTGTAGCGCTTCAGAAACGACACTAATGCCAGGCTCATAAGACATACATAACAGACGTTTGCTCGAATAAGTGCGATTTATTTTGGGCACAGCATAACGTGGATCATCTATCAAACGCTCATAAAAACGCTCAGTGGTTGCAGCCTCTGCCTCATAATCAACTTCGTGATGAAGTAGGTCGCGTATCTCTTCAAACCATGCATCGAGCGAGCGTGTTTGCGGGACAATGTTGCTGACTTTTAGCAAACGCTTAAATAAAGCAAGATCAGAGTTGATGGCGTCTGCCACCCCTGGATATTGAATTTTCAACACCACTTGCTCACCAGTCGCTAATACCGTGGCTCGATGGACTTGGGCAAGAGAAGCTGTACCAATCGGGATAGTATCTACATCAAGCTCACTGAGTTTGTCACCCAGTAGTTGACGCAAGGTATGCTCGATGGTTGGCCAAGACAGGGTAGCCGTATCATCATTAAGCGTTTGTAAGGCACGTGTTATCTCAGGTGGCAATACATGCTCACCATAAATGGCCAGCATTTGACCGATTTTTACTACTGAGCCTTTCAGTTTGCCCAGTTCTTCTGCCACATAATTTGCCTGCGCTTCCATAAAAGCTTGGTTACGTGCCGTGCGCGCTTCTTTATTCAAAAACATACCAGACACGCTATTGCCTGCCCAACGACGACCAATATTTAGAGAGGTTTTGGCAATCGACATACGACGCTCAAACCCTGAGGTTTTTAAGTTGTCAATTGATTGCTTATTATTAGAAGGTTTAGACGTATCATTTGCCATAAATATAATCATTCATCCAGTTGGTATTGATTTGCGGGTTCAAAACCTACAATACAAGAGAGATGCGACGCGCAGGTACAAACGGGTACAAAATTGTATCATATAAAGAGAAGGCGGTTTATAAGCCTTAGTTGACTACTGGCAGTTACTTTGTAAGCTAAAGTAAGATTCGAACGTTTACACACGTTAGCCACTGTTGTTGCTACAAACGACTTCATAAAGAAAAGTCTGTATCGATTTAAAGATACAGCAAAAAACACGACCTAGCATAGTACTAGGGCGTGTCATTGATTAGCACATTGATATATTTTAGTAGTCTGAGAATGGCTCAATTTTGCCAACCATCGTCAGAAACCTTGTCAATAATGGACTATGCCTTTGCTTTTTCGCGGGTAATCGCATGATGACCGATATCGCGGCGATACTGCGCCCCATCAAAGCTGATTGCACCTGTTACTGCTAATGCGGCTTGTTGAGCGTCTGAAATAGTATCTGCTAATGCCGTCACGCATAATACTCGTCCACCATTAGTAATAACTTCTTTATTATTACCCGTATTTGCCGTATCAGCATTTCTATCATGTGAAAAGGCCGTGCCTGCGTGAAAGACTTTAACCGCACTATCACTATTGGCATCCAACTCTGGCAAGCCAGCAATCACATCACCTTTTGAAGAAGTGTCAGGATAGCCTTTTGAGGCAACCACGATACCAAGGGCAGGGCGCGCATCCCATTGAGCATCACTTGGTAATTGACCAGCCAGCCCTTGAGCGACTAAATCTACCATTGAAGACTGCAAGCGCATTAAAATAGGCTGTGTCTCTGGATCACCAAAACGGCAGTTAAATTCAATGACATACGGATCGCCTGCCTTGTCAATCATGAGGCCTGCATATAAAAATCCAGTATAAGGATGACCGGCGGCATTCATAGCGTCAACCACGGGCTGAATAACTTGTGCCATTACCTTGTCATGAACCTCTTGAGTAACGACTGGTGCAGGAGAATAGGCACCCATACCACCAGTATTAGGCCCAGTGTCGCCTTCAAAAGCGCGCTTATGATCTTGGCTGGTTGCCATCGGTAGGATATTTTTGCCATCAACCATACAAATAAAGCTGGCTTCTTCACCTTGCAAAAACTGCTCGATAACCACGCGGCTACCGGCATCGCCAAACTTATTGTCAGCCAGCATATCGTCGATTGCATCATGTGCTTGTTCGACAGTCTCCGCAACGATGACGCCTTTACCAGCAGCTAGACCATCCGCTTTGATAACAATAGGCGCACCTTGCTCATCAATATAGGCTTTGGCAGCATCAGCGTCTGTAAATCCTTGATAAGCCGCCGTTGGGATATCGTTCTGTGCCATGAATTCTTTGGCAAAGGTTTTTGAGCCTTCTAATTGCGCACAATATGCGGTCGGTCCCCAAGCCTTAATGCCAGCAGCACGGCAGGCGTCGACGATACCTGTGACTAGTGGCGCTTCTGGGCCTACGATGACCATATCGATGGCGTTATTTTGGCAAAACTCGATGACAGCACTGTGTTCGTCCGCCTCACTCCGTGCAGGCTCTAAAACAACGTTTTGGCATTTAGGTTCAAGGGCAGTACCAGCATTGCCTGGCACGACGTAAACGTGTTGGACATTGTCGTCTTTTGCACATTGCCATGCTAGCGCGTGTTCGCGACCACCTGAGCCAATCACCAAAATATTCATCATACGTCTTGCCCTTAGCATTAAAGTTAATAATGAGTTAGTCATACACTCTGAGAGATACGGTCATATTCTAACAAAAAAAGTGTCTTGATTACCATGAGTATCCACTTGCCAGCAAGTATTCGCCAATAATTAAGGCTTCATTGTCTCATGAGCAAAGGTTATCGGCATGTTGCTGATTCATGAAATGATGTTGTACGCTTTAGCTATGAGCGTAGGTGCGTTACACTTCAACATATTAACGGTATCAAATCTAGCAAGCCGTTTGCTCTTATAAAAATTAGGCAATAAAAACCAGGAGAGGATGCCAATAATAACAAGGTAGCTCACAAATGGAGCACTACCATCCGACATCGGTAAGATTCATTATATTCAAACGTTGCTAGTCATTGATATTGATTAATGAGTGAAAATAAATAGAGAAAATTGAAGTACTAAACTTATAACAAGGACAGCAAACATGCCAAACTCTCTAAGTATCGCAAAAGAGCACATAAGCCAGATAAGCGATATTGCCACCAACTATGTACAAAATGACAAATCGCTATTTGATCATTTTATTCATAGTTATTACCAGCCGCTGCATCAGGAAACAGCAGAGGCGATAAGTAATACTGATTTAGCTGGCATGGCACTCCATCATTTTACGCTACTGAAATCTTATGATGGCAAAAAACCACAACTCGCCATTTTAAATCCAAAGGCAGAAGAGCAGCATTTCCACAGCTCACACACAGTCATACAGATAGTGGCTTACGACAGGCCGTTCTTGGTAGACACAATCTTGATGAGCCTTGAGGCTCAAGGTATCGACGTCCATCGCACGTATAACATCATTATTAGTGTTGCGCGTGATGATGACGGCAATATCGTTCATATTGAAGGCGCGCATGAAAGCGCCACGTCTCACTTATCTTTGATTCACTGCGAAATTGCCTATCAAGACAACGAAGAGTTGGCGGCATTACAAGAACTATTATTAGCAAAAGTGGACACGCTTGATACAGTCGTTGGCGATTGGAAGCAAATGAGAGAAAAACTGACTTCTATTCAATCTGAACTATCAAAAAAACCACTGCCAGAAGTATTCTATTCCCAGAAAGAGATTCAAGCATTTTTGGATTGGATATTAGACGATCATTTTATCTTTTTAGGCTATCGTGAGTACCGCTTAGAAGGCAATAGTATGATGGATGTCAACAGCGACGCTACTAACGCCAAAAATGCAGACTTGGATTTATTTGCTATTGGTAATAGTGGGCTTGGTCTGCTACGTGGCGCTGAAGAAGACAAACTGTCAGAAAGCTTTAGCCAACTGCCAACAGTACTCAAGCAGCTATTGACTGAGCCGCGCGTACTGATGCTCTCTAAATCAAGCCGTGTCTCGCCTGTGCATCGTCCAGTATATATGGACTTTTTGGGCATTCATAAGTTCGATGACAACGGTAAACTGGTCGGTGAATATCGCTTTATTGGTTTGCTAACGTCGCAAGCCTATCAGCTGACCGTTCAGCAAATACCACTACTGCGCGAAAAAGCCAATAAAATCATGGCAATGGCGTACCTGCCACGAGATGGTCATGCACACCATAAAATGATGCACGTCATCAACACCTTGCCACGTGATGACCTATTTCAAGCCAGCGTCGAAGAGTTATATCCCATTGTCTCTGGCATTAGCCAATTACAAGACAAAAAGAGCCTACGTCTATTCAGTCGCATCGACCATTATCAGCGTTTTGTTTCCTGCTTGGTCTATATTCCCCGTGATAAATTCAACACTGAATTGCGCATTAGAGTACAAAATGTCTTGAAAGATGCTTACGGTGGCACGTCATCTGGCTTTACCACTGAGTTTAATGAATCTGCCCACGCTCGTGTGCATGTCCATGTACGCACCGTGCCCGGTCAAGTTAATGAAGTGAATACGGCAGCTCTAGAAGAGAAGCTATCGGCACTCATGCAGTCATGGGGTGATCATTATCAAAAAATGCTACTCGATAATATGGGTGAACAACAAGCCAATGCACTCAATCGTCGTTTTTTAAATTATATACCTGCCGCTTACCAAGAACGCTTTGATGCTCGTACCGCCGTCGAAGATGTCAAGCGTCTGGCTGGGTTAACCGACGTTCAGCCAATGATTTGGCACTTGTATCAGTCAACGGGTGATGCGAGTAATCAGTTGCACCTGAAGCTCTATGGTCGTGAGCAACCAGTCATCTTGTCAAAAGTATTGCCCATTCTTGAAAACTTTGGTGTCTCGGTGATTTCAGCGCAAACCTATGAGTTTGACTTGCCTGAAAAGCCTATTTGGATGCAAGAGTATGAGCTCACCTTGGAACATGTCGATACGGTCAATATGCAAGTGGTGCGCAATCAATTTGAAGAGAGTCTCAAGCAGATTTGGGCAGGACGTGTTGAGAGTGACTCTTTTAACGAGCTGGTATTGATTACTAAGCTAGACACTTATGATGTGGTCGTGCTCCGCGCCTTGCAGCGCTATATGATGCAAGCCCGAGCACCATTCTCTAGTGCTTATATTCAACAGACTGTGGTCAAAAACAGCGACATTAGTGTGGCATTAAGCAGCTTGTTCGATGCGCGTATGAATCCTAAATATAGTGAAGAGGCGCGCCAAGAAAAAACCACGCAGATTCAAGAGCAAATTACAGCGGCATTGATAGACGTTGATAGCTTGGATGAAGACCGTATCTTGCGTTGGTACTTAGACTTGATCAATGCGATGGTGCGTACCAACTTTTATCAGAGAGACAGTGAGGGTGTACGTAAAGATCGCCTATCGTTTAAGTTCTTGGCAGCAGATATTCCAAACTTGCCCAAACCTAAGCCAATGTTTGAGATATTTGTCTACTCACCACGCGTTGAAGCCGTACATCTACGCGGTGGTAAAGTCGCCCGTGGTGGTCTGCGTTGGTCAGACCGTATGGAAGATTTCCGTACCGAAGTACTCGGTCTGGTCAAAGCGCAAATGGTCAAAAACGCGGTTATTGTTCCTGTCGGTTCAAAAGGCGGCTTTATCGTCAAGACCAAATCTATGGCAGATGGCCGCGAAGCGTTTCAAGCCGAAGGTATCGCCTGTTATCAGACGTTCTTACGCGGTATGCTCGATGTCACGGATAATATTGTAGATGGAAAAATTGTCCCGCCAGCCGATACGGTGCGTCATGATGAAGACGATCCGTACTTAGTCGTTGCAGCCGATAAAGGTACGGCAAGTTTCTCTGATATTGCCAACGCCTTGTCTGCCGAATACAACTTCTGGCTCGATGATGCCTTTGCCTCGGGCGGCTCGGTCGGTTATGATCACAAAGCCATGGGTATCACCGCTCGCGGTGGTTGGGAGTCGGTTAAACGTCACTTCCGTATGCGCGGCATGGACATTCAAAACCGTGATGACTTCACTGTGGTCGGCATCGGTGATATGAGTGGTGATGTATTTGGTAATGGTATGCTGCTCTCAACCCATACCAAGCTGGTCGCTGCTTTTAACCATCTGCATATCTTTATTGACCCTAATCCAGACACTGCTGCCTCATATGCCGAGCGCGCGCGCTTGTTTGAATTGCCACGCTCATCGTGGGCTGATTATGAAAAATCATTAATCAGTCAAGGTGGTGGTATATTCTCACGTCAAGATAAAAGTATCGCTATCAGTGCTGAAATGAAAGACCTCTTCGATATTAGCGAAGACAACTTAGCCCCTAACGATCTCATCAGTGCTTTGATGAAATCACCGGTTGACCTCATTTGGAATGGTGGTATCGGTACTTATGTCAAAAGTGAAAGCGAGAGCCATGCCGATGTTGGTGACCGTGCTAATGATGTGCTGCGTATCAATGGTAATGAGCTGCGCTGTGCGGTGATTGGAGAAGGGGGTAATCTGGGCTTCACCCAGCAAGGGCGTATCGAATACGCACAAACGGGTGGGCGCATTTATACCGATGCCATCGATAACTCAGGCGGTGTGAACTGCTCAGATCATGAGGTCAATATCAAAATCCTACTCGGCAAAGTAGTCGAACAAGGCGATATGACTTTAAAACAGCGTAATGAGCTGCTAGAAAGTATGACTGATAATGTGGCAGAATTGGTGCTGCGCCAGAACTATCTACAACCGCAAGCGATTGAGCTCAGCCATATCCGTGCCGCTGCTAACTTAAGCGATCATCAGCGCTTCATCCAGATGCTAGAAGGTGAAGGGCGTCTTGACCGTGCTATTGAGTACTTGCCAGCAGACGAAGAGATTGCTAAGCGTCAAAAAGCAGATACGGGTTTGACCCCTCCTGAGCTTGCAGTGGTCATGGCGTATGGCAAAATGTGGGTTTACGACAACTTGTTGCTATCCGACTTGCCAGATGACCCGTATTTCATCAATGAGCTGCGCAAGTACTTCCCAGATGAGCTGGCTACACGGTTCTTTGATGAGATGACTGAGCATCGCTTGCATCGTGAGATTATCAGTACTTATATGACCAATAGTGTGGTCAACCGTTTGGGTATCGAAGCATTGTTCCGTCTCTATGAAGAAACAGACCAATCTCTAGCGACCATCATCCGTGGATATGCGATTAGCCGTGATGTCTTTAATGTATCAAAAGCTTGGAATACGCTTGAGTCGTTAGACAATAAAGTCGATGCGACATTATTGCTTAACCTTGAGCTACGTCTACGTGATGCGCTCGAGCGCGGTGTGGTTTGGTTCATCAATACCTTTG
Organism: Psychrobacter sp. K31L; assembly: GCF_017942195.1. NCBI lineage: Bacteria > Pseudomonadati > Pseudomonadota > Gammaproteobacteria > Moraxellales > Moraxellaceae > Psychrobacter > Psychrobacter sp. K31L. The sequence goes on along the minus strand of NZ_JAGKSC010000001.1, from coordinate 248,615 downwards.
GGCAAAACTTGCAAGTCGCTGATATGATCAGCCGCTTTAGAGATAGTGTTGAGAAATTAACCAAATCAGGCGGGTTCATTGAGCAGCAATTTGCAGAGTACTTAGAAGAAGACACTCATAGCCTAATGCAAAAAGATCTGTCCGATAGTGATGCCACCTTGTTTGCTATGCTGCCTTACCATGTCGATGCGCTAGATGCGGCGTTACTTGCCGAGCAGTATGAACGTCCTGTCGATGAGATTGCGACTCTATACTTTGAAGCCTATCAAGTCTTGCAGCTCGATTGGATGACGGATAACATCGCGACCTTACCGCAACAAGGTTATTGGGATCGCCGTGCACGTCATGCCTTAGCGAATGAATTATCACGCAGCTTGCGTCTATTGATGGATGCTGTTCTCTCAAAACCAGATGCAAAACAAGCATTTAGTGAGTGGAAATCTCGTCATCAAAACCAGCTCGAATTGATAACGACAGAGATGCATAAGCTCGATAGTAATGATGATATTCAAATCAGTCTGTCAACGCTATCTGTGCTCATGAGTGAGCTGAGCGGCTTAGTGACAAAGTAGCTAGAAAAGTAACTAGCAAAACAGTTGCTATTAAAACAAATGATCGTAAAAAAACCACCGTTATTCATTAACGGTGGTCATTAAACGTTGGCTGTCATGCTATATGGCCTTTATCGTTACGCTGTTTTTTAATAACGGCGTTAACTTAGCACCTTCTGACAACCTTGACCCGATATCTGACTGAATCCTCCTGAAAGTTTCTCAACTTTAATTTGGGTAAGAATACGATCTTTTAATGCCTGTACATGCGAGATGATACCAATCAATTTACCTTCTTGTTGTAGGCTGGTTAAGGTATCGAGTGCAATATCAAGTGACTCTTCATCAAGTGTGCCAAAGCCTTCATCCAAAAACAGCGAATCTACGCGAATATTGTGACTGGCCATTTGCGATAGTCCCAGTGCGAGTGCCAAGCTGATAATAAAGCCTTCACCGCCGGATAGATTTTTAGTACTGCGAATATCACCGCCTTGATAGTTGTCAATGATGTTCAGTTCGAGAGGACTATCTTCATCATGGATAAGTAGATAGCGGTTGCTCATTTTTTCCAACTGGAGATTAGCATGACTTATCATCACCTGAAATGTTAAACCTTGCGCAAAGGTGCGGTATTTTTTACCATCGGACTGTCCAATTAGCTGATTAAGCTGCTCCCAAATCTGACTGCGTTGTTGCTGTGCTTCAATAGCACGGCGCTGCTCAATATTTTGATTTTGATTGGCTGCGTCATTGGTCAATATTTGCTGGATTGCGCCTATTTTCATGCCGATATCGTCATAGTACTGCTGTGTCTCTTTCTGCTGTGTCTGTAATGCCTCTAGCGTTAAGTCAGTCAAATCCTGCTTGCCATCATGATTTAGTGTTTTATCTTGCAAAGCCCGTTCATTATCAGCAATACGGTTTTGTAGCAGTGTCACATTATTGTTCAAGGTATTATTTTGCTGCTGTAACTGCTCACGCTCAGACCTATGCAGTTGGGCTGCTAAAAAGCTGTCTTCATTAGCAAAATCTTGCTGGATTAGCAGCTGTGCGAACTGCTTATCAAGCTGTTGCTGTTGCAATAAGCTCTCTTTAATAGCATTAGCAACCTCATCACAAGAGTTTTTAGTGTGTTTTAATTGCTGATGCGCAGTCTCAGATTGCTGGCGCGCATTAGCTAAGCTGGCCGTTGCTTGTTTAAGAGTATCTTGCAGCTGTTGCTCTATAGCATCAATATCAGGTGCAGAAGATAGCTCTTGACGAGCATGAGTCAATGCATCAAAGCTCTGTTGCTCCGTTACTATCGTATGATCAAGCTCAGTACACTGCTCGATTATTTCTACTTCTTGACGGCTTAAAGCATCGTACTCTGTTGTTAATACTACCATCTGCTGTAGAGCATGATTGACACCATCTTGTGCTTGCGTCCATGCCTTCAGCTTATCTTGTAGTAGACGATATAATGCGGTCAGCTCAGACATACAGGCGTCAACAGTGACAACCTCTAATAAATATTGCTTGGTCACACTGTCCACTAGCGATATGGGCAATGTAAAATTAATTGGCTGTAATAGGGTAGTCATCTGCTGTTGTAGCACTTCTATCTCGGCAAACGTCGATGCTGAATCTTGCCGTTGACTGTCTAAGCGCTGCTGGAGGATAGATTGCTGAGATTGTATCGTTATTTGCGCTTGTTTAAGTGTTATCTGCTCATCGTCTATTTGCTTTAAGCGCAGTTGCTGAGCATCAATTTCACTTCCTAAGTGCTCATATTGACCTAAACGTTCATTAATATCAGCTATCATGGCTGCTAAGTAGTTTTTGTCTTCTTGTAAATCGTTAAGACGCGTTGCTAGTGTCAATTTTGATGCTGCTAATTGTTTAAAAGTTTTTAATGTATTGCTTTGAATCTCGCTACTATCTATCGTTATTTTTAATTTTTCGATAGCATCCTGTGCTTGGGCTTGCGCACTAGCTTGCTGTTCGTGCAGATTTTTAATTTGCTGATGCAATGCTTGTAACTCACTTTGGCTTTGAAACTGCTGTTCACGTGTATCTTGTAATATATTATCGTGTTGTCCAATACTTTTATCCAAATCCTCTATGGCAATGCGTATGCATTGGATTTGCTCATGTTTAGAAATATCTTGTCCAGCTGCCGCCGCTTTCATAATATTAGCAAACTCTGCTGGCGGGCTGTCATGATAAGGGTGTTCGGTCGAGCCACATAGTGCGCATGGGATGCCATCTTGCAATGCTAAAAAGTAATCTTGCAGCTGTGCCAGTGTTTGTAAGGTTTCTAAGTGTGCGTGCTGGCTACTTTTCTGCTGTTGTAAGCGTTTTATCTCTGTCTGTAGATGCTCATATTCTTGGCTATGCTGTTCGATATTAGACGTTAATGGTGCAACTTCGGCATTACGCTGTGTTATATCGGCGTCCAAAGCTAATGCCTGCTGATAAAAGCGGTTGATGTTATCTAAGAGCTGTTGTTGCGTGCTAAATTGGTTGATTTGTTGGTGTAACTGATGGGCTGTTTTTCCTGCCAGCAACTCTTGGCGCTTGTGTTCAAGCTCAGTAAGTGTCTTTTGTGTTTGGCTCGTGGTAACGGTGCTGTCGTTAATTCTGATAACTAGGTTATCAAGCGTTTGCGTGAGTTCAGCTAATTTCGTGTGATTATCTTTATGCTCACTTAAGCGTAGCGCATTTTTATTTAACAGTGTTTTTAGGGTATTAGCATCGCGACCAAAGCCTGCCAGCCCATAATCATTATTAGCTAATATGCCATCTTGCGCATGGTTTGATAAATAATCTTGCTGCTGATTCTGTTGCTCATGCAACTGAGTTAATACTGTTTGCTTGGTGTTAAGTTCTTTTTGTCGTTGGCTCAAACGCTCAGCTAAACCATCACGCTGCTGTTTTTTATCTGTTAATGATTGTCGCACGCTATTAATATGTTGATCTAGTTTACGGACTTCAATAATAATCGGGCGTTCGCGTTCCCATTTGGCAATTACTTGCTGCTCAGCAATTTGGGTGCTGCTGACTTTAGCATTAGCTTCTGTTAATTGAGCTTGCTGCTGGGGAATCTTACTATCAAGCATGAGCTTCTGCTGCTGCAAACTTTTAAACTGCTCTCGCTTCGCGTACAGTTTGCTAAATTCTGCCTCAATCTCTAATGCCCGCAGCGCCGCGTGAAGCTTCTTAGCTTCAGGAACGAATTGTGCTTTATGGTTTTGAGCATCTATCAGTTTTGTCTGCTGCTGGGTTAAAGTCTGATGTAAGCGCTCGATATCTATGAGCCAATTAATTTGCTGAGTGAGTGTCTCCATCGTGGTTTTATAATCATGCTGTTGACGGCGATAGCTGGCAAGCTGCGTCTGAAACTCATTGTTTTCATTAGGGGTTAATAGTTGTAGGCCACTAAGTTTGGCTTGCAATTTAGTCAATTCAGCCTTTTCATCACGCATCTTTTGGAACGTTCTTATAGAAATGGTGGCATAAATATTCGTGCCAGTAATCTTTTCTAAAATATCAGCCCGGTCATCAGGCTTTGCTTTTAAAAAGGCAGCAAAACCGCCTTGAGCTAACATTATCGAACGGGTAAATTGCTCAAAATCCATACCAGTGATTGTTTGGATGCGCGCCTTGGTCTTTTTAAGGGCACTATCCAAGATTTCGTCAGTATCGGCATTAGCGATTTCATGGGTAGCATCTTGCAAATTGCCATCTGCTTTATTACGCGCTCGGCGTTGCCCCCAACGGCAGCGGTAACGGGTTTTATTAATTTCAATGACAACCTCTGCAAAACACTCGGCGGTTTGGCGAGTCATGACCTCATTACTACTCTTACTTATCGTCTCAATACGCGGTGTTTGGGCATATAGCGCCAAACAAATAGCATCCAATATTGTGGTCTTGCCAGCACCCGTTTGCCCTGTAATCGCAAAAATACCATCGTTAAGATAGGCAGAGTCAGTAAAATCAATGTGCCATTCACCTTTGAGTGAATTGAGGTTTTGTAGGCGTAGCTCTAAAATGCGCATGATAGTTGGTTACTCTATTACGGGATAGATAAAGTTAAAATAAATGGGGTTAGACATGAACAAGGTAGTAAATAGACGATCGATGCTATTCAGCATTTAGATCTTCTTGTACGATCATTTGTACAATTTCTTGATAGGCATTACGTAGAGCAGGCTTTTGCTCGTCAACGATATCATGGGAATTCAAGCAGCGCTCAAAGACTTCAGCATTACTCAAGTCTTGCAGTGCTTCTTGACTGTACGCATTTTGCATCATCACTTTGTCTTTAATTTGCATATTACGGATTTTTAATACCTCTATGTTATTTATGCCATTGTTGTTAGCGTTGCTCTCAGTAACAAGGTCATTAATTCTTTCACGTAAGTCGGTCATCATCGCGTTGCCGGTATAAATGACCTCAAGCCAGACACTTTTTGCATTTTGCATAAGTGTCGTAAGCTCAGTATCTATCTGCTCCCAGTCGCCACTCACCTGAGCCAATTTTTGAAAACAAGGGATTGCAAGGGAAATAACTTGTAAACTGCGTGAATCGTCATGATGAAGCAGCCTAGTAGTAGGTATGACCGTCGCACTCAAACCTTTCTCAAAGAGCGGTTCTTGTGCATCAGCATGTCCACCAAAGCTAGCAGAATTTTTATTCTCATCGCTATCGTCACCTTTGTCAGTAGTGTCGTCGTTTACTGACTCATCAAAGGCAAACAGGTCATACATAAACTGCGTATTATTCATTGAATGACTGGCTGCTTTCTCAATGTGAACAGAAGTATCAGTAATAACTTCAGGTTTAACCACTTCATTATTAAACCTATTTATCGCTGCACCAAACTGCGCCAGCAATACTTGCTTTTGCTGGCGAGCTTCGCCAAAGCCCATTGCAATAGGCGATCCTGAATAGCGTATATGATCACAGCTACCAACCCTTTGTGGTACGTGCAAATGACCAAGTGCGACATAATCAAAACAGTCATCAAACATACTTGCTGATATTTGACCTAGATTGCCCACATAAAGATCGCGAACACCATCATCCTCCGTTGTTTTACTATCAAGAGCGAATAAGTGACCTGTCGCAATAATAGGGATGTGCCGCTTATGCGACTTAGCTAGTTCAGCTTGTTTGGCTGTGGCAATCTCTGCAACACCATCATAGTGCGCGCAAATACCAGCGATGACATTGGCATCTTTGGTTTTAGCTGACTCGCCAGCACTACTGCTACGCACATCGCGGTCGCGCAAATAAGGGACAGCGGCGACAATACAATGAGGTGTACCATCTACATCACCTAAAACCAATACTTCATCGGTTAAGTCGTCACAGGCCGTACCAATGACATGGACGTTTAAAAACTTAAGCACCTGACTGGGTGCATCTAAAAAAGTAGGGGAGTCGTGATTGCCCGCGACTATCACTACGTGCTGACAGCAGGATTTTGACACTCTACCCAAAAACTCAAAATACAATGCTTGGGCTCTGTTACTTGGCGTCATGGTATCAAAGATATCACCAGCAACGATTAGTACATCGACTTTTTGCGCGCTAATCGTCTCTTCAAGCCAACTTAAAAATGCCTCAAATTCCTCATAACGCATGCGACCATAAAGCCGTCGTCCCAAATGCCAATCAGAGGTATGGAGTATAGTGAGAGGTTTAATAGGCATAGATTTGGTATCGGCAAGTGTGGACATAGTTGAGCTTAAAGATTTTTAGTAGAAAGCCTTCATTCTAGCAAGAATTATTGCTGTTTGCTCTGCTGCCAAAATAAAACCCTACCAAATATCATTGATAGGGTTTTATTTTGGTTAGCCCCTTTAGGTGGCTATCGATTAAGTTGTCGATTTAGTTGAGGAGAGTCACTAATCAATAACCAGTTTCTCGAGTCCATCTTCTTGCTGCGTTGCTAGATTGGCCACCATTGATAGGGCATGTGCTTGCTGCTGCAAGCTTGTTTCTTTGGGTGTCGCAGCAGTACCGCCACGCAACCAATTATTTGCGGTGTCACTGACGTTTTGATTGTGCTGCTGATTCTGTAAATTATACCAAGCCAAATCATGATGTAGCGCGACCACATCACCCATGATTAGTAAGGCTGGCGTTGGCAGTTGCGCTTGTTCTTGTTGGGCGACAATGGTTGCTAGCGTCCCTGTCAACACCTGCTGGTTTGGCATACTGGCGTTGGATATGATAGCGATTGGCGTATCAGCATTGCGTCCTGCCTCAATCAAGCCTTCAGTCAAACGCGGCAGCGAATGCAAACCCATATAAAACACCACGGTTTCATCCGTATTTAAAAAGCTCTTAAAGTTGCTATTGGGCGCGCCAGCCTTTAAAAATCCAGTGACAAAGCGCACAGATTGCGAGTGATCACGGTGGGTGAGCGGAATACCAGCGTAACTTGCGGCAGCATTGGCAGCGGTAATACCGGGGACGACTTGATACGGGACGCCATGGGCACGCAGGCTTTCAATCTCTTCACCACCACGTCCAAAGATAAAGGGATCACCACCTTTTAGCCGTACCACACGGCGACCTTCTTTCGCACTATTGACCAACAGCTCATTGATACCAAGCTGAGCGACGGCGTGGTTGCTACGTTTTTTACCGACAAATACTTTATCAGCATCACGGCGACATAGATCCAATACTTGCGGTGATACCAGCGCATCATAATAGACAATATCGGCTTGCTGCATTAAACGTAGCGCTTTAAAGGTAAGCAGCTCTGGATCACCCGGACCTGCACCAACGATATAGACTTCACCGATAGGCGTTTGCTCAGGTGTTGCAGCTGAATGTTCAGGATGTTGTTGTGGCTGATCTTTTGAATCCGTCACCGATATCGCTGTTTGTGGAATTTGAGTGTCTGCATTGCTGGTTCTATCAATTTTGGCAGCCGTCTCGTCCAAGTCGGCTTTTAGTTGGGCGGCCGCTTGGGTTTCATTACCCGCAAACATCAGCTCACTGACTTGACCTTCAAAAGCACGCTCCCAAAACTGCCGACGACCTGTCAAGGTTGGGATTTTGCTTTTTACCTCAGTACGAAAATCGCCTGCCAGCTTGGCAAGTTTGCCGTAGCCTTGAGGTATTAAGGTCTCAAGACGTGCACGCAACAGACGTGCCAGCACGGGCGCTTTACCATTTGAAGAAATACCTATCACAATGGGATTACGGTCGACGATGGCAGGGAAAATAAAATCACACAAAGGCGGGGTATCGACCACGTTTACGGGAATATTAATCTCGGTAGCATCGGCATGAATTTGATGATTGAGCGTTTCATCATCCGTCGCCGCGATAATGACACGCGCGCCTGTCATATAGGTTTTATGATAGTTTTCATAGATGAGTTGGTGCTTGCTATCAGATAGCAATGCTTGTATCTCAGCCATAATGGTTGGTGCCAGTACCGTGATACAAGCCCCAGCACGGCTGAGCAAGTCAGCCTTACGTAGCGCCACATCGCCGCCACCGACGATCAGCACTTTGCGGTCTTCTAATTTAAAAAATAGCGGAAAGGTGTTCATAGCATCACCAGCAATTTATTCAATGTAAAATATACCCTCATTATGAGGTATCGCGTGCGACGTCTCACTTAGTGTATTGGCATTAGTATATTCGTTTTTGACATGTTAAAGGTGGTTTTTAATTGAAAAGGGAATAGCCATACAGAATGTAAAAAGCCCTCTCGTTTATGAGAGGGCTTTTGCTTAACTAAAATCAGTCGATATTACAGCTGAGTATGCAATCCACACTCACGGCTCTCTTCTACTTTCGTTGGATCAAAGTAGTCATGCTCGTTAGGTAGTTTGTGCTCGTCTAAATAAACATCCAAGTCTGCATCTGTTTTTTCAAACAACGGTGCTACTTTTAGCACGCCATCTTTTGATAGACTTAATACATCCAGACCTTGACGGAATTCGGTTTGATCTTTACGAATGGCATTGAACCAAACGTCAGGCTTTAGCTCATCTAGTGCGCGGCGGAACGGCTCAAGCTTCACTTGTTCAGTGAATTCGTCATGCTGTGGGTTATCAATCCCCGGAATACCATTCATAGTGGCGTCACGATGGGCAGCCGTTTGTTTAGGGATATACGTAATGACATTTAGACCTAAGTCTTTAATGACTTTATTAGCAAAACGATAAGTGGCATCGGTGTTATAACCAGAATCTACCCATAATACGGTAATATCAGGACGTTGCTTGGCGACCAAATGCAAAATAGCAGATTCATAAGGACGGAAGTTCGTCGTGATAATTGGGTTTTTAGCTTGCTGCAATGCCCATGCTACGATTTCTTCTGGTGATTTACCTTGTAGCGCTTGGTTGGCTTGGTCAAGGTCTAGATTTGGGTGTAATTGACTCATAATACGTTCCTTAATTGTTGTTAATATAAAAAATGGTTAAATAAACAAAATATTTAAAAGTAAATAATGGCTACTAAGTAGCCATATTAAGCGCCCGAAAACATCGGCAAGTCGGCAGCGTTGCGACCATCATAACTGCTGGCAAGCGCATTGAATGCTTGACTGATGTCAGAGATAGACTGCATATCGTGCTCGCTAAGTACAAAAGTGTCGGCACCCGCGCGCAGTAGATACGCAATTTGGTCACGGCCAAACTTGCCTGCCATACGAATCTCGCCCTGAAAACCGAGCTGACGTAGCGTCTGTGCGAAACTAAAACCACGTCCATCAGTAAAGGCTGGCACATGAATCACAATCAAATCTTGCTTTAACAAAAAGTCTGTCAATCCTGCCAGCGCATCAGTATCGGTGTCTGAGGTAATCCAAACACCAAGACGGCTAGTATGCTCGCCCAACAGCTCATATACTTGCTGCAATAGTCCACCAGCGAGCGTGCCTTTAGCATCCAGTAAGTCTGCAAGTGGTAGGACGACATCGAGCTTCTCTTGCTTTTGTAAGGTCTCGAGCAGCGATATCTCTGTGAGAGCGATACCATCTGGTATCTCATTGGTGGTAAGCGCATGCCAAGTATCAGTCTGACTGATATCGACACCATCACTATTTAGTACATGATGATTACCCATAGACCTTCTCCTTAAATGGAGCGATACCGACGCGATCGACCAAATCAGTAAAGAGTTCTACGTCATTGTCATTACTAGCACGTAGCTCTAAATAAACGTCCAAAATCTTTTGTAGAGTAGTAGCGACATCATCAGCAGGCACTGCTTTGCCCAATATCTTGCCGATTTTGGCATCACTGCTTGAGTTACCACCCAAACTGATCTGATACCAGTGTTCGCCTTTTTTATCGACACCAAGGATACCGATATCACCCGTATGATGGTGCGCACAAGCGTTCATACAGCCGGACATGTTTAGACGAATCTCACCCAAGTCATAAAGGTAGTCGAGATCATCAAACTGTTTTTCGATTTGCTCAGCGATATTGTAAGTCGTGGCATTGGCAAGCGAGCAATAATCCCAACCTGGGCAGACAATCATGTCTGTTAAGGTGTTTATATTGGCACGCGCTAAATTAAGCTCAGTCAGCTGTTGCCATAGCTCATACAGATGATCGGTTTGCACATCAGCAAACACCAAATTTTGCTGATAAGTACCGCGTAACTCCCCAAAGCTATATTTATCTGATAAGTCAGCGAGGGCATCCATTTGCTGCTCGTTGACATCGCCCGAAGGCACATAGCTTCCGTCGACCAACCCTGCTTTTAAAGAAATAACAACGGCACGGTAGCCCGACACTTTATGCGCGACCGTATTTTGATTGTACCAATTGGCAAAGTCTTTATCGGCATTGAGTTGCTGCTGCAAATCAGACTGTGCTTGCAGAGCGTCGAAGGCAACATAATCAGGCTCGCTAAAGAAACTGCTGGCAGTGGCAAAATTCTCGTCTGTTAAGGTCAGCGCGCCATCTTTGGTATGCGCTTCCCACTCTGCATCGACCAATTTGGCAAAGGCAGGACCGCCCATGCTCTCCACCAATATTTTAATACGGGCTTTAAATTTATTATCGCGGCGACCATGCAGGTTATAAACACGCAAGATAGCATCTAGATAACTGAGCAGATGCTGGCGCGGTAAGAATTCGTTAATCACTTTACCAATCACTGGTGTACGACCAAGACCACCGCCAACCAATACTTCAAAACCAATCTCGCCTGCCTCATTGGTTTTTAGGTGTAGTCCCACATCATGCACTTGCGTCGCCGCGCGGTCATTGGCTGTACCAATAACAGCAATCTTAAATTTACGCGGCAAAAAGGCAAACTCAGGATGAAAGGTTGACCATTGACGAATAATTTCACAATAGGGACGTGGATCTGCAATCTCTTCTTGATGAATACCAGCGTAAGGATCAGTTGTGGTATTACGAATACAGTTGCCCGATGTTTGGATGGCGTGCATCTGTACCGATGCCAGTTCTGCCAATATGTCTGGAACTTCCTCTAGCTTTGGCCAATTCAACTGAATATTGGTACGAGTCGTAAAGTGCCCATAGCCTCTGTCATATTTGCGAGTAATCTCTGCCAATTTACGCAATTGGTAACTGGCTAGCAGGCCGTAAGGGATAGCAATACGCAACATCGGCGCATAACGTTGGATATAAAGGCCATTCTGCAAACGCAGGGGCAAAAACTGATCTTCTGGCAGCTCACCGGCCAAAAACCGTTCAGTTTGGTCGCGAAATTGGGCGACCCGTTCCTCTACCAAGGTTTGGTCAGCGTAGTTATATTGATACATGACGTAATCTCAATTTTGTTTTTAGACTTAAAAGCAGCGACGAAAATGATTTGCGTGTGTAATAGATTTTGTTGCCGATCGCAATGTGAATAATTCAGCTTTACATCATATAAGCTTGTGCCAAAAAACATAAATTCCTTTAAGACATATCCATATCCAAACACAGCATAAATTTTCATAACGAAAGTTAGGTAGCCTATGCGTATTCTATTTATAAGCCAATTTTCTAAGCCAATTTACCGAGCATAATCATTTATTATTAAGGTTTTAAATCAATATGACATCTTCAGTCCTCAATCAAGCAGCTTCAAAACTAGTCCCTCCTCATGGTAGCAGTGAGCTTAAGCCATTATTGTTAACTGGCGACGCCCGTGATCAAGCCTTGGCACTTGCCAGCACCTTACCGACGATTACCTTAAGCTCTCGTGAGCGTGGCGATTTGATTATGTTTGGTATTGGCGGCTTTACCCCGCTGAGCGGCTTTATGAATCAAGCCGACTGGCAGGGTGTGGTTGACAACATGCGCTTACAAAGCGGCGAAAATGCTGGCTTGTTTTGGCCGATTCCAATCACCTTATCTGCACCAACAGCCACAGCCGACAGCCTAAATCAAGGTGATAAAGTCGCGTTGATCGCTGAAAATGGTGAAGTGATGGGCATCTTGACGGTCGAAGAAACCTATAGTATCGATAAAGAACACGAATGCCAGCAAGTATTTACCACGACAGACTCTGAGCATCCGGGTGTGCAGCAAGTGCTAAACCAAGGCGATGTCAACATCGCAGGTAGCGTAGAAGTGCTGAGCGAAGGCGAATTCCCAGCCTTATACCCAGAGATCTATAAAACGCCTGCGGAGACGCGCGAAATATTGGATGCCAAAGGCTGGAAAACAGTCGCAGCATTCCAGACGCGTAACCCAATGCATCGCTCACATGAGTATCTTGCCAAGATTGCTATCGAGATTTGTGATGGGGTGTTGATACATTCATTGTTAGGTGCGCTCAAGCCAGGCGATATTCCTGCTGACGTGCGTCAAGAAGCTATCAAAACCTTGATTGACAACTACTTTAGACAAGATACGGTGATTCAAGCGGGTTATCCACTAGACATGCGTTATGCTGGACCTCGTGAAGCGTTACTACATGCGGTATTCCGTCAAAACTATGGCTGTAGTCATCTGATTGTTGGTCGTGACCATGCTGGTGTTGGCGATTATTATGGTGCCTTTGATGCTCAGACTATCTTTGAGCACGTTGGCAAAGACGATCTGATCACTCAGCCGTTAAAAATTGGCTGGACGTTCTGGTGTAATGCTTGTAATGCGATGGCGTCCGACAAAACTTGCCCGCATGACGCCTCTGAACATGTCAAAGTGTCAGGTACTAAGCTACGTAAAGCACTATCAGAAGACGAAGAGGTGCCAGAGAACTTTAGCCGTCCTGAAGTACTAGAGATTTTGCGCAATTATTATGCTGGTATCGCTCGTGAGGAACGTGCTGAGGTTAAGCTCACTGGTGCATCAGCCGTATAATTAATTTGTATCGTTGATAAATAAAATCAGTCATAAAAAAGGTGTCAGACTTATCGTCTAGCACCTTTTTTATTGTCTACAGTAAAGTACAAAGCTTAACGTCATTGAATGTTAATTCAGCTCTAAAGCACCCGAAAGCTTCTCATAGTTTCCGGCTAGCGTACCGCCACCTGAGCAAAAATAGTTCAATGCATATTTATCTGGACTATCAATGGTCAGCGTATCGTCTTTAAATTGAAAGAACGCCATGCTGTCATTGCTATTATTTATCTCGGTCTGAAAAATAATGCCGTGCGCATCATCCTGACCCAGCAAGGTCGCCTTACCATCAAAATGACAGGTTGGTTTTTTCACATCACTGCGGGCGCGCACTTTTATAGTAATGTCTGTCGCTCCGTCAGGTCTCACCATAATACCCACCCAATCATAGCCTTGCTTGCGAGCCGCATAACTCTCTGAGGCGTAGTCACCAGCGACTTTTTGCACAGCAGGTGTCGGCATAACAGCAGTACTTTTCACTTTGCTATCACCGTAGTTATCATTGCTATAACTACAACCGCTGACGGTAACAAGAATAGGGCTGACAAATAATAACGAAATAGAAAGTACTGAGCGGAGTTGGTATTGAATCATATGGTCGCACCTTGTGGTTAAGTGAATGATAGGTATTGCTCCTGCCTGCTTATGCCAAGTGCTTCACTCGATAAGCTAATTTGTCACTAAGCGTTCATGAAACAAGCTGCTAGCATGGCTCTCATTATACTCAATATTGAATTCAAAAAGCCAAATTCACTGAGCAATAGCCATTGAGATCGTGATAAGTATTTTAATAAAAAATGGTCGCATCGAAACTAAAAGATATGAAACTCGAAACTATAGAGAACATTTATGCAAATTAATATCAACAAAATCTCATCTCGTATTGGCAGTATTGCGGGTGTCCCATCATTATCTCAAAGCGTACAACCACGCATCCTCATGATTGGCAGCGCATTGACAGCGATGATGCTGATTGCAGGTTGCAGCCCAACGCAAGCCACGCAAAACGAGGCAGGAGAATCTGCCAGTGCGCAAAAAGACATCAGCTTACTGAACGTCTCTTACGATGTATCGCGCGATTTTTACAAAGACTATAACGTGTTATTCAGTGCGAATTATCAGAAAGAAAACCCAGACAGTAAGATCGATATCAATCAGTCACATGGTGGTTCAAGTAAGCAAGCCTTGTCGGTTGCCAATGGTTTGCAAGCCGATGTGGTGACCTTCAACCAAGAAAGCGACATGAATCTGTTGGTGGAAAAAGGCTTGGTCGCAGCCGACTGGCAACAAGCCCTACCGAATAATGCCGTTCCTTATACCAGTACTATGGTGCTACTGGTACGGAACGGCAATCCAAAAAATATTCAAGATTGGTCGGATTTGGCGCGTAACGGGGTCGACGTGGTCATCCCGAATCCAAAGACCAGTGGTACGGCGCGTTATGCCTTTTTGGGCGCTTATGGTTATGGGCTGCATCAATTCAAAGAAAGCGTGGAAAATCACACCAAAACGGATGACTTTATCAAGAAACTATTGGCAAACGTCGTTACTTATGACAATGGTGCACGAGCAGCGACGACCAGCTTTACCCAACGCGGGCTAGGTGATGTACTTATCACTACCGAAAACGAAGCACATCTGGCGGTGAAGCAGTTCGCAAAAGGAAAAGTTGACATTGTTTATCCGAGCTACTCGATTGTTATTAAGAACCCCGTTGCCGTAGTGACCGCTGTCACCGAAAAAGGCGGTAAAACTGAGGCCGCAACCGCTTATCTCAAAGGCTTATGGGATACCCCCGCACAAGAACTCATGGCACAGATGTATATGCGTCCTAGTAATGAGCAGGTGCTGGCCGCGCACAAAGACACCTTACCTGATATTGACACTTTTGAGCCAGTCGAAGTTTTCGGGTCTTGGGCACAGATCATGGACACATTCTTCGTCGATGGCGGGCGTTTCGATCAGCTGGCACGGGTAGAGTAGAGGGCAACCCTTAAGTAATTGATAACTTTATCTATATAATACAGTTATTCCATTTTGGCAATAACATACACATATTCATCATTAAACATAATAAGATGGCGCTGTTAGCATACCTGCATTACATAAAAAACAGACATCTCAGAGGTATTTATGACATACGCAGCTCGTTATCAACAAAAAAACAAAGCGCTGAGCGCTCTAAGTGTCGCTGGCGTGGCGTTGACACTTGGACTTGCTGGCTGTAGCAACAGTGAGCAGGCAGATACAACTGCCAATGCTGATGGCACAGCCACGAGTGCAGAAGGTCAGAATATCGAGCTGTTGAACGTCTCTTATGATGTGGCACGTGATTTTTATAAAGACTACAACCCACTGTTCGTTGAGCACTATAAGGCTGAGAACCCAAACGACACTATCCTAATTAAGCAGTCACATGGTGGCTCAAGTAAGCAAGCACTGTCAGTTGCCAATGGTTTGCAAGCGGATGTTGCGACGATGAACCAAGGCTCAGACATTGAATTGCTTGAGAAAAAAGGGTTGGTTGAGTCAGATTGGGAAAGCAAGTTCCCAGATAATGCTGTGCCATTTACCAGCACCATCGTATTTTTGGTGCGTAAAGACAATCCAAAAGGCATCAACGATTGGGAAGATTTGACCAAAGATGGCCTTGAGATTGTGATGGCTAATCCGAAAGTTACTGGTAACGGTCGCTATGCATTCTTAGGGGCTTATGGTTATGGTTTACACGCCTTTAATAACGAAGAAGCACCAGCGAAAAAATATGTAAAAGACATGCTTAAAAACGTGAAAGTTTATGAGAATGGCGGACGTGCAGCGACAACGACTTTCGTTCAGCGCGGTATTGGTGATGTCTTGGTAACCTTTGAAAACGAAGCCAACCTTGCCGCCACTGATTTCGGTGCGGGTAAAGTTGACATCGTTTATCCTAAATACTCTATCAAATCAGAAAGCCCTGTTGCGATCGTTAAGTCGGTAACGGACAAGAAAGGCACGACTAATGCTGCAAAAGCCTATCTTGATTACTTATGGAGCGAGCCTGCTCAGCAATTGGCTGCTGACCTTTACTTACGTCCTAGTGTAAAAAGCGTTCTTGATAAAAATGGTGACAAATTACCACCGGTTGAAACTTTCCGTCCAAACGATGCGTTTGGGTCATGGGATGAGATCATGAGCACTTACTTTAGTGATGGCGGCGTATTCGATCAGTTAGCAATCAATGCCCCTCAGTAGCCAGTCTGCTATGGTTTAAACGTACTTTCGTTACCAGCTCAGCAATTCTAAAGTAACGTCCAATCATATAAAGGACATGGCACCCGCGCTGTGTCCTTTATACCATAAGCGTACTAATAATAAATTTGATAAAACGTGGTCTTTACGATAAGTACCATCAGATAGGCAATAGGACATTACTATGAGTGCACCACTATCTTCTGCCAACAAACCCCTGCCAAACAAAGGGTGGCTGAACCGTTTGCGTCAGCGCAATGTGCTGCCAGGGTTTGGTCTGAGCATGGGCATCACCGTCTTTAGCTTATCGTTACTGGTGGTACTGCCGTTTGCTATGATGGCTTATACCACAACGCAAATGGGCTGGACTGGCTTTTGGGAAACCATTACCCAGCCGCAAGTGACCGCTGCTATAAAATTAAGCTTGTGGATGTCGTTCTTAGCGATGCTCACTAATATGGTGTTTGGTACGCTGGTCGCTTGGGTACTGGTGCGTTATGAGTTTTGGGGTAAGTCCCTAATCAATGCTTTGGTTGATTTGCCTTTTGCACTACCAACCGCCGTCACTGGTATCTCTCTTGCCACTCTTTACGCGCCTAATGGTCTGATTGGTCAATGGTTCGATAAATTCGATATTCAGGTGGCTTTTACGCCTATCGGTATTTGGCTCGCCTTAGTGGTGGTCAGCTTTCCGTTTATTGTTCGTGCGGTACAGCCCGTATTGGCCGAGCTATCGGTTGAGTTTGAAGAGGCATCTGCGGTATTAGGTGCGAATCGCTTGACCACTTTTCGCAAGGTTATTTTACCAGAGCTGTTACCCGCTTTACTTATGGGTGCGGGCATGATGTTTGCTCGTGCGACTGGCGAGTATGGCTCGGTGATTTTTATCGCTGGTAACATTCCGATGCAGTCTGAGATTTTACCGCTCATTATTATCAGTAAGCTTGAGCAGTTTGATATTCAGGGTGCCTCTGCCGTGGCGTTATTCATGCTGCTGATCTCATTTGTGATTTTATTGACCATCAACATCGTACAGTGGAAACTGTCGCGCCGTGTAGGAGCTCGCTAAGATGCAGATATCCAATAGCTACGATTATCAAAGTAATCCAGCGACTAAAGACAGCCCATGGATTAGACGTACCTTTATCGCGATTGCTGTTTTATTCATGGTTATCATGTTGGTGGTGCCATTATTTGCGGTGTTCTACGAAGCCTTTAAAGGTGGCTGGCAGCTGTACATTGCCTCGCTGGTCGATCCAGAAGCCTTGCAAGCCATTAAGCTGACGTTAATTACCGCTGCTATCGTGTTACCTATTAATATGGTGATGGGTATCGCGATTGCATGGTTGGTCACGCGTTATCAGTTTAAAGGTAAGCAGCTGGTCACAACCTTGCTTGATTTGCCATTTTCGGTGTCACCAGTGGTCGCCGGTTTGATGTTTGTGTTGTTATTTGGACTCAACTCTACCGTTGGTGGCTGGCTTGAGAGCATGGGCTTTCAAGTGATTTATGCGGTACCAGGGATTGTGTTGGCGACGCTATTTGTGACTTTTCCCTTTGTGGCACGTGAGCTGATACCGCTGATGCAGACTCAAGGTGATAGTGAGGAGCAGGCCGCGCTTACTTTGGGTGCCACCGGTTGGCAGACTTTTTGGCATGTAACCTTGCCCAATATCAAATGGGCATTGCTCTATGGTTTGATTTTAACCAATGCTCGAGCAATGGGTGAATTTGGTGCCGTGAGCGTGGTCTCGGGCCATATTCGCGGTGAGACCAATACCATGCCGCTCTTGGTTGAGATTGCTTACAATGATTATAATTTTACCGCGGCTTTTGCCTTATCAAGTTTACTTGCTGCGCTTGCTCTCGTGACGCTGCTGATACAACAAGTCATGACCAAAGTACAAGAGCGTAAATTTGCCAAATCTGAACGGCTGGCAAGTGCCCCTGAGCTGCCAGTGAGTGCCAATGCCACCGTAGCAAAGAACGAAGATAACAGCCTGTAAATGGTTCAAGTAGCTGTTAATAGTTCGCTACTTATATTTAGCTACTAATAAAACAGTAATCGAAGACAATCTGCCACGATAAGACAAAAGATATAATAAGAGACACTATTATGAGCATCGAAATTAGGAACGTTAATAAAAGTTTTGGCAATTTTACTGCCTTAGACAATATTAATATCACTGTGCCTACTGGTAAATTGACGACCTTGCTAGGCCCCTCTGGTTGCGGTAAGACGACACTGTTACGTATCATTGCTGGGCTTGAATATGCGGATTCGGGACAGATATTGTTTGATGATTTGGACGTTACCAACACGCCGGTTCAAAAACGCCATATCGGCTTTATGTTTCAGCACTATGCCTTGTTTCGCCACAAAAATATCGCTGATAATATCGCCTTTGGCTTAACGCTGTTGCCAAAGAACGAACGCCCAAGCAAAGCTGATATCAATAAGCGGGTGGCAGAGCTGCTAGAATTAGTACAGTTGCCGCAGATTGCCAATGCTTACCCACATCAATTATCTGGTGGTCAGCGCCAACGTATTGCACTGGCACGAGCACTGGCGGTAAAACCAAAGTTATTACTACTGGATGAGCCGTTTGGCGCACTTGATGCCAAGGTGCGTAAAGAGTTGCGTACCTGGCTAAAAGACATTCATCATGATCTTGGTATTACCAGTATCATGGTGACCCATGATCAAGAAGAGGCGCGCGCAATATCTGATGAGATTGTGGTGATGAATCATGGTCATGTCGAGCAGGTAGGTACTTCAGAAGAGCTGATACACCATCCAGCTAACGCTTTTGTCAGCGACTTTTTAGATTTAGTATAATCAGACTTCTTTAAGTCATATAGTCAGTGCAAAGTAATATCGATACATCACGCACTGCTGATATCAATTTTTCTTGCTTGCTGTGCCTGAGCAGACAGAGGCTACAAAAAATTAATATCAGCAGTATCGTAGCGTTTTTGGGGTATTTTGACTATATCTCATCGCATTTTACCCATGTTTAAGACAACCAGTCTGTGCAGTTGCTGTCATTTGTAGATAAAAAAAGACCTAAATTATTAGGTCTTTTTTTTTATGGATTAAGCTATTTATAAGTGTCAACTTTAGAGGTAGAGCAATGACCAAACCCGCAGATAGTAACGCTTAATGAATAGCTTCTAATTAGCTACTATCCTAATCGATTACCATCTAAGCACTTATTAGTAGTAACTACTTAATAGTAACTACGCGAGTTTTTGCATATCACCGTCTAAGTCTCCAAGTGAGGTTTGCTCATAAGTGATGTCTAAGATATCTTGGCACCAGTCAGGCAGGTCATCTGCTACTTCATACCACATCCACGTACCGTCGCGAACACAGCTTAAAATACCCAGTTTTTTCAAATGGTTTAAATGGCGAGAGATGGTTGGCTGCGGTTGATCCAATATTTCTACCAATGCGCCTACACAGCGTGCCTCTTTTTTGAATAAAATTTGGAAGATTTTTAAGCGTGTCGGATCAGATAAAACTTTAAACAATTCGATAGGTTGTATCGTAAAATTATTATCAGACATAGGGTAATCCCAAGAGAGCTTTTATTAATAGGATGTCAATATAACAGCAGTTATCAATAAAATCGATTAAAAAGTGAGCAAAATTACACTTCATCGTCAATTTAATACCGTTAAAAATGTTCGGTTACATGTTTGTGTGTATGCAGTTACATGAATTGAGTTTTTATCAAGACTCAATAGCGATAGATTTATGACAAACAGATAAGTCAATGCTATTGCAAATGGTAATAATTATCGTTATTATAACGACCAACAAGATAAAGTATTGAACATCAAGCAACCTATATCGTCCAAAGTATATCTCTTCATTTTTAAGTACCTCAGCAAAGCATATAGTAACCATCGTAGGAGCAAGCACATGTACGTATGTATCTGTAATGACGTAAAAGAAAAGCAAATCAAAGCCGCTATTGCTGCTGGCATCGATACCCTTGACGGTCTAAAAGATACCCTTGATGTTGCGACGTGCTGTGGCTGCTGCGAACCTATGGTCAACGATTATCTTGATGAACACCATGCTAGATTAGATGTCCTAGCTTATGCCGTTTAACGATTGTTAGATAAGCACCGTTTACGCTTGCGCATGACAACTAATCCTACCTTCGAACAACCGCCTCTTCTATTATCGCTGTTTACCCTTTATAGCTAGATTAGCTGTTATGAAGGGTAGGGCAATTATCATGCTTATATCCCGCACTGAACTTTCTCTATATTGCTCAAATATCTATTGAGCGTCTTCAAAAAAGCTGGCTAATTATGATTCTCAATTAGCATCGTATTCTTAGTTAATAACGTTACAAGTCATACAGCGTCTATATGCTACTATATCTATCTTGATTTAGAAGATTTTTTGTTGTTTTCAATTTGACCATGCAGGTTACTGATAATGCTATCAATACAGGTATTATTACTATTACTGTAATCTGAAAGACGAATAAATATAGGAGTGCGTGTGATGATAGGTAGCCCAAAAGTTATTGAGTATTTAAATTTTCTATTAGGTGGCGAGCTTGCAGCTCGTGACCAGTATTTCATTCACTCAGAGATGTATGCGGAATGGCATTACGGCAAATTATACGACCGTATCAATCATGAGATGCAAGATGAAACCTTACACGCACAGGCTATCATTCGCCGTATTCTAATGCTCGGCGGCACGCCAAAGATGAAAGTCAACGATATCAATGTTGGTAGCACTGTTCCTGAAATGCTGCAGCTTGACCTTGATCTAGAGTATGAAGTGCAACAGCATCTAAAAGACGGTATTGCGCTGTGTGAAGAACAACATGATTACGTCACTCGCGAGATGTTGGTTGTGCAGCTAAAAGACACTGAAGAAGATCATGCGCATTGGCTTGAGCAGCAGTTGCGTCTTATCGATATGATTGGTCTACCAAATTACCTACAAAGTCAAATGGCTGAGGTATCTCCTCATCTTGTTTAATAGCTATCGATAGCGTTACACGACATTTAATTTACTAGGTAATGATAAAGGGAGAGATATTATGAAAGGGGATAAAGACGTTATTCGTGCACTCAATAAAGTGCTTGGTCAATCACTAATCGCTATTAACCAGTATTTTTTGCATGCACGGATTGCTCGGCATTGGGGTCTCGAAGCGCTGAATGACTCGCTATACCATCAATCAATTGCTGAGATGAAATGGTCAGACGATTTAATCGAGCGTATCTTGTTACTTGATGGTTTACCGAACTTGCAAGAACTGGGTAAAGTGCTGGTGGGTGAAGATGTGCCAGAGATTATTGATTGCAATTTGCGTTTAGAAAAACAGAAATTCGACATTCTTACCGATGCGATTACTTTGTGCGAGACACATCGTGATTATGTATCTCGTCAGCTATTGGTGAAGCTCAAAGATGGCAATGAAGAATATCAAGACTGGCTAGAGACACAAGAAGACTTGATCGAAAGCATTGGTGCAGAACGCTACATCCAATCACAGATGGATGATGACAAAGCGCCTTAGTCCTTCATCGCTTAAGCCCTTCATCGATTAAAAAGCCAGTAGGCGTTTGATATCATTCAAACCTCTACTGGCTTTTTTGTGTCTGGTATTTATGAGTATGTTTATGACATCATTTGTCTTCAGCTTTTAAATGAGGACATGCCCTAATACAAACCGCGACCATCTTCAGGTTTGAGACGTAAGAAATACAGTCCTGAGAGAATCGTTAGTATTCCCAATATCCAATACGTTGTTTGAAAGGCAGCCAAGGTATCAAGCTCAAACCGCTCACGTAGTAGATTCAGTAGCGCAGCCCCAAAGGCAATACCAAAGCTAATCGCGAGCTGCTGATTAACAGCCATCAAGCTGTTACCGCTACTGGTTTGTACGCCTTCTAAATCACCGATGGTAATGGTGTTCATTGCGCTAAACTGCATAGAGTTACAAGCACCCATTACGGTCAAAATAGGGATGAACCAAAGCCACTGTGAGGCATCATTAAACTGTGCCAACATAATGATGAGCGTACCCATAAAAAACGTATTGTAGACCAATACCGTGCGATAACTATAACGCTGAATAATTTTACTCACCCAAGGCTTGATGCCAATTGCCCCAACCGCGATAGGCGCTAGTAGCCAACCTGCCTGCGACGGTGAGTATTCAAACACCACTTGTAATAGTAACGGTAGTAGAAACGGCACGGCACTAATGCCTAAGCGCGTAAATAAGTTACCCGTAATCCCAATCTTAAAGGTACGAATATCAAATAGGGTCAAGGGGAATAGCGGCGCTTGACGACGTTTGGCATGCCAAATATAAGCACCTATCAGCAGGCTTGCACCCAAACCACAGAACAATCCATAAAGCTCTCGCCCTGCCTGTGAGCCAAACTCTACCGCCAGCGTAAACCCACAAGCTGCAGTGGCAAACAATAAAAACCCTGTCCAATCTAAATGCTTAGTATCTTCAAATAAAGCCGGTACCAGTTTTTTGCCCATAATAAAACCAAAAATACCCATCGGTATATTGATCAAAAATATCCACTGCCAGCTGGCATATTGCACGATATAACCGCCGAGCACTGGCCCTACCAAGGGTGCTACCAATGCTGGAATCACTGCAAAGTTCATCACGGTCAATAGCTTATTGCGAGGATACGACTTGACCAATATCAACCTAGCAACAGGTGTCATCATCGCACCGCCAATGCCTTGTACCACACGTGAACCAATTAAAAAGTCTAGGGTTGGTGAAGCTGCGCACAGCAATGAACCAATACAGAAGACGATAATCGCGGATAAAAACACCCGACGTGTGCCATATTTGTCCGCTAAAAACCCACTGATTGGAATAAAAACAGCCAAGGTTAACGCATAGCTAATCACAGCCCATTGCATCTTAAGTGGTGATTCACCCAGTGCTTGTGCCATTTGTGGTAGCGAGGTATTCAAAATAGTGGCGTCTAAAATTTGCATGAACAGCGCCACTGCCAGCACATAGGGTAGGTATTTATTTTGTGTGGAGGTTAGCGTTACCATACTGACATCACCATATCTTAAGGCTAAGGTATTCAAAGAGCGTGCTCGTGAGCGACTACCTTTATCTCTAAAGACCGTTAAATTGTGCGTAGTATAGAAACAATGGCAGAGTAGTTAAAGGTGAGCAAAGTAACCAAAGGACTTTTTATCTTAAAAACCACTACATTAATTACACGACAGGACTTTAATAGGTCGAGAGATAGCCGTTATAGTAGAGCACACATTCAGTCAGTCTCGTATAAATTGGATACATGAATTAAATAGTTCGTTAGGTTCGCTCAGTCTACTGCTTATAGTGTTTTCGCCTGCTTTTTTATCCAAATTATCTTGAACGGGCTATTTTTAGTAAAATTATATTTTGTGACACAATAACAAATAGGATCTCTGATGAGTAATGATAACAATCAATCAACGACCAATAATAATGTAAAAGAAGCGACTTATACGCCACCTAAGGTATGGACACAAGATAAAAAAAGTGGCGGTAAATTCGCCAGTATCAATAGCCCAACGGCTGGGGCGCGTCATGAGAAAGAGCTGCCAGTAGGCGAGGCACCATTACAGCTATATTCACTAAATACGCCAAATGGTGTCAAGGTTAACATCTTATTAGAAGAGCTGGCCGAGCTTGGTATTGAAGGCGCTGAATATGACGCCTATAAAATTGATATCTCAGAAGGCGATCAATTTGGTTCGGGCTTTGTGGCGATAAATCCTAACTCAAAGATTCCAGCCTTGGTCGATCATTCTGCCGATACCGCTGGCGAGCCTATTGCGCTTTTTGAGTCCGGTGCCATCTTAATATACTTGGCAGAAAAATTTGGTCAGTTCATCCCTGTAGCCGCTGGTAAAGCGAGAGCAGACTGTCTGTCTTGGTTGATGTGGCAAATGGGTAGTGCGCCTTTCTTAGGCGGTGGGTTTGGTCATTTTTATGCTTATGCGCCAGAGCCAATGGAATACCCCATCAATCGCTATGCCATGGAGACCAAGCGCCAGCTCGACGTACTCGATAAACACCTAAAAGACAGCGCATACATGTGCGGCAATGACGAGGCAGATTATAATATTGCGGATATCATTATTTGGGCATGGTATGGACAATTGGTTTTGGGTAAGCTTTATGAAGCCGCTGAATTCTTACAGGTCGACGATTATAAAAATGTACGGCGCTGGGCGAAGCAAATAGCTGAGCGTCCTGCGGTAAAACGGGCAGTCGATCTGTCACTAAAACCAATGGCTTAAGTAATTAAGCATCATAGGTCTTCATTAGAAAAATAAAAATAATGAGACTGTCAAACAAGGCTGGTAAGCAATTTGCTTATCAGCCTTGTTTTTTAACATATTGATAGTGCTATCTTTATATATCGATATATTAAATTAGCAGTATACTTGTATCTTTACATAATGGTACATTAGTACAACAGATAGAAACATTGATACGTTAAGATAACAGGTCGCCGTCTTAAAGGACGTGTGTTTATAATTCTTCTATTGATGAGTAATTATTATGAAGAAGCATAAAGTTCTAAGTGCACCATTATTGTTAACTGATCACAATGCCAGTTGCTATATCAATATTCATAAAAAATTTAATGCAAAAAATGTGACTCATTCTTCAAATAAAGCTAAAACAACAACAAAAATAAGCCTATTAATGTCAAAAAACAAAATTTTATTACCCATACTGACGGCACTGACTATCACATCATTTAGCTCTATGAGCCACGCTCATGCTGCCGCCGTTGAATTTACCAACCAAGATTGGCAGGTTGCTTGTGATAATACCCGTACTTGCCGGCTGGCAGGATACCAAGCAGAAAACAATAGCCAGTTGCCCGTCTCGGTATTGCTGGTGCGCCGTGCGGGGGCCAATGCCACCGTAGACGGTCAGGTTAAGTTTGGCGGTGCTAAAGAAAGCGCTGCGAAAGCCTTGATGCAACTGGGTAATCGCCATCGTATTTCTTTGGTTATCGACGGCAAAGACTTGGGTGAAACCAAACCTTTCTCCGCAGCAGCAGGCAATGCGGAGCTGACCTCGTCACAGGTGACCGCACTGCTAGATGCCTTGACTAAATCAAGCAAAATCGAGCTGGTACTACGTAACTCACGTTGGCAGTTGTCTGATAAAGGGGCTAGTGCTGTCATGCTCAAAGCAGATGAGGCACAGGGTCGTCTAGGCACATCGAGTGCCTTTATCCATAGCGATGATACTAAAAAGCCCAATAGTAGTGTCTTGCCACCTAAGCCTGCACCGTCGCTCCGTTTTGTAGCACCCAACCCTGCTGCTATATCTAGCAGCAACAAAAAATTTGTGATGAAATCCTCGCAGTTGTCAGCAATGATGAAAACTACCATGCGAGATGCCGATAGTGACTGCCCAAATTTGTTCGATGAAACCTCATGGCGTGTCAGCCGTTTGAACAATACGCAGTTATTAGCACAACACGAATGCTGGGTAGGGGCTTATAATGCAGGTATAGGCGTCTGGGTGATAAATGACAATAAACCCTATAAGCCGACCTTGGTTACCACCAATGCAACCGATTACGACAAAGGTAAAATCACGTCGGTACAAAAAGGTCGCGGGATTGGTGACTGCTTATCCAAAGCCGACTGGATGTGGACAGGTAAAGCTTTTGAAAAAAGTCATGAGAGCACTACGGGGCTGTGCCGTATGGTCGAAGCAGGCGGGGCATGGCAAATGCCAACTTATGTGACAGAAGTAAAAATTCTACGCTAGAACATTCGACGTTCATTTTAGTGACCAATCATTTACTTAAAGGCTGAGGCATGTCTTGATTAAATAAATGATTGGTTATTAAGAAGATAGCGCTTATTTTGATAGTAAATGGAAAAATAGATACAGATAGTGTTTGTACTGTGCTATACTGCGTCGCCACGTTAGCATTGACTAGCGTGAATTATGAGATTGATAACATCGCCTGCGATTTTGGGTCTAGGATGACCATAAGTAATTGTTGCCGATGATTTTGTGTACTTAAATAACCTTTTAAAAAATATCAGTTATTTTTGACTCATATCTTATCTACTGGCCCATATAAATATGGTCTAGATTGGTTGTTGTTTGCCTTTATCTGCTTTGGACAAAGCATTGATAATGCGCTGATATCAGGCAAGGATAAGACACTCGGCACTACCACCAAAATACGTCAGACAGCACGAACGCATTTATTGAAGAAGTAGAGCTTTATTAGCTTGGCTTCTGATTATCGACATTTTCATATTGCTCGGTAATTTTTTAATAAAAGCAGCGTGGTGAACGGTTATCAGTGGTATGCATCAAGTTTGCTGAATTTACAGCAACTTATACTTACCAAGGATTCTCATGACTGACATCTTATCTGCAATCGCCGCTGAAAATGGCATTATCGAAGACACCACTCAAAACACAACTACTAATGAAGCAGCTTCTACTGACGCTGACGCTTCTGACGAAAATCAAGTTACTTTTACTGACCTCGGTATTGCCAAGCCAATTTTGACCGCGCTTGATCGCAGTGGTTATACAAACCCAACACCTATTCAAGCACAAGCCATTCCTTTTGCTCTAGCGGGTCGTGACCTTCTCCTATCAGCGCAAACCGGTAGTGGTAAAACGGCAGCTTTCGTTATCCCTGTACTTGATCGTTTAAGCCGCGCCACTAGCTTTGACAAACTAACCAAAGCACTTATCCTAACACCAACGCGTGAACTTGCTCAGCAAGTACATGACAGCGTTCGTACCTACTCTAAAGATATGCGCGGTTTGTTCTGTGTGCCATTAGTAGGCGGCGCACCGTACAACGGTCAGATTACTGCTTTGAAAAAAGGCGTACAAGTTATCGTTGCGACCCCTGGTCGTTTACTTGACCATATCAATGCCGGTCGCGTTGACTTGTCAAACCTAGAAGTATTGGTACTTGATGAAGCTGACCGCATGCTAGACATGGGTTTTGCTGATGACATCAGTGATATCCTACGTGCTGCACCAACGGATCGTCAAACCATCATGTGTTCAGCAACTTGGGATGGCCCAGTAGGTAAAATCGCTGCCAGCTTCACTAAGAACCCTGAGCGCGTATCAATCAAAGTAGAATCTGCACATATCGAAGAAAAAGTGTACTACTGTGATGATTTTGATCATAAAAACCGTTTGCTTGACAAAATCGTTTGCCAGCAGGATATGGAACAGATCATTATCTTTGCTGCTACCAAACGTAGTACTGAAAAACTGGCCAAACAGCTACAAGAAGCGGGTCATAAAGCAAGCTTCCTACATGGTGATTTGCCACAAAGCAAGCGTAACCGTATCGTTCAAGACTTGCGTAATGGCAAAATTAAAATCCTAGTAGCGACTGACGTTGCCGCTCGTGGTCTAGATATCCCAGCTATCTCGCACGTTATTAACTATGACTTGCCACGTCAGACTGAAGATTACGTCCATCGTATCGGTCGTTGTGGTCGTGCTGGTCGTACTGGTATCGCTATCAGCTTATGTAGCATGGATGATCGTCCACAGCTAAACGCGATCAACCGTTATTTAGATCGCAAAATGGAAGTATGTATCATCGAAGGCATGGAGCCTAAGAAGACTTATGTACCTAGCGAAAACAAAGGCAATGGTCGTGGCCGTGGTCGTGGTCGTTCAAACGGCGGTGGCGGTAATGGTCAAGGCCGTGGTCGCTCAAGCGGTGGCTATCAAGGTAATCCTGCTAATGCTCGCGGTCGCTCAAGTGACAGCGCTCCAGCTGGTCAACGCGCAAGTAATGACAGCGGTTATCAAGGTAAGCCACGTGATTCATCTGGTAAGCCAAATGAGCGTTCAGGTGGCAAGCCGTATCAAGGCAAGCGCACTGGTGCTCCTAGCCGTGGTGATAGCACTGGCGTTCCACGTGGTGAGCGTGCTGCAACGGGTCGTGGTCGTCCAAGCGGCAGCCAAGGTCGCCCAGCTGGTCGTGCTGACAGCCGTGGTCAAGGTCGTTCAAGCGGCGGTAACCGTAGTAACAACTCGTAATACCGTTATATTTGATGATTAATAAAGGTTATTAATAAAATAATCCTTACTTAATCGGATAAAAATAGCGTCAAAAAGCCAGATACTTGTTATCTGGCTTTTTTGTGCGCAGTGGTTTTATGTGTATCCAATTAGGGCGTGTTCTCAAGTCAATCCAGCATTCTCTAAATGGGCTAACAATGAGGACACGCCCTATAGTCAAAATATTCCAAAAACGCTACGATACTGCTGATATCAATTTTTTGTAGCCTCTGTCTGCACAGGCACAGCAAGCAAGAAAAATTGATATCAGCAGTGCGTTATGTATCGATATTACTTTTCACTGACTATAGTACTGATGAGCTGCCAAAACGAACAAATATATCTTCGTAGTCAATCGTTGCTTGCACCTGTTTTTAGCCTTATCTATACTGACTCACTTTTGCTAGCTGTAACTCTTGGAGTACCTTGATGCCTGATATTTCTCATTTAGCCATTGATAGCTTGCCGTTAGCCTTTGGTATCATCATGGCTGTTATCGGATTGGTGTTCTATACTCAAGGTTTTCCCGGTAAGTTTTGGCAGCGCTTTTATGCGGTATTGCCGGGTATCGTACTGTGCTGCTTTATACCAGCCACACTGAACAGTTTGGGTGTGTTCGCTGACGGTATTGGCTCACAGATTTATGGCTTCACTGCTACTTATTTGCTGCCAGCAAGTTTGCTATTGATGACGCTATCAATGGATGTACCAAAGATATTGGGGTTGGGCTGGAAAGCGATTGCTATGTTCTTTGCCGCCAGTATCGCTATTGTCATCAGTGGCCCGATTAGCTTAGGGATAGCCAAATGGATATCGCCTGACATGTTTACAGATGACACGCTATGGCGCGGATTTTCAGCAGTGGCGGGTAGTTGGATCGGCGGTGCCGCCAACCAAGCGGCCATGAAAGAGCTATTTGGGGTCAGCGATGATTTATTTGGCATGATGATTTTGGTCGATACGACCAATGCCTCATTGTGGTTATTGGCGATATTAATCATGGCAAAGCATAGCGATAAGATAGATCGCCTATTAAGAGCGGATACCAGCAGTATCGATAAAGTGATTAAAGCGGTTGAAAGCTACGAGCGTGATCATACGCGTCCAGCGACACTGAATGATTTGATGGTGATGTTTGGCTTATGCTTTGCGATGGTTGGGGTGGCGCATTTCATAGGCGGTCAGATTGCAGAGTTTTTTGCACCTTATAGCTGGGCGGTACAGTATAGCTTTGCCAGCTCGTTCTTTTGGATGGTGGTGATTATCACCCTAATAGGTGTCATCTTTTCTTTTACTAAAATTCGCAGGCTTGATCATGTGGGTGCCTCCAAAATCGGTACCGTATTTATCTTTGTATTAATTGCGGCTATTGGTATGCAAATCAATCTAGCAGGTATTGTCTCGCAGTGGCGATTACTACTCATTGGTCTATTGTGGATGAGTATTCACGTCGTTATCATTTTTGCGGTCGCTAGAGTCATTCGTGCGCCATTTTTCTTTCTAGCAGTTGGCTCTAACGCAAATACTGGCGGTGCGTCATCGGCACCCATTGTCGCAACGGCCTTTCATCCATCGTTAGCACCAGTTGGCGTATTTTTAGGTATTTTGGGTTATGCAGTGGGCACGTTTGGTGGTTATATCAGTACGCAGCTAATGCGATTGGTGGTGACATAACCTTATAATTTGAAAAAATGGTTATAAAAAAAGCAGCATAAGATCGATTTATGCTGCTTTTTCTACGTCTGTCGGTTGATCCTAACCATTCATTTAAAACAGTTTTTGCCCTTTATATCCCTATCCCCAATAACCATCAGGACATTTAGGCAGTTCCACCAAAATACGACGTAGCTCCTCTGACCATTGATGGCGAATGCTGTTGAAATACTCATCATTCTCATCAATACGTCGGCCAGTGGGCATGGTCAGGCTGTCATTGTCATACAGTATAAAGTCAATTGGCATGCCCACTGACAAGTTGGATTGAATGGTTGAATCGAATGACAGCATCAATGCGCGGGCTGCATGTCTCACGTCTGTATCGTAGCTGACAGAGCGATCTAGAATGGGTTTGCCATATTTGCTTTCACCCAACTGAAAAAACGGGGTGTCTTCAGTGGCCCTGATACAATTGCCTGCAGGATAAATCATGTACAACTCAGGCTTCTGGCCTTTTATTTGACCACCCAGCATAAAAGAGCTGGTAAAGGCGCCATCGACACTAGAATTAGCGACTTTTTTTGCATGATTCATCTTTTCACGCATGCATTCACCAACCATTTGCGCGGCATCAAATAAAGTCGGGACCGTATTGAGATTACTCTCAAGACGCTGGTCAATATCGTTTTGCAGCTTGTTAAACACCGCCTGCGATGTCGCTAAGCTGCCAGCTGTCTGTAATACTATAAAGCGCTCGCCCTCAACGCCATATTGATAGAGTTTTCTAAAGGTTGAGATATGATCAACCCCAGCATTGGTACGTGTGTCGCTAGCAAAAACCATCCCTTCTTTCAGACGTATAGCGGCACAATAAGTCATAACTGATCCTTAGTAGAATAGGCTTAAAAATAGCCTATGATAATCTCGAAACCAATACTTGACTGTAAAGGTTTTCATAACCGCCGCCCATTCTAACACCGCGGACAGGAGCTGTATCTAAATAGTCTCGGCCAATGGCGACGTAGACATGAGAGCTTGGTTGAAACAGCTGATTTGAGATATCAAAGGTGTACCAGTAACCGTCCAGCCATACTTCTGCCCAGGCATGACTGGCCATATGGTTTTCGGTATCGTCGTATAGATAGCCTGACACATAACGGGCTGGGATATGCTGATCCCGTAAGCAGCCTAAAAACACATGGGTGTGATCTTGGCAAACGCCAGCGCCTGTCGCAAAAGACTCAGTCGCTGTCGTACCTACATGAGTCACATCTTTCACAAACGGCATCTTCATGATAAGGGCATTGGCCATCGACTTTAGGCTGTCATGAGTGGGGTTTTTTAGATAGGGCGCTGAAAACTCACGCATCTCTTGTGAGCATTTGGTCAATGGTGTTTGTACCGTAAACAGTAGGTAGGGAACATGATCCATATCCGCTACACGCTTGGTCTCTGTATCAATCTCGACGATACCTGACGCTTGCATTTGCAGGTTGTTATGCGCCTCGTTACGGCTGAGGGTAAGCCAGTCATTGCCAAAGCCGTCCTTTTGATTGGTCGCCACTTTGGGGAGCATCACCTCCCATTTGTGAATGATTTGGTGCGGCATCTGCATTGGCGTCATGCGTATATACTGGACACTGCGCTGTGCAAGCTCGCCGTAATAATAGTTGGTTTGATGGCTGATTTGAAGTTTCATGATAGCTTCCTATTTTTCTGTTTATTTCATATGTATGGTCAATCCCATATAAATCGGATATGGCGTCAGGCGAGCTTAGTCTACTATTGGTAGTACTGTTACTCGCCTTGCTATTATCCAAATTATCTGGAATCGACTGTATCATTAGCGCCTGTAATCATCTTGCGACTAGACACCTTGACGCAAGATGATATTAAACTCTTTGCTAATCAGCTGAAAATCACTAAATTTCTTCGATCTAATCATCTGATTGGCCAGACGTGTCAGCTCACGCCAGCGCGTGTTTTCAGGCAGCTCATTGATCCAGTACTTAAACTCAAGACTGACTTCTATTGAGTCCTCTTCCAGTAGCACAGCCCGCTCTAGCTGCTCAAAATGACGCCCTAATTGCCAGAAGCAGGTCACCGTTGGATGCTCTTGTTTCATAGCTGCGTTACATGCATGTAGCTGCAAGGTTGCAGCCCGATAAGTACCAGCACTTGAAAGCCGCTTAATCAAATTATATAACTCAGCCGTGTCTTTACCAATGACGCCTTTGGCCTCTTGCACATTGTCATCTATCGATTGAACGATGTTCGGTATGATATTTCGTTCCAGATCAGACAGCATCTGCGCTTTCATGGTCTTAAACGATTCATCCGCATCCGCGTCAAAACCTAAATGGCTGATTAAATGCTTCAGCTGTGATTTTTTGAGATCGTCTTTGACCAGTTGCTTCATGACATTATCATAGTAATACAGGCGCTCGCTGTATCGGCCTAGCCATATGAGATGACTGGCAGTGGAGAGTAGCAAGATCATTGGTGCGTCATCTAGCATCTCATAGCCTGCTTCTTTAGGCTGCACACGATCATAATAGTTGGCGTGATCTGAGTTGTTGGCATCTAAAGGCACAGGCGTGTATTTGCCAGCTTGACCATTACCGTTTGGTTTTTTGGTTTCAGATTGTAGGTGACTGTCATCGACGACCCAAGTGTCCTTAATACCGCCACCTTGTGATGAGTTGACGACTAATGAGCCCTCAACCATGGCCACACGAGTCAAGCCACCCGGTACGATATCGACTGTGCCATCGCCGTGACTGAGGATAAAGGGACGCAGATCAATGTGACGTGGCGCAATGCCATCGCTGACAGCAGTGGGGTTGGTCGATAACGAAATAGTCGGCTGGGCAATGAAACCGGCTGGGTTTTCAAGTAAGCGCAGGCGATACTCTTCAATCTCCTTTTTAGTAGAAGTCGGCCCAATAAGCATGCCGTAGCCTCCCGAACCTTGGGTTTCTTTTACGACTAGCTTGTCTAAATTATCAAGCACGTATTTGAGCTCATCAGGCTTGCGGCATTGATAGGTTTCTATATTAGGCAGAATCGGCTCTTCGTTTAGATAGAATTTAATCATGTCTGGTACAAAAGGATATAGGCTCTTATCATCAGCCACACCTGTACCTGGTGCATTTACGATAACGACATTACCAGCGCGATAGGCGCTCATTAGCCCTGAGACGCCCAATATCGAGTCAGATTGAAAAGCGAGCGGATCAATATAGGGGTCATCAATGCGTCGGTAGATCACATCGATTTGTACCTTGCCACGAATACCTTGCATATAGACCTTACTGTCCTCAACTACCAAATCATAACCATGTACGAGTGGCACATTCATCTCATGTGCTAAGAACGCATGCTCATAATAGGCACTGTTAAAGCGGCCAGGTGTCAAGATGACAACTTGTGGATCATATTTGGAGGTTGAGCTGGCAAGACAGGCTTTGAGGCGGTCGGGATAATCACTGATGCCCATAATAGAGGTGTCAGCAAACATATCAGACAATAATGTCTCTGATATTTTACGGCTCTCAAGCATATAGGAGACACCAGACGGAGTACGCAAATTGTCCTCTAATACACAGAACTTGCCAGACTCGTCACGGATCAAGTCGATACCACTGATATGCGAGTAGATGGGTTTGTCAAGCTCAATACCCATCATCCAAGGCTCATAGCAGCCGCTGGCATAGACATAGCTGGCAGGCACGATGTCGGCCTTCATGATGGCTTGGTCATGGTAGATGTCATGCAAAAAAGCATTGAGTGCGGTGATGCGCTGCTTACAACCGGCTTCTATCAGACGCCACTCGCTTGCAGCAATAATACGGGGGATAATATCAAACGGAATCATACGCTCGATGTTTTTGGCATCGCTATAGACGGTAAAGGTGACGCCTTTACGGTAAAAGATGTTTTCTGCTTGTTCGTTTAGATAATTGAGGGCATCCATGTTGATGTTATCAAGCCAATTACCAACGGCTTTTGCCACTGGGCGATACTGACCTTTAGCCGTTTGGAGCTCATCAAAGCTTGGTGCTCGTGATGGAGGAGTATCTGCTAAATTCTTGACGGGTGTATCCTCTGACTGATTCTGTGATTGGCTTTGCGATGGCTCTGAAGCGTTGTCTTTTGTACTTGTTTTAGGGGCAGCCGTGTCCTTATTTGTGTTTTGATTCTGACTTTGGTCTTGCGACTGGTCTTCTTGTGATTGATTTTGGCTCTGAGACTGGGATTGAGATGATTTTTTATTCATAAATACCACACGTATCCTTGGTAGAATCTAGATGATAGTGGACAGACAATAGCGTCAATTCGCCATACATAGCGCCTGTATCTTGTATGAACTATACAACGTCTACTGGGCAATATACAACAATCGTTCTATAATAAAATGGAATATATTCAATATGTTATGAATTAGAATATTACAAACAAGTGTTCTATGGTCCACTAAATAAGACAAGAAATCGTTGAACAAGGCAATAAAACCATGAAAAAATACCATCGTTCTTTAATACTGGCAGGTATAGGATTGTCAGCGACTATCGGTGTGACTGGCTGTGGTAGCGAACCACAACAAGATATCTTGCCCGCTGGTAGCACAGTGATAGCGCTTGGCGATTCATTGACTTATGGCTATGGGGCAAATACTGAAACAGCGTATCCCATGGTATTGGCAGAGCTAAGCAAATGGAGAGTCATTAATGCAGGTGTCAATGGCGATACATCCGCAGATGTGCTGGCTCGGGTGGACGAAATCACTAAGCAAAACCCTGATTTGGTGTTGCTCAGCGTCGGCGGCAATGATGTATTGCAGCGTATTGCACCTGATACGACGCGTGCCAATATTACCGAAACGATTAATCAGTTTAAATCCGCTGACATTTCAGTGGTACTGATGGCACAGCCTTATTTTAGTACCAGTGCCTTGTTTGGCAAGGCTAGTGACAACCCTATTTATGAAGACGTTGCAAATGCTGAAGATGTGCCATTATATTCTGATGGCTGGTCGATTGTGCTATCAGATGACGCATTAAAATCTGATAGAATTCATGCCAATGCTGCAGGTTATAGACAGTTCGCTGAAGGATTACATGGTTATTTAAAAGACGAAGGCTGGGTACGTTAAACCGAAATTTAAACCACAGTTTTTAAGTTTAAAAATTATGAGTAGGGCGTATGTCTGTAGTCAGTGTACGAAGCACAAAAAAGCAGAGCGCTTATTGACTAAGCACTCTGCTTTTTTATTAATGATTAATAAACGGTAAATTTCACAGTGAGACCTTTATAAACTAATCATTCTGATTATTGTCACCCATGACTACCACCAAACCTTCATCAGCGGCTATTTTGCCTTCGCAAATATCTTGATAGACTTCCAATAAACCATTGACCCCGTCAAGCTCTTGAATTTTTAGCCATGCATTGGTTTTTGCGGTGCTATTCATGATATAGCGCATAGAGCGTTTGTTAAATTCTTCAGCACCCCATTCTTTCATGCATTGCTGTACATGACTGGGTGCAAAAAACTGTTGGCTACGTTCTTGAATAATACCGTCTACATGGCGCGGTTCGTCCCAATGCGTGAGACCGACATTGCTAGTGTAGCGCATGTTATCGCCTAAGTGTCTATGTAGACGGCTGAGCACGTCGGTATTGGCCGACATATCGACAATGACCGTAGGTTTGCTGGCGTCAATCTGCTCAAGCGTGTCGTAGCTAAGCACACTGTCATAAGCATCAATTGAGTTAACGAAATTTATATGACGGTTTGAGGTGAGGCCGATAACGTGCGGCGCATCTTTATCATCAGTGAGGCCATAAGCTAGGCCAATACTGGTTTTACTAGAGGCACTGATAATCACCACTTGCTCTGCACCAAACCAGTCATTGCGCTTTAATAAATCATGTAAGCAGAATGAGGTCAAGTGCAATACGAACAACAGCATGCGCTGATTGTCATTGGCACGGTCATAACCCGGCTCGTGGTTAACGCGCTGATATAGGTTATAACCGGGTGGCAGCTCGGCACGATGGGCACTACCATCGAGCAGGCTGGTTTGCGTGACTCGCTTAGGTGTAATAATTAATTCGTTGGCAGGCGGGAAGTAACCAAATAGTCGTTCACCGACGGGCAGCGCTTCACTATTGGACTCCACAACATCGGCAAAGCCCCATACAGGAATAATGCCCCATTTTTCGGGTTCATTCCCATTTGGCGGAAAAAACTGCCAATAGCGTAATTGGTCACCCATGACGGCATAAGTAATGTTGTTGGCGGTAAAGGCAAAGCGATCGACTTTGACACGTACTTCGCCATCACCGAGAGTGTGTATAGGCGTCTCTTGCAGGCGAGCTTGAGTTAGGTTTGTTTTGTTGGTCTGAAATTCTTGCATGGACATTTCCTTTTCTCTTTATAGTTATCAGATTAAGCGTTAGCAGTTTTGGCTTGACGTGCTGCTGTTATTTGCATAATTTCACCCATGAGTTTGGGCATGTTTGCAGCGGCTTTTGGTCCTGCTTCTTTTAAACGTTTAAGGATAGCCAGCTCTTCAGGTGGCGTATCTTCGCTGGCACGTACCAATTTGGTGAAGCCATCTAAGCGATTGTTAATCATCCATTCACGTAGCGCAGGCTCTTTTGACCAACGCATCTGGTTTTTCATTTGTTTAACGAGCCCAACCAAAAAGTCTGTATCATGATTTGGGATCGGCACCACTTGGCATAACTCATTTTTGACGGTTTCATCGTCGTAATTGGCCTCGATGTGGGCGATGAACGCCGCACTGAATACAGGCTGATAGGTACGTACGGTTTGTACCACCACAGTATCACCTTTGAATACATCGTACGTCTCTGTCACTGGTACTGCTCGTGCTGAGCAGTCGATATGCATGGTGTTGGGCGTGGTAGCAATGCTGTCATCACCGAAATAAATCTTGTCAGTATCTAAACGGGTCACGCGTCCTTTACGCACAATGTTTTTAACACGGCGTAACTGCTTAAGCTCTTCACTACTAATGGTGGCGCCATGGAACATTTGTGGGCGTACATTTGGATCTATACGCATTAATACGCCGCCTTTTTCTAACCGATCAAAAAGGTCTTCGATATTTTCGGCTTCAGCAATTGCTTCTGCCTGAGTGGCCTGTGCTCCAATAGTGTGGGTGAAAAAATCACGAGAGGGCTGGGTATTTTGACGATCAATTAGCCAAGCGTCTCTGGGCATAATCCATGTGATATGGTCTGGATCAATATGGTTCTCCAGTAGCCATAATACTGCATCTATACCTGTTTTGCCGCCACCTATAATGACATAACCATTATGTGATGTGGTTAGACTCGGCAAGTCATTTAACGGGCCAAATTTCACACCTTCAGCAATCTCGAAGTTTGGGGTATGGGTTGCTGGTATTGAAGTTTTAAAATAAGTACCATCAATGATTTTTTTATTGACCTTGACTTCATAATGGGTATCAGACAGTAGGGATGAGAATTTCCCTTCGCCTTTGTATTCACACATAGGGAAATACTTCACACGGCCACTCGGTAAAAACGTGTGCTTCATGACTTTATCAAAATAGGCCATGACTTCTGCACCTGATGCCAGCTCGGACAAGCCTTTGTTTAAGCCAATTTCGTCAACCATACCACCGCAAAGCTCACGTGAGCTAACGCCGTAAAAAGACGACGGCTGATGTAAGGTGACAAATGAATAAGCGTCGTTCCAATGACCACCTGGCTTATGATGTTTATCGACAATAATAATATTAGCATCTGTCTCTGTAAGTAGTACGTCGGCAAAAGCCATGCCCACCGCGCCACTACCAATGATTAGATAATCCGTTTCTAGCTGTTGAATACTCATAGCGTCCTTACTCTCAAGTTAAATTTTTATCAATACAATCAATTCATAATCGTTTGTGCATAACAGTGTTATATACTAGAATAACGCTGTTATAATTGTCAAGAGATAGTGAGAATCTAATGGATGCTAGAACCAAAATACTAAATGCCGCATCTGAACTTTTTTTAGAAGGGGGCGGGGATGCCTTAAGCGTGCGTGCCATCTCCAAACGTGCAGGATTGTCCACTATCGGTATATACAGCCACTTCCAAGGTAAGCAAGGCATACTGGATGCGCTGTACATAGAAGGGTTTAATCTTGTCCGTGAAGCTATGGATGTCATTCCAGAAGGTAGAGCAAACAAAGAACAAGTGCTAGAGGCGTGCCTAGGGTATCTCAATGTAGGCGAGAAATATGAGGCCCATTATCGGCTGATTTTTGGGGAGTCTGATGCAGGATATCAGCCCTCAATCGAAGCCATTGCAGCAAGAGATAGTGCTTTCTCAAAATTGGTACGAGTGGCGGGTTCTTATTTGCCAGATAGTGCTAGCGCGACGGAGCGTCGACAAATAGCGCTAGATATCTGGGCAATCGTGCACGGCTACGTGAGTATTAGTCACCATATGGTGTTTACCCATGATATGGATTTAGATTGGAAGACGATGGCTCTGCGAGTGGTAGCAGTGCAGTTGGATGCTATTGGCATAACTAAAGCTAAAGTAAAGCCCTTCTAAAAACGATCGTAATTAGCAGTATAAATATCAAACAGCAATCAATAAATACTCATAATAAGCAGACAAATGGCATTTCAATCAACCGCTCTTTTATTCAAAAAAAATAAATAAGTAAACATGGATTTTTTGTCTTGTAAACCCTATTTTTTTAGGTTACTTTTTAACATTGATTACATTTCTTTGACCAAGGAGAGGCCGTTTGAATACTATCTTATCACCGCTTACCGTTTCAGTCGTTGCAGCTCTAGCAATGCTAACAGGCTCGCAAACATTTGCAGATGCTCAGTACGGTACTTATGGTGAAGAAACGGCGTTAACGCTTGCCCGCGATTATGCTGGCAGGTATACAGGATCTGACAAAGAAGTCCAAGCTGCTGACTATATGCAGCAGCGTATGACTATCGATGGCAGTAATAACCAAGTCAATCGCCAAACTTTCGATTTCGTAGCGCCTCGTGGTTTATTCAAAGGTCAAACATTAACGAGTAATAACGTTGTCGTGACCCAAAAGGGCAGTGCTGATACCAACAGAACGCTATTTGTCGGTGCACATTATGATTCTGCCGTCGCCTATCCAAACTATGCAAATCTAGAAGCATTAGACGATAACGCTTCTGGGTCTGGCGTCTTAACTGAGTTGACAAAAAACCTGACTGGTATTGAGACAGAGCACGATATTCAGTTTGTGGCATTTGGTGCAGAGGAGGGCGGTCTCAATGGTTCAAAGGCATTTGTTGATCAGCTCACGGACGCAGAAAAATCAACAGCGCTGGGCATGATTAACCTAGACAGTCTGATTACAGGCGACAAAATGTACGCCAATGCAGGGCGAAACGCTTATGACAATGACGGTAATGAAGTGGCTGCCAATGTAAGTTTGCGTGAAAACGCACTGCGCATTGCAAAAGAGCTTGGTATTACACTAGAAGTCAATACAGCCATTATTGCACCAGGTGAGACAGAGCCATACGAGCCTTATGGCGTTGGCTGCTGTAGCGATCAGGAATCTTTTGATAGTGTCATGCAGGTCGTCGGATTTGAGGCAACTAACTGGGGCCTTGGGCCTGATTATGATGGTTACACACAAACTGAAAACCCGGATATTCCAGGTGGCTATACGTGGCATAACCCTGCATTAGATAACGAAGAAGTGCTTACTGCGGCCTTTGGTGAAGAGCGCATAGCGCAAAGAATGCGTGACTACTCTCGTATCATCAGCAGGTTGATTGTTGAGCAAACCAATGCCGATATCATCGCATCAACCAAGAGCGCTATTAATCTGCAGAATACGATGGCTGCTGCGTTAAAAATTAATGCTACTGACTCGCACTCAGCGGTGCTTGAGCGCGCCAATGCTTTGGCATTACATACTCTCGATGATGCGGAGCCTTTTGATACCGAGTCGCGTACTCAGGTTTGGGTAGATGGCTCTCAAAGCTATGTAGATGCTGATGACGAACAAGAAGGCACTCGCGCTAATATTGGTCTATATGGCGAATATACCGTTCAGCCGAGCTGGCGTGTTGGCGCAGGTGTGCAAGCGGCCAATCAAAACAATAAAAGCGTAGAAAACGGTATTAAAAAAGACACAAGCTATGGCGTGCAAGCCTATTCCTTATTGGGCGGAAAAGACACGGCTTGGTGGAATACCACATCTCTGAGCTTATCTAAACATGACTTGGACGTTAATAGAACTGTAAAACTGGATGGTAATGACGGCATAAACATTATCAACAATAGCGAACGCGGTGATGCGGATGCCGATGTGTTTAGCGCATACAATGAGCTTGGCTATAATTTTCTTATCAAGAAAAACGTCGCGCATGGTGCATTTTTGGGTCTGAATTACAGTGATACAGACATAGATGGTTATACCAGTGGCAATGCCAACTCTCGCACTGCACTAAAGGTTGATAGCACCTCTAGCGAAGCATGGAATTCAGAGCTTGGTTACCAGTTACAATATGGCTTTAATTTGATGGGCACGCCTGCCAAACTTCAAGGTAAAATTGCTTATGTGCATGTTATCGACGATGGTTTAACAGACAGTTTATCGACAACGTCTTTAGCTGATGGACAAACGAGAAACGTTAGTATTACCCAAACAGATAAAGATGACGACTATGGACGTTTTGAGCTGAGTGTGAGTAACAAAGTTCATAAGAACGTTTATGCGTATCTAAATGGCGATACAACCTTTGCACGTGACGATAAGGACAGCTCGGTACAACTAGGCTTGCAATATCAATTTTAAATCTTAATGTGTGAATGTCAGATTGCGCTGCTCAATAATTCATTTATGAGCAGCGTTTTTTGCTTATGCATGTCAATATATTAATTACAAGTGCGTATTACTGATTGCCGCTACAATACTCAGATATCAGTAATATCAATGTGTGCGGAATATTTAAAGAATAGGGGTGGCGTATATGTTTGGCATCATAAAAGATTGGCGCGAACAGCGTATATTAGACAATAGCGAATTTACTCAGGCTGATTGGATGCAGGCGGCTGAGCGTATTGTGATACTAGATAGATTAAGTGTTGACGAGATGACGCATTTATTCGAGCTCGCGACATTGTTTTTGGCTGATAAGTCCATCACAGGTGCACAAGGTTTTGAGATTAGCAATGCTGTTAGACAATCAATTGCACTACAAGCGTGCCTGCCGATCTTGAACTTGAGCCTTGAGTGGTATGCTGGCTGGTCATCGATTATTATCTATCCTGGCTCGTACAAGAGCAACAGCACCACCGTAGATGAGTTTGGTATCGTCCACGAAGGCACTCAGCACCGTAGCGGGGAAGCATGGCTGCGAGGGCCTGTCATTCTCTCATGGAAGGATGCTAAGCACTCAGGCGAACGTGATGGACACAATGTTGTTATTCATGAGTTTGTACATAAACTCGATATGATGAATGGCCGTGCTAATGGCTTTCCGCCGATGCAACCTGATATGGATCCTGCAAACTGGACACAGATTATGAGCCGCGATTTTGAAGATTTTCAAACACATCGCAAGTCAGGCCTAGATCGTTATGGTTCGACCAATCCTGCGGAATTTTTTGCGGTTTTGAGTGAAGTGTTTTTTGAAACCCCGCAAAAGCTCATCGATGCCTATCCTGATATTTATGAGATGATGGTAAAGTTCTTTCGTCAGACGCCGTTATGAGTGATATTTATAGAGATGGTGACAGTAAACTGTATTCAAGACAGCATAAGCATGTTGGAGTTGGGGGGAGGCTGAGATGATTAACGCTATAAATGACGATATGGCAACAGTAGAGATCTATGAAAGTGCTGATGGAAAGGCACAAGTAGATGTGCGTTTTGAGCAAGAGACAGTCTGGTTGTCACAAGCGCAAATGACCGAGTTGTTTGGTCGTGATCAATCAGTGGTTTCTCGTCATATCGCCAATGCTATAAAAGATGAAGAAATCGCTGAGAAAAGCAATATGCAAAAAATGCATATTGCAAATTCAGACCGTCCGGTGACTTTTTATGACTTAGACGTGGTTATATCAGTCGGTTATCGCATAAAATCTCCTCAAGGTGTGCAATTTAGGCGTTGGGCAACACAGCGCTTACGTGAATACTTGGTACAAGGCTATACGCTCAATCAACAGCGCTTCGATAAAAACTCTACTGAATTGCAACAAGCGCTAAAATTAATCAAAAAAACCGCACAAAGTCCCGAGCTTAAAACCGACGAAGGACGCGGACTGGTTGAGATTATAAGCCGCTATACGCAGACATTTTTATGGTTACAGCGCTATGATGACGGTCTACTTGATAATCCTACAGGACAAGACGGTGGTATCTTACCCAGTACGACTGAGGCGATGGCAGCGCTGACAAACTTGAAAGCGCAGCTGATAGATAGGGGTGAGGCGACTGAGTTATTTGCTAAACCTCGTGGTGATGGTTTGGATAGTGTATTGGGTAATTTGCAACAAACTGTCTTTGGTGAGCCTGCGTACCCAACTATCGAGAGTAAAGCGGCACATCTACTGTACTTTATGGTAAAAAACCACCCTTTTACTGATGGTAATAAACGCAGCGGTGCTTTTTTATTCGTGGATTTTTTACACCGTAATCACCGACTGCTGAATGATAAAGGTGACATGGTCATCAATAATACTGGGCTTGCGGCATTAACCTTATTGGTCGCTGAATCTGACCCCAATCAAAAAGAGACTTTGATCAAACTGATTATGAATATGTTGTCGTTAGAGGGCCAATAAACAAGCTTGTCATCAAAAACCAAGTAACGATAACTGGCAAAC
This sequence comes from Psychrobacter sp. K31L, assembly GCF_017942195.1. NCBI lineage: Bacteria > Pseudomonadati > Pseudomonadota > Gammaproteobacteria > Moraxellales > Moraxellaceae > Psychrobacter > Psychrobacter sp. K31L. The sequence goes on along the minus strand of NZ_JAGKSC010000001.1, from coordinate 205,831 downwards.
TACATCTTAATATTTGAATATATTGTATTTATAATCAGATAGATCAGGCTGCCATTCTAAACGCGCCCTACAAAAGTGGTCAGTTAATCGTTTTTATATGCTCTAAACTGTCCACTGGTCATTAATGACAGCCACGAGATAACGCTTACCTTGATATTCCTCGAACACCAAACGCATCGCACGCCAATCCATACCGCTATATTTTTCACTGCCATTACTGTAAAACTCAACAAAGTCAGAATTTTGATATATTTTGTTTAAGTTGTTAATGCTATTGCCCATAGCTTTACTACTATTAATACTGATCGCTGCATTCTGATCAAATGCACTAGCAGCGACCCAATTGCTCAAATAGTCAGGTAGCGGCGTGATCAATAAATCACCCGTGCCGTCTTTTTCACCCCACGTAAAGCGAATATTGGACTGTTGTAGATACTGTGCATACTGCCCGCGACTAAAGACTTTATCAGACTCAGGGCGCACATAAGCATACATCGAGAACCGAACGCCACGTGTGGGATGAATATCATTGGTGATACTGGCATAGTCGCCATTAGCCAGTGCATGCTGAATACGCAATGATTGCTGTTTAAGCGTTTGCTGACTGCTATCAGCATTGCTAGGCATTGATGAGCTACTGGTTGGTTGAGACACAATGGCTTCGCTAGACTCAGAAACGGACTGGCAACCAGTCACGGTCATAGTGAGCAATAAAAGGCTACTAGAGGCCAATGTCGCAGATTTTTTCTTAAAAAAAGCAGGTAATATCGTCATAAAATCATCCTTAACACGATTATCAGAGATAAAAAATCACTCAAAATTGTCATGAGAACAAATAAAAAAGTACCATAAGAACGCTATGAAATGGTTCTTTTGGTAAGTAAACCTGAATGATACGATAATACAGCAGAGTCCAAATATGGGTATGATGTAATAGGTTGTAACACTTATAGAATAAAAGCTTGTAGAGAACATCATGCCAACATATAAATCACTCATATTTCTGCTAACCATAGGACTGATGCCTGTCGGTAGCGCTACAGCAGATGTGACAACATCAGATCAGAAACAAGCTGTTATGGCTGCTATGAAGATTGCGACCATCACAAAGATGTATCAACAAGATGCTGATGACCAAGGGTTGAGCAATCCTGCTGTGCTACAGCAATATGCAAATGCTGACTTACAAGCAGCTATGAAGCTTGAACAAGATTATTTTGATAAAAATCAAACGTCCTGCAATATCGATTATGATGTGCTGTGGGATTCTCAAGATCCTGACTATACACAAGACAAAAAGTTTTCGATGACTGAGCAAGGTTTGGTTCAGGTTAGCTTGGCGCAAGGTAGCGATATTTATTATGAGTTATCATGTGATGACAATGATAAGCGTGCTGGTTGCCAAGTCGCAGATGTAAGTTTAAATGAGGATGGCAGAACTTTACGCAGATATTTGCAGGAAACGTGTCGTTAACAGTTGAACTTAATACCAGAAATATCTGAGCTAAGATAGTATTTAAGTATAAGATACTTACCTTCTAAGACCGTTGGTTTGTTTTCGCATAATGTATATTATGTTAAATGATGTGTATAAACAGTACCCAATGATAGGTTTATGAGATTATAATTATAATGTAACGATTGAAACCAGTATTGATAAAAACACCTCTCATACAAATATGAGGCAATGATTTTTCAAACCATGAATAGAGAATATTTAGTGCGCCCTATTTTTTCTATCTACTAATGCGCCAACCTCTGAATTTGGCAAAGAAACCTTTCAGCTTTTCAGAAAAGTTAAAAGCCTCTGACTCTGGTACTTCTTCGACATGATGGCGAGCCGCCAGTATCGGCTGCTGCACCAATCTTTCGTGATGATCAAAAGCACGATCAAGACTGATACTCATGATAGAAAAATTAGTTGGACGTGGTAGACAGCGATACACCTGACCCTTATTAATCAAATCAATGACCATATGGGCATCTTTGAACTCCGTCAACATTAGAACCATCAGATCTGGCTGGATGTTTTTTAAGGCATAAACGATGGGTGTAATATTTTCTTTATTGAGCGTCGAATCAGTAATCGTGACACCAAAGCGTTTTTTTTGTAATAACTTTGCGGCCTGTTCAAGGTTACTGGCCCAGCTCACGGTATAAGCGCTCTTAAAATGACTTTTTATTTGTTGATAGACACTCTCATCATCGTCTAGTACCAATATATTGCGATTGCTAACCGTGCCACTATTAACACGGTTTTGAGTTGCATCATTTTTCATAGAATTTTGTGTGATTTCTTGCGTTTGCTGAGCAATTTCTGTGGCTTTATTAACAATTTTTTTGAGTTCGTCATTTTGCCATGGCTTAGTGATATAGCGATAAATTTCGCCCTCATTCACAGAATCCATCACGGCATTCAGATCCGCATAACCAGTTAACAAGATACGAATAGTATTTGGTGAAGCTGCTTTGATGTCACTCAATACTTCCGTACCTTGCTTATCTGGCATGCGTTGGTCGCTGATGACCACTTGTACTTCATTCGTGCTGACATATTCCATTAGCTCAGTGGCATCGGTAGTAATAAATACGTCATGTGACTGGCGAAAATGCATTTTTAAGCTGCGCAGGATACGCGGCTCATCATCGATAAAAGCGATTTTTGGTTTTTGCATGACGCTCTCTTTAAATAAGTGGTTGGAAGTCTCTCAACTTTCAAATAAGGCTTGCGAAGGTTTCTTTTCATGAACGATAGACTGTATCGGTAGCATGAGAGTAAACGTCGTGCCCGCGCCAACGACTGAGCTAACCTCGATGTATCCACCATGTTGTTCAATGATTTGTGCCGTAATAGCCAATCCTAAACCTGTGCCATCGCCTGCTTTTTTGGTGGTAAAAAACGGCTCAAAGATATGATTTAAAACATCTTCTTTGATACCAGATCCATTGTCTATAATGCGTACCACAACATACTGCTGCGCCTTATCAGCAGACGACGTGACTTGTAATGTCCCTTTATGATCAATCGGTATGGCTTGGGCGGCATTATTAAATAAGTTTAATAATACTTGGTTGATTTGCGAAGGATTACATTGAATCAGCGGCAGCTCGGCTAGATTGGTTTTGACGTCTAGAGTTTTTAAGTTATTGCGAGCCATAATCAATGAGGTATTGATACATTCATTGATATCGATATCTTTTACCTTAGATTCGTCAATTCGAGAAAAATCGCGCAAGCTGACGACCAGTTCAGCAATTTGATCAACACCATACAGTCCATCCTTAATTAGATTGGCCAAATCTTCACTGACTTCATCTTCTTTAATCTCGTCACAGCATTGTAGAGTATGCTCTATTAGCTGCTTGACTTGCTCTTGGTTGATAGTTGTCGCTTTTAACGCCTGCAATAATTGATCGGTATGCTGTAGCAGCTCATCAAAACGAACAAGATTATCGCCGACCAGCTCCATGTTACTACGCACGTAGCCCAGCGGCGTGTTGACCTCATGTGCCACGCCTGCCACCATTTGACCTAATGTAGCCATTTTTTCGGAGCGCACCAGATGCACTTGTGAGGCTTTTAACTCATCCATGGCTTGCTGTAAGTCTTGCGTACGGGCGGCGACTTGTTTTTCTAGATGAACATTTATTTCAGCAAGTGCGCCTTCATTTTCGACGACGCGGTCGATCAATTGGTTGGTCTGCTCACTGATGATTTGAATTTCGCTGACATTTGAGTGTGGTAGTTTAAGCGCGCTTAATTGTTGATATTTTTTTTGCTCAATCAATGCGCCCATATCAGCCACTGCTAGTGCCATATACTTTAGCGGTCGCGTAAAGTAGCGACGGAACACCCATGCGGTCAACAACAGGATAGGAATAAAGCCCAGTAGCATGGTTTGAATCAGCTGGTTTGACAATGCATTTGCCACGCTCATCATGTCATTATTGGGCTTGACGATGACCATCTTCCAATAGGTAAATGGCATACGAAACACAAAGGCGGTGGCGGGCTGCTGCAACACAAAATCATTGGGCACAGCGATGGTCCCAATCAAGTGACTGTCTACCAAATTAAATGTTTGGTCAATATTTAATAGCAGTAATGCTGACAGTAACTTGGATTCTTGTTCGCCGATTTTATTCAGGTTAGTTGTACTCAAAATACTACGTGCCGCGAGCGTATAACGACCTTCATCTTTGGCAACGGCCTCATCGATGAGTGTTTGGTTAATATCATCTAGGCTGTCCGCAATAGGTGCAAAGGTAGGGTTTTTCTCGGCCAATTGATGCGCAGTTACCATCTCGCCTTGGGGGTTATTCTCAGTCACTTGCGTGACTATAGATTGATCAGGAAAGGTCAAAAACCGATTGTCCAAGTCTACCAAAAAGACATAACCACCCAGCTTATCTTGCCACTTTTTCATGGCGTCATCGAGGTTATCTAATAGCAGATTAAAACTCACTACCCCATCAAAAGCTTGATTGCGACTGTCATACAATGCCTTGGCGCAAGTCATCATCGGCTGATTGCTTTGCGGATCAACATACGCACGGCTCCAGACACAGTGGTCATGGCGTGCGTACATCGCAGGAATGTACCACCACTCTCGATAATAGGGACTCGGCGTTTGGCGCACTTGATTATAATACTCTAACGGCTGCATGTTGCCTGAGTCATCACGCGCCCACACAAACGACTGGCGCTCTCGGTTTTGAGCATACATATTTGGATCAAACCACACGCCACCGCCCACAATCCGTTGATCGGTTTGTTGCATGAGATTGCCAAAGGTTTCTTTATAAAGGCGGTCTTCTTTTGGCAACCCGCCAGCCATCGCACTGGCTGCCTTTGCCAGTCCGTCGACGTGGCTGATATTTGCCATAATGCTATTAATGGCTTCGTTACCCGTTTCAACTACCGTCTCTGAGGTCATCTCCAGTATGCGCGGCTTAGCTTGGGTTTCGATAACCCAGTACACCATCAAGATAATTAGTAAAAAAGCCAATGCTAAAATAATCAGCATACGTGTGGAAATACTGCCAAGCCGACCAGCAACACTCATAGATAAACCTTATATTGATGCGTCTACCATCATCAATGAATCACTTAATGAATAAAGACATCAGTGATACGCAACCACCATTTATAGTGGGCTCAAGGATACGATGCCGTCATGACAATATGATGACAAAAGTTTTGTTTTATCAGGTGTTAACTAGTAGCTTTTAATTTTAGCGATAATTGTGTTGATGTTAGGAGATATAATCCTGCCAGCATTTGTCTTTGCTAGTTGCTTAGTATAAATTAGGTAGGTGTGAACATTATTTTGCTTACTATTATTTTTCTTACTAGTGGTAAAATTATATTTTTGATAGAAGACAGTTACTTATATTTAATTATCTAAATACTTCCTTAACCACGCCAAAAAATCATCGCCAGTTGTTGATACATTGAGTCTTAGATGAGTTGAGGCGCGCGCATCTGGATAAAACAATTGCCCCGGTGCGACCAGCCAGCCTTCTTTGTAGGCATCTAGTGCCAGCTGGCTCGTATCCTGCCCAGTATCTACCCAAACAAAGAGACCTGCTTGTGTATGCTCAGGGTAGATAAGGCCTATCTCTGGTAATGCGTTGCGCATTCTTTCATGAGCGCTATATAAATGCTGCTGCACTTTTTTAATCTGTCGACGATACTCACCATGCGTCCATAAATGATGACAAACTCGTTCACCAAATTCTGGCGTGTTTGAATTACTCAAGGTTTTCATACGTAATACATCATCGATATAGTTATCAGGACAGACCAACATGCCGACTCGCCAGCCGGACGCCATCGACTTTGAAAACCCTGTCGCATAAAAAACCCGTTCAAACTGATCAAGACTGGCATAACGCAATACTTGACCACCTGGTACGAATGCGGCGTATAAATCATCTTCAAAAATATAAGCATCGTACTCATGAATAAGATTGAGTACTTGGTGCGCGCGCGCAGGATGTAGATTATAAGAAGTCGGATTATGTAGCACACTGTTGGTTAAATATAGCTTAGGACGATGCGTGGCAAATAGCTTTTGCATGTGCTCGATATTAGGCCCTTGATGGTCACGTTCTACAGAGACGACGTTTAAGCCCTGTTGTTGCAGGCAGCTTGATAGCCAATACCAGCCCGGCCCATCAACGACCACCGTATCCCCAGATTGAGTAAGAAGCCGCGCCACCATGGTCACGGCTTGCGACACTCCTGCTGTAGTAATTACGTGGTCAGCATTAGTTTGCATGCCTAGCGTATGTAGGTGTTGAACCAGCTGTTGACGTAGCGGTAGATAGCCGTGAACATTGCCATAATCATAGATAAAGCTATCGGCTTGCTGGGTGACCTGCCGTATGGCCCATTCCATCTTATCATTACGTATCCAGTCTCTCGGTAATGTTCCCACTCCTGGCGAGCGATGATGTGGAATATCACTAAAGACCTGCTGTACCAGCCAGCGCGTATCTATTACTGGGTGCTTAACGACCACTCTTTTATCATCATTGGGCTGGACTACTTTTGCTTGCGTATTGACATAATAGCCCGAGCTGGGTTTGGCGATTAATACGTTGGTAGCGACCAGCTGTTCGTAAGCTTGTACCACCGTAAAGGTTGATATATTTAATAGTTTCGCTAACTTTCGCACCGATGGTACGCGTTGGTTGGGCAAGTAAATCTGCCAGTCAATACGCTGCTGTAGCCATTCAGCGACGGCGGCAGTTTTGGTTAAATTAGGATTGAGTGTATAGGTTTCGACCATAATGAAGGACGCCTATTTTTATATGAGGTTTATGAATAAAAGAAGTGTCATGCTGAGAATAACTATACACTTTGTTCACCATTAGTGAAACTGTATCGGGTCTGTTATGGACATTTAAACTATAGTTGAGTGCATCAACAACGAATAATCATTATTTAGGATAATCCTATGACCCCAATCCACATTGCCTTAGCCGTATTGGTTACCTTTATATGGGGCGTGAACTTTACCTTTATTGCATGGGCGCTTGAAAGCTTTCCACCATTAATGCTCACTGCCCTACGCTTTTTCTTTACCGCTGTGCCCCTTGTTCTTTTTCTCAAGCCGCCTAAATTCAATCGTACGCTATTTATTTATGCGATCGGCACCTTTGTCATGCAGTACGCTTTTGTATTCACCGCCATGCATTTGGGTGCATCGGCAGGATTAACGGCGTTATTGCTACAAGTTCAGATCTTCATTACCGTATTACTGGCTTTTGTCATACTGGGTGAAGCAGTGAGTCGCATGCAGATCATCGGTATGGTAGTCGGTGTGCTAGGACTGGGTGTCATTGCGCTTAACCTTGGTGGTGATATGCCCTTGGTCGGCTTTATCTGCATACTGATTGCAGCCATAGGCTGGAGCTTTGGAAATATTGCTTCAAAACAAGCCTCAACACAGCAGAGTACCAGTAATATTTCTACTGCCTTGCCTGTCAATAGCAACAAAAAAGCTTCAAATAAGACATCGGCACTGTCGGCGCTAGCACTGGTGGTATGGGGCGGTCTGATCGCCTGTGTGATTTTGACGTTATCTTCTCTACTATTCGAAACCGAAGCATGGCAGCTAGCGACGTTCACGCAAGCATCGCTCAAGTCTTGGCTATCGCTTGGTTTTATAGTCTATATCTCAACCCTGATTGGCTTTGGACTGTGGGCACATCTGCTGGCGCAAAATACCGCCTCCAAGGTTATGCCCTTTGCTCTACTGGTGCCCATATTCGGTATGGCGACCTCAGTGTTGTTCACAGGAGAGGTGGTGACATGGTGGAAGATGCTAGCGATGATGCTCATCCTATCTGGATTGATATTGGCAAATGTGAAGATAGGACTGGGAAGGAAGGCTGTTCTTACTTAGCAGCACATTTATTGATAACGACTGAATTGAAGACGCGCCCTAGCAAATGGCAATAAATAGACATCTAAACACTATATTTTAACTGCATTTTAACTGTCTTTTTTGACCACACGCTTTAATGATGCCGGATACTGCTGAAGTAGAGACGCAGGACGTATAGGACGGACAGTTAAATTACCACCACAATTAGGACAATAGTTATTTAAAACATTAGCCGCACAAGAGGTACAAAACGTACATTCAAAGCTACAGATCATCGCATTTGTAGCATTAGGCGGCAGATCCTTATCACAGCGTTCACAATTGGGTCTTAGCTCAAGCATATTATTTTCCATTTACAGTAGTAGTATTAAATAATATCAAATAGAGAGACTTTATTTCATTTTTATCACCATTTTTAAAATGAGGACACGCCCTAAATAAAAAAGCCTTCCATACTATCAAACAATTAGTATGAAAGGCTTTTGAGTACTTATTATTCAATAATCAACGGTGTAGCTTAAGCCATAGGTGGTGCCTGATGCCGGTAAACGGTTCAGGTCGCCATATGTGGTTTGATGATAGACTGTTAGATAGTCTTTATTGAGCAAGTTATAAACACCATAATCTACTCGGCCTACTGGCATTTTTACTTGTCCCAATACATCAAGTGTCATATAGCCGGTGACAGGCAAGGCACTAGAGTCAGGGTCTTTTTGTTGATCTTTAAAGGCTTTGTCATCGCCGCCTATCGCTAATGCCTGCAAGCGGACATTGCTGCCTTCATCAAAGTTGTATTGCGCAAATGCAGTACCTTTGAGCGGTGTTAGACGTACTGCATCTAGCTCCAGCCAATCACCATTATAGTCATATTGACCACGGGTATATGCCACACTACCACCCACTTGCCACTGATCGCTAAGGTCATGAGTAAGTGAGCCTTCTATGCCATAAACGCGCTCATCGGTATCGACGACTTCTACAGTATAGCTGTCAGTAAAGCGCACTACTTTATCTGATTCGTTATAAAAACCGCTCAAGCGCGCTGCTGTATCGCCATGCTTGCCTTGCCAGCCAAACTCGTAGTTGTTAATCGCAATCGGTTGTACGTTGTCTGAATTGACCACAAATCCTGCACGCACATCACGTAAAGCTCGCTGTATATCTGCGGTATCAAGACCTTGTGAGAAGTTGGCAAACAATTGATCTTTCGGTGTGATCTGATAACTGGTACCAAGATTAAAGAGTACTTTATCATGGTCGGTGCTGCCAGCTTCTACGTCGCCTGCTTGATAGTCAATGCCATAAGCTGCGCTTGTCGCACTGATAGCAGAACTATTGAAATACTCTTCAAGCAGCTGCTCATAAATAGGCGTAAAGGTATCAGTCTCAGATTTTAGCTTTTGGTAACGTACGCCAGCACTGGTATGCCACTTATCGGTCAAATCTACATCAGCATTAACAAAAGCACCCAATTTATCAATAGTGGTATCTGGTCCACCATTATAGGTCAGTCCATTTGTTTCAGAGGTTAAGCCATTACTGGCAATAAACGTATTTAAGTCTTGCCCATAGTAGGTTTGCTCGCTTTTTTCGCGCTCAATATCCACACCATAGCTAAATAGTGTCTTTTTATCTGCGATTTCCGTTTCGGTTTGCATGGCTGCTCGCAAACCCATGACTTCGATGTCCGCTTCTGATTGAGTGACGACGACTGCCCCGCCCAGTAATTTTTTTAGCGCACTCTCATCGGTAAGGCCATTAGCTATCCAGACTTTGCCCGCTTGTTTAGGGAAATCTTTACCAGAAGGATAAAAGCGACCCTTTTCATCTCGGTAGTAACCCGTCAAGCTTAAGCTAGACCCTGAGCCTACAAAGTCATCATCACTGTAACTTAAATTTACCGAGCTTTTTTCAGTATATGGCTGGTTTTCTACGTTGGCGCCATCAATGGCTTTTAAAGACGGTGGGGCATCCTTAGGTTTTAACAAGACCTGTAAGTTATCACCATAGTCTGGGCCGTAGTCAGTGTCTTGCTTGTCTTTATAATAAGTCGCTGCGAGATCAAGACGTTGGCTATCCGTTAGCTCTATACCTAAGCTACCATTCACACTTAGTGATTCGGTATCTTGTTGATCCGTTTGGTTGGCGTCTGGGCTGATACGATCGCCATGACTATCAAACTTGCCACCTTTGGTCTCATAATCAACATCTAAACGCCCATAAACCCGCTCGCCACCATATCCTAAGGTTTGCCCTACATTATAGCCAAATGAATCTGAATCAAAGTCACGACTACTACTCACGCCAACTCTGGTTTGTCTAATAGGGCCATAACCCACCAGAGATTTAGTCACAAGGTTAATCAGACCACCTGACGCGCCAGCACCATAGATACTGGTAGCACCCGAAAGCACCTCTACCCGCTCAAGCTGTGACATATCAATACTGTTGAGCTCACGTGAAAGACTGCGTGAACCGCTTAACGGTACACCATTCAGCAAAAACTGTACTGGGCGGCCATGCATGGTGGTGCCGTAGTTACTGGTCGAACCACTACTGGTACCCAAGCTCGGAATCAGCTGTGCCAATATGTCACCAGTGGTACGGTTGCCCGTCGCCTGCATCTGAATCTCGCTTTCAGTAATTACTTGCGTGACGGCTGGCATCTCACTGATTTTTTGCGCCAGCGCAGTCCCCGTTCTGGCTTTAGCAGTGACGTTTATGGCGTCTAAAGTCACATTGGGCGTTTCAGTTGATGCCGAACTTGATGTTAAATTTGAGGCCAACGCTTCTGACGTAGCCGCATTGACAGCAACGCCCGTAGCACTGACATCGGTTTGTGCATATAATTGCTGACTAATGCAAAGGGTAAGAACGGATAGAGCAACTTGATGATGGCTTTTCATATTTACTTCACTTAGTTGGATAGTCAAATAGTGGTATCAGTTATATTTAGCTAACAATACTGTGTGTACTAACTTTGTGAACGATATTGTAAATGATAATCGTTTTTATTTCTATATGTATTTATACTTTGTTAGTAAGTGCTTACTTATGATGATTGCGGCTTGGCTTAAAACCTAATTTTTGATAACTTCACTAGGACACACCCTAGCTCTCAAACAACTTATCTAACTGATTATTACGATACGCCTCAAAAAATAGCTGAAACTTAACCTCATCTGCTTTATGCTTCTCTTGGCAATCTGGTAATAGCTGCTGTGCTATATCAACAGATAAGATAAACACGCCATCATTATCCATCATAGCGATATCGCCTGAACGGATAATCGTTGTTTGCTCACCAAAGCGATAGGCAATATCAGAGGCTAATACTCCTTGTGCTTGATCGCTTTTAAATGTCGTCACAGCACTGATACCTTGTGCAAATATAGGGAAGCCCAGCTGCTGAATCTGTAGCGAATCAGTCGCCTGTCCAATGACAATGACGGCGGACAGCTTCTCGTAGATAGCAGCACAAGTGCGCAGTGCTCCCCAACATGCGGTGACGCCCAATACCTGAGCATCAATACATAGCACATCATTTGGCGCTGCTTGAATCAATGCCTGATTGATCACATCCGTGTTGTCCGAGGTTAGTTGTACTGTTAACACTCGGCCGACTATGGTAGCCGTGCAAGGATTCAGAGCTTTGATATCTGGTAAATACCCTTCCCCAGTCAGATGACCAATGGTTGAGGTACCTATCTCTTTATAAGCATCTATAAGGTCGTGAATATCGATGTCATTCATTGTGTTCTCACTATAATACTTTTTAGCTTTTGTTTATTTCTCGATAACTTTTATCGCATTATTAAGTAGCTACTAGTTAAATGGGTTAATTGACTAGCTATTTTTTTGACACGCTTGAACGGATTAATTGTTTTACTTTCTCCAGCTGGCATACTGCCATGAGGGTCAGAGCCACGGGCAATCACAGGCAATAGCAATGTTTTATGCGGATAATGTGAACCGTTCAATAGCTCGTCACGAATAATTTGACGCTGATCTTCATCAAAATCGATAGTCTCTAATGCCTCCTCGATACTTATCATTGCCTCGTACCACAGCGCATCTTCATTGATATGATAGTGCTCAACCAATGACTCGATAATCGCTCGAATATTAACTAATAACCCTAGCGACTGTAGATAAAATATCAACGCTTGCGGCGTCTCTCGATATAAGCGGTTTTTAAAACCTGGTGGGCTTAAATACTCAGGATCTGCTATTTGATGACGTGCCAGCCATGGTAGATGGATGCGTACGGAGTCATGGTCACGCAATAATAGACTGGTAAAACGATTCTCCTTTAATACGATAACAATATTTTGCCCGTGCATTTCAGGCGCAAACCCTAGGCGTAGACAGCGCAGCATCGTCCCCAAAAATACGTCACAAAGATTTTTAAAACACGCTATCACAGCGAGTTTTTTATTCTGTGGCGAGCCTTCTTGAAAGCTGTCTTGAGCACTGTTTTGGCTACTATTAATGCTCTCCTGAACAATCCCGTCAAAAATGTGATGGCTGACACCTTGCTTATAGACCAACATACCCAAGCTTGCCATGGGTAACAGTCGAATCGTATCGTCACACAGATCTGCTGGTAATTGACGTAGCATCGCGCCTAAATGCGTGGGCTTTTCTTGATAAAATTGCGGATTGATAGCGCTTTTATCATGCAAATGAGACGGAGACATATAACCCCACCATAGGCGCTCATCCCATAACCGTAGCTGTGCTGATAGTACCGGGTCTAACGTTCTTGCCTGCATCAATATGGCTTGGTTCTTTTCACCATTGATCAGCTTGAGGGCTGGCAAGTAGCGTTTTGAGTTCAGTGCGTATACACCTATAGGCAGCTTAATGCTATTTGGCGTATCAGCATCAATTAACATACTGCGCATGGATGAGCTGGCATAAGTGATGAGCGCTTCAAAAGTCAGGGCGACAACTGTGCCGCTGGCAAGATCGTCGGCATACATCTCATCAATCACATGAGTCATTTGCCAAGGATGTACGGGCATCGCAATGTGCGTGTCTGCAATACCTTTGTCATCTAGCTCTCGCATCAAACTCTGCTGCTGTGTAGTGTCCAAAATATAAGACGCTGGATTTTGCGTTGTTGGGTCTTGAATATGCTCTGCCACCATGACATGGCTTTTGGCAATGGCGACCCATACCAGCGTAATGGGCTGGTTAAACTCTGCCATATAGCGTTTATATTCTTGTGCAGTAAAGCCCAATTTACCTTTTGCCAATGGATGAAAAGGACGATCCATGAGCGAGGCCCACTGCTCCGCTGCAATCAAGGTTTGATGCCAATGCGTATGCTGACATACTGTAGTCGCGATATTTGCAGTTGCTGATTGTTTCTGAGCTATAAAAGAAGCCTCTAAGCTCTCTTTTAGCTTTAAGACACCGATATCAGACAACGCGGCACTATCCATCATTGATAAAAAGATATCTAACAATTGCTGTGCTGAGCTTACTGGCTCTAGCAAAGCGCTATCTACATGATGGCTATTATTAAGGATGCTATTAAGATTGCTGTTAAGACTGACATTGACGTTATGTACGATAGGAAGACAGAATTTAGACAATCGCCACTTTGAAGCGTAAGCAGGCTCTACCAATAGTAACAACTGTCTATCTTGGTCAACTTTCATTACCATTAACGGATTGTCTTGGTCAAAAAAATCTTGATACTGCTGTGGTAGCGACGCTAAAAATTGATGCGCGTCTTGAGGTTGTGACGTCTGATGATTTGCTAAATACTCAATGGTGGTGGTCACTTGAATAAGATGCTCATCCACCCACTGCTCTAATAGAAAGCACTCTACCAAATGGTTAATCAGCGACCATTGAATGGCCTCAATATCTGAATCAGGATTTGCATCAAGGTGGCTGTTTTGCGCAGAATTTTGTACAGGAAATAATGTATACATCGTCTTACCCCTGACTTTTAAACAATGGATTATTGATGTATTTAATCGGGAATGCTTTATCTCCGAATAATCGGCGCTTAGCCAATGACTCAATGCGTGTTTGTTCAGCGAATACATCAAACAAGTCGAACCGTACTTGATGCTCTGGATGAAAGGTTTGATAGTCGGTCACGCAGTCAGCAACCTGTTGCCAAAACGCCACTTCAGAATAGTGATAATGCGTCTGCATAAAAATCGCAATGTCTGACAACGCCACAAAAAACAAGCAAGCAACCGTCATATCACGAATGCCATCTGTATCTTCGGTCTCGATAAATGAGCCTCTATTCAACGCAGCATGAGCAGGTGGCAAGCTATAAAAATCTGGGCGCAAGTGTTGTTGGGTTAAGTGCTCAGGTGAATAACGAACCCCATCATGCAAGTCTTTTAATAATATTTTTACGGGATAGCCATCTTCATGTACCAATATGATGTTTTGCGCATGGCATTCTAGTGCCACACCATAACCAAATAAGATATGTAGTAAAGGAGTGACAGTGACCTTAATCAACTGCGCAATCCATGCCTCTACACCATATTTATCAAGCCAAGGTGCTATCAAATGCGAGCCATCAGCATTGATATAACTGACACCATTGAGCGGAAATGCTGTTTGACCTTCTGATAAATATTGGTTTACGTTTTCTCGCCAAATCGCAGCTAGCCCGCCATACATCTTTGGATGCTGGTAGCCGCGCGCACGTAACGCCTCATGATCTAAGCTAACGCCAACGGTCTCACCCAAAAATGCAATGGGTAATGCTTGGGCGGTCTTGTCGTCTGCAATCAGTTGATTCAACCAAGTAGTGACAACAGCCGCATTCATCACGGTATGCTTTGCTAGTATTCGCGTGCTTGAGGTGTTAATCAGGTGCATACTCAGCTTTAAGTAGGCTTTATTATTACTGGTGTCAGTATTAACATTGCCATCAGCATTACCAAGCATCGTCAGTGAGCGAATAGACTGCTGAGCGCGGTACTGATGACCCGTACTACCCAAATAGATAACTTCTTGCGTGGCAAGCAGTGGCTGTAATGCTTGAATTAAGGTGTTTTGCCATTGCCAAGGATGCGCAGGTATCAGGCAATAGTCATTAGCCGTACCTTCGTCTTGCTTATTTGCGATTGCAAGTACTTCTGTGAGTTTGGCATTAAGTGCATCAAATTCATCAGTACCCACATAATCTTTCACCCATTCATTTATATCGATACCAGTAGTGGTATTGCTCACCAGTAGCTCTTTTTTGACGGCTAACCACACCACGCCTATATTTTGATCAAACTCTGGGCCGTAGTCATAGTTATCTTGCAAATCAAAACCAATACGAGACTTAAAACACGGATGATAAGGATGCCCTGCCGTCAAATAGCCTTCGAGTTGCTCATAAGTGAGTTTATTAATAGCTACAGGCACATTAGAAGCCAATATCTGAAATTGTGTTTCATTTACTAAAGTATGGCGCAGCTCTTTGATAAAGCTGTCTTTGAGTTCTGCACCTTCAATATTGAGCAAGATATCACTGATCACATGCTCAAGAATAGCGTCTTGAGCAACACCGTTAACCACTCGCTGCACATTTAACTCATTCAAACGAATGATGTCAAAACTGTAATGAATATAGCCTTGCGCGGTATAACAGACATCACCATCTACTTTGATAATAAAATTCAGCAGAGTCTCACTATCAGCACTGTCATTAGCGGTGTTCGCACTTTCAGATTCAAAATCAATGATATTTTCATATAACAATGCTTGTAGCAATTGCTTAATCACTCGTTGCTCAGCGCGTGCCATGATTTTAGAATCGACAGGTGCTTGCCACGGTTTAGTCGCATAAGTGACATTTGCACTATTATTATTTTTGATAGAGTTTGCTAGATTATTGGACATAGATATAAGCTTCCTGTCTGGAAATTGAATCAAATAAAAGTATAAATTTATATACATGTAAAGCGAATGATAATTATTTACGTTAATAAGTTAAAGTAAACCCCGATACGAGGTATTTGTTTATGGGGATCGTGGTAATTTGCACGCTGAAGGAATCGTGAATAATAGAATCACTGCGATGACTACCAGTATTTCTTGGATGGCGCTTGCCATGCCGTCACTACTACCTGCTGCTAATAACTGCGCACTTCGACTGCCTATATAAAGGGTCGACAGCGTGATAAATATAGTAGAGATAATGCGGCGACTGATGTTATTAAGGGCAGCTCCCTCAGTGACCGAGTCTTTGGGTAAGCTGCTAAACCCAACGGTCGTGGTTGGTAGGTATGCTAGACCCACTCCGACACCTCGCATACTCATAATCAACATTAATAGCCAAAGCGTGGGCTGATACAAGCACCATGCCAGCATCAAGGTAGACAGCGCACTAATCGCAATTCCTACGATGCCAATACCTCTGGCACCTTGCTTATCTACCATCTTGCCAGCGTAATGCGTGGTGACACTGGCTATGAGCGTCGCGACCATCAGGACAATGCCTGTCCATAACGCACTCTCACCCATCACATCTTGGATTAACACGGGTAATAGCAAGAGACACAGCATCAAACCGACTGTTTGGCTAATGCTGATGATATTACTGTGCAAATAGGTTTCGTTGTTAAACAAACGCACGTTTAATAATGGATGTTTCTGCCGCCGCTCATAGGCCCACCAAACCATCGCGGACAGTAAAAATCCAACAGACAATAAACCCAACGTGGCTATCTTTAATAATCCGTCACTGCTGAATAATCCACTAGTGAAGTCTATCTTCAGCGTGCTCAGCCAAACCATCATAGCCAGCAGCCAAGTAAGTAAGCTGATAAACCCAATGGTATCAAAAGGGCTTTTTTCATCATGTGAGCGCATATCAGGTATTAACCACCACACCATCGTCATGACCGCCGCACTGAGTGGCAAGGTAATGGCAAACAGTGTCCACCACGCAAACTGCTCAACCAAATAAGCCCCCACCAAAGGGCCAAACGCCAACGACATCATAATAACAATGCCCCATAGCGCCATTACTCTGCCGTGCTGCTGCTGCGGATAAATCTGATACAGCATACCAATAGACAGTGGGATAATCAGACCGCCACTCAGTCCTTGTATGGCTCTGGCAATGATGACAAAGCTCATACTAGACGCCAGCATCCCAATGACTGAGCCCAGCATAAATCCGAAAATTGCCGCCAAATAAACAGTCTTAAAAGGGAACTTTTTGTTTAAGTAGCCGCTCAGCATCAGCCCCACACTCATGGCCAAGACGTAAGCATTTAGCACCCAGCCGCCCATCACGATATCGACATCAAACACCGACATAAAAACAGGAATCGCTGGATTGAGCGCACTATTACTGAAGCTGACGACCGTACCGCCGAGTAGTAATGTCAGTAATACCTGCTGTACCTGTTTGTCGCTCAAGCCATGACTGCTACTATTCGAGGCTTCGTTTATAGGCGATTCATTAGTAGATGCCTTATCTATAGGGGCTTTATTTATAGGGGCGTTGCTCATTAAGCAGTGGCACCATAGAAATTCAGATAACCTCTAGATTCCAAAAACTCATCGCGATTGCAAAAATATAATGAGGCGGTTTTTTCTGGCATTTTAATCAGACGTTGCACTCTATAGGCAAAGCTATCAGCAATCCATTGATACACCTCAACCTTACTATCCGGCTCGACCACGATTTTTTTGGCCTCAGTATGCTCAAATATAAACTTGCTGATCATCATGCCTGTTGGTTTGAGATAGCCCTTACCAACCACCGCTGGATCGCCAAGCAAAATATGCCAGCCCATGTCCGTCTCCTTGGCTTTGTAATAATGAGACAAGCGGTCACGAGCCGTTTCATAAATCTCTGTATAACCAATCGGCTTATCATCACAAAGTATGAGGTAGAGACGCTGATGATCATCAGCCAGCATTTTTTCAAAATGGGTTTTTAGCTGCGGCATTGGGAGATGTAGCTGCCATTGATCAACCACATGCTCAGCATGCATCCATTTATACAGCAATGGCATATCTTCTGGATAGTTGACAGGTCTCAACGCAAACGTCTTTTGATAAGCTTCAATACTAAAGGTATCGGGTAGATTTTGGGTAATGGTCGGCATGACTTGCTCCTAATTATTATTTTGTTAGATGGTTTTTATGAAATACGATACTTATAGAAAACTATGCACCAAATTTTTGAAATACTTTTAAGGCGTCAGTGTCGTAAGTCTGCTCACCTGTTAACTGATTGACGATACACCCTGCTCGATAAGCACCCAGCCCCAAGTCTGGTGTGCCAACGCCATGGGTGTGCACCTCTTGATTTTGCACAAAAATTTTGCCATCAGTCGCGATGTCTTTTTGATGCGTCAGTGCATATTTCAGTGCATAGTCTCTATCAATGATTGGCTGCTCAAACTCATCATGCGCTATGGTAGGCAGTATCGTGTTTAAACACTCAGGCAGACCGTAACGATAGCCTGTACCAGCAATCACACAGTCATACTCAGCAGTAAAATCTTGATTCTGCTCACGCTGTTTAACTACCAGTTTTATGGTGTCTGTCGGCTCTGGCGCTTCTAGCATTGTTGTCAGTGTTGTCAGTGTTGTCAGTGTTGTCAGTGTTGTCAGTGTTGTCAGTGTTGTCAGTGTTGTCAGTGTTGCTTCAATTACTTCACAGTTAGACATTAACGTCGAATACAAATCTTGATTGGTAATACTGCGCTCATAGAGACGGTGATAGATATCGCGTATGGTCTCAAAGCCCATGCCTTTATAGAGCAGGTCTTGCTTGGCAGTGACTTGGGGCTTGGTTGCTGAGTCTAAATGATAAAAGTAATCTGTATATGCAGGGCTAAAATGCTCCAAGCCTAATGGGGAGTACTCCATGGGGAAAAATCCTGCCGAGCGAGTCATCCAATCTAGCTGAAACTTAGGGTAGTCATTAGTACTATCATCGCCATCAAACTGCTGATCAAACAGCGTTCGATATACCTCTGCTGAGGACTGCCCCGATCCCAACACCAATACTTTGGGTAACCCCTCTTCTACCTTACCGCTATTTGGCTTTAGACTATCTAAGTCAAAATTGTCTGCAAAATGGGCAGTGTGCATACAACGGTTGGGTGCTTGCTTGGCAATGTCTTGCAACGATAGTGGTAGCATGGCCTGTGTGCCCGTGCCTATGACTAAATTTTTAGCATGATAGGTGTTTTGTGTGCCCTGCTCACAGACGGTCACTACAAATCCATCATTGGTGTCGTCAAACGCCACGTCTATCACTGCCGCATCAAAATTCAGACTATCTAGCTGCTCTGCTACCCACTGGCAATAACGGTTATATTCTTTACGATAAATTTTAAACTCTTCTAAAAAGTAAAACTTGAGCAATCGGTGCTGAGTATGCAAATAATTTAAAAAAGAATACGGACTGGTTGGGTCTATCAATGTCACCAAGTCTGCCATAAAAGGCACTTGCAGTGTGGTGCTCGGCAATATCATGCCTTTATGCCAATTAAACTCAGCTTTTTGCTCAAAAAACTTGGCAGTTACGTCGGTCTTTGTCAGTAATGCCGCCAAACTTAAGTTAAACGGCCCTACGCCAATCCCAATAATATCTAACACTGTCGCCCCTTAGTGATCTGGTAGTCACATTAATTCTGATGCTAGGGTGTGTCCTCACTTTAAAAATGGTGATAAAAATGAGATAAATCGCAGTCAAACAAGGAAAATAGCGCAGATAATATCGAGATATTAGTCAGCTATTTGACGCCATTTGGCAAGATTTAGCCATTTTTAACCCATTTAGATAACTATCGATTGAATTGAGGACATGCCCTAATTCTTGTTGAACCCTAACTTCTATCGTGTGCTTATCTTTGCTGCCTCAATATGATGTGCTACGTCATCATAGGGTTTGGGATATCGACATAAATAGACTGGGTCTCAACAGGTGCGGTTAGCTCATCGAGCGCATAGAGTCTGGTGAGTAGATTGCCCTTAAACGGCAATGTAGGGCTACGCAACAACAAGTCAAATAACGAACGATGCGGGTATTGCTGCTCTAGCGCCATTAGACAGGCTTTAAACGTCGTGATTAATGCTTCCTCACTCACAAGCTGGGTACGAGCAATAGCAGTGATAAGACCAAATATACTGTTACCAACTAAATAATAAGCAAATCTTGAGTCGGCAAAGTCTTCTGGAATGACGCACTCTCCTTCGCTAATCAGCTCGGGATAAGCATCAATGAGCGGCGTGGCATACTCCGCAATATAACCAAACCCTTGATTGTCTCTGGCCCAAAACTTAGTAGGATAGCCGTCTTTTAGCTCGATCAGACTGTTTTGCTGATGTACCTCAAAACCAATACCATGCTGATAATACATATGAATAAGCGGTATAAAACCAACTTGTAAATAAGTGTCAAACCACTGGATAGCCACCTGTTCTAAAGGTTCATCTGTCCGTTTATGGATAGACTTAAACAAGGTATCTAAACGGTTGGTGAGACGAGTTGGATGGTCTTGGCTTAAGCTGGCAAGATTGGTGACTTGCGTATCCTCTGTAAAAGGGTTGTCACGCAAGATACAAATAGTCTCATCAATGATTTTTCCATCCACACGTAAGGCAATCCAAGCAGGATCATTCAATACCGCAATCGTAGGGTACTCGGTTTTGAGCTGAGTACCATAGTCGCTACGCCAGATTCGGCAGGCATGCATACCGCGTTTGCATTCTTTGGGCAGGTTAATCCGCACCGAATTGGTAATCGCTACAGACAACGACAGTTTAAACATCCAAGGTGTATCAAAGGCCGCTAGCGTGCGTACTGATGTCGTTGGATGCAGATACCAACCGAGCTCACCCAAGTCAAACAATTGGCCTTTTTCTAGCAGCTTTTGATACCACGGCTGCTGCTGCAAAAACCTTGCTTGCCAAGGGTGCAATGGCAACAGCTTATAGTCTGGATGCTCATCGACAAGTTGCTGCTGATAGCCACTCATATCAGCTTGTAGCTTGGATTTTAGCGCTGTGGTAATGCTGTCGCCATCTACGAATTCTTCTGTAATGCAGCTGGGGTGCACTAGCCAATAATGCAGCTGGGTTTTGCTACTGGTCTCGGGTGCATACTTTGCCCATTCGGCACCATAAAAGCCGGCACGGCCTTTAGGTGTAGGATGCATAGCATGACCGTAAATAAGGTTTTGTTCGGTTTGAATGAAATCTTGCTGATAGTCAATGATGTCATCAATCTCATCATTGCGATGCTCTAAAATAATCTGTAGCCCCTCATAACTCTCAATCCAGCGCTTTAATACACCATTGGCATCTAACGTCGCTTTGTCTTTATAACGATGCACGATGTCTTCAATAATCAAAGACGCTAGGCTCATAGCAGAGGATTTTATCCATCGGCTGTTTTGTAAAGGGTCGTCCAGTTGCGTGTCTAGCTTCGAGTCTGATCGTATGCTTACCTGCTTATTCAATGTAAGCGGCGTGCCCGCCAAACGATGTTGACCCAATTGGCTCACTCTGTCGACAGGTACGACCATTACCGTGTTCGAAGGCAATAGCATTAGCACTAATAGAGGCTTATTTTGTGAGGCCTGCTTCTGTATATCATCCTGCTGCTCTACGGCAATAATATCGCCGCGCCCAGTTTCAAAACAATAAGCATTGATTAGATTTTGTAGTGTGAGTCGATCAAGCGTTTTATGCTGCATCATGTTATTTTTTCCCATCAACGTTGAGGTTGTCAGAATTGAGTCGGTTAAAACCAGCAATAGCCATCTGCTCAATGATGTCTGCAATATCATTGATTTGGGTATTGGGATTTAGAATGGTGAATTTAAGGCAAAGGCGCTGCTCAAACTGGGTGGTGGCCACATTAGCGATATTATTGACCAGTAACGCTTGAGCAATGTGGCGATTGAGCTGAGCGAGTTGGTCATCAGATAACGCGGTATCTTTGGGTGTAAAGTAAAACAAAACACTGCTGATAATGGGCTCATGTACCAGCACGAAATTTTCATTTGCATCAATCAGCTGTGCCGCCTGCTTAGCAGTATCCAAACAGTTATCAATCAAGGCTGCATAGTCCTCCGTTCCCAGTAAGTCCAGAGCCATCCACAGTTTTAAGGCATCGAAACGGCGTGTGGTCTGTAAAGAGTACGTGACCAAGTTTGGAATGTTTTCCTGTTCGTCATCAGCAGAGTTTAGATACTCGCTATGATGGCGAATGCTCTCGAAATGTCGATTGTCTCGTAAGAGAAAAGCACCACAGCTAATCGGCAAGAAGAAATGTTTGTGAAAATCTAAGGTAATAGAGTCAGCCTGATTCAGACCGTCAATCAAGTGTCGATAGCGCTGTGATAATAGCAATGCCCCGCCCCATGCTGCATCGACATGTAGCCATATGTTTTCATCACGGCAAATTTTGCCAATAGATATTAGAGGATCAATAGCACCTAAGTCCGTTGTGCCAGCGGTTGCGATGATGGCCATCACATTGTCAGTACCTAGCTGATCTATCTGATGTTGTAAGTCAGACATCAGCATGGCACCTGATGCATCGGTCGCTACTTTAATGACGGAACGTTGACCTAGACCCAGTAGCGCCGCATTTTTTTCGATAGAAAAATGCGCTTGGTCTGAGCACAAAATTTTGCCAACAGGCTGACCCACCAGGCCGTCCTTTTGCACATCAACGCCCTTAGCCTTATAGAATTGGTTGCGTGCCAGCAGTAAACCCATCAGATTACTTTGCGTACCGCCACTAGTAAAAACACCACCAGAGTCGCTATCAGCCTGACTATCAAAGCTGTTATCGAAACTGTTATCAAAACCACTGCCAAACTGACATAATTTGCACAGCCATTTGATTAAATCTTTTTCGATATAGGTTGCTGCTGGGCTTTGATTCCACGAGTCCATACTCTGATTGGTAGCCGCGATAATCATCTCAGCAATCTGACCGATGACTAGTGTGGGCGGATGCAAATGAGCTAAGCAATTCGCATTGGCCGTCGACACACAACTGGGTAAAAATTTACTTTGAATATCAGCGAGTATCGTGTCGATGTCTCGGCCTTGCTCACGGATGCTAAAGGTATTGGTCGCTTGCACTTGTTGCGGTGTGCCGCCCAAATACACGTTATTGTCGTCTAGCCACTGTTTGATGACAGCGCTGGTTTTTTGCATATGCGCGACATATTGCTCACTGGTTTGCTGATTTAATAAATGCAAAATGTCCTCACTTGTTTATTCCACGATTGTATAAATCGCAAATAAGTGACTTATTATTAGAGTCGTTATTAGAGTCGTTATCAGAGTTTTTTATAAAAGTGTGAATCATGCTAAAACGCTGGCAAGACTATTGATTGTCTTCTAGCGCCATATCAAGCCTTTGCAAGACTTGCTGCAGCTCATCTTTGGTTATATTGAGGGGCGGCAATAATCGCAGTACGGTGCCACCGCGCCCGCCCTTTTCAATCACCAATCCATGCTTAAAACATGATTGCTGAATTTTGGCAGCCACATCGCTGTCTGCCGGATAGCTACCGTCATTTTGCTTAGGTAGATTAGGATTGATAACCTCTATACCAATCATGAGACCACGCCCTCTGACTTGGCCTATTTTTGGATAGCGCTGTTGGCGTATTTTTAGCTGCGACATAAACCACGTGCCTATTTCTAAAACATAATCAGCAACGTTGTTGTCTTTTAAGTAATTAAGGGTGGCCAGGCCAGTTGCCATGGCTAATTGGTTGCCTCTAAACGTGCCAGAATGATTGCCTGCCTGCCATACATCGTATTGTTTTTTGATACCTAATACCGCAAGTGGCAGACCACCACCGATTGCCTTTGACATCACAATCATGTCGGGATCAATATCCGCATATTGATAAGCGAACCAGCGTCCTGTACGGCAAAACCCTGTTTGCACTTCATCGATAATCAGCATAATGCCCAGCTCTTTTGTCACTCGGCGCACATGCTTCAACCACTCTATGGGCGCAGGGTTGACACCGCCTTCCCCTTGTATAACTTCTAAAATGACCGCTGCTGGTTTTACCACGCCACTCTCTACATCTTTTAGGAAGTTTTCAAAGTAGCTCATATGGGCATGAATGCTCTGCTCAAAAGGCAAGCCGAATGCGCAGCGATACATATTTGGATAAGGTAAGAACTGTACCGAGCTCATCAGACCTTCGATACCTTGTTTAGGTGCCAAGTTCCCTGTCACAGCCAGAGCACCATGTGTCATGCCATGATAGCCACCGCTAAAGCTAACCACACCTGAACGACCAGTGACTTGCTTTGCCAGTTTAATCGCTGCTTCTACCGCATCAGCGCCTGTCGGGCCACAGAACTGCAAGCAATACTCATCGCTATTGGTGGCGAGTAGCTTATACATGAACTCGCTAAATTTGTCTTTTAACGGTGTAGTGATATCCAATGTATGCATCGGTAAATTACTGTCTAATAGCGCTTTAATGCTTTCTATAACCACAGGATGATTGTGTCCAAGTGCCAGCGTGCCAGCACCAGATAGGCAATCGATATACTTATTACCTTCCACATCAGTAATCCAAGCACCTTTGGCTGATTGAATCGCAAAGGGCAGCTTACGTGGATAACTACGAACCTTTGATTCAAATTGTTCTTGACGATTTAAGTAGCATTCGTTATCACGTGATTCGTCTAATAAGATCGTGTCCATAGCTTCAGCCTTGTTATTGTCAGTAGTTTTGGATAAATATTCAAAATTAAGTTGTGACGCTTACTTCTTAAAAGATTGCTCATTTATATTGAATGATAATGTAAATGATAATCATTATTATTAATGAGGCGTAGTATCTACTACCAACAACTGACTGTCAACCCAGTTTGCGAATTTTCTGTTGATAAAAATGACAAAGATAGCAGCTAGCGTGAATCCAAGAACGACGAATCAAGAGCGATTAATTAGGAACAATGCAGGCTACTACAAACTGTCGACTAATCAATGACACACAGCTACCAAGCGCAGATAGTTCTAGACTATCTGTGTTCACTTTTATCGTTAGTTAAGAACTATCTAAAGACAGCGGCTATCTATTGGCTGAGGCTGGAACCTTACGAATGAGCCATAAGAAGTAGCCACCACCGATAATCGCCGCAAGCGTGCCCGCAGGCAGCTCATAAGGAAAAATAACATAACGGCCAATCCAATCTGCTATGACCATCACCCCTGCCCCTAAAAGTGCAGCTAGTGGCAATTGCCGTTCAAGCTTGACGGCACCGAGTGAAGTAGCCAAATGTGGCACCATCAAACCAATAAAGCTCAATGGGCCAACGGCAAGCGTACTGGCCGTGCTAAGCGCTGCTACTAGTGCCAGTAGTGACAAGGTAACGGGCGTAACTGCCACACCTAAATTACGCGCCACACCTGTACCTAATCCAAGGACGCGCAAAGGTTTTATAAGCAATAAACTGAGCACAAATAGAATAGCGGCAATACCAATGAGATACCATACTGTACTGGGCTGGGCGCTATAAGTTGTCCCTGACAGCCAGCTGAGCATTGCTTCCAGACGCGGGTCTCCTGAGAGCTTGACCATATGCATCACCCCATCCATCATGGCGGCAATACCTATACCTACTAATAATAAATAACCTGAGCTGACCCTACGTGCCAGCCAAATAATCAATAGTAGCACAGCCATCGCACCTGAGAGTCCTGAAATTAGCAACGTCCCTGCGCCAGCGGATAGCCCTAAACTTGGTAATAATAAAAACCCTAAAATCACCCCCAGTGCGGCACCTGAACTGACCCCCAACACCTCAGGACTGGCCATGGGGTTACGCGTTAAAGTTTGCAGTAGCACACCGGCCACTGCCAGCATCAAGCCTGTGGCAGCAGCACTCAAACTACGAGGCAAGCGGTACTGCTGCGTGAGCGCCCACTCCGTACTGAATCCCCACCCATTGATATCTTGTACAAAAAGACAAGCCAGCAGGATAAGGGCGAGCACCCCAATACCCCATCGCCAAAATGCAATGGATGTATGCTTACCTGTAAGCATCGGCGTCACTGTCTCTATCCGCTCGCGGCGCTGACGTAAAATTAGCCAAATGATTAACGGTGCGCCTAGAATGCCTGTCATGGCACCAGCTGGAATCTGCATATCAAGTATCGGCTCAAGCAGTAATGCGACATTGCTGGTCAATAATAACAGCAGTGCTCCCAATCCAAAGGCAGTGGCCAAACGCTTACCAATAGCAGAGATGCCCAGCGCATTGACCAAACTTGCTGCACCAAGACCAATAAAACCAATTAAACCAACTTCACTGATCACTAGAGCAGTCACAACGGCGACAATTAATACAACAAGTGCGCGAATCCCATTAATAGGCACACCCAGACGTTTTGCCTGCGTGTCATCTAGGCTCATCAGCGTTAATGGCTTTAGTAATGGTAGACATACGACCGCCATCAAAATAGCAGTGATCACTAGCGCGATACTGGTATGCCAGCTGTTTTGTGCCAAAAACCCAGCCGCCCATGACAGCATGCCATTGCTACGCTCAGCAAAAAACAGCACCAGTACATTGGCTACTGCAGCCAGCAGAATATTTACCACCAAGCCGGCCAATATCAAAATCAATGGATTAAATCGACTGGGGGCTGATAAGGCAAAGACCAGACCCATACTGATAATAGCCCCCACAAAGGCCACATAAAGTCCGCCATAAATTGCCAAGCTTGGCAAAAATAACGTGACGATGAGCATGGCCAACTGTGCACCCACGCCCACACCTAGCGTCGTATCTGACGCTAGTGGGTTTTTTACCAATTGCTGTAGTAAAATACTGACCACGCCTAATAGCCCGCCAGCCAACAACGCCACTACGCTGGTTGCCACTATATGTAGCTGTATCGCCATACTGGCAATATCCAATTGTGAGCTTGGTATAAGCAAGTCACTAATTGGGCGTGTCCACTGCTGATCTAACAGCATCCAACTGCTCCATAATGACAAGGCCGCTAGTCCGATGAGCATGGCCCATAGTCGCCAAGACATACTGGCAAACAAAGAAGTCTGGGAATTGGGTTGATTTGGTGGCGGCAATGAAGATGGCGACGATAATGGTTTTGGAGTCGTTACGGTTTCAGAAGTTGATGTCATCGTATGAGCACTATCGGTGTTGTTATTGATATGATTGTTGTGAGTATCTGCATTGGCGCTCATAGTACATCCCCGCCTTTTAATGAAACTTCTGACAAGTTATTTGCTAGGCTTACCAATGACGACATACCGCCATAAATCCATACTGGAGGTAGCTCCCCCACACAGCGGGTATTGCCATAACCTAAACGCTGCCAAATCAAGCTATCATCAATTTCAGCTCTAGTGATTGGACTGAGTGGATCGATAATTAATAAACAAGTCTCATCATCTAATTGCGCCAAATCTCCCATCCGTATCGGTACAAACCCCCAATTATTGCCTTTGCCCAATACCACAAGCTCTTTACCCATCTGCTTTAACGCAGGTTGAAATAAGCTGTTTGCCACATACATACGCATATTGTTAGCATCCGCAAACTGCACCACCGCAAACTTTTTGACTCTTGGATAACGCTGCTGCAATTGCTGACTGGCTAGCTGTATGTCTTTTTGACTTTGTACAATATAGTCCTCAGCCATCTTTGGATTATCAATGAGTGCACCTAGCTCTCGCGTTGGTTCGGTATAGTCAGCCCATGTTGCCGTCTCTCCTTTGGCGGCAAACATCACAGACTCAGCAGGGACATCGCCGTATAAGTTACGCGCATGCTCATAAAAGTAATTGTCTATAACCATATCAACAGGAAGTTGGGCGATTAGCTCAGCATTGGGCTGATAGCGGATGCCCAAATCTACGGTTGATGATGGCAGTTTAGGGCTTCTAACCCATCTGTCCCAAACCCTTATATCACCTGTCGCAATTGGTGCATGCCCCATCGCTGTCAACGTCGCCGCATTGCCCCAGTCAGGAGAGACGATGTTCATCCTATCGCTATGACTGTTTTCTGCTGCTGAGGTAATGCTTGATGGCAACTCATCGAGCTGATCGGTGGTTTTTTGTGTGGACGTCTGATTATTACAGGCGGTCAATACCAAGCACAATGAGAGCGCGAACCATTTCAGTGTTGTCAATGACGTCGATGATTGTTCTGTATAAAGAATGGGAGGCATAGAAGCATATCTTTGTAGGCGAATTAAAAAAATGGAGCAAAAGTAAGACGTTAAGCGACTGCGACAGGCTGTCCAGTAATGGGGTGACTGAGCAGCTGCATATCGACATTAAAGATATCGCGTAGCACGGTAGGTTGCATGGTACTGGCGATATCGCCGTTGTGACATACTTGACCATTTTTCAGTGCGATGATTCGATCGGCATACTGCGCGGCCAAATTAATATCGTGGATAATAATTACCACGCTCAAGCCTTGCTCATCCACCAAACGACGTATAAGTTGAATGACCTCAATTTGATAATGCATATCAAGGGCAGCAAGTGGCTCATCGAGCAACAAATACCGCGTATCTTGTGCCAGACACATGGCGAGCCAAGCACGAGCGCGCTCACCACCTGATAGCGTGGCAGTAATTCGATCAGCAAACGCTTCGGTTTGAGTCAACTTTAATGCTTGCGCGACTTTGTCTTTATCTATTTGAGTTGGCTTTTGCAGCCATTTTTGATGGGGATAGCGCCCTAACATGACCAGCTCACGCACCGTGAATCCAGCAGCTTCTGGCAATTGCTGCGGCAGATATGCCATTTGCCGCGCCAACTCCTTACTGCCGTAGTCATTGATGCTGCGCTCGTCTAATGTGACATCGCGACTACTACTTGCCATATCGCCTGCCAATGCTTTAATCAAGGTCGACTTGCCAGAGCCATTATGCCCAACCAAAGCCACCAGTTGATTGGTGTCAATCTCACAGCTCACATTGTCTAATAGAGTATTTCCTTGACGGCTGATAGTCAGCTGGTTTGCACGTAGCATATAAGCACTCATTGTTGATAAAAGTAATATGTCATAAGAATGATGGTGTATCGATCATTGGTTATAGACCAATTTTTGAAGATCAAACCATAATAAGAATTGATTTTACTCGTAAATGATAACAAAAACAATTATCATTAACTAAAAACTCATTCACTTTAATTTCAACGCTCTGTTGATTGCGAGTATTTATATGACTAAACAGCTTTTAGCTACTACAGAAAACGCCAACAACCAAAACAGCCAATACACCTCATTAAATGACCCTGAAATAGCCAATGTCGTCGCTCACATCAATGAAGAGCATCTCGATGAATTACTCGGATTTTTGAGTGTATTTACCTCACTATCCACAGCTGAATTGGATCGCGTAGATGCACAGATAACCGATATTTACGCTGAAGGCATTACAATACAAACCCG
Organism: Psychrobacter sp. K31L; assembly: GCF_017942195.1. Taxonomy (NCBI): domain Bacteria; kingdom Pseudomonadati; phylum Pseudomonadota; class Gammaproteobacteria; order Moraxellales; family Moraxellaceae; genus Psychrobacter; species Psychrobacter sp. K31L. Next base: position 176,489 of record NZ_JAGKSC010000001.1, on the reverse strand, counting down.
CCAAAAAAATTCAAAGTATCAACCGACTAACGCTCAAGATAACCCACTCCATGACCAGATTTTTTTTATTAATTTTGCCACGCCCATCTCGCAACTTAATGATTTACAAGCCCAATATATCTTGCTCAAACAAAGGGCAGATAAAAAGCTGGGAAAAAAAACGATCAAACTGACCAAGCAAGTCTTCGATGTGCAAAACAGTTATAGAATCAGCAAAAATATGCTACGCCTTGAATTGAGCATGCCGTCATTAGATGACGCTCAATCAAGTGATGATGTTCAATTAAGAAATACTAAGGGCGCAACAATCTCGACCTCAGTACCTACTAACGAAGCAGGTTACGCGTATTTATTTGATTTAGAGCACAATGCGACAACAAATGCATTGATGACTGATAGCGATGAAGTTGATGACCATAAAACTAATGATAGCGAGAAGGAAAACGTACGCCCTACTCGTCCTCACTGTTATTACACGCTAAGAAAAGCATGGCAAGCTGATGATGGAATACGAGCATGGGTCGATGTTTTTTTACATGGGGATACGTCTGGTGGCAACTGGGCAGCAGCACTAAAAACAGACGAGACTGTTGTCACAAAACGGGAGTTTCCTGAAAAAGTTGAGCACTTGCGAGATGGTCAAGCGGTATTGATTGTCGATGAGACATCAATGCCAACGGCAGCACGACTGCTGGAGTTATGGAGCAACCCTAAGCCACCATTAATCATTTGTGTGACGCAAGATGCAGACGATCAAAGTTATTTTGATACAGTGAAAATGCGCAGCAGCCTTGATAGCACTGGTAATAACAACAGTAGCATTAGCATTGATAATAAAATTGATTGCGACACCGAAACCCACGGCAATGACCACTTTGCCGTATTGCCTATAGTAACCAATCAAGCAAACTCAGGATCAGGTTTAGCCACGCTGATTGACAGTACACTAGGTGATTATTTAGCTGACGACCCTCTACAGATTGATAAAGTTTGGGGCGCACTAGAAGCAAATACTGCCAAAGCACTGCGCCAATTGTTGAGAGAGCGACTAGAACTCAGTCGTACCGATGTCGTGGTAAAGGTATATTGGCGTCACGATTAGGTTTGCATAAATGACGTTATGTCTCTGACAATACCGGAGCGCTTTATTTTGATAAAAGGGGTCATGATAACTTTGCGCTAGTACTCAGCGCTTTGCACCATCAAAAAGTGTTTCAGATTAGAGAAGCATTTATTAGAGAAACACTGAGTGGTCTTTTGAATATCTCTTGTTCCCACTAAGCTATTTAAATCTAAGGCATTGAATTTGATGCCGTCCAAATTTGCACAAAACAGTACTATGACCCTGATTAAGTGATTCTGTGCAAGTACAGGAGCATGCATTTTTGCCTAAAGGCGCTCAGATCCTCTTTTATCGAATGCAAGTCTTGATAGGCTTCTCCATATTTATGGTGCTCACCACTCACTAATCGCCCGCACGCCAATTGAGATATAGCTTAGTCACTCTATCTCCACTATACTAGATTTATCCCCAAGTGAACCTTGGGAATAATTAAGACTTAAGTTACTATAATAAATAGTTTTATTCATATATCTGGTAATAACTAGTGTCCATACCAGTGTCCAATGATTTTTTTAGTTTATACAAAGTATGACTTTCAGTAGTCATCATTGTTTTAGAAACTATACTCTCAAACGAACTTATAAATATTTTGGACATATTCCACCTGCAACATTTACGGATATACATAATGGCTGTCAATACTATAAACGATATTAATAAACTTGAATGCCGAGATAAAGATTATTCAATCAGTATTTCAGGCACTTCTGGTCTAAGTGTTCGTATTTACCCAAATGGCAAAAAAGAATACTACCTTCGTTATTCGCATCCACATATCGACGGCAAACGACCTAGAATGATGCTTGGTAAGGTTGATGATATTAGCTTGTATGAGGTGAAGCATAAAGCCGAGTCCATACTCACTCTAGTCTCAAAAGGCTCTGACCCCAAGGCCATACAGCAACAAGAACAAGTTAATAAGTATGCTCATCTAAAAAACGCTACGTTTGCTGAGGTTGCACAGGCTTGGAGAGACCACAAGATAGGGAGTCGTCATCATAGTAAGGCTAAAAAGCCCTCGTTTAGTGAGTCGACCCTCAAGTTTTGGGATTTGTGTCTAGGATATATGTGTCGTGAGATTGGCGACTTAAAAATGAATGATATCACCAGCGAGATTATTTTGGGTGTATGCGAGGCCATCCAAAACAATGAAAATCAAGCAACCTTTGTGGGCGCAAGTACCCGACTTTATACTGAAAAAGTATTTTCGTTCGCAGTAGCGCGAGGATTATGTGACAAAAATGTGGCGATGGACACGCGTGGTGAGCTTGCCCCAGCCAATTCAGGCAATCATTTGCCAGCCATCACTAAGCCTGATAAGTTTGCAATATTGTTACGAGACATGGACTCGTTCAAAGGCGCAAGCGCCATTACGATAGAGGCAATGAATCTGTTGCCTTATGTGTTTGTGCGTAGTATCGATTTGCGATCTATGCGCTGGCAGGATATAGACTGGGACAATAAGCTATGGGCGTTCTCCCCTACTAAAGGCGAAAGTCGTGAGGACATGGTGTCGCACTTAGTTGTACCATTAGCGACACAAGTAATTGCACGTCTAAAAAACATACAGTCAATCACAGGTCATAAAGAATATGTATTTGCATCGATGCGCGCCTCAAGCAATTCATATATTAGCAAAGCAACCCTAGTACAGATATTTCATCGGCTTGGATATAAGGATGTGCAATGCGCTCATGGATTTCGGGCATCAGCCAAAACCTTGCTGATGGAGCAACCCGAACTGCGCTATTCGGACATCGTGACAGAGTTGCAGCTGGGCCATAGAATCAAAGACACGCATGGCGGTGCTTATAACCGGCTTGATGAGATCGATACCAGAGTGCAAATGATGCAGGATTGGGCCAATTACATAGATGGGCTGCGGAATCATAAATCAAGTATAAACTTTAGCAAAACATGACAGAATGTACCTGTACGACTTATATACACACTTAAAATGCATCGAATAACCGCGCTAATCTCCGCATAATATGAATCGAATAGCATTGTTAATCACCGCATCCTCCTCAATACCTTACTAAATGAATTTTTATGGCAAACTGACCAAAAAAAATGGGCAATGATAACTAAGTGCTCGGCTGATACTGCATTAAGAGACATTAATGACTTGGTAGAAAAAGGCATGTTAAAAAAATCTGATGCCTCAGGACGTAGTACGAGTTATGAAGTCATGTTGTGAATTTAGGATTTTAATTAGATATATATATTTTCTATATTTATGAACTCCAAGGTACTGCAATAGGCTTGACTGCATCTAGTAAATTAGACAGCATTTCTAAAAATTCAAATTTTTCTATTGTTGATGTAATAAGAGTATCGCTCTGATAGAATTTACCAAAAAATACTAATAAATCATTTTTTTGATAAACATAGAACAAGGATTTTTTAGCTGATAAATCATAAAATAACATGTCAATTCTATCTTTGGAATTCTTATAAACATCTATTTCTGAATTATAAAAAATATTATAAAGTTCACTTAGCGGAATGTCTACCAAATTACTATTAAGCGATAAATCGTTTTCCGAAATAAAATCTATCTCTTTCTTTATATTCAGAATCAAAGCAAACACATAGTAAGAATTATCTTTATAACTGATATTCAAGGAGTTTACAATTACGTTCATTACTACAACTTGTTCTTCCATCTTATGAACTTCGAAAGCGATTTTATCTTTATTTCCAAAAATTAGCATGCTTCATTTCCTTAGGGATTTCAAGTCCATCTACTTTACCGCTTAGTGTTTTACCATTCTCTGAACCAGCCCAGTGAAAAGCGCTCGCATCACCATCAGTGTCTTGAAACTGATGTATATTATTAGTAGAATCCTTAGTATATCGCGCACCTTTGTATTCTCTGCTAATCTTAAATAATTCGGCAGCATTTGAAGGCAATAAACTTTTGACTGGATTATATTTAACGTTACCGCCGTTAGGGTTATGATGTCCTGGATCTTCATAATAGTCTGTTTTGTATATGATATTTTTGGAAGAATTTTTAAATAAATTTTAATTGGCTTTTAGGAGTAAGGTTGTCATGTCATCATCTTGTCGATTATAGTGGTGATGGAAAGTGATAATGCTTGCTGTTCCCATAACGGACGTTATGACAAACGACGTTGGATAGAAGGATTCGGTTTCATTGGTTCCCTTAGGGTATACCTTAATAAAAATAAACCTAGGCTTTTCTAAAATGATAATCTCTCAAGTTGATATTTACGAATTTGACAGCAGAGTTTATCATTCATTTATTGAGGTGCTCAATGTTCATTGAAGCATTAAATAAGCCCATGGTTATGATTATTGTTATGACCTCTACTCTTATATCATCTTGTACCGATGTGTTTTCTGCAAATTACGTTGGTGATTTAGGCGGTGTTCCCGTTGATCTACCCAAAAACCTCGTGCATTTGATTGAGTATGACGGCGACCCTGCATGGGGTAAAAAACGGGAAGGTCCAAAACCCACACGCAGCTATGACTCAAAGATCAATAGTTTTGGCATTGATGTGCGCTATACCGACAATACCATACTCGATAAAAGCAATAAGAGCCTCAAGCGTGCTTATGATAAAGAACAGTACTTGCCGAATGATCCTTGGGTCTCAGTTAATGTCTCCTCTGGAGACAGGTATTATGGGGCAGGTGCTATTCACCGTATCGGCGATGGAACACTTAATCCTAGCAAGGAAGCAGGTCCTGTCCATCAGTATGAACAGCTTGACAGTGATCAATACGGATTGGAAGTTTACGCACCGCCGGGTATAGACCCGAAGACGGATCGCCCTTACCGTGAAGACAGATATGCAAAGGATGTGTTTATTCAGCGAGATAAAATGGGGCAAATCGTTACTTACATAGAGTGTAGTAATAGAGATGTGCCAAGGCCGCCTTGTAGTCACCGATTCGATCTAGAGCCACAGATGGCCTTACATATCAATGTACAGTACTCTCGTCATAATCTTACTGATTGGCAACACATTGAGCAGGTAGTCAGACAACAGGTTTTAAACTTTCGTAAAACATAATAATTGTTGTTATCAAAATGAACTTAAGAGATTTTATGCTCTAGCAGTTCGATGCCTGTATAGCGCATCGAACATATACTGATAACTCATTGAGTGAATATACCACTTTGAAAATGGGTTTAGAGACTGAATTATGTTTAAAGAAGAGTTAATAGAATTTCTATTGTCTACCGAGAACTTCAACGAGCTTGGTGAATGGTATATGTCTGATTTTGATGATAAGCATGTCCAAGGTATCAATTATGAGCAAGGCTATCCTATGCTAGAAGACTGCTGTGAGGTCTGGATACAATATCCGGAGTATACTTGGGAATTAATAGATATTATGTGTAGTATAAGAAGTATAATATCAACCAATACATTCCCAGATATTTTTATTGAGAACAAACAAAATATCTTAGCTATCTATTTTGATACTGAAAATAGAGTTCGAACTATAATTAGTAGGGTTTACGAAGGTGATAATATTGATGAAAAGTTAATTGAAAGTTCTATAGAGTCAGGAATCAAGGATGAGAAACTTATGTTTTCTAAGCTTTTCTACCGTTCTAATATTAACTGGTCTGTTTGAACAGTGAGATGCTTGCAAATATATCCCTAAAATCCTTTTTGCACCCATAACAATGCTTATGACGAATAAAGATGATGTTATCTATTACCAAAAGCTCACTGCATGTACACAACGAAGTACACCGCGACTACCTAAATAACTCAATATACCGATATCATTAGACTACAGCCAAACATTCAAGTCCTCACTAGGGTGCCGCCCTTGTTTCTATGAGATAATTTATTGGCAATACCCTCCTTCGTGATCTACAACTCCTCTCATTTTAACCTTCCGCACTTTCACCTCGTCACCGCAATAAGGCTCAAGTATGCTTTTTTGAAAGTATTGTAGAAATACGCTTGACCTTACCATGATGTCAACCTATATGCTGTCACTATAGATTAAAAATAGAATTAAAAACGACAGAGGTTGTTATGAAAACAAAAAATACTAAAGTCCCTACTTATCATGAAGTGCTGAGCATTGAAGGCATGAGTTGTGCCTCTTGTGTCGGGCGTATCGAAAAACAATTAAAAAATATTGAACATGTTGAAAACGCCGAGGTAAATCTTGCCACTGAACAGGCGACTGTTTATTCCTCTCAGCCTGTAGATGTTGCCCAGTTAAATAAAGCGGTAGAGCGTGCAGGTTATAAGGTGACGGAAACCAAACCCATCGAGCTATCCATAGAAGGCATGAGCTGTGCCTCTTGCGTTGGACGAGTAGAAAAATCCTTGGCCAAAGTCGCTGGCGTGCAACAAGCCACAGTAAACCTTGCGACTGAACGCGCTTGGATTAAAGGCGATGCGCAAATACAAACGAGTGAATTGATTGAGGCCGTCAAAAAAGCGGGCTACGAGGCCAAACTGGTAGAACAAGATCAAAGCGATCGACAAGATAAAAAAGCCTCGGAGCAAAAGCAGCTTAAACGAGATTTAGGGCTTTCTGCGCTGTTGTCACTGCCGGTATTCATTCTAGCAATGGGCTCTCATATGATTCCCGCCTTTCATATGTGGGTGGTGAATAACCTCGGCACTCAGCAAAGTTGGCTGATACAGTTTGTTTTGACCACATTGGTACTACTCTTTCCAGGCCGACGCTTTTATCAAAAAGGCGTGCCAGCCTTATTGCGTTTTGCGCCAGATATGAATTCGCTAGTGGCGATTGGTACTATCGCAGCATATGGCTTTTCTCTCATAGCGACCTTTATCCCGCAAGCGTTACCTGAAGGCACGGTGCACGTCTATTACGAAGCCGCTGCTATGATTGTGAGCTTGATATTATTAGGTCGTTATTTTGAAGCAAAGGCTAAAGGACGTACTTCTGGGGCCATTCAGCATTTAGTAGGCATGCAGGCAAAGACTGCTCGTGTACATCAAGATAGTAAAATCATTGAAGTCCCTGTAGAAAACGTCACCGCACAAATGATAGTTGAGATTCGTCCAGGCGAGCGTGTGCCTATCGATGGTGAGGTGGTTGACGGTCACAGTTATATTGATGAATCTATGATTACTGGTGAACCTGTCCCTGTGAAAAAACAAGCAGGCGATCAAGTGGTCGGCGGTACTATCAATCAAAACGGCACCGTAAATATTCTAGCAACGGCCATCGGTGAAGATTCTGTTTTGGCACAAATCATTCGTATGGTAGAACAAGCCCAAGGCTCTAAATTACCGATTCAAGCATTGGTGGATAAAGTCACCATGTGGTTTGTACCAGCGGTGATGTTTTTATCAGCATTAACCTTTATAGTTTGGTTGATTTTTGGTCCTGACCCTGCCTTAACTTTCGGTTTAATCAATGCGGTTGCCGTGCTCATTGTGGCTTGCCCTTGTGCAATGGGATTGGCCACTCCCACCTCTATTATGGTTGGTACGGGACGTGGTGCAGAATTGGGTGTGCTATTCCGTAAAGGTGAAGCGCTACAAATGCTTCAGGATGTGAGCGTGGTTGCCGTTGATAAAACAGGTACATTGACTGAAGGCAAACCTACGTTAACGGATTTCCAAGTCCAACAAGGGTTTGAGAAAGAACAGGTCCTACGTGTGGTGGCATCGGTTGAAGCAAAGTCTGAGCATCCCATTGCCTTAGCCATTGTACAAGCTGCAGAACAGCAGCATATTCAACTGCTACCTATTACTGACTTTGAAGCGATGACAGGTTTGGGCATTCAAGCAAACGTGGCAGGCCAAGTGATTCATATTGGCGCGGATCGTTATATGCAACAATTGGGGCTTGATGTTGCGCCTTTTGAACAAGATGCGCTACGTTTGGGGCAAGAAGGTAAAACCCCACTCTATGTATCGATTGACCAGCAGTTGGCCGCTATCATCGCCGTTGCAGATCCTATTAAAGAGACGACTCATGCCGCCATTGCCGCACTACATCAGCTAGGCTTAAAAGTGGCCATGATTACAGGTGATAATCGCCATACCGCCCAAGCGATTGCCACAAAATTAAATATCGATCAGGTAGTGGCAGAAGTATTACCCGAAGGAAAAGTGGATGCAGTACGCCAGTTGCAAGAACAATATGGCCGAGTGGCATTCGTGGGTGACGGTATCAATGATGCCCCTGCATTGGCTCAATCCGATGTTGGATTGGCCATTGGTACAGGGACAGATGTGGCGATTGAGGCGGCAGAAGTGGTGCTAATGTCAGGTAGTCTGCAAGGTGTGCCTACTGCGATTGCCTTGAGTAAAGCCACCATCAGTAATATCAGACAAAATCTGGCTTGGGCATTTATTTATAATGTTGCTTTGATTCCGATTGCCGCAGGTGTCTTGTACCCCGCCTTTGGTATCCTGCTCTCACCCATTTTTGCAGCAGCGGCAATGGCGCTGTCTTCTATTTTCGTATTGGGTAATGCGTTACGCCTCAAGTACTTTAAAGTATAGTCAGCGAACTACTAAACCGCTACAGAGTGAATGTAGAATCGTAAAGGATATCCATATAGGGTTTAAATACACAGGTTATTTAAACCCTTTTGTTATTTAAGTCCCTTTTTAAGTTAGGATGATAAATATGAATATTGGTCAAGCATCAAAGCAATCAGGTATCTCTACCAAAATGATTCGTTACTATGAGCAGATTGGCTTGCTAGAAACCGTAAATCGCTCGAACTCAGGGTATCGTTTGTATTCTAAAGACGATATAGACGACCTATGCTTTTTGAGACATTCTCGTGACTTGGGATTCTCATCCAAGCAAATGAAAGAGTTACTGTATCTGCGCAAAAACACCAATCGTCAGAGCGCGGATGTTAAGCAACTGACACAAGAGCACATCACAACGCTGAATCAAAAAATTGCACAACTGCAGGAGATGGTCAATTCGCTACAGAATTCTTTTGATCATTGCGCAGGCGATGATAATGCAGACTGCGCTATTTTAGAGGATCTTGGGCAAGCTAAATAGGGCACTTCCCAACTTAGAAGGCGTTATGCTGTTTTGCATAACTAGAATAGAAGTAAATATTCATACTGTTCAAGTGTGGGCGGTCAGTTCAGTATGAATAGTGGTTGGTGGTAACGCAGTCATAAGTTGTGAGTATTATCTGGCTCAAATGTGTAGTGAAGCAGAACCGAGAAAACTGTTAGCAGTTCCGCTTCAAATGCTTGTTATATCCCGTTTTTAATAGACTCTACTTGTGTGTTTAATATATTCCGCATCATTATAAGCGAGAACTTTACGCCATCTTTTTCGGAAAGAATCTCGCTTAAATATATTTTTTTATCATCATATTGTTCTGGAAAATTGATACTTATATATGTCATATTTTTCTTCTCAGCTTCCCAGAATCTATACTTTATTTCGGTATGACCAGCGTACTTTTGGAGAAAGCGATCAATGGTTAACCCTTCTTTTTGCCAATTTACTAAGCCTTTTGTTAACCAAACCTCATTCCAACTCTCAAACAAGGGAAAGTGAGCAAAAGTATTTCTAATAAATTTAAACAATGGGCCACCAATTTCAGACTCCATTAGAGGTCTTTGTTTCTTAATTGCCTCAAGAACATACTTAAAGGGCTCATAAGCTAGTAACTCTGCATAAACTGAAAATAGGTTAATCACTTTGCTAAAACGATACCAGTCTTCTTGTTCCCAAAATGAGTCTTCAATTATTTCATCGGCAAGATCATAAAACCTATTGTAAGCAAGGCTTAAAAAAACTTCTTCTTGTGATGTAGGTCGCAAATCCATGAAAGAAAACTCCTAGAGAAATAACGCCGTGTTAAGCGGATTAAAATTGTTGGTTATAATGGTGGAGTGAAGAACGATGCAATATACTCAAAGTCGCCACCATATTTTTGAATACCAACAGGCCCCATTGACTTAATTTTAATGTTGCCATTATCATTTAGATCTACCCAGCTCGTTACAGGGTAAACAACTTGAGAGTATTCGTACAATTTTGGGTTGTCGTAATGATACTCAACAGACTCTGTTAACTTTGCAATCCCTCTAACGGACTCACCTTCACAGCAAATAACATAATCATCTTTAGAAAATTTTGTTAGGTTCAGAATTATTCGACTCGGATCTCGATTGTCTGTCCAGTCGTTATAAACATAACTAACAAAATTGGTAATAATTTCTCTAAATTTTTGCTCATTTTTAACAGGTAATAGAGGGGATAAGTCTCCTATAGCCGACCAACCTTGCCCCAAAACTTTCCTATACTTCAATTCTTCATAAGAAGAATATTCTCGATCAATTGCTAGTAGCCATACTGTCATTGTTATTCCTTTAGAGTGTATATTCGAACAAAGCCTCTATAGCGCGCTTAACACCTTATTAAACCAAAAAATTACTCAATTGCAGGAGATGGTCAATTCGCTACAGAACTCTTTATACCATTGAATACTGCTGTTAGATACGCCTGAAAATCAGGTTGTTCGAGATAAGCGGTAGCGCCGCGCATCAGCTGCATCGTATTCAATTGAAAAAAAGGATTAAAGCGAAACGGCACGTTATACATTTAGAATGTCTCTAGCCATGGGCGTAGATCAAGCTCGTGCGTCCAGCAATCTTTTGGCTGACAATGCAATTGCCAATACTGCTCCGCGATATGCTCCGGATTTAATATACCGTCTTCATCTTTTAGGGCATAGCGCTCAGGGAAATTATCACGAATAAAGGCCGTATCAATAATGCCATCAATAATAGTATGTGCCACGTGTATGCCTGTTGGTCCCAACTCCCGAGCCATGCTTTGCGCCAAAGCCCGTAACGCAAATTTAGCGCTAGCAAAAGCAGAAAAACCTTTAGCACCTCGTACAGAAGCCGTGGCGCCAGTGAATATAATGGTTCCTTTTTCACGCGGAATCATGACTTTCGCCGCCTCTCTACCTGTCAAAAACCCAGATAACGCTCCCATTTCCCACACTTTTCTATAAACTCTTTCTGTGGTATCTAAGAGGGAGAAATGCACGTTCCCACCTATGTTAAATACCACCACTTCAATCGCTCCAATGTCTTTTTCAATATGAGCAAACAGCTCAACCATCTCTTGCTCGACACGCGCATCACAACCAAATGGCTTGACGACTCCCCCAGCCGCTTCAATATCACTGACTAAAGCGCTCAGTTTTTCGACACTCCTTCTGGTCACGCATAAGGTAAAACCCTCTTTCGCGAAACGTCTTGCAACAGCGCTGCCAGTGGCATCGCCTGCGCCAATGACCACGGCTACCGGTGCTTTATACATATCTATTTCCTTATACGTTTATTATAGGTTCATTATCGATTTTTATTTTCTCAACCAAAAAATCCACAGCAGCTTTTACTTTTGGTACTAAGTAGCGCTGTTTTTGGTACAACAAATACACCGCCATATCAGCATGTTGGGTAATCGTTAATGTATGCTCAAAGTTTAGTTCTATCAATTGTCCTGACTCAAGATATGACGCTAACGCCCATCGAGTTGACATTAAAACACCGTCACCGTCACAAGCTTTTTTTGCCAGCCACGGCCCGTTGTTTGAAATCGCTACCGCAGGCCCTGAGACATCATGCCACTGATCGTTCACATGACATAGCCAAGGCGTTGGCCCTGTTGGTGCTTTAAAATAAAGGCCATTATGATCTTTTAATTCCATCACATGGCTAGGTATACCGCATTTTTTCAGATAACTAGGGGATGCAACTGGAATAAAGCCATTGTCCATCAGCCTGATTGCGAGCACTCGCTCATTGGGCGCGTAGCCACCGCGAATCGCAATATCGACATCATCACGCCCAAGCGTTGACAGCTCATCACTCAAACTGACATCCAATACAATCTCTGGGTATAACAGACTAAATTCATCTAATAAGGGTAGCAGTATTTTTTCACCAAAACCCACCATGGAGCTGATTCGCAAACGCCCCATTGGCGTCGTTTGGTAGCTGCGAACCGTCTCTTTGCTTTGTTCTAATTGGTTCAATATCTGCTGCACGTCGTTGTAATAGACTTGCCCAACTTCGGTCAGCTTAACGATGCGAGTCGAACGCTTTAATAATGTCGCGCCCAAACTCTTTTCTAAATCAGAAACACGTCTCGACAATGAGGATGGCGGCACATTAAAGGCACTTGCCGCTTTGGTAAAACTACCCATTTCGACGACTTTACTAAAATACCGTATTGCACGTAGTTGATCCAACCTATTTCTCCATTCTATAAATATTTGAGTATTTTCGCTCTATTATTGTCTTAATAACAATAGTGATTCACGTTTTCCCTTATATATAACCATATTAAAACCAGTAATAATGTGTTTAACTTAAAAATTACAACTTTTATATCAACAATGGAAAATGGACTTATGATTACTTTGCATGGTTTTGCTGCGAGCAACTATTACAATATCGTGAAACACACCCTTTTATTCAAAGAACTATCATTCCAAGAAAACCTTGTCTACGGTAGTAGTGATGAGTTGATGAAAGTCAGCCCAGTTGGCAAAGTACCTGCCATCACAACCCCTGATGGCTTTAACTTGTCAGAATCGAGCGTTATTTGTGATTTTTTAGAAGAGACCTACCCAGAAAAGCCGTTATATCCTAAAAATGCGGCAGAACGCGCGACTGTGCGTCAAATTATGAAGATATCAGAGCTTTATTTTGAGCTACCAAGCCGTCGCCTGATTCCTTATGTTTTTTCAGGCACTGATGCCCCTGAATCTGTCAAGGATGAAGTACGCCAAGTATTGAGCCGCGGTATTATTGCCTTGAATCGCTTGTGTCAATTCTCGCCTTGGATTGCAGGTGACGAGTTCACGATGGCTGACATCTATGTTTATTATGTGAATACTATTGTCAGCGCATTTGCCTCTACCCAACTTAACTGGGATGTGCTGGCAGAAATCCCAGGTATGAAAGAGTGGAATGCTGCTATGAGAGAGTCTGATACTGCCAAACAAGTAGAAGAAGGTCGTCTAGCAAACATGCCAGAGTTTATGCAGCATGTGACAGCTCAAATTAAAGCCGCAAACGCTGGCTAGTTTGATATTAAAAAGTACTTAACTACAGAACAACCTTTGTATTCAATAACCAAAAAATAGGGCCAATACAATACCGTCATTGGTTCAATAACTATAACGATTTGCAGGAGAAAACTTTATGACTGATAAAAATATCCAACTGACCTCAACCATCAGTGAAGACAATAAATTAACATTGGCATTACAAGAGATTGATATGCCGCAACCTGGTGCCGATGAAGTCGTTGTGCGCATTGAAGCGGCACCATTGAACCCATCTGATTTGGGGGTTATGTTCAGCGCCGCCAATATGGCAACCGCTGTACAATCAGGCACCGACGAAAACCCAGTCATCACGGCTGATGTCCCCGCCCAGTTTATGCCATCGCTAAAAACACGTGTGGGTAAAGCCACGCCTGTGGGCAATGAAGGCGCAGGGACTGTGGTCGCAGCGGGCTCATCAGATGCCGCACAAGCATTGATGGGTAAGACGGTAGCTGTGATTGGCGGTGGGACTTATCGTCAATACCACTGTGTCAATGTACAGAGCTGCCTAGAACTAAAAGAAGGCACCACGGCTAAAGAAGGCGCCTCTTCTTTTGTAAACCCGCTTACTGCGTTAGCGATGGTTGAAACCATGCGTGCTGAAGGGCATAAAGCCATCATTCATGCAGCGGCAGCCTCTAGCCTTGGTCAAATGTTAAACCGTATTTGTATGGCTGATGGCATTGATTTGATCAATATTGTACGTAGAGATGAGCAAGAAACGCTATTGCGTGATATGGGCGCAAAATATGTGGTCAACTCAAGCAGTGATAATTTCATTGCTGATTTAACGGCAGCGATTATCGAAACAGGTGCCACTATCTCGTTTGACCCTATTGGTGGCGGTCAGTTAAGCAGCGATATTCTGAACTGTATGGAAACTGCTATCACTCGTGATGTAGAAGAATACAGCGTTTATGGGTCTGACACTTTTAAACAAGCTTATATTTATGGCGCCCTAAACCGCGGCCCTATTACATTGAACCGTAACTTTGGTTTTGCTTGGGGTGTTAATGGATTCCTATTGTTCAATGCGCTAGGCAAACTGGGCACCAAGACAGTCATGTCGATGCGCAAACGTGTTGCAGAAGAAATCACCACGACATTTGCTAGCAGCTATACGCATGAAGTGTCATTAGCAGAGGCATTAAAACTACAATCAATCGCCGCTTACGGTAAGCAAGCGACCGGTGAGAAGTACTTAATCACGCCTCAATCTTAATTGTTGTTTAAAAAGTAATTTAGAAACAAAAAAGCAGATATCGATTATGATATCTGCTTTTTTTATTTGCATGTTCAACTGACCCTAATGTCCATCAACTCATTTATAGTTTCTCTAAAAATTAACTATATTGGTTGATAGTACGTTTTGTTGTTCAGCCTGAGTCTTGGTAAACAACTGGACTTAATATTCATTATCACGGTATAAGGGATTTTGCGCCTCTGCCATGAAATCTTCGTAAGTAATAGCAGGCTCAATGCTGACAGACCTATTCTCTACTATTATGTTTTGGTTGATATCTCTTGCATTGCTATAAGCACCCGCATGATTAACTGTGTTTAAACTGTCATCAACGGTATGTTGGATTATTGAAACTGCCTTTGCTACGAGCTCATCTTCAGCAACAGCCGCATCGGTGCTCGTTATTGGCGTTTGCTCAATAAACGAAGTTGAGCGCTCAGAGAAAGCGACTAAAATGCCATTCATATCAAGAGTTACGACGGTGGCGGCAATAATTAAGGCGCTGGTTATAGCAGTCACAGCCATTAATTTGATATTGCTGTGAGACTCACTTACTGATTTTTTTGGGATATTGGGAACTGGCTGTGTTTGTTCGGATGCAGCTTTTATAGGTGTTTGATTGAGATAATTATAAGTATCCCGATCTGCTGTTTCTGCTGCTGCTGTTTCTGCTGCTGCGGTTTCTGAGATAGGCTCTTGCGCTTGGACCACGTTTTCTATGGTGTTTTTCAAATATTGTTCGTAGACATCACGAGTGCGCTTGTTAATATTCAGCTCAATGTCACCATGTTTAGGTAACTCCATGCCCTTATTAAGGCTACTTTCACTATCTGCAATTTCCATAAGTCAATACCAAGTCAGTCTTCGTAAGCAACGGCACATAATCGTGTTGTATATTCGTAATAATACAAATATATTGATTCTATTCAACTTATTTTGGTATGAGCGCTATGACTGACAGACAAACGGTACATTTTTTTGCGAAAGTATCATTTTGGGTTGTCGTTTTTCTAAGACAATTCTCTAAGACTATTTGGATAGTAGCATTGATCAATATCAATGCGTTATTTGGTTGATAGCATCAATCACTGGTCTCACGGTACAACGTACTTTGTGACTCTTGCCTAAAATCTTCATAAGAAATCGCGGCTTCATTGTCCAAGCCATCGGTAGTTGCTTCTACTATCTGTTCTGTCTCTTCATCTGCTGCGACACTTGATGGCGCATCAGTTTGATTGGGATTGATGACTGCTGATGATTCAGCTTCAGTCACTGGTGGATTATTCGAGAGGGTTGTCGCCTTAGCTGCCTTAGCCTGAATCTTAGGTTGAGTAGCGCTACTGACATTGGTGTCAATATCGCTCGCCACCTCTTTAGAGGCATCAGACACTGTACCTTCTGTCGAAGGAGATAAGATGCCACTGGCATTAATGGTTAACACAATAATAGCGGCCAATAATGTCCCGATAGCAATGCCAATGATGAGAGGCTTTTTATTACTGGCCAGCTTACCCTGCGGTTTTACTGCTTCGTTGTTAACAGGTTCTGCCATGTTTTCAACGACTGTATTTTCAGCAACTTTGCTTTCAACCACTTGCTCATCATTATGAGCTGGGTGAAAAGTATCAGTATCAGTATCAGTATCAGTATCAGTATCAGTATCAGTATCAGTATCGTCACTGGTATGCTCAACATGACTGCTGTCTAGTTCAAGGTCTGAATTTTCATCCAAATCATAGCTATCTGGATAGTCTTTATTTGATGATTGAGGCGTATCTGCTAGTGATTCATCGTTGCCAAAGATTTTCTCTTCATTAATAAAGTCAAAGCTGACATCTGTAGTTGTCGTATCTGATACATCTATGTCTATCCCCTCATTATCCTCTGAGGTGGCAAAAAACTGCAATTCTTCTGAGCTTAAAGACTCATAATTAGGAGATTGTCGTATATTCTCCCATGGCGTTAATTGGTCAGACTTGCCTTCATTTTGATTGTCATCTTCTGTACCGTCAACACGACTGATAAAGCGTTCATAGATATTATTTTTGACAAGCTTACGCGATTTTTTATTAACAAGTTTGGTCAACTCCTCGTCAAAATCAGTACCGATGTCTTTTTTTTCATCGTTCATAGAATAACACCAAGCCAGTTTATTCTACTGGCGTTAAATGACTGCTAAAATGAAATTGTAATTTTTCTTGCGCAAGTGTAACAATGTTACCAACCCTCAATATAGTTGCTCACCTCACTATCTTCAAGCATAATTTATTCGATATCACTAATATTTATACGTCGCCTCTCAAACAGTAAGGCGAATACGTATGAAAAACCGATCTCTATAGAGACACCCTATACCAGAACAGGCGCAATAATATGGATTTAAAACAGCTCAATGCGTTTATTGCTGTTGCAGATTTGCGTAGCTTTAGCGCAGCAGCGACTAAAACTGGATTGTCACAGCCAAGTCTGAGTCGCCTGCTCAAACAGCTTGAGACCGATATGGGCGTGGTACTCATTGATCGCTACCATAGACCACTGCATCTGACTGAGGCGGGTGCGTTTTTTTACGATAAAATCAGTACCATACTGACAGAGATCGATACCGTTACCAGTATGACGCAACGCTTATCAGCGCCAAGTAGCGTCTTAAACATCGGTTTTGTGCCGTCAGTGTTATATGGACTACTGCCTGAAATAATTGCAACGCTCAAGCAATCCAATCCTGATATCGAGGTCAATTTAAAGGACATTAGCTCTTATCAACAAATGGATGCCCTAAAGAGTGGTGAAATTGACATTGGTTTTGGTCGTTTCGCTCATCAGGATGCATGGATTCAACAGATACTATTGCGTCATGAGCGTTATGTGGTGGCGCTTCCTAAAGCCCATCCGTTGGCTCATGTGCGTGAGCAGCGTTTGATTGATTTGGCAAACAACCGCTTGATTCTATATCATCAAACGCATCTGCCAGTCTTGACGACGACAGCAAGCACATTAACAGCTGATACGGGAAGTAGCGCGGTAAACGCCAATAGTGAGCAGTCACCGCTGAATGAGCCCATCACCGAACCTTTGCTACATCTGTTTGCACAATATGGCATCTCGCCATTTATGACCACCACAGTGAGCGATTTGCAAGTCGCACTTGGTTTGGTGGCTGCGGGCGAAGGTATTACCTTAGTGCCTGCCAGCCTACAAACGGTACGCACGGAACAAATCAGCTATCAACGTTTGGTTCATGAAAACGTCACCTCGCCTATTTTTCTGCACACCCTCAAAGATTTTGTGCATCCAAAAATACCTGATTTGCTCGTCGCCATTTATCATGTGTATGAGCAGCGCGGCATCACATACCGGCAGCAAAAATTTGTGTCAGAGCCTTAAATTATCAGCTATCGAATGAATATTGTGTTATAAAGAACCGCCAAAAAATAATCAATCCTAATGCTTGATATTATGGGTTGATTATGCTAAATAAAAAGAATGGCAATGCAAACAAATAGTAATAATGACTAGAATAATCGTTCTCCTGAGTAGCATTGGTGTGCTAAAGTCGATACAAGATGAATCGTTTTATATTTAAGCAAGTGATAGACCGATTCTCTAATGATCATTGGCAAGCTGACACAGGAAAGTGATAATTTGCCGTTTTAACCATTTCGAGGTATTTATGACCACACAACGTATGAACAACCCTGATAGCGCTACTGCCCAGGAAGGCTTTAGTTGGCGCATCTTTGGTCCTGGCATTCTAATGGCAACGGCTGCCATTGGCGGCTCGCATTTAATTTCATCAACGCAGGCGGGTGCTATCTATGGCTGGCAGCTGGCAATCATGATTATTTTGGCCAATGTCTTCAAGTATCCGTTCTTTCGTTTCGCGACAGATTATGTCTATGACACGGGCGAGAGTTTAATCGCTGGCTATGCCAAACGCTCAAAAGCCTATCTGTGGATTTACTTTATCTTATCCATTTTATCAGCCGTCATCAGTACTGGCGCAGTCTCTTTGATCGCCGCAGTGATATTGGGCTTTATGCTCCCCGCCTCCCTCGGGTTATCGACGATGGCGTTGTCGTTAATCATCGTTTCCGTTTCTTGGTTCTTTTTGATAGCAGGACATTATAAGTTGCTCGATGGCCTGACCAAGTGGATTATGATTGCGCTGACGACGGCGACCGTCGCTGCCGTGATTATTGCTGCTGGCAAGCCGACAGTGATGACCGTTGACTTTGTTGCTGCCTCTCCTTGGAATTTGGCGACCTTGGGTTTCATCGTCGCGCTAATGGGCTGGATGCCAGCGCCGCTCGAATTTGCCGCCATTACCTCTATGTGGACGTCTGCTAAAGTCAAAGCCGATCATACAACCAAGCGTCAAGGGTTACTGGACTTTAATGTTGGTTATTCAATTTCTGCTATTTTGGCGTTGTTCTTTTTATCGCTTGGTGTTTTTGTGCAATATGGGTCGGGTCAAGAGATTGAGCTGGTCGGCGGTGCATATATCAATCAGCTGATTAACATGTATACCGCCACCATTGGTGAATGGTCGAGATTACTGGTCGCCTTCGTCGCCTTTATGTGTATGTTTGGCACCACGATTACCTGTGCGGATGGCTATGGTCGCGCCAATGCAGAGTGCTGGCGTTTGATTAAAGGCGAAAGTGAAATCACCAAAAAACAAATTGCTTTTTGGACGACCTATGCCATCGGTGGTGGCTTGGTTATTATTACTTTCTTTACTGGACAGTTAGGCTCTATGCTCAAATTTGCCATGATATCCGCTTTTGTCTCCGCGCCTATCTTTGGCTGGTTAAACTACTCGTTGGTTCGTAGTCATCAAAAGCTATCGGCAGGCATGAATGCGCTATCAGTTGCAGGCTTAATTTTCTTAGGCGGCTTTGCGCTACTATTCCTAGCTAATTTGGCGGGTCTGTTTGGTTAAATAAACACTGACAACCTAACGCGTCTAGTCGTATGTCATAAAAGCCCTAATAGCTGAGTTGTTAGGGCTTTTTTAATGGCTACTGATAAGTAGACAAAGCGATAATGCTTCCAATAATTGTAACTAAATGTAAAAAATTAATGATAAGAATTTTGATTGCTTGAGAAAAATGAATAGTTAACCGAACAGATCGTTATAAAATACATAATGCTATTCGATTTATGAATATTTTTAAAAAAACTACATTAACTTATTAAAATAAATAAACAATAATTCAATGTATAGCCTTTGCAGGGGTGATTAATTGGGTATAATCAACAACAACGATAACACTATCCCTCCACGTAAGGACTACGACATGACCTCACCATCCGCTGGCGCGCGCTTCCGCAGTGCAATGAAACAAAAAAATGATAACAATCAACCATTACAAATCGCTGGCGCGATTAACGCCTATACAGCGATGATGGCGACGCAGGTCGGTCATCAGGCTTTATATCTCTCTGGGGCTGGCGTGGCCAATGCCTCATTCGGCTTACCTGATTTGGGTATGACTAGCCTTGATAATGTCCTAGAAGATGCCCGCCGTATTACGGATGCGGTTGATACGCCGCTGCTTGTCGATATTGATACTGGCTTTGGTGGCGCATTCAATATCGCCCAAACCATCAGAAAAATGGAAAAAGCAGGCGTGGCAGCGGTACATATCGAAGATCAAGTCGCTCAAAAGCGCTGCGGTCATCGCCCAAATAAAGAAATCGTTAGCATCTCAGAAATGGTTGACCGCTTAAAAGCCGCTCTTGATGCCAGAACGGATAAAGACTTTGTCATCATGGCTCGTACTGATGCCTTATCTGTTGAAGGGCTTGATGCAGCCGTTGAGCGCGCCGTTGCCTTTCAAGAAGCGGGCGCTGACATGATCTTTGCAGAAGCCTTAACCGATATCGAGATGTATCGTAAATTTACTGATGTACTTGATATCCCAGTACTAGCGAACATGACGGAGTTTGGTCAGACAGATTTATACACCACGGAGCAATTATATGCCGTTGGTGTTGATATGGTGCTGTATCCGCTATCAGCTTTTCGCGCGATGAATAAAGCGGCATTAAACGTTTATCAGCATCTATTGAATGATGGCACCCAAGACAAAATTGTGGATACCATGCAAACCCGCATGGAGCTGTATGATTTCTTGAATTATCATGAATTTGAGCGAACGCTAGATAACTTGTTCGCTGATAATAAGTAGTTAGTAGTTAGTAATTAGCACATGGCAACGCCGTAGAGATAAATCACCTTTGAGTGTTTTTATCTCTATGAAATTCGTCTTTATTTAATTTTAGGTTATTTATGTCATTTTTTAATTCTAATTCTGTTGTAAAAGCTTCATTACTTAGCAGTACGCTTGCCGCTTTGTTATTCACAACAGGCTGTGATAAAACACCAGAAACCGCTGATGACACGACCAGTAATGCAAGTGACGTTGCTGTTGCCGATACGTCTGCTGCACAGCCAGCCAGTCAAGACGATCTTGTGATGACGACAATTACGTTAGATACCGTCAACAGTCTGTTGTTCGCCCCGATTATCACTAGCGGTGCGCTCAGTGCAGAGCAAGTAAGCTGCCTTGAATCGCGTGACAAAGACTTGGGCAAAGTCGAAGTCGATAGCTTCTATAAAAGTCAGTTCACCGATGCTGAGTTAAAAGAGCTGGATAAGTTTTATACCTCAGATGTAGGGGAAAAGTTGATTGCGTTTGGCAACGAGCAATTGCGCGTCATGAACGGTGAAGAAGTTGCAACGCCAATGGCTGACCCTACCCCAGAAGAAATGACTGAAATCCAAACCTTTATGGAATCACCGCTTGGCGTCAAGTACATGAAAATTAACAATGCAGAAGGCGCAGGCAGCGCGATGGAAGTATTGAACGTGCCTATTGAAGCTGAGTTTGAGCGTTGCAATGTCGATTTAGATGGTCTACAGCCTGAACAGCCTACGTAGCTGTCAGTCAGCGATATAGTAAGTCATAAATTAACGGTAAGAAATACTCCCTTTTCAATTCAAAAAAGCTACCCACAAAAGGAATTTAATCATGGCAGCACAGAACCCATCAACAAAAGTATTGTCAGGCGCAGGACTACGCGGTCAAGTCGCTGGCAAGACCGCTTTATCTACCGTTGGCAAATCAGGCTCAGGCTTGACGTATCGCGGTTACGATGTGTCAGAGTTGGCAGACAAATGCATCTTTGAAGAAGTCGCCTATCTATTGCTTTATGGTAACCTACCTACGCAGAGTGAGCTTGATGCGTATCAAACCAAGTTAAAAGGTCTACGTGGTCTATCACAGCCGCTAAAAGACGTGCTTGAGCGTATCCCAGCTGACGCCCATCCGATGGATGTCTTGCGTACTGGCTGCTCTATGCTCGGTAACCTTGAGACTGAAATGAGTTTCGACGAAGAAAACGACCAAGCTGATCGTATGCTTGCTGTTTTCCCATCTATCATTAACTATTGGTATCGCTTCACGCATGACAACGTACGTATCGAAACCGAGACGGATGATGAAACCATCGGTGGACATTTCCTACATCTACTTAAAGGTGAGAAACCAAACGAGCTACACACCAAAGTAATGAACGTTTCGCTTATTTTATACGCTGAGCATGAGTTCAACGCTTCAACCTTTACTGCGCGCGTTTGTGCCTCTACCCTATCTGATATCCATTCTTGTATCACTGGTGCAATTGGCACCTTACGTGGTCCTTTACATGGCGGTGCCAACGAAGCCGCGATGGATATGATTGAAGGCTTTAGCTCACCTGATGAAGCCGAAGAAGAAATGATGGGAATGCTGGCTCGTAAAGACAAAATCATGGGCTTTGGTCATGCCATCTATAGCGAGTCAGATCCACGCAATGTCGTGATTAAAGGTTGGGCGGAAAAACTGGCCGCTGACGTTGGTGATGAAGTGCTATACCCCGTATCAGTACGCTGTGAGGAAGTGATGTGGCGCGAGAAGAAATTGTTCTGTAATGCTGACTTTTTCCATGCGTCTGCCTATCATTTCATGGGTATTCCAACCAAACTGTTCACACCTATCTTTGTTTGTTCACGCTTGACGGGCTGGGCATCTCATGTATTTGAGCAGCGTGCGAATAACCGTATTATTCGCCCAAGTGCCGAATATACTGGTGAAGAGTTGCGCCCTGTACCAGATATGAGTGCGCGTTAATTTAGCACTTAATGTTGAGTAAGTTTTAGCTTGGTAGGGTGTGTTCCATCGTATTAATAACGACTTTCAGGTACACAGGTCGCACCCTACATTTTCTCATTCTTACCTTTATTTTCCTTGCAAATTTATACCGTTTTTTTAGCAAAGCCTGCCAGCACTACTAATGACAACATTAGCGATAACAACGGCATAGCAATGATTTTGCTAAAAAAATTTCAATCTAAATTAACCAGCCAACCGCCAAAGGTGACTTATGGACAACGCCCTAGTACAACCCATGAATGAGCAATTCAAAAAGCCACTACCCGATACTGACCTTTATTACTTTGATACCCGTGAAGCCGTTGAAAATATCGAAGTGGGCGCATATGACAAACTACCGTACTCATCCAAAGTACTGTGTGAAAACTTGGTTCGTCGTTGCCCACCTGAAGACTTAACCGCCGCATTGACCCAGCATATTCAGGGTAAGCAAGACCTTGATTTTCCTTGGTATCCGGCTCGCGTCGTCTGTCATGATATATTGGGTCAGACCGCTTTTGTTGACTTGGCAGGCTTACGTGATGCCATCGCTGAACAAGGTGGCGATCCGTCTAAAGTAAACCCTATCGTACCCACTCAATTAATTGTCGATCACTCATTAGCCGTTGAGCATGCAGGCTTTGAAGAAGACGCGTTTGAGAAAAACCGTGCCATTGAAGAGCGCCGTAACGATGACCGTTTTCACTTTATCAACTGGTGTGAATATGCCTTTGATAACGTCAACGTCGTACCGCCTGGTAACGGCATCATGCATCAAATTAACCTTGAAAAAATGTCGCCAGTGGTACAAGTCGTAAAAGGCAAAGACGGTCGTGAAGTGGCCTTTGCTGATACGCTCGTTGGTACGGATAGCCATACGCCTATGGTTGATGCCTTAGGTGTTATCTCAATCGGTGTTGGCGGCTTAGAAGCCGAGAGCGTCATGCTGGGGAATCCATCATATATGCGCCTGCCTGATTTTGTTGGCGTAAAATTAACTGGCAAACTGCAAAAAGGCGTTACTGGCACTGATTTAGTCCTCGCCATGGCTGAGTTCCTACGCAACGAAGGCGTGGTCTCTACTTATATTGAATTTTTCGGTGATGGCGCACGCCAGCTAACCGTTGGTGATCGCGCCTCCATCTCTAATATGACCCCTGAATATGGCGCAACCGCAGCGATGTTCTATATCGATGAGCAAACCATCGATTATCTGCGTCTAACGGGTCGTAGTGAAGCGCAAATCAAATTAGTCGAGCAGTATGCCAAGCAAACCGGCCTATGGGCTGATGGCATGGAAAACGCCGAATACGCGCGCGTGCTTGAGTTTGACTTGTCAGCCGTCGTACGTAATCTGGCTGGCCCTTCGCGTCCACATGCACGGGTATCGACCACGGATTTAGTGGCCAAAGGCATTGCTCATGGCGCTGACGAAAAACTACCAGAACCAAAAGACGGTCTGATGCCAGATGGTGCGGTTATCATTGCTGCCATTACCAGCTGTACCAACACTTCTAACCCTCGCAACATGGTTGCCGCAGGCCTCGTCGCCCGTAATGCCAATGCAAAAGGCTTATTACGTAAGCCTTGGGTAAAATCATCGTTAGCGCCCGGCTCTAAAACCGTCAAGATGTACTTAGAAGAAGCTGGTCTCATGTCTGAGATGCAGCAAATAGGCTTTGATGTGGTTGGCTTTGCTTGTACCACCTGTAATGGTATGAGTGGCGCGCTTGATCCTGATATCGAAAAAGAAATCATCGATAATGATCTATTCACCACCGCAGTTTTATCAGGCAATCGTAACTTTGATGGTCGTATCCATCCGTATGCCAAGCAAGCTTTCTTAGCATCACCGCCGCTTGTTATCGCTTATGCTATCGCGGGTAATATTCGCTTTGATATTGAAAAAGACTCATTAGGCCAAGACCAAGATGGCAATGAGGTTTACCTAAAAGACATCTGGTTCGACGATGACGAAGTGGATGCTATCGTGGCAGAAGCCGTGAAGCCTGAACAGTTCAATGCCGTCTATATCCCGATGTTTGATGAGGCCAAAAAAGACACTGGCAAGGCTTTAAGCCCATTATACAACTGGCGCGAGATGACCACTTATATCCGCCGTCCGCCGTATTGGGAAGGCAAAATGGCAGCGATGAACAAATTAAAAGGTATGCGTCCATTAGCAGTATTGGGCGACAATATCACCACTGACCATATGTCACCGTCGAATGCTATTCTTGGTGCGTCGGCAGCTGGCGAGTATCTCGATACTATGGGCTTGCCTGCTGAAGACTATAACTCATACGCGACCCATCGCGGCGACCATTTAACCGCGCAACGTGCCACTTTTGCCAATCCTAAACTATTGAACGAGATGGTACTCGACGACAGCGGTGAAGTCATCCAAGGCTCACTGGCGCGCGTCGA
This sequence comes from Psychrobacter sp. K31L, assembly GCF_017942195.1. Lineage (NCBI taxonomy): Bacteria > Pseudomonadati > Pseudomonadota > Gammaproteobacteria > Moraxellales > Moraxellaceae > Psychrobacter > Psychrobacter sp. K31L. The sequence continues at coordinate 151,392 of NZ_JAGKSC010000001.1, read as the reverse complement.
GCCAGAAGGTCAAGTCATGCGGATGTGGGAAGCGATTGAGACCTATATGAACCGTGAGCAGCCGCTTATCATCATCGCAGGTGATGGCTATGGTCAAGGCTCAAGCCGTGACTGGGCTGCCAAAGGTGTGCGTCTCGCTGGCGTAGAAGCCGTCGTTGCCGAAGACTTTGAACGTATTCATCGTCAAAACTTAGTGGGTATGGGCGCGCTGCCTCTACAGTTCGAAGAAGGCACGACTCGCCATACATTAAATATCGATGGCACGGAAACCTTTGATGTCACGGGCGAAGTCTCTGCTGGCGGGTTAATGACGTTGGTAATCTATCGTGCTGATGGTAGTACCACTGAGACGCCAATTATCTGCCGTTTAGATACTGCTGACGAAGTAAAAATGTACAATGCAGGCGGTATGCTACAACGTTTTGCTAAAGAGTTTATCGAGGGTACGCTAGATATTGTGTAAATCCTTGCCTTTGCTTCAAGTTTTTTAAAACGTAGAGACAAAAAGAGCTACTTTAAGAGTGGCTCTTTTTTTAATTTTCGCTAAATTAATGAACAAAATTCAGCCTTTGTTCTCTTGCTATAGGTTTCAAACCCCATTGATTTATAATATACTGGTTTGGTTCACAACGTATTATCCTGATAATTGCATTGTTTTATTGACCTCTTATCAGTTTTTGTTATTTCACAAATTACTGTAAAGACAAAAAGGAAATATAATGAGCACTCCTATCGTAGACAATGAAATCAAGCTGAATAAAAGCAACCCGCCATTGAGCAGTCATCAAGCATCATTACCTCCAAAGCTACCTGCAAAAACAGATAATCGCCGCCATATCGTATTGATTGGCGCAGGATTTGCCGGTATTCGCTGTCTTGAGAAATTGGCCAAATATAGCGCTGATCGTATCACCTTAGTTGACCGTAATGACTATCATTTTTTCCCACCGCTGATATATCAAGTCTCTGCTGGATTTTTAGCGTCATCAGACATTAGTTATCCGCTACGACGATTCATCGAAAATTATGACAATGTGCGCTACCGTCAAGGCAATCTCCTTCGTATCAACACCGAAGATAAAGTCGTGACCCTTGATACAGGCAATGTGTCTTACGATCGCCTGATTATCGCCACTGGTGCTGAGACCAATTATTTTGGTAATAAGGATATTGAAGCTCATGCATTGCCTATGAAGACGATCAAGGATGCCTTGAGTATTCGCAATCATATGCTGGCGCAATTTAATTACGCTGCCTCTTTGCCAGTAGCAGAGCGTGAGCCTTATCTCTCTATTGTGATTGCAGGTGGTGGCCCTAGTGGTGTTGAGCTGGCAGGTGTAATGTCCGAGATTCGCTTATATACGCTACATAAAGAATATCCTGAGCTACTAGAAAATGTCGGTGGTATCACGCTGGTCACGGCTGATCCCGTTTTGCTCGCACCGATGAGTGCTGAGGCACAACGTTATACTCAATTACAGATGGAAAAATTCAAAGTTGACCTTGTTTTTAGTGATCCTGTAGCGCGTTACGATGGTCATATAGTCACACTAAAAAGTGGTAAAACCCTTCACACACACAATCTGATTTGGACGGCGGGTGTCACTTGCGAGCCTATAAACGGTCTTAATCCAGACGATTATGGTCGAGGAAATCGACTAGTTGTCAATAGTCATCTGGCCTTACAACACCACAAAGATATCTATGCGCTTGGTGATATTGCACTGGCGACTCATGATGACAACTATCCGAATGGTCATCCTCAATTGGGACAGGTTGCGAGTAGTCAGGGTACGTACCTTGGCAAATACTTAAGTGACAAAACAGTTGAACCATTTCAATATAAACATAGTGGTGATATGGCGATGATTGGACGCTTAACAGCAGTCGCCGATATAAAAGGCATGCACTTAAAAGGCATCATAGCGTGGCTTGCATGGGTGGTTATTCATATCTTGTCGCTCAGCACTGCCAAAAATCGTTTGGCAACAACTTGGAATTGGATGACTGCTTTTTTGACTGGCAATCAGTCGTTTCGGATGGGTATTCAGCCTCACGAAGACAAGTTCACCCTAACCAAAGATAGTACAGCGGCAAAAGAGCCATAAGTCATAATGATATTGAATGGTTGTACTTAATAGCGTAATATGTACGATATATTGTACAAGTTATAGAGTATGTCATGAAAGGAGTAAACCATGAGAGTCGTTAGTTTTTCAGAAGCTAGAAAGCACTTAAAGTCCGTCCTAGACACGGTAAATGATGATGCCAACGCCACTATCGTGACCCGCCGTGACGCTGATGATGCAGTGGTTATGTCACTTGATTATTACAATAGCCTGATGGAAACCGTCTATCTATTAAAATCTCCTGCCAATGCGGCGCACTTAGCGGAGTCTATTGCCCAATATAAAGCTGGCAAAACTGTTACGCGTGAGCTAATTGATGCGGCAGAAGGCAGTGGTAAAGGTGATGGTAGCAGCGATGATAGTGAGCATACGGATAGCAACATTGAGAATGCTTGAACTCAAAGGCTTTAATAACAATAAAAGGTCTGATAATGAGTGAGCAACTAGCATGGACAGATGCTGCGTGGAAAGACTACCTGTACTGGCAAACGCAAGATAAAAAAACACTCAAACGCGTCAATAAGCTCATCACCGAATGCAAGCGTAGTCCGTTTGATGGCATTGGCAAGCCTGAGCCCCTAAAAGAGAATCTATCTGGATTTTGGTCAAGACGCATTGATGATTCCAATCGTTTGGTCTATGCCGTCGATGATAATTACCTGACGATTATCTCTTGTCGCTATCATTATTAATGAGCGTTCTTAGTCGTCAAGATTTGTTTGTCGATTAAACTATACCCAATCTTATAACCATATAAAAAGGACTTAATACAGTGACCCAAACCAATTCTAAATCAAAACCAAAATTCGCCCCACAAATCTCAGTTCCGGCTACCTACATGCGCGGCGGTACTTCAAAAGGCACTTTCTTTAAATTATCTGACTTACCTGAGCGCTGCCAAGTCGCTGGCGAGTCACGTGATAAGTTTTTGCTACGTGTCATCGGTAGTCCTGACCCTTATGGCAAGCAAATCGATGGTTTGGGTAATGGCAGCTCCAGCACGTCAAAAACGGTCATTTTATCGGCCTCTGACAAATCAGATCACGACGTGAACTATCTGTTTGGACAAGTCAATATCGCCAAGCCAATGATTGATTGGGCGGGAAACTGTGGCAACTTAACCGCAGCGGTTGGTGCTTGTGCTATTAATATGGGTCTAGTTGATGCTGACAAAATCAATAACAGCATCGATAAAGGTGCTGAAAGCGGTATTTGTGAAGTGCGTATTTGGCAAGAGAATATCGGTAAAACGATTATCGCTCATGTGCCTGTGTATCAAGATGAGCAAGGCAAGGTACAAGTGCAAGAAACCAGTGACTTTGAATTAGACGGTGTGACCTTCCCAGCTGCTGAAGTCAAAATTGAGTTTATCGACCCTGTAGATGCCACCAGCGATATGTTCCCTACTGGAAACTTGGTCGATGACTTCGATGTAACTGGCTGCGGTCTAGATGCTGATAGCGTCAAAGCCACCTTTATTAGCGCAGGTATCCCAACCATCTTTATGAAAGCGGAAGATTTGGGCTTTATCGGTACTGAATTGCAAGGTGATATCAACAGTGACAGTGAGCTACTTGCCAAGCTGGAGAAAATCCGTGCCACAGGCGGCGTGGCAATGGGATTGTTTAAAGATGTGAGCGAGGCGCAGACCAGCCAACACATTCCTAAAATCGCTTGGGTGGGCGCAGCACAAAGTTATACGGCCTCTAGTGGTAAATCGGTCGATGCAAGCGATATTGATTTAGTCGTACGTGCCATGAGTATGGGGCAATTGCATCATGCCATGATGGGTACAGCAGCAGTTGCTATCGCCGCCGCCGCAACCACACAAGGCACGCTCGTCAATCAAGCGGCAGCTGGTGAAGGTCAATCTGAAAAGCAGCTTAATGAAGTGCGTTTTGGTCATCCTTCAGGTACATTGCTCGTCGGCGGAAAAACCGAACTAGTGGATGGACGCTGGCAAGCCAAAAAGGTATCGATGAGTCGCTCAGCAAGGCGTATCATGGTTGGTGAAGTTTTTGTGCCAGCGGATGCTTTTTAAACGTTAACTCTCGTCTCACCATATATCATTAACATCCCACCTATAGTAACTAATGCTAAGCCAGCGATTTTATAGATATCTATCGCTTTAACCTCTAAGCCAAACAATCCAGTTTGGCTTAGTATCAGGGCAAAATACATTTGCCCAAGAAACACCCAAAGCAGTGTATTACCTGCGCCTATCTTTGGCGCGGCAATAAACATGAATAAGATATAAAAACTGCCCAAAAATCCTGGCAACCACATCCACCACGTCGCGTTTTCGATCATTGGCGGCTTGATACCTCCACTCATTATATACGACAGTACTAAAGAAGCTAATGCACCTCCTAAGTATAAATAAAAGGTAGATTGTATTTGAGAGGCTTGTGTACTTTCTCGAAAAGCATTGACGATGGCCAGTTGCAGCGGAACAATAGCACCACCTAAAAGGCTGATTAAGACGTAAGGAAGGATTTTCAAACGGTATCCACCAAAATGAAATAAAAAATCTCTCTATATAATACTAAACTTTATTTCAAAAATTTAATATAAATACGATTTAGTGAAATATTAATACCTATGAGTTAAGCGTTTATGCCAAATTCTCCCCAACCGAGCCGCACGTCACTAGATAAGCCACTAGACAAGAAACCTCCGATCAAGAAAACTGAACGGAGGGCGTTGCTGTGGGATATCCTCAAAAAACTGGCAGTATTTGCCGCGCCTTATAAAACCTTAATTATCGCCACTTTAATACTAACAGTGCTTGGCTCGTTTACCGCTCAGGTCAACGCCTTTGTATTGCGTTATACCGTTGATACCTTGACCGAAATTGCCACGCTTGCTGATCCATGGCAGGCTGGTCTTCGGATGCTAGGGATTATTAGTGCAGTGCTCTTGACCAAAGAAATACTATCAATATTTATCTCTTTTGGTCAGCGCTTTTTTGGTGAAAAGATTCGTATTAACTTGTCTCGCGATTTGTCCCAAAAAATCATTGAGCGCATTCTCACTTATCGCATGGCGTTTTATACCAGTAGTGAAAATGACAGCGGCAAATTGCAAACGCGTATTGATTATGGGGTCAGTAGCTTAACCAGTTTAGTGCAAAACTTCTTTATCGATATGCTGCCGCTGTTTGCCAGTGCGATCGTCTCACTCATTATCATGTTTTCGACCAACTTTTGGATTGGTTTGGTCGGTCTTATTATCATTCCGATATATTTCTTCATCAGCCAAAAACAAGCACGGCGTTTGCAAGGCTTTCGTCGGCAGATGCGTGGCTATAGAGAAGCTAAGAGTGGTTTGGTTATCTCGCTGATTAACTCTATCAGCGTGGTTAAATCCTTTGTCCGCGAATCTATTGAGGCGGAGAAGCATTTAACCATTCAAAAAGAGATGACCGATAATCAGCTACGTATTCGCAGTATCGGTTTTATTTATGATGCGATAAAGACCTTTATCGAGCAGATTGGTGTGGTGGTTATCATTCTTCTCACCGCTTATTTTGTGTTACAAGGTGAGATGACGATTGGCATGATTTTGTTTCATGTCATGCTGTTCCAAAACGTCGCGGCCCCTATCCGTCAATTGCATCGCATCTATGATCAGATTAATAACGCCCTGACCTATGCCGAAGGTTTTTTTGAGATATTAGAAGATGACGAGCAAGTTGAAAATATCAGTGGCAGAAGTAGTAAAGACTTAAAAGGTCACATTGAGCTAAAGAACGTTGATTTTACCTATCCTAACGGTACACAAGCACTAAAAGATGTCAGCTTTACTATTAAGCCAAATCGTATCACTGCACTGGTAGGCTTAAGTGGTGCTGGCAAGAGTACGATTATTAGCTTATTGGTAAAATTTTACGCGCCGGATGCTGGCATGATATGCTTAGACGGGCATAATTTAGCCGACTGCGATACGCATGAATTGCGCCAACATATCGGTTTGGTACTACAAAGCAATCATATTTTTTCCGGTACGATTAGCGAAAATATCCGCTATGGTGATATGAATGCGACTGATGAAGATATTATCATCGCAGCAAAAAAAGCCTCCATCCATGAGCAAATCATTAATTTATCTAAAGGTTATGAGAGCACCGCAAAATCCCTATCAGGCGGTCAACAGCAGCGTATCGCCTTGGCAAGGATGTTTTTAAAAGACCCACCTATTGTGTTTTTGGATGAGCCAACTGCCAGCCTCGATGCCATCGCCAGCCAACAAGTTAAGAAAAGCCTAGATCTCATCAAAAAAGATCGCACCGTGATTATGGTCTCACACAATATTGCCCAAATCATCGATGCTGATGACTTGGTCGTGATAGAAGATGGTCGCGTGGTTGAAACCGGTACGCATGAAGCACTTTATGCCCAGCGTGGCAAATACTTTGAAATCTTTAGCGCCATGTCGGATAGCCTAAACTTAGATAAGATCAGCCAGACCCTAAACGGTTAGGAATGGTTAATACCTGCCTAAATCGTTATAATGCCCATTATTTTACCGCCTATTGCCAGAAGCTAGCCCACTATGACTTGTGAATTTTCTATAAAAACCTTTGACGAGCTGACCGCAGTTGATCTTTATCATATTTTAAAAGCGCGCTCGCAGGTCTTCGTTGTCGAACAAAACTGTGCGTATCAAGATATGGATGAGGTGGACTTTGATTGTCTGCACTTAGTTGCGCATAAAAATGAAACGCTAATTGGCTATTGCCGCATCATTCCACCTGAATTCAATAAGCTGAAGTCCAATTTGTCGGTCGCCGATCCCGCGGTTAAGACCAATCATACGTCTATGCCTGCCATCGGTAGAGTGCTGGTATTATCAGAGCATAGAGGGGACGGTCTAGCACGGCAGATGATGAATCAAGCCATTGCGCATTGCCGCAAAAAGTATGGTAAGAAGCGCCCGATCATACTCTCTGCACAGGCTTACTTACTCAGCTTTTATGAGTCTTTGGGTTTTGTACCTGAAGGCGAGCATTATCTTGAGGACAATATCGAGCATGTGAAAATGGTGCTATACGTTGCTAAGAAAAACAAAGTCAAAAAAGAGAGCACGGATACCGCGACAACGACGACCAAAATTTTGGGATTTTTGCTGTTTATTATGGCCGCTTTGTTTATTTTAGGTCTGCTGTATTTAATGATTTAAACGGCTGCTAACGTCTTAATTCTTAACATAATTCAATTTGGTTGTTCCATATTGAGTATGCTACTTTTAAATGATGACTGCTTTAAAAGGATAACCAAGATAATTGGTTAAAGAAGTAGCACACTCAAGGAAAAGGAGACGACCATGTCAAATAGCAACTCAGATACAACCAATCCGGATATAAGTAGTGCGACAGTAGAAAGCAACGTCCGTCCAGAATATGACGATGAAATCCAAAAAATCGCCGACTATGTTTTAACTTACTCTATCGATAAAGACTCCGAAAACAGTGATGACGCTTGGAGTACTGCCCGTTACTGTTTGATGGATACACTGGGCTGCGGTTTACTGGCGCTACGTTTCCCTGAATGCACCAAGCACTTGGGCCCCGATTGCCCCGATCAAATCACCCCAAATGGCGCGCGTGTGCCCGGCACGAATTATCGCCTCGACCCTATCAAAGCCGCCTTTGACATAGGCTGCATCGTACGCTGGCTAGACTATAACGATACGTGGCTGGCTGCTGAGTGGGGACATCCGTCAGACAATCTCGGTGGTATTTTGGCAGTCGCAGATTATCTCAGTCAGCAAAACGTCAGCCAAGGTCGCGCACCGCTCACCATGAGAGACGTGCTCGAATCGATGATTATGGCGCACGAAATCCAAGGTGTATTGGCACTAGACAATTCCTTTAACCGCGTTGGGCTTGACCATGTATTCTTAGTCAAATTGGCCTCAACTGCGGTCGTCGCCAAGCTCTATAATCTACCCCGTGAGCGTATTATGGCGGCTATCTCACAAGCCCTCGTCGATGGACAAGCTCTACGCACCTATCGTCATGCGCCCAATGCAGGGAGCCGCAAGTCTTGGGCCGCAGGTGACGCGACCAGCCGTGCTGTACGCTTGGTAGATATCACCAAACGCGGTGAGATGGGTATTCCCGGGGCATTAACCGCACCGCAGTGGGGATTCTATGATGTGTTGTTTAGCCACACCAATAAGGACTTAGCCACCAAGCCCGAAAGCGAGCGTCGCTTTACCTTCCAGCGTGACTTTGGCAGTTATGTGATGGAAAACATCTTATTTAAAATAAGTTTTCCCGCTGAGTTTCACGCGCAGACGGCATGCGAGGCGGCGGTTATTTTGTACCCACGTATCGAAGACAGAATTGATGACATCGAAAAAATCGTTTTGACGACCCATGATTCAGCGATTCGGATCATCTCCAAACAAGGTGAGCTTGCCAATCCTGCTGACAGGGATCATTGTTTACAATATATGGTGGCTGTGCCGTTGCTCACGGGAGATCTGATGGCAGAGAACTATGAAGATGATTACCATGAGCAGCATCATATATTAATCGATGAGTTGCGCCGCAAGATGGTGGTAGAGGAAGATCCGCGGTATTCAAAAGACTATCATGACCCAAGCAAACGTTCGATTGCCAATGCCATTCAAGTGTTCTTTAAAGATGGCACCAGTACCGATAAGGTCGCTGTAGAATACCCTATCGGTCACAAACGCCGCCGTGAAGAAGGCTTGCCTGTATTAGAAGCCAAGTTTCGAGCCAGTCTGGCGACACGTTTTATCGACAGTCGCTGCGAGGCTATTTTTGCGTTATGCAGCGATCAAAAACGCTTGGAGCAGACACCCGTGCATGAGTTTATGGACTTGTTTATGGCGAACTAAGCATTTGCTCACCTAGAGATTTACGCTTAATTTATCATTGTCTTATCAGTAAAATAGGGCGTGTCGTTAATATCATGATAACGACACGCCCTATTTTGTTCTATTAAATTGAATCAATTTCAATGTTCAATCGTTTGGCGCTACCAAGGTATAGATTCCCCTGCCCAATCAACAAAGCTGCCCGATTGCACAGCCGTCATGCGACTTAGCACTTCTAATAAGCATTCTGCACTATAAGCCGGCGAGAATAATTGCCCATCAGCCACATTGCCTTGAAAAGGCGCTGACAGCTGCGTGTTGACGGTTCCGGGTTGCATGACCACCACGCACACATCCTTTAGCGACCGTGACCATTCGATACTCAGATTTTTCATACCCATATTGAGCGCCGCTTTGCTCATCCTATAGCTATACCAACCGCCCAACTGATTGTCACTGATACTACCGACTCGTGCAGAAATAGTGGCAAAAACGGCAGGATTGTCATTACTACGCTCAGATTTGGCCAATAAAGGTTTAAAGTGCTTAGCAATAAGCAGACCGGCTAAGGCATTGACCTGCATATTTATTAAGAAAAAATCCGTCTCAATCTGCCGTAGTGATTTTTCGGGTTGCTGCGTCGCGGTATGTAGGAGTCCTGCACAATTGATAAGCCAATCAATATGGCTGGTATGCTGATTAATGACATCCGCCGCTTGTTTGATACTTTGTTCGTCACAGATGTCCATGGGCACCCAGTAGAGATTGTCCGCTGCAAAATCAGGAACGCTCTTATGGTAAGTGGCAAAGACGCGCAGGTTGTCCTTGTCTCCATCATTATTGTGGGCCGTACTCTCTACCAATTGCTCTACCATGGCTTTGCCAATGCCACCCGTACCGCCGATGATTAGATAAGTTTTGGTACTCATAACGATTCCTTTTTTTGTGTTTCTAAAATGAGGACATGCCTAGTGTATGGCTTATCTTTATGACTATCCTGTCTATCATTCATTCTGGCTGATTTTTATCACCTTTACCATGACAAAAATGCTTAATAATGGCTCATTTAGTTAGCATTGGTTTGTGACGCTGCAAAATAACAGCAGTAATCGCCATTATATATACGCTACAATAATCAAAAATTGTCTTCTAAATGAACGCTTTTATACGGATATTATCACCTTATGCTCTCACCCCAAGATCAATTGACTGAGCTGGTACGCACGCTTGAGACGCAGCAACATGTCTTTGCCACTGACCCGCTATTAATCACGGAAAAACTGCAAAATGAGGATGGAAAAGCCGTCCAAAAACTGCACCGCCGTGCCTCACGTATCGATAGTAACGGTGCGCTGGCACGTGTACTCGGCAAGATTGATGGGCGCATAAAAGGCATCATGGTGGTCATGAGTGTGGTGTGGTGCATCTCGGGGTTTTTAGGATTATTTACCTTACTACAAGCCAATGTCGTTAATTTCTTTTATGTATTGGTCTGTTTGCTTGGGTTTCATACCCTTATGCTGGCTGGTTGGATAGTCATGACCTTGCTTAACCAAGGTCGTCAGTCGCCCAGCGGGTTTGCCAGTTTTGTTAGCCCAAGTTATCTTATCCGTGGTAAGGACGATGTCACCCAAGCGGCGGTTGACTTGTACGAGCGTCAATTACAGCATAGCGGTATGCGCTGGTATTTGGGTCGCTTTAGTCATCAGTTATGGCTTGCTACCTTAACCGGTATGCTCTTTGCGATTATATTCTTATTAATCGTACGCCAATATAGCTTTAGCTGGGAGTCGACGCTGCTATCCGATCAGGCACTGATTACCCTCACCCAAGTGCTTGGCTGGCTGCCCAGTATGGTCGGATTTGGTGTACCTGACAATGCCGCTATCGTGCAGAGTCGACTGGTTACTGATGCCATGCCATTGTCTGTCGCGCGGCAATGGGCAAGCTTGTTAATTGGTAGTTTGCTGATGTATGGTATCGTGCCACGGGCGATAGCGTGGGCGTTTTGTGCCTTCATGTTCCGTCGTAAAAAAATGCGTTTGGATATCAAGCTGCCTTATTATCAAAAAATCCTAAATTTTTGGCAGCGTCATGTGGTTGATGCCGACGATTTTACGGAGGTAGCGGCGCCTATCGCTCCAAAGGCAACTGTCAGCGCTGGCAAGAAGCTGGTTGCGCTACTGGAATATCCTTCAGAGCAAGATAACTGGTGGCAAAAAGGTCTGGATGCCAATACTGATGATAATAGTGAGATAGAGAATTTCGGCATCGTTGATGACCGCGATGATATGGATCGATTAACAGTGTATCTAAAGACCCATCCAGTACAAGTTTTGCTCGGTATTCATGGCAAAGCACTGCCCGACCGTGGCACGCTACGCAAGCTCGATCAAATTGCGGCTCATGCTAAAGACGGGCTGATTGTGCAGCTACTTAATGATGAGTCCGATACTACTGACGCCTTGCAACAAGATGTGCGATACCAGCAGTGGCAAACGGCTCTATCAGCACGAAAGATTGGCTTGGTAAGTACTTATACTGCTTAATAAAAAATGATAATAACTTTTTCAAATTTTCACCAGACTCTAATAAATATAATACGGGATCAGATGATGGATAATAATAAAACGAAGAATGAGCCTGTTGGTCTCTTCGCCGACAAGGCTTTAAAAGATGAGCCTATCGGCTCAAACAGCTCAACGACAGTACCTATTCAGCCTATTAATATTAATAAAACCAGTGCTAGTCATACAACCGACGTCGCCACTTCCATCAATACCAGTTCTAATTATGAAGTAGAAGATTCGACAACTCGCGAGAGTAAGCAAACCACGATAGCCAGCGGTGAGGCATTAAAATTGGCGGTAGTCGGTCATACCAATACGGGTAAGACCTCTATTTTGCGTACCTTATTACGTGACGTGTATTTTGGTGAAGTCAAAAACGAAGCCGCGACGACACGTCATGTCGAACGCGCCCAACTGACCGATAGTCAGACTGGTGAAGTACTGGTGGCGTTATATGACACCCCAGGTTTAGAGGACGCATCGGGATTGATGGATTGGTTGGAGGACAATACCGCTAGTCGTCGCGATGGTATTGAACGTCTACAGCAATTTTTGGCAGCAGATATCGCTCAAGGTGTTGATGCGTTAAGTAGCAATGAGGACTATAGCCAAGAAGCCAAAGTTATCCGCCAATTGCTGGCAAGTGATATGGCGGTTTATGTCGTCGATGCGCGTGAACCAGTATTGGGTAAATACAAGGACGAATTGGCCATTTTATCGTGGGCAGCGATACCTGTTATGCCGGTGTTCAATTTCACTGACAGCCAAAATGCCAATATTGATGAGTGGCAGACCATGCTGGCAAGACGCAATCTGCATATTTCTACCCGCTTCGATTCAGTCGCTTTTGAATTCGAAGATGAAATGCATTTGTGGCAAAATCTTGCGACCATGCTTACCCATTCAGAGATGCTTGAACAGCTCATGCAGAGACGCACAGAAGACTGGGCACAGCTATACGATGAGGCTAATATCATCATTGCGGATTTTTTATTGAACGTTGCCGCTTTCGTGCGTGAGATTAGCGATGATGACGACCCGATGCCAGTATTGCAGCAAATGCAAGAAGCCGTTAGGCAAAGTGAGCGCGCGATGCAGCACAATCTGCTTAATTTATATAAATTTTATGATAATGCGGTAGCAGCGACTCCGCTTGAGTTACAAGCGTATCAGCAAGATCCTTTTGACCCTGAATTGCTCAAAAGCTATGGAATTCGTACGACATCGGGCGCGGCAGCTGGTGCACTGCTCGGATTGGGCATTGATGCGGCAGCACTTGGCACGACGTTGGGATTGGGTGCGGCAATAGGTGGTATCGCAGGTGGGCTATTATCAAATACCAGTAGCATCGCCGACCGGATTACTGGGGTAAAACGCTTATACATTGACCCTGCTACCCTAACCTTGCTCGCCACTCGTGCGATAGATTTACTCACTGCCCTACGCCATCGTGGTCACGCTGCGACTGATGCCACGCAGCTATTATACAAAGGTGATAAAGATAGTAACGATCTGTCTGGAGAAGACAATAACGTGACACCATGGCCAACGAATAAGCTACCAAGCGAGCTAAAAAAAGCACGGGGCAAACCGCAATGGTCATCGCTCAGTAGTGGTAAAGCAGAGCTTGCCCAAAGTTTACGGTTGGACATGGCATGGTCACTTTCAGGAAAGCTACAATCACATAAGCGTGAGTCATAAATTGCTAGCGAACTATCTATGTACTCTATGCATTTAACAACGCACTCAATGCTTCAGTGCCGCGTACGTCAGTTTGCTGCAGATAAATTGGATATAGCGGATACTTGGTAAAAATTCTCTCTATATCTTGCATCAGCTGCTGCTGGCGCTCAGCACGATGGCGCCAAAACTCATCAGACTGTGCGGGTGCGATGAGCTGATTGATGACTATCGCTGCTGGCGTGAGTTTGCTGTCTTCTAACTGTTCGATAGCACGTCTGGTCTCAGCCAATGGTAAGACATCGGCGGTCATAACCAATACAATAGCAGTCTGCTTACGGTCATGTAGCAGTGCTCCCGCCTGACTAAACAACTTTTTACGTTTCTCCAGCACCGATACTGCTTGCTCCCAGCGATCAGATTTCTTTGCGGCAAACGGATTGGCAACATCGTTTTTGAGGCTGTCTGTTTGATCGCCCTTTTGATTGTGACTGTCCAAATGTGTTGCTACCGAGCGCAGTTTCGCCTGCCTTCGTTGCTGAGCCAGTAGACCATCCGTCCATGCACCCATCATCTCTGGTAGTACCAGCAATCGTAAGGTATGACCTGTCGGCGCGGTATCAAATATTATATGATCATAACCAGCATGTGCCGCCTCGACTAAATGGTGGCACATGGATTCAAGCATCGCTGCTTCTTGGGCGCCGGGTGCCGACTTAGATAGTCGTAGATGCTCACGAATTTTTGGCATCATATCTGGATTGGCATAGGATTTAATCGTACGTTCAACTTGAGCAAAGTGCGCATCGATGATCACGTCAGGGTTTAACTCAATAGCATCTAGATAAGGCGATATCGTAGTTTTTTCATTCTTTAAACGCATATTGAGCACATCGCCCAAGCTATGTGCTGGATCGGTCGAAACAATCAGTGTTTTTTGCTGCTGGCTTGCATAATAGCTGGCTAGTGCAGCAGCAGTGGTGGTTTTCCCCACGCCGCCCTTCCCACCGATAAATATAATCGGCTGCGTCGCCAGCTGCTCTACCAATCCATGTAAAGGGTGTAATGCCATATTTTTATCTCGTTATTCAATCAATACTTATTTTTTATAATCAACAGATTGTTAGCAGCAACCAACATGGTCAAATGGACATCTATCCATCCCCATACGCGTGTGCCATTCGTGGAAATTTTCTAAAAACAATGGCTGTAGCTCTAGTGTATAAAAGCTGGCTGGGTTATCAATTCCCAAGCTCTCAGCAAACATAAGCAACATAAAAAAATCTTCTTCATCACGAGCAGCGCGCGCCATCGTCTGTCGATAAGGCGCATGGTAAAACTCATTCAATCCAGCCACAAACCGTTGCCACCATGGTTGGGTGTTTTCTAGCTCATTTGGTGTGTTTTCGTCGTCCATAATGACCTCTTATTTTATTTAATACTTATAATCCATCATGCCTATCCGATACAAAAAACGCCAGCAATTGCTGCTAGCGTTTTTTGTTAGATAGACATTCAGTATGATTTAGCGTTTAAGCGTCGCCGCTTTTACCTCTGTGTAGCGACCATTCTTTACGCAATACCGATAGACTCTCAAATGTCACTAAAATCGTGGCCACCAATATAATGATATCCATAATTATAAGTAGCCAATTACCATCAGTAAAGAAGGTTTTGAGCTGAATCAGCAGTGCAAATACGGTCATAACTAGTAAAAATGATAATGGTGCTAAGGTATACCAGACTGGTTTGCCTTTACGTAACAAGATAACAGTGACAATCATAAGTGTTAGTGCCGCCATTAACTGGTTAGTCGTACCAAATAGTGGCCAGATAATCATACCACCAGCACCATCGATACCACCGGCACCAAATGCCAATAGCAAGCAGCTTCCGACAGCCAATAGTGTTGCGACGACACTTTTATTCAGTACAGGCAACTTGTAAATCTCACCAACTTCTTGGAAGATATAACGTTGCAAACGTACGCCAGTATCCATTGTAGTACCTGCGAATAGCGCAGCCATTACTGTCAACATCGTTTGTGATAGCACCATATCGATACCAACACCAGCATTCAAGATGGTCGCGCCGCCATCGATGAAAGCACCGATAGAACCGTCACCAAATTTTTGATAAACCGCTTGCCAATCACCAAGAGTAGCAAAACCTGCTGTTGCCGCCAAAATTGCACCGAGTGCGAGCATGCCTTCACCCAACGCACCGAAGTAACCAACGAAACGAACGTCTTCTTCTTTATCAATCTGCTTGGATGTCGTACCTGTCGCGACCAAACCATGGAACCCTGATATCGCACCACAAGCAATTGTCACAAATAACAATGGCATGAGTGACGGCGTGCCAATTGGCAACGCGGTGTTAATAGCGGGCGCGACAATATTTGGCGTAGCAATAAAAATAGCCGCGTACAGCAGAATCAAACCGACAAATAGCTGCAGGCCATTGATATAATCGCGTGGTTGCAACAGCATCCAGACAGGTAATAATGAGGCGACCGCCGCATAACCAAACAAAATAAGAATCCAGACAGCGTTATCAGGTAAACCCATGACGGTTTCAGGTAACACAATAGGGAACATAGGGCCAAGATAGATCAGCCCGTATAGAGCACTTACTCCGATAATTGATACCCAGACCAAATTCATCTTGTAGCGATAAATACACTGTCCAATGATAAAGGCAACCACTAAGGCACCCCAGACTGGTAACACAGCAGATGGGGTTTTGATCATCATATTAGCAATAGCAACACCAAATACAGCATTCACCATTAGTAATAATAAGAAAATAACGACCATCATCAAACTACGGACACGTGTGCCCATAACATTACCAGCGATAGAGCCAATCGACTGGCCTCTATTGCGCATACTCGCCCAAATGGCCGACATATCATGCACACCAGCCATAAAAATAGTGCCCAATACCACCCAAATGATGGCAGGCACCCAGCCCCAAATCACAGCAATAGCAGGTCCGATAATCGGTGCAGCCCCTGCTACTGACGTAAAATGATGTCCCCACAATACATACTTATTGGTAGGCACATAATCTACCCCATCTTTCATTGTATGTGCAGGCGTTGGACGACTGTTGTCCAATGCTAAAATTTTGGTGGCGATAAATTTTGAGTAAAACACGTAGCCGCAGAGCATAGCAGCCACAGCGAATACCAGTACAATAGCACTATTCATCTTATCTCTCCCTAGACAAGTATCGGTAGCCTTATAAGTTCAAGCTTTTTGAATTAAAATATGAAAAATATGCTAAATTAGTATGCGATGATTGACTCAGCTAACCTATCGTTTAGGTAAATCCTAGCAATTTGTAAAACTATTGCCAATCAACAAAGTCATGCAAAAGTCATATATTTTATAACTAGGGCATTTCACTAATTCGCATCTCGTGTGATGAGCCTGAGATTAAAGACTTTGTTTAAATAATAACCGATTTGACGATAAATGTAATGCTAGTAAGACATAAAAAACAACAAATAAAGGAAGTATCATGGAACATTATTTTGGATTCGTACCTTCAGATA
Source organism: Psychrobacter sp. K31L (assembly GCF_017942195.1). Classification (NCBI taxonomy): domain Bacteria; kingdom Pseudomonadati; phylum Pseudomonadota; class Gammaproteobacteria; order Moraxellales; family Moraxellaceae; genus Psychrobacter; species Psychrobacter sp. K31L. The sequence continues at coordinate 134,602 of NZ_JAGKSC010000001.1, read as the reverse complement.
AATTAAAAGCATTAATCATTGAGGCCGAGCAAGTCATTGCTTCAAATGAGCAAGTGGATTATTACCCGTATCGCGATGCGCTTACTCATCAGACGGCTCGCGACCTTACAGATAACTTATTGGTTGGCTTGGTAGATATTATTCCTAATCCCGAGCGTCAAGCCTCTATGCGAAAAATTGTTGTAACGATTGAACGTGCGACCGATACTCTACTCAATATTTTATTGGGTAAAGAGAACAATGAAGAAGTGCTTCCTAGCTTTCATTTTCTAAGGGATCGTGCCACATTTATCGACAATGAAGGCGTCAAGCGTATAGGTTTCAAATTATCAGATTCAGATGCAAAAACCATCGATGAAGGTTTTGCCGCTATTACACCTGAGCATGTGGATAGAGCGAAGTTCAAAACAGCACTCGAAACTGTCAATGAAGAGACGCTTACCCACTTTGTCAGTCGCTTTGCTGAAACGCTGAAGCTTGGCATGATTAAACGTAAGTCTGTGCCAGTTGCCAAAGCCGCCATTGATAAAGGAATGAGTATGGCGCTGAACAAGTTATTGCCGGACCTACCTGATACATCACTGAATCGTTTGGCCAATTATTACCGTCCGTTCATTGTCAAAAAGCCATCATAATAAAATTTATATTTTTATTAAAAAGGTAGTGTTGGGCAAATTTGCTAAAATTTGCTAAAATAGGCGGCACTTTTATCCAAGGCGCAACTCATGACCCAAATTAGTAATCAAGAAATTGAAAAAACCCTACGCAACTCAGAGTGCCTTATCAGCAGTATCGAAGTAGCCGCTGCTTATGAGCGCCTTGCAGCGCAGCTCAACCTACATTATGTGGGTTTAAACCCAATCGTTATGGTCGTTATGAACGGTGGCCTTATCCCAGCCGGTCAATTGCTTACTCACCTTACTTTCTATCATCGCATGCATTATATCCATGCCTCACGCTATCGTGATAACGAAGGTACCAGTGAGCTTGATTGGAAATTTAAGCCTGATGTTAACATCGAGGGCGAACACGTTTTATTGATTGATGATATTTTTGACGAAGGCATCACTCTAAAAGCCATTGTTGAAGAACTGGGTAAAGAAAAGCCATTGTCTATCGAGTCTTGCGTCCTACTCAATAAGCAACACGATCGTAAAGTTGAAGGGTTTGACGTTGATTTTGTGGGTATTGATGTTGCAGACCGTTATGTTTATGGTTGTGGTATGGATTTTCATGGCTACTTGCGCCATCTGCCTGGTATCTATGCAATCAAAGAAGGCAAAATTTAAGTCTTATACTTTAAATGCTTAAAAATATTTGAGTTCTAAAAAAGCATCCAAATTGGATGCTTTTTTATTGCTTATATTTTATAACTCATACAATGCTCGTATTTTTCCTGTAGGTAGTATGCCTGTATCAGTAACCGTGAAGAAATAATCGAGCTGCCAAGTCTGAGTTTTTACAGCAGTATTACTGGTTGGCTTATCCCAGCTAGGATACATCCTCATACCCATCTTACCTTTTGTAAAATGAGACTGAAGAATATTATGCTTAAGCAAGACATACTTCGGAAAAACAAACTGACCAAATGTATGATTGTCTTTAAATGTCGTGATTACTAACAAGTCTGGTGACTGATCATATTGGAAAGGTTGATTAATGCCTTTAGAATCCTTTTCCCAAAAGGTAACGAACTGCCCTATTTTGGTAGTTGTTTGCTTAGCCACTCTACCTCTAGCTGTTTTAATAGCCGACCGAGAGGATAAGGTAAATAATCCTGCTGCGTATTCAGAGTTTTGTACTTCCTGTTTAATTGAGGATACAATGAATTGGTGAGGCTCATAAATGATTTCATTGATATGATCTAGCACACTATCAAAGGTATGCAACTTTAACCCTCCTTTTATACATCTTGTACTTTCATGTCCTGTAATACTTATCTATTAAAGCTTAGAAAACTGTAATGCCAAGCCCGTATGGCGCTCAGTTGGTGTTTTGACAGCGCGTTCGAAAGCTTGCTTGGTACTATAAATGGTCACTTGCTTCTTAGCACGAGTCACTGCTGTATAGATAAGCTCTTTGCTCAATAATCTTGCATGACTATTATCAAAAGTAATAGCCACATGATCAAACTCAGACCCTTGCGATTTATGAATGGTCATGGCATACGCGGTGGCGATGACTTCTTCATTCAGTAAATTGACCGCAATTCCCTGTGTTTTATTCTCAAAAAACACTTCTAGTCGGCTTCTTTCATCGCCAGTTTGCAAGCAAAAGCCAATGTCACCATTAAACAATCCTAGTTCATAGTTGTTTTGTAGAACCATGACAGGTCGACCATGGAACCATGTGTTTTGACCCAACGGTAGTTTTAGTTCAGCCAGATGCCACTGGGTGAGATAGTTATTAATATAATGATCGCCCCACTCACCATTATGGCCAGCACTCAAAACTCTAAATTTATTAAATGTTTCCACTAATTGAGCTACAGTACTTTTTACTGATTCTGGCATGGATTTTTCGATTGGATTTTCTAGTAAATTTTGAATTTTACTTACGTATGTATGATAACTTTTGGTTATTCTTGAGAATAAATTTTTATTGCTTAGGCTATTTTTTCTTTGATTATCTGATATAGACTCTGCTTGTAGCGTATTCACATACTGAAAGCTCAACGCTTCATCTTGTTTTAACAAATTCCAAATGGCCTGAGTATCTACCTCTGCTTTATTGATTTGCGAGGCCAGCTTGCCGATACCTGAATCGGTGCTAAATCGGCGGCTTTCTGTTAGCTCTGCATGAATAGATTGCAGTAGTGGAATACGGCATAGATCAGCCAGTACAGCCCCTGCATCTACCGCTGCTAGCTGGTTCGCATCGCCTAATAGTATCAACCTTGCACCTGGCTTTACCGCACTCACAAGATAGTTGGCCAACTCGACCCCGAGCATCGATGCTTCGTCAACGATGATAATATCTTCACCTAATGGATTATCCGCATTGTAACGAGGTCTACCTGTTCGGCCGATACCTAGCAGACGATGAATGGTTTTTGCTTCTTGCAACTGTAGCTCAACATCTGCTGCATCTAAAGCCGCCTGCAGAGACTCTTGCATTCGCTGGGCGGCCTTACCAGTCGGTGCTGCCAAGGCTAGACTAGCGCTGTCTGTGCTAAATCTAATGTTCTCAAGATCATCGCCCCTACTCTCTGTCGCTTGCTGCAGCGCAATGACCAATTGAGCCACGGTGTATGTTTTACCTGTCCCTGGGCCACCAGTAATAATACTAAATGCATTATTATTAGCGACATTAATAGCCTTCACTTGGTGCTCATGAAGATTTTCAGGTATTGCTATCTGTAAAGGGCTTACTTGCTGACTCAAGATATTGTTGATATTTTTTCCTAAATTAAACTCTGCTTGCCAAGCACGGTGTAACCAAAAGGTGAGCGATATTTTTGTTTCATTATCTGTTTCGATTTTTTGCACTTGGTATATGATAGGTCTGTTTTTACTTAGGCTATTTTCAACACTACTAGTGTCTACATTAACGTCAGAAAATAACGTATGCTCGTGAATTGACTGAAGGAAAGTCGTTAAGTCCGTGTTTTTTAGGCGCTGATATAGCATAGCAATCGTATCAAACCGTTTGACCATCATCTCTTTTTCATGATTGCTAAGTGCTAGCTGCGCCCATAGCTGAGCTCGTTTACTAAACAAGGCATCTAATGAGCCAAATAATGGTGGCTCGATTGAAGAGTCATCTTTTGATGGCGCGTCTATTTGAGCGTCCATCAATGCGAGTATTGGCGTTGCCATCATCTCTAATAAGTTCTGCTGCCACGCATATAGTGCGACCAACTCACCATTAATTTGACCTTGTAGCGGCGTGTCATGCTCAGCTGCCTCAATGGTCAATACGGTATGGCCCTCTTCCAAATGAGTGGCCAACATAACGAATAAAGCCGTAAATAAGCCGTTATCCTCTGTCTTACCGATATGTTTACTCTCAGCCTCTACCTTTATATCTGTCACGTTATATGCTACATGCGTTTGCTGACGGCGTAGCAAAATATAATCACTGAGATTACTTGCCCAGCTCTCTTGTAAGCTAATGGCTGACTTGCTCTTGTTGTTATTACTCATCGTGTGCTGGTCTCTTTTTGATCTGATTAAATGTTATAACAATATTTGCCCATTTAATTGTCATATTAAGTTTATTAATCTGGCGTGCCAAATAGTGCATCTAAACCTTTGATAAAGTCGATGGGAATATCCCAAGTGACCAATCCATAGCAGTTATGATTCTCTAAATTGTTACTGCTAGGCTTATTATTATCTTGAGATATAGTGTCAGCGATTTTAGCATTCGGATCATACACACCGCGTAAAAACACATATTCTACAGCGCCCAAGTACTTATCTTCGTTACCCGTATAATCACTGATTCTCATGGCAAGGAACCGATGTAAAGCCACTTGGTAAATCGCTGCTTGTAGCCAATACCCTGCCTTAGACATTGCTTTCTTGAGGGTATCTTCGTTGTAATCGCTTAGGCTATTTCCTAAAAAGTTACTCTTATAATCGACCACATAATACTTGCCAGCATGCTCATACACCAAGTCAATCTCACCACGCAAATAACGATATAGATGTGCTTTGTTTTGTGGCACTAGAGTGACGTGTTTATCTGTCTCATCAGGTAAGTACTGTTGAAAAAGCTTACTGATATCCTGTGCTTTAAACCTTTCTGAAAGCCCCATATTGAACTCTAACTCAGCAAATCGCTTACCTTTATTAAGAGATATCAAAGGTTGGTTGGAAGATAATAATGGCGCATGTAGCACTTCTTCGATCCAATTGATTAATGCCTCATGCTTTGTTGTATCTATTGACTCAAGATCAAACCCATCACTATTTCTTTGTTTCTTGCCTTGTGATCTGCGGCTTTGCTGTTCAGCACTACTATATATCAGCGGCAATTGATAGCTACTAATCGCTCTATCAATAACCTGAGACCACTGGGCTTTATTGGTGAAATCAATCTGTTCAAATATCTCATGTAAAAACGTACCGGCATTGGCACCTTTTACAAAGGTAAAACGAATATCATCCTCTGACTTGAGACTGAGTTCACTGTTTTGTTCTCTAAATTCATCGTTATTAAGTAAAGAGATATCCGAAACTGTAGACTCTGTCATATCAATGTCTATCGCATCATCAATACGCTCATCCACTATCGCCATTGCTTGTGTAGATTCATCTAGCTGACGTGCCAAAGCGGTAAAGCTGGTCTTAGCCCAACCATAAAAATAATTGGTTTTCATCACCTCAGAAAATGGCGCGTACTCAATAGCCTCTGTTGTAGGCTTATGAGCACTTGATTTGGTTGCGGCTAGCTGAGCACTGTCATTTACGCCTGCTGAGTTGGCGTAATTATTGTCATAAAACTCATTGACCTTATACCCTCTGAGCATGCCTACGATGCCTTTGAGCCTATCTGGTAGCTCGAACTTTGCTTCTGGCGATTCAAACCAATAAAACATCGGCTTTAGCTCGAACCCTGTCTTGTTACTCGGATCTCGTAACACAACATAAAGCTGCTCACTGGCTCGAGTAAATGCCACATAGCCAAGCCGTCTTATCTCATCAAAACCCTCCTGTGTCTCGATATCGGTATAGTAACCCTCATCCGTGGCAGAGCCTTGCAATGGTGAGAAGCGGCGCTGATTACCCGATTGATTATCTGTCGACTGCTGTAATAACGCTGAGGGCGCTTGTTGCGCGTTGTATAGATACAGCCCATAGTCTTCCTTATTCCCAGATTTCCTACTGGCATCACCCATTCCCAATACATAGACAATAGGGAACTCAAGCCCTTTTGACTTATGAATGGTCATCAGTTGCACGCCAGATTCTGTCGGTAGCGGATATTGCTTAGCCCAATCACTATTAGGCGCTGCATCTATATGCTGCCTGAACCACGCCAGTAGCTCATGCTCACCCATACCGAGGCCGTACTGCGCCAAGATATCCATCACATGACGCAAGTCCATGATATGACGGTCACCTTCTGGATGAGCAGCTAAGGCCTGCCATACGCCTTGCGGCTGCACGGAACTTTTATCTAATAAATAATGTAGCGCCGATAATATGCCAAAGTGCTGCCAACGCTGTGCACCTTCTTTTAGATAGGTAATAAAGTCTTGATAGCTCTTTTTATTATCAGTAGCTTCATTGGCTGGGAGGTCTTTCGAATTAGAGTTTTGTGAATGGAAGCTTGTTGTACTGCTGCCCTCAGTAACGCCTGACTCATGGTCCGTCATCATGGCTTTGATGTTTTTGATACTCAGTCCATATAGGTGACTGGTCAACACCCGATTAATCATGTCATGACGATACGGGTATAGCATGGCACTTAGTAATGCTGCCACATCTTCTGCCATGATAGTCTCAAAGATACTGACGTCACTGGTGGTCAAGGTCGGCACATTAAGTTTTACCAGCTCATCTTCGACTCTTTTCAGATCTTTTTTGGCACGTGCCAGCACCCCAATATCACTCGGCTGTATCGGCTTACCTTTTAGCGTCTGACCACTAGCAAGCAAAGTGGCTATATGGCGAGCTGTTATTTCATGCTCATCGTAATCAAACTCTTTGTCCTTATCATAAGGCAGGTGCAATAAGCTCACTGGCTGAGCAGAAAGCACCTCTGTCACCAGCACATCATCTAGACTATTTGACGCATTAAACCAAGACAGCTCATATTCCGGTTTTGCTGCTTTGATATGCTGGTAATGAATACCAGTTCCTAGTTGCGACAGCTTATTCTCAGCAGTTCTTGCATCAGCCATACCAAACCAACAGTTCAATGCGTTAATCACACCGGCATTTGAACGGCGATTGATATCAAGCGTCCAAATAGTGCTTTTATCAAACTGGGCTTTCATATAGTTATAGTTGGCTACATCGCCACCACGAAACCCATAAATAGCCTGTTTGGGATCACCAACCAATAGCAGAAACTCATGATTGGCTTTCTTAGTGGTTGATTGCTTGTCACTGTTCGACTGTTTACGCTTGTTCTTTGGCAAATAAATGCTTTCAATCATAATGGCTTGCTCGCCATTGATATCTTGCGACTCATCAATCAATGCCACTGGGTAATGATGACGAATATAACGTGCCAACTTATCCCCTTGACGACCAGTTAATGCTTGGTTTAAACGTACCATCTGCAAACTAAAGGTCGTTTCCCCTCGCTCTTCTAAAATAACTGGCAGTCTATTACGCACAGCCAGCACAATATGACGGTTAAGATTGGCTAAGACCAATAAAACATGCTGATTTAAACTGTCTAGCATGTCTAAGATAGCCATTAACTTACTAATGGTCTCTAACTCAAAAAGCGTCTGATGCTCTTTTTCTTTATTCTTATTAAAGTTCTTGATTTTGCCATCTTCATCTGGATATCTGGCATCTTGCAATGATGTCAAAATCTTATTCTCGCTCTCATTTAAATAGCTATTAAATGTCAGCTGATACTCTGATATCTTTTGATGCACTTCAATAATGGCATCAAACTGTTTGGTTAAATTAGAACCACCACGAAATCCTTGAGACTTTCTATAATCAGGATTTAAGTAAGGCTGAATATCGGCTAAATCTAACTGAGAAAACTCATTGATTAGCTTTTCGTATGCCTCAAAATCAAAGCTTTTCTCATGCCTTATCTCGTCAATCGGCGCAGAGATAAACTTAAGCGAGCGCGTCACATACTTTTTATGATCGCCAACTGCAGTCAGCTTACCTTGCTGATCCATTAGCGCGTAAAGTTTAGGCTGCTTATAATACAAACGGCTTTGAAACTGACGCAGCTCATCATGGATAATACTGTCAGTCACCTGTTCAATACTGCTGTCTTCAATAATCCCCATACCCTGCTGGTGACCAGTTTCGCTGCTGTACTCTGTCAGCCACTTTTGCGCCAAGCTATCGAGCGTGCCTACAAATAGCTTATCCAATGTGGTTAGTACCAGTGCCGTACGCCTGATAGCTTCCGCCATGGGGTAACTGTACACGTGATCTAGCAAATAACTGACTAGATGCAAGTTAATAGGATCTTGCATCATGCCATCTAAACGCACATATTTGGCCTGATTAATCAACCAATCCTCACGATCTTTTTTTGCTTGTTTACGTTTCTCTGCCGCCGCTTGCCTATCAGCAGCAAGGTATTGATTTAAATCATCAATATCTGTTTCAACGTTTGCGTCTACGTCTGAATTATTGCCTGCTTTTGTATCTTTATTACCCTCAGGCATGACTTGTAGTATATTGGGATAGAGACTCTCTTTGTTACTAGTATCAGCACTTAGGCTATTAACCCATTGTAATAACTGATAGAAATCTACCAAACGATCGTGGATACGCTGACGCATTTCGGCAGCGGCAGCTCGAGTAAAGGTCGTGGCAATGATTTGCTCTGGTGCACGTCGCGCTTCGATCAGTAGGCGCAGTACAATACCGGTCAACGTCCAAGTTTTGCCAGTACCAGCTGAGGCTTCAATCAGGTGTTTACCCGTCAGATCAACATCAACTGCCGGTATGACATCATTTTTACGTTCAGGCACAGCAGATAAAGTCAGCTCATCTGAATATTCATCAAATAAATTCGGTTGTGTAGACAAGTCAATGGTACTGGTTGGGTCGGTAAAGTCTGTCATATGGGCGCATACTTTTAATTATTATTTATTAAAACAAAATAGCAAAAACTAATTAGAGGCTGTTCTAGATAATGAGCTAACCATCTAAGTTAGTTAACGCATTAAACATCGGCTCATACAGTGGCTGAGCTAATGTAGTCAACGCTGCTGACAAAGCCTTAAACGCATCTTGGTCACGCAGTACGTATTGCCAAATGGCATGCTGCGAGCAAGTATCGTATACCGTATCTGAATTATAGTTAGGTCTTAACCAGTCGGAGAAGTCGGCACGTTTTGGCCAATAGCTATTACCGCCACCTTCTTCAGGCTTTAGATACTTATCAAGGTAATTGAGTGCATATTCTGGTAATAATGTAATAGGTACTTGACCCGTTAACTTGCCAAAAACTGCCCATTTTATCAGCTCAATTACTGCATCTTCATACACGATCGGGCTTAGTTTAAATGCGATTACATCTTTATAGTTACCAACTTGTGAGCTGGCCTTATTGAAGCGCCAAATACTTACTCCATCATTTAATGCCACTTGCTCGGCAGTGGTACGTCTGGCCACTTGCCAATACAAATGTGATAACCAAAACTTGAGCAAATGCCTAGGGCTAGCAGAATTGGGCAGTATATTTAACCATTGCTTAGGCGATTGCTGAGCATAAGGCACGCCTGCCTGAATAACTGATATGGGTGCTGATATTGGTACTGAGCCCTTTATCTTAATGACTTTCGGCAACAGCTTAAACAGTGTTTCTATACCCTCTATATTCGTCTGATTACTTGACTCGTTGTCAGTGCTACTCAGTATATTTTTTAGTTCTATCTGAACAGGATGTTCGGCGGTTGGCGTCAATAGCTGTAATACTGTAGCGACATCTGCTCCACTCTCGTTGAGAATACTGCTCTCATCAAAGCCATTAGCCATTAATTGCTCTTTGAACTCCAAGCATTGCTGTTGTAGTTTTTTTTGTTGATTGGGTAATGTAGTTTGGCGAGCGACACCAGCGGGCATAATTTTTTGATACATCAGGATTGGAGTGGTACTTTCAGCCGCTGCATCACTATCATTCTTCTTAGCCTCATCAGTAACCAACTGTTTAATCAAATGATCTTTGATTTGATAGGTAGTTAAACTGTCTAAGAATAGCGGCTCTTGCTGCGACAGCGCTTCTTCACCTTGTACCACATGTACCTTTTGAGACCGTAAAAATGCTTTGGCAGGATGGCGTACTTGGTAAGCCAACACCCCTTCAATATCAATCTCTCCGATATTAAATATGCTATCAGATAAATTTTGGATGAGCGCCTCGGTCATGCTACTGACATCGCTGGCAGCAACAGCTGTATCTAGCCCCAACAATTCAGCCAATGCAGACAAGGTTTGATTGTCTACTTGACCTAGCTGACCCAAGCCTTGGCCAAGCACCTGAGCGATTGACTGATACTGTGACTTTGTGGGTAGGCCGACCAACTCTTTATGCTCACTAGATACTCGCCCTTTTAATGTGTCAAACACCGCTTGCCAAAGCGGCGCAGGCGGAAACTGTTTTTTCTGAGCCAGTTTGGTTTTGCGCATGGCTGTATTTAATAGAGTATCCAACTCATCAATCATATCGACAGGGCTGGAATCCTGAGCATTGATAGTAATGTTGGCATTAACGTTGGCATTAGCATTGCCATCAATATCAGGAGACGCTTGCTCAAAAATATCATTGCCTTCGATTGCCGTTTCAAACAGACTCTCATGAAAAGGTAGTGCAGGATGCTCAGTCACCAACCACTGCTTAATCAATTTAGGTAAATAGCGCTTGAGACTTTCGGTAGTGGGGTCAATATCCTTAGGCAATGTCTCCAGCGAGTTCACCTGCCACTGCACCTCACCTTGCAAGAACTGCAATAGCTCGCTCACTGGGTTGGCTGGCAAATGCTCATGGGTGTCCGTCAAGCTTTGGCCGTTGTAGAACATCCAGCATGCACTGCGCGCGCACAGTAGCGCATCTAAAAATGCGCCGTTGTCATCATCTTCACTAACTCTGTCACCGCGGCGTGCATTGGTTGCTTTCATCAAATCATAGCGGTTATCACGGTCACGCCCCGGAAACTCAGAGAGATCCATATTGAGCATCACCACCAGCTCAAATGGCACGTTTCTTAGTGCACCGAAACGACCAAAGGTAATTACACCCGTTGGCTCCGCACTGACTTGCTGACTTTCAAGCTCGTTTTCGATACTGTCTAGCATAAAGCTTAGCTTGAGCGGCAACTGCTCCACACCTGCCAGCCTCTGTTCCACTTCTCTGTTGTCGATATCACCACTAGCGTACTGCCTATAGTGACGATTGGCTCTCAAGCTCGACTTAAAGCCATTCATTGCGTTGTAAATGGCGCGCATGGTACGCGTTTGGTCCACGTCGCCAAAGTAGCGATGGATAACTTGTGTCTCAATCTGATCGAGCCAATCTTCCGCTTTCATTTTTTGTGTATGATCATCACGTCGTGCGACCAAGCCGGTATAAATGCGGCAAAGCGCTTCAACAATCAGCGCATCATTTAGGCTCACTTGTGGTAGCGGTAAGGTCATTTCTGGTAAAGCTGTACTTGGCCATTCATCCTCATCTAAAGGATACAAGCAGTCGCTCAACTCAGCCTCTGGCATGACCAGACCTAAGGTCAATCTGTCTAAAGCTTGCGCAAAGCTAAAGCGATAGTCGTAATCATTACTGTCCAACGTTTGCTTAAGATGCAGCTCGTCGAAACCGCGAATAAAGCCCGCCTCTACCAATAAATCACAACCACGGCTCATTTGCTCATGAGTCAGTCCGAAGCTTTCAAATAAAGGCGGTAACATGAGCCAGTCTAAGACTTCAGCCGCTTCAAAACGAGCGCTATGACTACCCAATAGTTTGTAAAAACCGATAATGGCTTCCCATAACTGGCGAATGTCCGCATCAACAACACCAGTCACTTTAGCAGGCAAAGTCAAACCGTCTTGACCCTTACCATTGACGAAAATAGAACCAATCAATGCATGATGACGCTCAACATCGGGTAGCAGCACAACAATGTCAGAGATATGGCGTTTCTTTTCACCCAGTTTGATAGGTTCATTCAACCAACGACCAATCATGATACGCAACACTTCAAGCTGGCGCTGCAAACTATGACACGAATGAATGCTTAGGCTATTATCTTGCGAAGAGATTGCCCAAAAACGGTCTATCTCAAAGCGCTTATTCTCTAACGCTTCATCTTCATACCAAGCCGTTGCTGGCTTAGCTTCATCAAAGCTTGGCTCTAGTTGCTTGCTTACTGCTTGCGAGACTGTAGCGGCTGTTGCTTGCTGGGTCGATTGCTCATCAAGCATCAACACATCGTTCTGTAAACGCCTTAACAAACTTGGACTATTTTGAGTACTACTAGCATCATCAATATACTCAGCAGCAACCTCATCATTGAAACCACTATCAAAATTATCTTGCCATTCAACCAGTGCATCGTCGTACTGCTCATTACCAGACAAGTTAGCAAGCATTGCAAAAGCATCACGCGATTGCTTCCCTAGACGCGACAACAAACTGTGACCATAATCACGCAAGAACACACTTTCAGGGTTAATGATCTGCTGACGCTGTAACCATGATTTATCGACGATATCCGCCCAAAACAGCTTTGATGGATTATAATGTAATAACGTGATATTTATGTATTGCGACAGGCGCTGTAGGAAATCTAGCTCTGTCTGTGGTAGTTGCTGGATGGTAAAAATACGCAATATGGTTGGCAACTGGTCGCGCTCATTCGCCTTGTTATTTTTTAAGGCCGACCAGAACGCACGCTCCAGTGCCACACGGTGTAGATGAACATCAGCAAATAAATGCGACCATAAGAATCGTTGGGCGATTTCTAACTCAACATAATGCTCGACCAACCACTCAGGCGTGCCACGCGCATATTTATCAAAACGCAATGACAGTGCATCTTTATCCGCTATCAACTCATCCACATTCAGCGGTTTATTATGTGACCATAGCGCCAGCCAATCCTCACGATGGGTTAAGTATCGGTTAAACACCCTTGCCAAATCGCTTGCCAGCTGCCAAATACGGGCATCTTGTTGCGCCTTATCCTGTCGCACATTGTCCTGCTGAGCATCTGCCTGCGGTTCATCAATCAAAGACGCCAGTAGTGGATTGACTGGATGTTTCTCATCTGCAACAATCGACTCTTGATAGTAAGTCAAATACCCAAACAATCGCCATTGCATTACCGTTGGTGACAACACCGCCACTTCCGGCACGTTTAGAGTTGTCGCTTCAGGGTTTTGCGCCAGTAAGTACGCATTATGGCGAGTCAATACATCTTGCATCAGCGTCCATTGATACTGACCCCAGAACTTAGTACGCACCAAGGTACTAATGCCAGCGCGACTGGCAATAGTCTTATCCAACCAATCACCCAATACCATTGACGGTACAATGACAATAAAAGGCTCAAAAACAGGCTGATCCTTGGACTGGTATTGTATAAGCAATTGATCTACAAGATTTTCGGTACGGTGCGACTGAATAATAGTGAACATAGACAATAATCTGATTGGAATAAGGGTGAGATACTAAGATTGATAAAAAAGGTTTAACTTATAGATGAGATGTCTGTATCCAATTTCAAAATCTCTATAAAACATTCAGACAAAAATCAATACTCATCAATCCATGTTTGATGGTCGTTACTGTTATGCATTTCTGCTAGCATGAGGGCCATAAACAAAAACAACCATAGTAGCAAATTCTACATATCCATTGATGACGTTGACATGCCGAATTCACTATCAGTGTGCCATTGATGGTTATCGTTTACTAGTGTAGATGCCGACATTATAATAAGCTTGCGACATTTAGTGTCGTTTTATACTATCATTCATATTTACTATGAAATAATTTCATTGCGGTTTTTAAATTGGCCTTTACAACCTGTATATAAATAACACTTTCTATTGACGGGATTACTTAATATTATGCCATTGCGTCCCATTGATGCCATTTTTGTCCACCCAAAACAACGCTTATACGTCGTGTATTATCGCGGTGATTTGTGGCAATTGCCACGTATGAAAATCGATGACAGATCATGGCAGAACAGACGACCCTATAAGGATGATAGTAGCTCACTTTACCTGAGTATTCATCAAGCTATCAGCGATCCTCTACTTGCGCAGAAATTGAGAACGCTAGATCTACCTGTAGCAGTACGTGGTAGCACGTTGCCACGTTTTGAAGCATGGTGGGAGGCACATGGGTTTAAATGGTTAAAAGACAGACTATTAACAGGTGAATCACCATTAGCAGCGCATACTGAGACAGGCGCTATCAACGATGGCGAAACTGACTCTACTGCAACACTAAACAGCAAGTCACCCTCAGTCGATAACAAGAGCGCTGGACAGCAGAGCCGTGTACAAAATAGCGATACTAAAAAAGTATGCAAACAAGATGATAACTTGCAAGCAAAGGATGTGTTTGCTGATATGCTGGCAGACTTGGTAGAGGAAGTGTTATATAAATAGCTTTATATTTAGCAGAAAATCACTCACTATATGCCATTTGAAGATTTAATTAAATCCACTAAAACAAGAACGATAATATATGAAAGACTACAAGCTGCTATTGGCTGGCCTGCTTTTGCTGCTGCTGATTATACTTATCGCTGTCTTTACTTGGCTGTGGAGTAGCAATCGTAAAAACATAGACCCGCTGCCCATTATGGCAAGCGAAAATGAGCCAATGGCTGGGGCAACTGAAAACGATGCTAAAACTACCACCGATAGCACCTTGTATTTGCAAGTAGAGGACAGTTTGCAAACCCCACTAGACCAGGTTATCGCTCGCTTTAAAACCCGCTATCCGCATGTGCAGGTATTGGCAAGCTATGTACCTTCGACAGCGCTTTTGACTTTGCCAGAGGGCGATACTAATGGCACGTCTGTTATCAACAATACCGATATAATTATTGCTGATGATGGCTTGTCAGCCGAGCGACTGTCACCCTTACAAACCCAAATCGACGTCGAGCAAGGCAAGCACAACCAGCGCAAAGCTAAGACTGGTAGTACCGCTCAAGATAACTCTAATAGCGTGAAAGCAAATAAAATTGCGGTAACGGATAATACTGAAGCACGTCGCCTAAATTCTTTCAGCTATGCGTTAAAAGACGAGCATGCGCTTGATGGTGTTATTTTGACACACAACCCTACAGCGATCGGCTTTCGTAACTTTTTACTTTCAAGTGTAGGGCAAGACATATTGAAGAAATATGATTATGAAAACATCAGTGGCTACAAAAACAGCGTAAATGACTTATTTAAACCAACATCACGGGCAAAAAAAGCAACAGGCAACAACCCAGTAGATGTCTCTGATGCGCTGAGCAACAGCGAATAAATTTAAATTGTCTCTATTTGTCTTTTCTTCATTGCTTTTGTACAGGCTTTTTTTTACAATAGCACTCCATAATGCGCCTATAGCTCAACAGGATAGAGCAGTTGCCTCCTAAGCGATCGATCCGAGTTCGAGTCTTGGTGGGCGCACCAACGAATATTATCAGAAGCAATCAAAAGACCCCATAGCCTATACGCTGTGGGGTCTTTTGATTATTTAATATATTACATCCTGGCTTTATATAACTTACGATGTATTTTCATACAGCATTTTAAAGGTATTCTAGCAGGTATCTGAAAATACTGAACCGCTCCGAGTATATCGGAGGCTGATTTACTTGAGTCAGGCAGCGATGCCTAACAGGGTTAAATTATCATAATACCGTTTTTCGAACTCAATTAGTGTTTCGGCTGTATATGTATAGTAGACGAAAAGCTTTTATTTTTAACCACTACACCTTTGGGTGCTAATGGCTCAAAGTCTTGATTAAATATCGCCCCATCTTCTGCAGGGATAATATACTGAGCTATGTAATTAGTGCCTCTGTCATCTTGAATATCAGCAAACGAGGCATAGTATTTGTTGTATTTTCCGGCATCTACAAGCTTACTTTCAACTGGCTTTATAAATTTACCATGAATCAACTCAAGAGGATTAGTAGAACCGTGCTCGCGCGCTATAAACCAATATTTTTTATATGACTCTAAATTAAGGCTTGAAATATCTACCTCAGCCAAATCGATCCAGTTAGCACATTGCTGCTCAAACATTTTCGAACGTAAATCCTCTCCTTCAAGCCAAGCAATAGCCATGTTTGTAGCACGCTTGATTAAATGACCTTCAATCATTGCATTACTACCACCATCGCTAAAATCGATCATTTCTTTAGCAAACTCTAGTGAAAGCTTTTCAACATCCGCCCGATCAAATCTTTTTATCATTTATTTTTATTCCTAAGATTATTTATCGAAACACCCTAAATTTGGTTGGAATCCGCCACGCTACGAAATATATCATCAACTGTTGTCAAGGGTCAAGCAGTAACAATCTTTTGAAAATATTAGTAATGTTCGGGCCTCAAAAATCATCTAAAGGTAGGTCTATGTTGGTTACTTTCTAGCATCACTATGAATAAATAGATTGTTCTTATTTAATATAAGAATCTTTTGAGTTGGTTTTAGTTTAATATTTTTCGTTATATTATATTATATATTGAAAAATATTCATGTTTTTATGAAATGAGTTGAGAGCCAAAGCTTTTAATTTCAAGGCGCTTAGAATCTCAAAATCCATTAAAAATATAAACGCAACTCCTCATTCTCAAAACACAATAAAGCCTTTCAAGCTTTATAGCTTGAAAGGCTTTATCGATCACATGTTTTTATCTAGGTAAGGATCTTAATATGGGGGTTTGAAAAACTACAGCGTAGTTGCAACTAGATTTGATAAGCTTAAGCAGAGTTATGAAAATACGGTCGCTCTCGCTTGTGAGAGGTTATGGTAAATAACTTTAGATAGAAGGATAATCATCCCAAATATAAGACACTTACCTAATAGAGTTAAGCGGTGTATCACTCTTTGAGCCGGTAGTGAGAAGTCAATTGTCTTTTAATAGATGGTATACGCTAGATGGCGTATTCAATCATAGCCAAATAGTAAATCCGGCCAAGATTGAATAATTCACTGAAATCTACATAGCTTTGAGACTATGTGACTTAAAAATTGATTTAGGAATGTAAAATGACACTACCCAGTTCGGCTGATCAACGATTTCACTTATTTTTAGCTGTCCGGCTACGCTGCACAGGGCATAAGCTAACTCTTCGTCCATATCAGCTTTTTTATTCAGCCGATCAATCATGAAGCGAACAGCATTTTTCGCACCTTCCATAAGGTCTGGACCCACTCCCGTGGTAACAATATACCCCTCATTATGGTTATCGCTGGCAACAGCGGGCATATCAAACATGGGAGCAGGAATACTATCGCCCTTATGCAGTCTGATTGTCGCTGTAGCTGCCATCCGCGTTTCAACCGCAGTGCCACATACCTCCCCATCCCCCTGGCATGCATGTGTATCGCCAATGCTAAGAAGGCCGCCTGGCACCTGAACTGGTAAGTAGAGCTTAGACCCCTTTACTAGATCGCGAATATCTAGATTTCCGCCACATATGCGCGGAGGAACAATGGAGTGCGCACCAGGCTCAGCAGGTGCTAATCCGATAGTCCCTGCAAATGGTCGGAAAGGAATAACGACATCGTCATGAAAATATACTGATTCATTATCATACTCTGAAATTTTCAACCATGGCTTTGTAAACTCTTCAGACAGCAAACCAAAACTAGGTATTATTCCTGTCCATCCCCAGCCACCAGGTTCGAAATCTAAAAGCTCAATTTCGATAACGTCACCTGGTTCAGAATCTTCAATAAATAGCGGGCCACAGACAGGATTTAGAGCATCCATAGGCAATCGAGTAAGAATCTCAGCCTTACTGTCACGAGTAATCAACCCTCCGCTAGCATCGAGAATATCGAATCGTCGGGTATCACCGGAACTTATAGTTTCAACAGGCTTAAGATCATGATCAAAACAATGATGAACATCATGAATCGTCTTGAATTTCATATTAAATCTCCATATTGACTTGGCGGCCACGCATTTTTGCCAAATAATAAATGCCAACGCCTATTGCAGCCCAGATGGCACCAATAATAATAGTATAGCTTTCAAAGCCACTCCATATGTATCCCACAACAGCCATGCCAAGCAACGGGCTCAAAATATGTAGAAAGAAGTTATAAGACTTTTTCTTAAGCACAAAGTAATAGATGGTACTAATATTTAGGATCAAGAAGGCTGTTAAAGCACCAATAGTGACAATAGATGTCAGCAGAGCAAGATGAGACATAAAAGCAATCGCAACCACAATAGATATCACGCTTACCAACAGCGTGCTGACATATGGTGTCTTGTAGCGGGAATGCACACGAGAAAGTGCCGATGGCAACAGGCGATCACGTCCCATACTGTAAAGAATACGCGCTGTTGCGATCTGCGCGACTAGTGAGTCCGCGATACCCCAGGCAATCGCTGTCGTTGCTGCTGTCAGCACTCCCAACCATTCGCCACCAGCAATACGAGCCGTTTCATAAAATGCAGTATCAAGGTTGTTGAACTGTTCTGGATCAGGTTGTATCAAGGCCGCAATCCACGTTTGAGCAATAAATAAGCCACCAATAATAAACAGCACTAGGAAAATCGCTTTACTTACTGCCTTACCACCCCCCTTAGCTTCTTCAGCTAGGGTAGAAATACCATCAAAACCAAGGAAACTTAGTACAGCAATAGGTACTGCAGAAATAATTAATCCCATTGAAAAGTTGTCTACATCGTAAACAGGAGCTATCGAAAACATAGCTCCGTTGACATTATTGCTAATGGCAACAACCCCTACTACCAGAAATATTGCAAGAACGATAAGTTCAGCGATTAACATCCAACGATTGAACAATGCAGTGAAGCTGATGCCACGAATATTGACATAAGTGTTAAAGATAACGAAAGCGATGATCAAGAATACTGGTGAAATCGAAGGGAAAATGTCGTGAATAGCAAATGCGCCTACAACATAAAGCAATGCAGGTATAAGAACATAATCCAATAGCATGATCCAACCAGCGACAAAACCGACAAAACTGTTGGTTCCTTTAGAAACATACGAGTACACAGAACCTGCTACAGGAAACTCTTTAGCCATCTGTGAGTAACTCACAGCAGTAAATAGCATACCTACCAGCCCTATTATATAAGCGGTCACAATCGTACCACCACTGGCGCTCATTACATGCCCGAAGATGCCGAAGGGTGCAATAGGAACGATAAAGATAAGACCGTAGATCACAAGATCTCTTAGCTCTAGTGTTCGTGAAAGCTCCTGCTTGTAACCAAGACTTTCAAGAGTATTCTCACTCATTGATAAATTCCTTTTATTTGTAAATCCCTTTTTTAGTATTTTAAAATGCTTTCTATTTCTTCGATCAGCAAAGTAATGCTGACTTTTCCTTTAAAATAAGTAAACGCCTCCAAGTCTATGTAGGCTTTTTGGTACATTACTAATTAATTAAGGAGATATTATATTTTCTATAGACTGTTGTTCTGTATTATTTTCTTCCATAACTTTTATTAAAGTCTTGTATAGAAATTTACTTGAAGCTCATATGCGTGGAATATAATTAAATTGTACCAAAGCTATTTTATGCCACGTTCTTTAACGCTTCTAGACTGTTTTGGCTAATATTACACTTTTGCTCACTCAGATATGCGTGTAGACGATCTTTTGTTTTTTTCTCTCACTATGTATTGCTTTAACTAGTAGCTCACATTTGTTACGGTATATGCGCTGTGCGCTCATACCACAACTTTCCCACTCGTATAGCTTGATAGCTTCACGTCTAATATATGACATATTCGAGTAATAATAAGAAAGCGCCTGTTATCTTTGATAAAGGCGTGCTTCGCGATCTGCTCTTTTTAGAGTTGAATTAACCCTTCTAAGTTGCATATCACTCAGAAGGATTAGTTTATGAAGACCTACTATGGCTTCGCTCTGACTCAAGAGGATGTCTTATTAAGACGATTGTCATTCACGAAGCTAAAATCACAGTATAACTTTTGATGTTTCTCACTATTAGTAGATATCAAATGGGTATTTAGACTATAGGATTATTCGTAGCTTTATCACTAAAATCATTATTAGCATTTGGCTTAATATAACGCGGCATTTTTTGTCCAGTTTCTTTAGCAACAGTATGTAGCATCTGTTCAATCCAACCAGCATCCATAATAAACATAAGCGAGCCATCCTCATTGAAGTTCACATTAGCACCTTCAACCATGATGAACCCCTCTGCACCTTCATCACTTCTGAGTGTATGTGTTGACCCTGCTGGTTCAAATAAATAGCTCCCAGCTGTTTGCACATCATCTGGATACTCCAAGTACATCCAAGATCCTGCTGTGGTATAAAAATGTACTATCCCCGTATGAAAATGCTCTGGCAGTTGAGTATTGGGTTCAAAACGGGCGTAAATAACCCATACCCCTGTTTCAGGGTTCAAATAAAAGGGCGTGATATGAACGCCTGGCAAGGCATTTTTTATCTCGCCTTCCTTTTTCATATTTAGCGTCAATAGATAGTCTTGAGGGGTGCCGATAGACATAATGCAATTCCTTTTGCGATATACGGTTAATAGTCGAAGTCAGCATCAGTGTCCTTCAGATGCTGCTAGTTGTGAGCAAGTTAAGTCATGACTGCACCTAATCTCTTGCAGATACTCTATTAGTATATTCGCCTAAAACTTGCTGCCAACCACTCAAAAGAATGGTTTTTTATAAACACAATACTGAGTACAACCATCCTTTTATTATCAATATTTATGCTAATTTTAATCAATATGACTAGGGTATGTCTGATAGTAGACCCTGACAGAGATATTTTATAACTGTTTAACCCGCTTCATGGTCATATATCAGCAGAGTAAGGTTATTAGCTTAACTAGCTACTTAAGCTATAGGTGTTTAATAAAAGGAGTATTTCGTATGGATACGAAAGCATCAGATACATTTTCAAAAGATTTATTTGCTCATAAAGTTGTCGTTGTGACCGGAGCAACCTCAGGAATTGGACAAGCCGTTGCCATTGCCTTTGCACAAAAAGGCGCTAAAGTTTGGGCATTAGGATTAAATAGTAAGGAGGCACAGTATCCACAGCAATTGGATATTGAGTCAGTGGAATTAGATGTCACTGATGAAGATAAAGTCGCCAATTTTTTCAAAAATTTAAATCAGCTTGATGTGCTTTTTAATGGCGCGGGTATTGGCTCAACAACAGAACACGAATTACCTATGTTTAAAAAGGTTGTTGATATTAATTTAACGGCAGTTTTTCATATCAGTGAATGCGCGGTACCACTACTGGCAAAATCATCTGGTGGTTCTATTATTAACGTCTCATCTATGTATTCTATATTTGGGTCACAACTCACGCCTGCTTACGCATCATCCAAGGGCGCAATCGATCAATTGACTAAATCTCATGCTATCTACCTTGCAAAAGATAACATTCGCGTGAATGCTGTAGCACCCGGCTGGATTGACACCCCGATGATTCAACAGTTAAAAGTATTAGACGGTTTTACCGATGGTATTATGGCAAGAACGCCTCTGGCAAGGTTTGGTAACCCAATAGAAGTGGCTAACGTGGTTTTATTTTTAGCTTCTGATGCAGCCAGTTGGATTACTGGTACCATCGTCAACGTCGATGGCGGCTATTCTATTGTTTAATATGTGAATGCTCTAAAAATAGGTCATGACCTGTTACGACTTGGCCTATTTTAAAATATACTGTTGATGTGCTTGCGCAACGGCTTGTGTTCGGGAGCGTACTTGTAATTTATGATAAATATTACGTAAATGCCATTTTACGGTGTGAATAGACAAAAAAATCTTATCGGCTATCTGTCCATCACTCAAACCATTTTCAACCAATAATAATATTTCAATTTCGCGCTCTGATAAAACTATCATACTATTAGGATCACTCTGATTATCACTAGATAGCTGCATAGCGCTTTCTATTTGAGATTGATTATCTTTCAATGAAAAACTACCTTCTTCATAAAAATCACGACCCCCTATTTCTAATATAGATACTATATATTTTTGGATATCAGACGATACGGCAACCTCATTTCCCTGATACTGATAAATCTTATTCAACAGCACTAAAATTAGCGGATGCTCATCGAGTATGATTCGATGAGTTTGTGTTGATTTAAATTGTTCCAGCGCATCTAATAAGCTCTTATAAGACAGTATAGGTTGATCCAACACGTGATAGGCCATTGCCAACAATAACCTTATGCGAGCATTACGTATCACAAAGGGTAGATCAGCTTTTAGAAGTTGATTCAGCTCCACCACTACTTGCGCTACTTGCTGACTATTAACCGAAAATATCGCCTTACGATAGGGTAACAGATCCAGTCCAGTCAATAATTCAGTCAACGTCAAACTACTAAGCTCACCCTCCTCTGTTTTTGCTCGCTTTTTTATTTGATAACCAAGCCGATTGTTCTTATCATCATATTTTCCTGTTACCATTACTGGCATTATTTTTTTCAAATCTTGCTCGTCAACCCATCGTTGTATATCACTGGTTAGCCGTGGGAGCGACCATTCATCCGCTTTGCTATTGGCTTTTGAGAGATCTTGATAACTAATCTCCATCCCTGCTAAACATGCCAGCTTCAATTCTGTCAAAAAACCCAACGTAATCATATCTGTGATAACCATGTTTTCACCTTGGTCGAAATCTCTAAGTGCTTGTCTGGCATCTTCAATACGATTGCACTCATAATAAAAGCTCGCTTTTAAACTGCTTGCCACACTCAGCATCATATCGCGATTACTATCATTGGTCCCTAATTGAGCATAATCTGGACTGATACCAATGCGCTGAAATTTCTTGGTGGCTAATGGTATATCGCCTAATAGCCTGTCACAAGTTGCATCAATACTATCTATATAAGTTAATCCGTACGGATTATCATCCTTGATATAAAGGGTTCTTGATTGAAAAATTAGTGAATGAGCATGTCTGATGTTGCCATTATTAAGTTGATATAAAGCACAGATGGCCAATAACGGTGCTCTAAAAAAATACGCCTCTAGCGACAGTTGTTGAAGACCTATTTGCGCCAACTGATAAGATTTGGGTAAGTCATCAGCAATAAAAGCAGTCATTGCTGACAGTCCTAACTGCTTATCTTTATGGCTAATAAAAGTTTGGTTGTCATTATCTAACAAATAAAGCTCTTCTTGCTCAAGCACTTTTATATAGCGGGCTGCTTTATAATGTTGACGAGATAGAATCAAACCCCAAATTAAATCATATAGTAAGGCTGGATGTTGACACAGCTGACTATCAGTTAAAGACTCAGTCAGCTCTAACAAACTATAAAGCCGCCCCTCTAGTATCAAATCATGACTGACTGCTGTTAAAGCTGACAAAATCAGTGTGTTATCACCGATTAACTGTGCATGGTAGATCACCTCCAAAAACATACTATTTGTTTGATACCATTCTGCTGCTTTAGAATGAGTGGCAAAATACTTTTCTGGTGCTTGATTTTGTAGCCTTGTTTGCAGAAACTGTCTCATTAATTGGTGTATGCGAAACCACTGATACTGATCATCTATCGCTTGAATAAAAAGTCCTTGTTGACTTAAATTTTTCAGCAAGACCTGCGCATCAGTTGCGCCAGTTAATGCGTGACACAAGCTGGCATTTATTTTCCTCAATACGCTAATATTTAACAAAAGATTTTGGACATGCGCATCACATTGTAAAAATACCTGCTCCGCTAAGAAATCAGCTATTTGCCGCTGTGCGCCGCTCATTTGATGTACGAGTTGGTATAAATCTTTTTCATTCGTACAGCATAAATTAATGAGCTGTATACCTGTTAGCCAACCCTCCGTTTTATCAATAAGCATTGATACCAACTCGTTATCAATCAAAGTTAAGGTGCTAGCAGCATCTACTGTCATCTCTGATAATGACTGATTGGCTGCCATGTAAGGTGTAAGCGTAGTATTTTGTATCAAATTACTGTGTAGGTACTGCTGTAGTATATGCGCATCAAGTGCTGACAAACGCAACTCATGTGCTCTAATAATGTGGACCAATCCTTGTAGTTCACCTTTTGCAAGTGCCCAGTTTGGAAGCGCACGTGAGGCAATAACTAAATGGTAATTACTGGGTAAAAATAGGTATAGCCACCAGATAATATTCAAGCTATCAGGATTGGTTAATACCTCTAGCTCATCAATAAATAATGTATGGGAAGTTGTCGTATTAAGCTGAGACAGTAAATGATGAATATGACTCTTTGTCACTCTGTCTTCTACTAATAATTGTGCATCAGATTTCTGAGTCAATATTGTCCACAGATATTGGTACAGACGTATAGGGTCGTTGTCATCGTTATCTAGAGTTAGCCAACCAACCGTGAGATGACGTATCTCTAGCTGTTCGCTCTGCTGTACCATAACAGTAGTTTTGCCATACCCTGCAGCGGCTTGTATCAAAACCAACCGATGAGTATTATCTCCAAATAACTGATGCAGTAGTTTGGGGCGCTCAAGGAGCCTGACTTGTTGCAGTTGTGGTCGTTCGATCTTTGTTTTTAAAATCAGCATCCTTGCCTCATTTTTTTAATAATTGGTTGCCAAATAGCTAGTAGCTCTAATGACTATGTACCACAATAGCAAGAAACACATTAACCTTAGGCTATAACATGTATCACGTATTATGCATCATGCCATCTAGCTATCATGACTCGTTGAATCGTAACATTAGTGAGTAGAAAACACACTGTAATCAAAGTGAATAAGTAGTAAATCAACTTATATTGAAATCAAACAGCGCTATAATGTTAAGTATCTCCACGCATATCTGAGAGCTAAAAATTATCGTATTAGTAAACTGCCTAGCAACCGATACGCTCACAATTCATCGCTTTCAATGACTCAGAAATTCTGATAAAAGTATTAAAGTTAAAAGATTAAGGTAAATATCACGCTCTGTTTATTATAAGAGTCATAAAGGTCAATAGTGTTTACACAAGGAAGAAGATCATGCCAAATATTAACGTTAATGGAACTACCCTATTTTATAGTGACAATGGCCCTAAAAACGCCCCGGTTTTGGTACTAAGTCACTCGCTATTTTTTGATCATAAAATGTTCACGCATCAAATAGAACATCTATCTAAAACCATTCGAGTAGTGAGCTATGATGATCGGGATCAAGGGCAAAGTGCCCGTTCAGAATTGAAAAGCGTTGATATGGATACTCATACCAACGATGCCATAGCATTAATTGAGGAGCTCGACCTAGGGTCTTGCTTTTTTGCTGGGAACTCTATGGGCGGGTTTGTTGCGCTACGTTTAGCCGCTCGCCGCCCAGATTTGCTAAAGGGTTGTATTATACTTGGATCTAGCGGAGAGCTTGAATACAAACTGGCCGATTTTTCGCCTTTGGTTGAAGGCTTAGGTGCACAAGGTACTGAACCATTTATCGATACGCTTATGTATATCATGTTTGGCGATGACTATTTGGCAGACGCCACTCGAGCAAGTGAGCGTGAGTACTGGCGTGATCATATGCTAAAACTAGGACCTGATATCGCGCGCAGTGCTGATGGCGTTATTCATCGCACTGGCATATTAGATGAGCTTAAAGGGTGCAAAGTACCTACGCTAGTATTGGCAGGCGAACAGGATCATGCGTATGAAGTACCTCTGTCAGAAAATATTACTAATACAGTAGCCGATGGCCAAATGTTCGTGATTCCAAAGGCCGGTCATTCGGTAGCACTTGAACAACCGGAAATCGTTAATAGATATATTGCAGATTTTATTTCAGCACATTCATAATGCGGACTTCATAGCAAATAGCTTGAGATTTTAGTGTTTTACTCACTTAATGGAATTTAATAAAGCATGTTTATTCATGTCATTAGTGAATTTATCTATGTGCTTGACACTTCCAACAGCTCAATGATTAGAGCAACTGTATGAACGATAATGGCTTACGTGATGGTAAAGGTAGTACGTACTTTGCTAGTCACTCCTCATTATAATCAAGCTCAATATACTTAATGATATCTTTGATGGCTATAGTACTAACTATCTCTATCAAAATAAAAAAACAGCTCTTGGCTGGGTCGTCTATTCTTAATTTCCATATTGAGTGCACAACAGACTAAATCTGCTGTCACATGCTTATTGATGGCATAGCCAATCAGCTCTTTAGTGTCGTTATCACATGGGATATTAAAAACCATCGAATGAATGGTATGGCTGGCAGGGTAGTTTTGAAATAATTGGCTTTTGCAGAATTAACTTATATGCGTATATTTAAAAATTATTCGGTGTGACTACCTATAATATTACGGGTATATAAATAGTATTTATAAATATACGAACCACTAACCAAGATATGAACACACTATATTGATGATCTATCTAAGCCTATTTATATAAGGCTTACACCACAAATTGCTAATAATAAGGTTTGTTAGGTGTCTTTGTGGAAATTGGGGTTTGCAGCCTGACTCAAGTAAATCTGCCTCCGAAAAATTCGGAACGGTTCAATTCTCAGGATTAGTAAATTTCAAGCTTAAGATTTGACTTTTTCAGGAGGTCTAATAGTTACAGCTTATCTCAAATTAGGTAATATTGTCTTTACAGAGTTTCGATTAAAAAGAAATATCAAACTCTATAATTTCTTCGATAAATCTAGCTTCAATAGGTGATAAAGCACGGTGTTTGTGCCAAAAGAGACGAATAGGGATATCAGCAATACCTTCGCTTGGCGGCAAACGTCTAAGCTTAGACTCTAAGTGCGTTGCGGCAATGAACTGATCAGGTAGCGCGCCGATGCCATAGCCGGTATAAATCAGGCGAACCGCTTCATCTAAATTGTTGGTATAAGCACTAATACGGCCAGTAACATTATGGCTTTCTTTAAACACCGTAATTGGTGAAAGCACATCACCAATATCTTCACTACTAAAAGCTATAAAATCCTCTTTTAATAGGCTATCAAAACTCAAATTAGGTACTGAAAATAGCGGATGATGGTAGCCGCAGTATAGGTAATACCGCTGAGTAAATAATAACTGCTGATTAAGATTTTCCGGGATGTGTCGAGCTAAGCAGATACCAACAGCAGGCGTCTTTTGTTTGAGGTTATTTAAAATATCCATACTTGATTTCACTGTTAGATCTAAAGTAATATTTGGATATTTTTTTTTGAAATAAACTAAAAAATCATTGTATTTTGGATTGTGGAGTCGACTGGCGACTAGTAATTTAATCTCGCCTTCTAGTAGATGCGAATTGCTACCTTTCATGGCTTCAATAGAGGTTATTTCTGTAAAAATCGTTTGTGCAACTTGAAGGCAATAATGACCAATTGGAGTGAGCTCTAACGGTTTGGTATTGCGAATAAGTAGCTGACTTTCGAGCTGCTCTTCAAGCTTTTTAAGGTTTTGACTGACTGCTGACTGGGTAATGTTTAGCCGATTAGCAGCTGCGCTAATGCTTCCCTCCTCATATATAGCTATTAACACATGAAGCAATGTCCAATTCAAGCTATCGGCTAATTTCTGTTGCAGCATAGTAGTTTCAGCACTTGTATTATAAATATATTGATAACAACTCAACATGAAAGGACTACCAAAAATAAGGAGGACTTAGTCTTTTTGATACATATTCAGCCTCTGAATTTTTAGCTCCCCTTTCATCATTGTTCTCAGCTCATAATACAATATAGCTAAGGATAACGGGGCGGTATAAATGCTTATTTATTGTATGGCTTGTCATAACACCTTCTTATCATGACAAGCTAATTAATACCTAAGGTGTTAGCTCATCAGGGTCTGTAATCACATGCAGCAATACTGTCTTACGCTCTTTTGTGACGATTCTCAGCGCATTGGTCACACTGGTTGCGATGTCCTTGTTATTAGCGACTCGTATACCATGGGCACCAAAAGCATTGGCCAGTGCAGCAAAGTCAGGGTTTTGTAGCTGCGTACCAGACACCCGATCAGGATAATGAGCTTCTTGGTGTTGACGGATAGTACCAAATTGCTGATTGTCCATCAAAACAATTAAGACAGGGGCATCATAACGAATGGACGTTGACAATTCTGCTTCATTCATCATAAATTCGCCATCACCCGTGACCACTATCGATAAACGCTCAGGCGATTCTAATGCAGCTGCAATACCCGCTGGCAGGCTGTAACCCATCGCACCATTTCTAGTACTCAGCTGACTTGGGAAGGTGTTTGTGGGCAAATAACGCTGCGCCCATAAACAGTGATTGCCAGCACCAAAACTGTAGACAGCATCGGTAGGTAACTGCTCAGTCAACGCTTTGATAACTTGGGTCATACTGACGTATGTCTGATCAGTATTTGTTTGCTCAATATTATTCGTTGCTACGGGCGTTTCTGGAAAAGCACAATCTTTTCTCTGTTGCTTATGACAATAATTAAACCAAGTATCACGTGAATCTGAGCTTGCCAGCGATACTTGGCTAATCGCTTTGATAAAGCTAATAGGGCTAGCGACGATATGCTCAGTAACTGCACCACTATGACCACGCAAGCTTGTATCTAGATTAACAATATAATTAGGCTTATCAAAGGACTGGCGCAATTTATACCCATCACTAGCAACGTCCCCTAATACAGTACCTATCGTAAGCACGACATCAGCTGTTTCGATTAATGCGGCACAGTCGTCCGAGCGCCCATAACCTAGGTAACCTGCGTGGGCAGGAGAATCAAAAGCCACTCTGTCTGAGGCGCGCCAATCATGGATGACAGGAATGTGATTGTCCTCTGCAAACTGGGTTAACTGTTTAGAAGCTTCGGTCGTCCAATTTTGTCCCCCTGCAAAAATCAGTGGCTTTTCAGCAGTAGATAACGCATTTAATATTATATCAAGCTTGTCATTAGATATAGCACCTTCAGCAACAGGAATCACTGGATGCAATTGTCCGTGGAATTCCTGTTGGATGATGTCTTCAGGTAGTCCCACAACGACAGGACCTGGTCGTCCTTCTAAAGCAGCGTGAAAAGCTTTGGCTACAATCTCTGATGCTCTTGAAACTTCATCCAATATCAGTACACGTTTACACTGACTAGAGAACCATTGATTGGGATCAAACTCTTGAAACGATTCTCGGTTTCTGTCTGCAACAGGAATAAGTCCAACGAATAATATGAGCGGCACACCATCTTGCCATGCGGTATGAATACCAGTATAAGCCTGTGCCGCGCCTGGTCCACGGGTAACCATAGCAATACCAGGCTGACCCGTAAATTTGCCATGAGCATCTGCCATGTAAGTGCAGGCTGCTTCATGACGACACACCACTGTGTCAATATCAGCATTATACAACCCATCTAATACCGACAGATAACTTTCACCTGGAACGACATAGGCGCGACTGACACCGTGTAATTGCAAACTGTCTACGATTGCTCGACCACCATGGATAATGTTGCTCATTGTTAGTCCCTTAATTTTTCATTTTAATAAAAGTCTTTATTTCTTATAAGTGTCAAAACAACTTATTCAGCAGCAATGACCGTCACTTCTACTAATAGGTCAGGATGCGCCAATACTGATTCACCACAGGCTCGAGCAGGTGGTTGAGTATCTGCAAACCACTCATCCCACACATCATTCATCGCTGCAAAATCCTCCATATTTTTTAGCCAAACGGTGGCTGATAGAATTTTGGATTTATTACTACCTACTTCTTCTAATAGCGCTTGGACTTTATTTAGACATGTCAACGTTTGAGTAGCCACATCTTCATCAATACCTCCAACTTGACCTGACAAATAAATGGTCTGATTGTGAATAACAATTTGGCTCATACGTTGGTTACTATGAAGTTTTCGCATGTTGATTAATCCTTGTATGTTAGAAATAACGAAATTTAAGATTATCTCGTTAAAATAATATTATTAAGCGTTAGAAAATCGTTGAGCATTAAAAGGTTCAATATCCACTATTGTAGGTTTGTTGTGTAATAACTCTTCTATAATACGTCCAGTGATAGGCCCCAAGGTGAAGCCTTGATGACCATGTCCAAAGGCAAACCATAAGTTGTTATGTTTACCAGCGACTCCGATGACCGGCTTCATATCAGGCATGCACGGTCGTGAGCCTGCCCACGCCTCTGTTTCCACTTTTTGATTTAATGGTAAAATATTTTTAGCGAAAGCCAATACAGCGTTCAACTGATCAAAGTTCTTTGGTGCATCGATGGTAGTCATTTCAGCGCCAGTTGTGACGCGAATACCTTGCTGCATCGGCCCCATGACAAAGCCTTTATCCATATCTACCAGACTGTGATTGACCGTGTTCTGTGGCGTCGTCTCAAAATGCTGATGATAGCCACGCATAGGAAATAAAGGTAAATCATATCCCAAAGGTTTTATCAACTGGTTAGACCAAGGGCCTGCTGCGATAACCAGATCATCACTATAAAAAGTATCAAGATCAGTTATCACTTGCCAGCCATCGCCCTCAGGTCGTATTTCTTTGACCGTGCACTCACCTATTGACCCGTGCATTTCTTGGAAACTTTTTGCATAGGCCTTTACCAAAGCTCCAGGGTTTGATACCTGCCAAGAGTTAGACCAATGAATAGCCCCGATAAAATCATCGAAATTACCATTGGGCTCTAATTCTTTTAATTGCGTAATAGATAGAACTTTGTGCTCAATGCCTTGTTGTAGTACATTTTCAGCACCTAAAATTGCTGCTTTAAGTTTGTTTTCGTCTCGATGCATTTCAATCCAACCATCACGCCTGATCAAATCTTCAGCACCTGCGGCCGTAATCATCTCTTGATGTTCGCTCGTACAATGCTCAATCAGAGTCTGCCACTCTTTTTCTATTTGCTGAACAGAAGAAGGTGCAGAGAACTGCCAGTACTTTAATAATGCCTGATGGTAACGGAAGACAGCAGGCCAACGGTAGCGTATATCAGTATTTTGATTCGGTAATACTCTTATTAATTCTGCAAGATGCCTTGGAAAAGGATGCACATGAATAGCTTCTCTCTGAATCAATCCCGCATTACCATATGATGTTTCTGATCCCGGTGGCTTTTTATCTAATAATAAAACCTGAGAGTTATGACTTTGCAGATGCCAAGCAATAGATGTCCCTACCATGCCAGCACCAATAACAATCACTTCATATCGCATACTATATCCTTTTGTTTCTGCTTTGCCTTTTGTTATAGCTTTGGTCGTTCAGCCATAAATATTTGACCTTTGAAAGTCTTATATAGCGCACAGAGCAGTACATACATACCGAGAATACCTAAAGCGGGATATAAGGTGCCGACCAATGTACTGAACGGAAAGAGTGAAGCCAGTAGAGACAGCACCACGACGACTATAGTCAAAATACGAAACTTTGATGTTTCTGTATCAGAATCAAAGAAGCGAATAACGAAACCATAAAGGTTGGATACCGCTGTCGTAAACACGGCAACGACGAGCACTACACTAAATAATAATCCTGTCATTGGGCTAATACCACGTGCTATCTCTAAAAATGGAAGCTCATAACTCATGACGTTTTCAAGATTTGATAAGAGCGCCATAATAATGAATAGTAAGCAAATACCCAATGTCATACCACCGATTACACCGGCCATTCTGACTGTTTTTAGATTTGGCTCTTTATTACCAATTGAGGCAAAAGTAGATACGCCTGGAATGACATTGTATGAGACATAAACGATTGCTGACGTCCACCAAAAAGACGTGGCTGTGTCGGGCTGAAGCGTTTGAATAGTGGCATCAACAGTTGCTAATTGGTCAGAGTAATTAGTGAAGGTAATGACAGAGATGACAACCACGGCCAAAATCATTAACGGGGAAATAATCCCTAACGCTCTAACAGAAGATGTAAAACCAAATATGACGGTTGACAAGGTCATTATAGCAATCAGTATCTTGCCAGCAACGGACGGTAAACCCCAGTATTGTTCGATAGCTGCCCCGCCACCTGAGAACATAATACTAATGACGCCGAACATAAAAAACAAAAGAATATAATCGGCGAAGAAACCTATTTTTTTGCCACATAAGTAGTTAAGAACCACACGGTGGCTATTGGTTTTAAGCTGATGACCCAACTCCATAAACACCGTACCGTACCATGCCAGCATGATCATCGTAATCACAGCACCCAGCATACCGATAAAACCGTAACCTGCAAAGAATTGCAGCACCTCTTGCCCACTTGCGTATCCAGCACCAATGACAGCCCCAACATACACACCGGCATAACTGATCGCCTTAATAATTGAAACACTCATATTAAACATCCCTGTTGTTGTGAGTTAATCGAGTAATAACCCTAATAAATCCTTTAAACGGTTAGCGACTAAACATTTATTTTTCATTAATCATTATTGTTTTCTGAAATGAACCCAGATAAGAAAGATTGCAGATTTTCATTGAGCTTTTCTATGCAATACCCTCCTTCAACCAGCACAATGATCGGTTTATTTAACGCCTTAAGTTTCTGTGCCAAAGTTTTAAAGCCTTCCGTACTAACGTGACATTTGGCTTGTGGATCGTCTTTATAGACATCAAACCCTAAGACATGAACAATGACATCTGGATCAAATAATTTTAAGGTTTCTATTGAGCGATCTACATAATGAAAGAATCCCCTTTCATCAGTATCATGAGGCATTGGAAAATTGAGGTTATAGCCATAACCTTCTCCTGCACCTCTCTCGTGCTCATGACCGGCGACTACCGGATAAAAATTGATAGGGCTACCGTGAACAGAGGTGTATAGCACATCTTTGCGGTCGTAGAATATCTCTTGGATACCCTGACCATGGTGCATATCTGTATCGATAATGGCAATTTTTTGAAATTTTTGACGGAGATGCTGTGCAATGATTGCAGCATTATTTAAATAGCAAAAGCCGCCTGCCGCATTCTTACGAGCATGATGGCCTGCAGGTCTGGTTAGACATATTTGAATATTGTTTTGATTGTCTTCATCATTTAATAAATTTTCAGCAGCGTTGAGTGCTGTTTGAGCTGACCAATAAATAGAGGTCCATGAGTATTTGCCAATTGGTGCGCTACCATCGGCTTGATATTTGGCCGCTTTTGCTAAGATACCAAGACCTGGGTTATTATTCTGAACATAAATCGTCGTCTGAACTTCCTCGCCCATCTCTTCATCTATTGCCATCCATTCATCATAAGCATGCTTTAAGAAATCAACATAATCTAAATCATGAATAGCCAAAATTGGCGCGATGCCAATATCTTTAGCAGTTGTTACTACCAAGTCTAAAGCTTCTGGTGCCTTTAATAGCTCAATCAATCGCTCAGGTTTTTCTTGAGGCTCGCGCATTTGTCCACGCGAAAAGTAAGTCTTTGGATGGTGAAGCTTTTGATTTTCATGACTATAAACTTTCATTCTGAACATTCCTTTGTTTCTAAAATACTTAAAAAATAATATTAAAAATTCTAATGTACTTACTAAGCTCTATATTTTTATATCTGATTGCCAATAGCCGTATATTATGATCATTACTCATGTTTCTCTAATATATGTTGTTGAAAAGTCTCCGTCAAACGTTATAAATTAATAGTATTTATAAGTAAATCTAATATCTTTTGGACTACTATATTAAGTTTGTCCATAAGCTATGTAATATATTCAATAAGTGTTTTATACGCAGAAGATAAAACTGAAATACCTACCAGTTAGCAACAATACAAATGCTATTCAATGAGTAGAATAGAACGCGCCAATAAAAGCGTGTAAGCATGATGATATTGTCATGCGCTTAATACTACTTTTGAAGAGATAAAGTAAATAATTGACAGCTTGAATTGGCTTATGAGGAAAGAGAAGTGTTGATAGATTGGGGAATCATAATTACGCTACAACGTAATTCGTTACGTACAGCTCGTAAAGTACGCTGGTATCAAGGATAATTAAAAGTTATTTAAATCATATATCCGTATCGCGTGTTAGGTTTTAAACAATTAGGCTATCACAGTAGGATAAATAGCAGCATTAATTGTTAGTCAGAGTATCCAGTGATGAGATTGGGAAACACTATCCGTCCTAACGAATCTTGGGTCAGTTATATTACCTATACTTGGACAAATGAGGGCTGGTTGTATTTAGCAGGGGTTAAGAACTTATACACCAAAGAGCTGGTGGGCTTGCCATCGACAAGCGCATGACCGCTGATTTGGTCTGCCGTGCATTGAACATGGCAATTAAGAATAAAGAGTCAAGCCAAGGGCTGATTGTACATTCTGATAGAGGCAGTCAGTACTGTAGCCACGCGTATCACAAGATCATCACGCAGCATATGCTTCGATAAAGCACCCATAGAAAGCTGCTGAGTTCATTAAAGAATGCGCTTGTGTATAACCAAGACTATAAAATAAGGTTTACAGCAATCAAAGAGATCACACTGACAGCATCGGTCAATAAAAATAGTCCACCATCCTGAAAACACAAAAAAGCCTTTCAAGCTTTATATTTCATAGCTTGAAAGGCTTTTTCGATCGCATATTTTTATCTAGGTAAGAGGTTTGATATTGGGGTTTGCCTAAAGCCGCTCTTACTCTATGTTCAACATCGATTTCGCCACAGCTTCGGCCACTTTAATACCATCAATCCCTGCTGATAATATTCCACCTGCATAGCCCGCGCCTTCGCCTGCAGGGAATAAGCCTTTGGTATTAATGCTTTGGAATTCTTTATTGCGTTTAATACTGATTGGTGACGATGTTCTGGTTTCTACACCAGTCAATAAACCATCGTCAGATGAAAATCCTTTGATTTTTTTATTAAACGCTGGAATGGCTTCACGTATGGCATCCACGGCAAAGTCTGGCAGTGCTTTGCTTAAGTCGGTTAAGGTAATGCCTGGTGTGTAAGACGGTTTTACATCGCCTAATTCTGAGTCTGGTTTACCTTTTAAGAAGTCGCCAATGGTTTGCGCTGGTGCACTGTAATCTTTGCCGCCTAATTCAAACGCTAAGGTTTCTAGTTGTCTTTGTAATTCGATACCAGCAAGAGGGTGGTTTGGGTAATCTCGCTCTGGGTCGATACCTACCACAATAGCACTATTGGCGTTGCGCTCGTTCCTTGAATATTGGCTCATGCCGTTAGTGACAACACGGCCTTCTTCTGATGCTGCGGCAACCACAGTTCCGCCTGGACACATACAAAAACTATAGACAGAACGACCATTTTTACAATGATGAACCAATTTGTAATCCGCAGCGCCAAGTATTTCGTTTCCAGCATTGTCACCAAATCGTGCTTTATCTATGGTTGACTGTTTATGTTCAATCCTAAAACCAATCGAGAAAGGTTTTGCTTCAACATATACGCCTTTATCATGGATCATCTCAAAAGTGTCTCGGGCGCTATGACCAACAGCAAGAACAACATGGTTAGTTTTTAAGGTTTCGCCAGTATTGAGTGTCACGCCAGTTACTTTTGAGTCAGTGATGTGCAAGTCGTCTACGCGAGTCGCAAAACGGACTTCCCCACCAAGCGCTATGATCTCAGCACGCATTTTTTCTACCATAGTGACTAACTTATAAGTGCCTATGTGCGGTTTACTGACAAATAAAATTTCATCTGGTGCACCAGCTTTTACAAATTCTGTCATTACTTTACGACCGTAATGATTGGGATCTTTCACTTGGCTATATAATTTACCGTCAGAAAAAGTACCCGCTCCGCCTTCACCGAATTGTACGTTTGATTCTGTGTTTAATTTACGCTGACGCCAAAAGCCAAAGGTGTCTTTGGTGCGTTGTCTTACTTCATTACCACGTTCAATGATAATAGGTTTAAAACCCATTTGAGCAAGGGTAAGTGCTGCTAATAAACCACAAGGTCCAAAACCAATAACAACAGGACGCTCAGTTAAATCTTTTGGCGCTTCACCTACATATTTATAACTGGTGTCTGGCGTTGCTTTAACATGGTTGTCTGACTCAAATTGAACCAGTAAATCATTGGTCAAATCCGAGTCGGTCAGTGTGATATCTAGCGTATAGATTAATTGGATATTTCTTTTATTACGAGCATCATAACCACGTTTAAACATCACAAATGACGCCATTTGCTCAGCAGAAATTTTAAGTTTTGTCGTTATAGCAGTCGTTAAATCTTCAGGTGCATGATTTAATGGCAATTTAATTTCAGTTAAACGTATCATTGGTTACTCATAAACTCGTGTAAAAAACAGTCTCGCATTTTACTGGTACTGATACAAATAAGCGAATAAATATTTTACTTATGCAGGGTAAACTTGCGGATTTGGTTTGTAGTTTGAAAATAACCTCTGCCATCAAATCTGTATATTTAAACTTGGGAGACTTTAGTTACTCAACCTGACGATAATAATCAAACCACATCTGTCTTGGCCTTCTATAGCCTAAACCCTTCTGAATTCTCGTTTCACTGCGAGCACAGCTCTTATCTTACGTCGCTGCAAAGCAGTATTTTGCTATTCCACTTCTCATGATAATCAAGCTCACAACAGAACTCGTTATAAGGTATGGATAAGGAGTTTTAGCATGAGAAAGCGTACAGGTTACAGAAGTGTCTACGTACCTATTATATTTGAGGAATTAAGTGCTAATTTAAACGTTCTTAGGTGATATTGCTAATATTGGGTTTTATAAACAGTCCATATTCATCCATTGCTTGCTACCAGTAAGGCGAATGCTTTATTTCTTCAGCGAGAAAATCAATAAACCTTCTTTGTAATGGTGTCACCTGCTTTCGATTGGCATAAACCACATAAACACCCAAAGTTTTGGGTTTCCATTCAGGCAATAACTCAATAAGTTGTCCAGATGCAATCAAAGATTTGACTGCGCCAGATGGCTGTAAGCTGATCCCGTGTCCACGTAGCGTGGCAGAAAGCAAGACTTCAGAGATATTGGCACTGATATTGCCAGAGATAGGGACAGATTCTGGACCATTTGGCCCATCAAACACCCATGCAGACCGTCCAAAATACGTAAACGATAGACAGTTGTGATGTACAAGCGACTGTACATCTGTAGGTCTGCCACGTTTTTTTAAATACTCAGGTGCAGCGCATACGATAGAGTGGCACTCACCGATACGTCTGGCAACGACATTTGGCTCCAAATCATTGGTGATACGAATCGCCAAGTCAATACGGGCATCAACTAAATTAACCGAGTCATCAGTGGTAAGAATATCAATCGCTGTCTGCGGCCAGTGAGATACAAAGCGACCAACCACATCCATCAAAAGGCTATCAATCAGCGAAAGGCTAGCAGTAATCCGCAACTTACCTTTTAACTCCAAAGTATTTTGATTGCGTATCTGATCCAATGAATCGGTCAATTCAAGTAACTGATACGCCACCTCAAGCGCCTGCTCACCAGGGGCAGTCAGGCTCAGACTTCTAGTCGTGCGATGTAATAAGCGTATATCCATCCAGCTCTCAAGCTCTGTCAGATAGCGCGTTACCTTAGCTCTAGACATATCTAAATTATCCGCAGCACGGCTCAAGCTACCTTGTTCGACGATAGCAACAAACACCTGTAACGCGGTCAGTCTATCCATTTATCCATCCTCATTTGCGCGAAAACTGAAACAGTAAACACTGGATTATAGCGTATTTAAACGAAATACAATCGAATAGAATAGCCACTAACAACGAATACCGCCATTAACGCGGTCTATTTACTCAAACAAAAATACAGGTGGATTATGAAAAAATTAATGACAGCTTCTATGGCGGCCAGTGTTCTACTGCTTGCAACCCAAACGAACGCAGCCGACCTACAACTACAAGCATATAAACCAGATCAAAATGCTATTTTCCCAGTGACCTCTGTACTGGCAAGTGGCGAGAAAGATGCTATTTTGTTCGATGCGCAGTTTAGTGTTAGCGACGGTGAAGCATTGGTTGATATGATCAAAAAAAGCAATAAAGACCTTAAAATGATCTATATCACGGCAGGCGATCCAGATTACTATTTCGGTCTTCAGCCTTTAGTCAAAGCCTTCCCTAATGTGAAGGTTATGTCTAGCCCTTCTATTGTTGAACACATTGAGGCGACCAAAGATACAAAATTAAAGCATTGGAGCCCAATCCTTGGCAAACACGCGCCTACCAAGATCACAGTACCTCAAACACTTAACCAGTCTACACTGACCTTAGAAGGCCATAAAATTGAAATCAAAGCGTTCGGAACCCCTCAAGCATACATGTGGGTACCAGAGTCAAAAACCGTTTTCGGCGGCGTGTCGGTAACATCAGGCATGCATGTGTGGACTGCTGATACCCAAACTAAAGAAGCTCGTAGCGCTTGGATGCAATCATTAGAACAAATGAAGCAATTAAAGCCAAACGTCGTGATACCAGGTCACTATTCAGGCAACCTACTCAAAAAAAACTACGCTGTTGATTTCACCCTCAATTATCTAAAAACTTTTGAGCAAGCACTGGGCGAGGCAAAAAAACAAGATTCTAAGCAATCAGAAAAAGTGATTACCATCATGAAATCGGCTTATCCAGCGTTGCCCGGAGGAAGTGATTTAGAGTTGAGCAGTCAAGTCAATACAGGTGAGATAGAGTGGTAAATACAGGACAACTATTAAGTAAAAAACACTAACATCTGGCTATGTCTATTAGTCAGATGTTAGTGTCAAGGTGCTGGCGTATGAATGCTTTGTCAAGAAGCATACGCCAGTACTTTTAATGATGAAAGAGAGTGACTGATGACAATACAGTATCGTCGTGCTACGCCTGAAGACTTTTCAGCCATTGTCGACCTTTTTGTCGTCAATATGAATTTGAGTGTATTTACTACTGCCACAGATAAGCGGGTTCTAAAGCAACTGGCTACCCTATTTCTAGCTAAAGACTGTCATCATGCTACTTTTATACAAGTTGCAGAATATGGTGACATTATTTGCGGTGTGGTGATAGGGGTCACTAAACACGATCCATATAAAGCTTTATTATTCGATGATAAGCCTATTATTGATCAGATAGAAAGCAAGCTGCGCCTGTCTGATCAAGGACAACAGGTATTAAGTGATTTACAGAAAAAAGAATCGGCTGGCGCGAAACGAAAGACAGTCAATTTTGATAGCGAGCTGCAGTTTTTCTGTGTAGATCCAGATTATCGTCGCCACCGTATTGGTGCAACGTTGATTCAGGCATTTGAGACTTATCTCGTGGCACAGGGCGTAACCACGTATGCACTGCACACAGATACTTTGTGTACTTATCAGTACTACGACAACAATGGCTATCAACGTGTTGATCAGTATCCCAACGACCTAAACCCGCAGATAACGCACTATACCTATGTCAAACATTTATCTTAACGAGTTTGTAAAAACGACAAATGGGTTTGACATCATAGATATACTAAATTGGACGGTACAGTATCTTGTCACTTACAAAACATGATTTTTAGTAAAAAAGATTGGTAACGCTATATATAATATAGCGTTACCAATCTTTTTTACTGAGATGATGATGTTCTGACTGGGGTTTGCTATAAGATCAACTAACACTCATAGTAATTTATTACCCTGCTTTTCGCCTACTTCTCTATTCATAGTTTTGATTAAAAATTACCGATAGCTCATTTGCTGCTTCTTGCATAAGAGGCACATAGCTGAGCAGCTCCTCTAGACTTTTTCTCACGGTCGGCCCATGGGTAAACACCGTCGCAAATGCCTGTTGATCGCCATTAGGAATCATGACCGCACACGCGACCATACCTGGAATAAACTCCTCGTCATCTATTCCTACTCCCGTCTCACGCGTTGCACTAATCGTTTGCATCAGTTGCTTTTTATCGGTCTGAGTTTTGGTCGTTAGCGCATGTATCGACATTTTTTCAACGATGCGCTCGCATTTCTCATCCGCTAGCTGTGCCAATAATAATTTGCCGCTGGCACTGGCCCAAACGGGTACATGCGTGCCCGAAGGTAGAAATATTTGTAGCGGCCAATCCGACATAACGCGATCGATATAAACCACATCCAAGTCTTGCAAAATCGAAATACCCACCGTCTCCCCTATTTGCGCTGACAGTTCATTCAATATGGCCAATCTTTCATTTTTGAAATCACTGTTTTGCAATAAGTTCATGGCAAGCTTATAAGTGCGCTTACCGCAAGTGACCTTCCCTGGCAAATCTAACTGCACAAACCCAAGACCCTGCAGTTGATCCAATAGCCGATACATACTCGGCACTGGCACTTCTAATATTTCTGCTAAATCGCTGACACTCATTGGTCTTTGCGAGCTGGCTAGCACTTCTACTATCTGCAAAACGCGCTCAACACTTGAGCCCTTCTTTTTAGTATTACTCATTACTTACTCTAGACCTCTAGCTGATTCTCAGCGAATAAATTTTGTTTATTATAACGATAAAATTAATCCTTTTGCGTCTTGCTATTATAAATATATTCTGATACATTTCACATATCGATAAGATATTTATCGTTATGTGAATTTTATATCTAAACGCTATACACTTTTGTGAATAGTCTGTACGACGATTGAGCTACCTACTACGCTTATATCTGAAGTCATTAATTCAAGGATGAGTCACTATGTCACACAGTATCCTGCTCCCAAGAACGATGGAAATTGGACGCGATGCCTGCCAAAAGCTGCCAGCAATATTGGCCAGCTTAGGGGTGAAAAAACCCCTTATTATCACTGACGAGATGATGGTTAAACTCGGCTATGTCGATAACATTCAAACCATTTTGAAAGAAGCACAAATCAATGCCGATGTGTTTTCAGATACGGTGCCAGAGCCTACTGAAAGCTCTATTGAGGCTGGCGTGTCTCAAGTACAAGCACAAGATTACGATGGTCTGATTGCCTTAGGTGGCGGAAGCCCTATCGATAGTGCAAAAGCCATTGCTATTCTAGGAAAATTTGGCGGCGTGATTCGCGATTATAAGTTTCCTCGTCAAGTGGACGAAGCAGGCTTGCCTATTATTGCCATACCGACGACGGCAGGCACAGGATCAGAAGTGACACGCTTTACCATCATTACCGATGAGGCTAATAATGAAAAGCTGTTGTGCGTGGGTATGGGGTTTATGCCTGTCGCAGCCATTATCGATTATAGCCTCACGCTCAGCGTACCGCCTCGTACTACCGCAGATACGGGTATCGATGCGATGACCCATGCTATCGAAGCGTATATCAGCCCTAAACGTAATGCCTATAGCGACCAACAGGCGCTCGCAGCCCTACGCCTCATTGGACCCAATATCCAAACCGCTTATCACGACGGCAAAGATGAAACCGCCCGTGAAGCAATGATGCTGGGCTCTACTTTAGCAGGTATTGCGTTCTGTAATTCTTCAGTGGCGCTGGTACATGGCATGAGTCGTCCAATTGGTGCCTTTTTTCATGTGCCACATGGCCTATCAAACGCGATGCTATTGCCAACCATTACAGAGTTCGGTATCTCTAGTGCCCCCGACCGTTATGCAGACTGCGCACGTGCATTAGGAATAGCGGATCATAGCGAGACAGATGATCAGGCCAACGTCAGCTTGGTCCATTATCTAAAAAGCTTAAATGATGAGCTTCACGTGCCCACATTGGCACAGTTTGGTGTACAAAAAGCAGATTTTGATGCGCTAATAAACACGATGTGCGAGCAAGCCTTTGCATCAGGTTCACCCAACAATAACCCTAGAATACCTACTCTAGAAGAGATGGTTCAACTCTATACCTTGCTATGGGCTGACAACACTGTTGCTGAGAGTTCAGTCAGTTAAAACAGCCATCATTTACTATTAACCTACTAATTATTCACACGTTTAAAGGAATTAAACTTATGCAAACAATCGGACATTTTATCAACGGCAGCCTGTCAAACAATGACAGCCAAACTCAAGACGTTTACAACCCATCAACTGGTGATGTCAGCAAGCAAGTCGCTTTGGGTGGTGAAAAAACAATTGGCGAAGCAGTCGCTGCGGCTAAAGCGGCTTTTCCCGCATGGAGCAAAACCTCGCCACTAAAACGCGCGCGCGTCATGTTCAAATTCAAAGAGCTGTTAGAGCAAAATGCGGATGAAATCTGCAGACTGGTTGGCGAAGAGCACGGGAAAATCGTACACGATGCGGCAGGCGAGCTACAGCGCGGTATTGAAAACGTCGAATATGCATGCGGCGCGCCTGAGCTACTCAAAGGCGAGCACAGCCGCAATGTGGGTACCGATATAGACTCTTGGAGTGAGTTTCATCCACTAGGCGTCGTCGCTGGTATCACACCGTTTAACTTCCCTGTGATGGTGCCACTGTGGATGTTCCCGATGGCCATCGTGTGCGGCAATACCTTTGTATTAAAACCGTCTGAGCGTGACCCAAGTGCCACACTTTTCATCGCGCAGCTTTTACAGCAAGCGGGCCTACCAGATGGTGTCATCAATGTCGTAAATGGTGGCAAAGAAGCCGTCGATGCTATTTTGCATCATCCAGATGTCAAAGCCGTTAGCTTTGTGGGCTCAACCCCTATCGCTGAATACATCTATACCACAGCCGCTGCACAAGGCAAACGTTGCCAAGCATTAGGCGGTGCAAAAAACCATGCGATTGTCATGCCAGATGCGGACTTAGACAACGTCGTCACCTCACTATTGGGTGCTGCTTTTGGCTCATCAGGCGAGCGTTGCATGGCACTATCTGTTGCTGTTGCCGTCGGTGATGAAACGGCTGACAAGATGATTGCGGCTCTACAGCCTGCTATTAAAGAGCTGAAACTGGGGCTTCATTCAGATAAAAGCAACGACTTTGGCCCTGTCATTACGGCGGCACACAAATCTAAAATTTTAGATTATATAAAAAGTGCTGCCGAGCAAGGTGCAGAGCTCATCATCGATGGCTCTGATGCTGCACCAGAAGGCAATGAAAATGGATTTTTTGTAGGTCCTACTCTGATTGATCATGTCACTAAAGAGATGCACAGCTACGAGGCAGAGATTTTCGGTCCCGTGTTACAGGTGATGCGTGTACAGACCATGGCCGAGGCAGTGCAACTCATAAACGATCACGAATATGGTAACGGCACCTGTATTTATACGAGAGATGGAGAAGCCGCGCGTTACTTTATTGACAACATTCAAGTCGGTATGGTTGGTGTCAATATTCCACTACCAGTACCTGTAGCGTCTCAAAGCTTTGGTGGCTGGAAACGTTCATTATTTGGTGACTTGGCCATGTACGGACCAGACGGCGTGAGATTCTTCACTCGTCGTAAGACCATTACGCAGCGCTGGCCTAGTGCGGCATTGAGAGAAGAGAAACAGTTCTCTATGCCAACTTAATAGCACTGCCTTTTCAAGGTGCTAGCCTTTAAGAACACTACATTATAAAGGCGCTACATTATAAAATCCTTACCTTTTAAGCGCACTGCATAATCAGTGCGCTTAAAAGCAGTCGTTTGTATTCAAAAAATGCTGCTTGCTTCTGACTCTCTCCAATAGTGGACGACCGGCAAGTGCTCTGACTGAATTCTAATTTTTCATAGTCGTACCATAAAATTCTAAGGATAGATAACTATGCGAGAAACTTTTGAATTGCCATTACTGGGTGTCAAAGTCATCGATTTTGGTCAATATATTGCCGGTCCCGCTGTCGGTATGATGCTTGGTGACTTAGGCGCAACCGTGGTTCATATAGATCCGCCATCAGGCCCAAAGTGGCACAGTCCAGCCAATGCGGTATTGAATCGCAATAAATTGATGTTAACACTCGATCTTAAGACGGATGAAGGCTTGGCACAAGCTAGGCAATTAATTTTAGAAAGTGACATCGTTATCGAAGGCTTTCGCCCTGGAAAAATGGCAGAAATGGGATTAGATCTGGTCGCGCTACGAGAAGAGCGTCCGCAGCTGATCACGCTGTCAATCCCTGGATTTGCATCAAACGATGAAAATCGCCGTGAGTTACGTGCCTATGAAAGCATTGTGGCAGCGAGCTCGGGCGTGTTTACTGACATGGGTTTAAACCGTGTGCTCATGGGCATTAACCCATCGTTCTCACCCCTACCACTGCCCTCTGCTTATGGCGCAATGCTAGCAGGTTCTTCAGTTGTTTTTGCACTACAAGCACGCGAAAACACAGGACTTGGCGATGCCATTGAAGTTCCACTTGCTGCGGCTGTCATGGAAGGCCTTTGTTACAACTCAATCGATATCGAAAACTTACCTGAACGCTATTTGACCCAACGTGAAGTTGAGATTCAACGTCGCCGCGTTGAAGGTATTCCCATGAATATGGACTACGAATCGTTGCAAGAACTGCTAGATCCTTTTTACCGCAGTTACATGTGTAAAGATGGCCGTATGTTTTACGTGGTATGCCCTAGCCATAAACATCACGCCAAGCGTTGTTTGCAAGTATTGGGGCTATACGACGAATTACTTGAGGAAGGATTGACTGAGGAAGACGATACTTATTTGCCTTCTAGTCAGTGGACATCTGATACATCGCTTGGGGTTTATCCCATGCCAAAACATTGGGCAGATCGTATTGCCGAAAAAATGAAAGTGGCGTTTTTATTACGTACATCAAAAGAGTGGCAGAAGATTTTTGGAAAACGCGGCATACCTGGTGCACCGCAGCGTTGGCTACAAGAGTGGATTCATGATGATCATGCAGAAACAACAGGACTCATGATCGAAGTTGATGATCCCACTTATGGCAAGATGATTCAGCCAGGACCAATTGTGTGGTTAGAAGAATGTGGCGAGTTGATGTTACAACCAAAAGCACCGCTGCCTATCGACTTTGAAGGTGCATTGAAAAAATTAAAGGCAATCAAAACCAAGTTGCCTTCAATCAATAATGTTGATGAAAAAAGCGGTTGGTTAGACGGTATTAAAGTACTTGATCTTTGCAACGTCATTGCAGGCCCGCATTCGGCCTGTTATTTGGCGCGTTTTGGTGCAGAAGTTATCAAGCTTGATTCTGCTTCTCCATTATACGACAGCTGGAACACCGTCATTTATGGTATGTCTCAAATGGT
The DNA here is from genome assembly GCF_017942195.1 of Psychrobacter sp. K31L. Classification (NCBI taxonomy): domain Bacteria; kingdom Pseudomonadati; phylum Pseudomonadota; class Gammaproteobacteria; order Moraxellales; family Moraxellaceae; genus Psychrobacter; species Psychrobacter sp. K31L. Next base: position 89,693 of record NZ_JAGKSC010000001.1, on the reverse strand, counting down.
CGGTAAACGCTCCATACTTGCTGATATTAGCAAGGGCACAGGACGAGAAGTGTTTGAGAAGTTGGTTCGTTCCGTTGACGTTATTGTTTGGAATGCAACAGACACCCAAATCAAAAAAATGGGCTTGGATACTGAAGGCTTAAAAGCCTTAAATCCTGACGCTATATTCTGTAAGCTTGATTGTTTTAGCGGTGTCCGTAAGGGTCCGAGTAGTGATTTCATAGGCTATGACGATGTGGTACAGGCGTCTACTGGCATCATGTTGCGTTGCGGCGGTGCTATGGATACTCCTGAAGAACATGCACACGTTGGTACTATTGATGTCATGTGCGGCTTTGGCGGCGCCATGAGTATTGGTGTGGCGCTCTATCAAAAATATCGTACAGGCCGCATTGGACGTGGCCGTACCTCATTGGTTGCCAATAGCGCCCTACTACAAATCCCTTATTGCTATGATTTTGAAAAACGCGGGTTATTCAATGAGCCCTCAGGTCGTGAAACCAATGGCCATGATGAATTGACGCGCTTTTACTATACCTCTTCAGGGAACTACTTGTTATTAAACGCGTATGAAGTCGATGTAAAAAACTTCGAAAACGTTGAAGACTTACAAGGTTTCAGTGAGCTGGATAAAAGTGAACGTGCCGCTTTCTTGTCTAATATTTTTCAAAAAGCGCCTGCTCATGACTGGGTAGAACGTCTGCAAGCTGCCGATATTGCGGCTGTCGTCTGTGCGGATATCAATGCATTACGTGCTGAATACAGCCGCATAGCAGATGGCACACCAGGTACTGACAATGGTAGTTATTCTTTTTCAATTTATGAAGATCATCCAAGTGGTCATACGGTGACACAGCTTGATCCTTATGCTATTCGTCCGTCGAACAGCATCGTGTATGCACTCTCTAGACCTGAAAAATTTGGACAATCCACCCGTCAGATCATGCTAGAACTTGGCTATAGCGAGGCAGACATTGACGCCAGTATTGCCAGTGGTGATTTGAGTGATAGTTGGAGTCAAGAGTTTTTACCAAGTTAAATAGGCAGTGTCATCAGTTGGAGTGCCCTGCTAACCATGATGCAAGTTGGTTTGTATCTGGCTGATGACACGACCTGAATGATAGGGGTTAAGCTGCTCGAAGGACAGTGCAGCTTGATGCTCATTTGAGCAAAAGGAAAACCATCTAAAGGATTAGATATGAAAAACAGCAGCAGAAAACCTTTAACCAAATTGCCGATTAAAGTGGCGACAAAAGGTTTTTATGAGGGGTTTAATAAAGACGTTACGATTACCGCTAAAATCTTACTGGGTCTGCTCATTGTTTGGGCTGTCATCTTTCCTGATAATTCAACGACGATATTAGGGTCGATCAATACTTTCTTACTCAATCACTTTTCGACATGGTATATCTTATGTGTCGCCTTTTTCTTGATTTTAGCGTTGATTCTGGCCGTTGTGCCGCGCTATGGGAGGTTGATTTTAGGGGACACAGGGGATAAACCTGAGTTCTCCAACTTTTCATGGTTTTCAATGATTTTTGGCGCAGGTATCGGGGTTGGTATGTTGACTTTTGCGACCGCAGAGCCGATGTATCACTTTGCCAATAACCCTGAGGTCATTCAAGGGTTGGCAACAGCCTCTGGTGCCGACAATGTACGCTATGCCTATAAATGGGCCTTTCTACATTGGGGATTCAGCGCATGGATTTGTTATTCCTTAGTCGGATTATCGATGGCCTATTTTTCTTTTCGACGTAAATTACCGCTGACCATTCGTTCAGGTCTTGCACCATTATTCGGTCAAAAACTATCCGGTAAGCTCGGTAATACCATTGACATCGTTGCCGTTATTGCAACCATTTTGGGCGTGGCCCAAACATTAGGGTTTGGGGTTGAGCAATTCGTTTCTAGTATGTACCGTGTTGGTTTGGGCGAATGGTTAATGAATACCGATGGCACATCGTCAACGGCAGCCATTATCGTTGCACTGACCGTTATCGTTGGCATAGCAACCCTATCTGCGCTTTCTGGGCTTGGTAAAGGGGTGAAATGGCTATCTAACATCAACATGGGATTAAGTCTTATCCTGTTTGCCTTTTTCTTAATATTCGGTTCGACCTTCTTTGGTTTACAATCTTTCTTCTTGGGTGTGTTTGACTATGTCGTCGCACTTCCTCAATTGCTGTTTACGGTTTGGCAGCCAGATGGTACGGTGGTCGGTGACACGCTTGCCACATGGCAAAAAGACTGGTCTGTGTTTTATTGGGCATGGTGGATTGCTTTTGGTCCTTTTGTTGGTGTTTTCTTTGCTCGCATTTCACGTGGTCGTAGTATCCGTGCTTATCTATTCGGCACCGTCATCCTACCTGCTTTGATGTGTTTTATTTGGTTTTCAATGGTGGGCGGAACCGCGATTGACTTAACACTAGGTGGCACTGATGCCATCTCAAGCGTTGGCCAAGAATCTCAACTGCTTGCCATGCTTGATGTGATGCTGTCTCCCAATTTTGCTTGGGTAATGGCTATTTTAGTTCTGGTCTTACTATTGACCTACTTAGTCACTACTTTAGATTCGGCAATTCTAGTTATCAATACCATCAATTCAGGTGGTAACGAAGGTCCAAAAGGCCGCCCACATATTATCTTTTGGGGCGTAATACTGGCATTGGTTGTTGGGGTGCTGCTGATAAGCGGAGGATTGGGTGCGATTAAAACGGCGATGGTTATTGGTGCCTTACCCTTTAGTTTTGTGATGGTACTAATGGGAATATCGCTGGTCAAAGCCATTCTTTATGATACTAGTCCGGATAGGCTAGAGACGATAGATCCGGTCGACGAATCATAATTTAGCTATGTACACAAACGACACACAGCAAGAAGATACAGCAAGCGCAACGCTAAATGATAGAGTGCTCGATTAGCGTCCGCTAAAAGCCAATTGAGCACGCTTGGTGTGTTATGAGATTTATATTCAATAGTCTGTATTCTAATATCAAGTACCTGTCTAAAGTTACAGCCTTTAGGCAGGAACACTTAATCTAAACGGCAGTTACACAGAATCTGGGACAGTCCTTCTAAATCAAAAAAGCCATAAAAGTCATTACTTTTATGGCTTTACTGTTCTGTTGTATATTTTGAAGCTTAGACCTAGCTTTAAGTTAAATAAGCGCCTTTAAATCAGTCAGCTTATCTAAAATCGCATCAGGTGAATATTTCACTAGCTGCTGCTCGTTTTGTGCACCAGATAGCACACCTAAAACCAGCCCACACTCTGCATTTTGGCCTTCCTTAATATCGATACCACTATCCCCTGCTTTTAATACTTGCTGTGAATTCTCGATATTAAACTGCTTCATCGCAAGAGTAATCATATCCGGGTCTGGGCGGCCATTTTCTACGTCATCGGCTGTTACTAGTGCATCTACTTGATCTCCCACAGACCACCCTAAGATAGTCAAAATTTTATTAGCAGTCTTAGCATCATATCCTGTATTTAATACCACATGACGACCGCTCGCCTTTAACTGCTCAAACAACTCTGACATGCCTTCAAACTCAGATAAGGTATCCTTGCTATAGGCAGTTGCAAGACTGTCTCTAAAGGCTGCAAACGCAGTATCCGTTAACGACTCAATACAAGCATCAGATAAATCTAACCTGTTTAAAATATCGCGGATGGCATTGCGTTTTTCTTTCCCTGCACCATATGCTAAACATAACTCAAGACTCACTTGTTTATCTGACTTGCCAGCGCTATTCAGTGCTTCATTGATGGCATTACGTACGGTTTTATAGACTAGGTTACCTTCATCTACTGTTGTGCCAGCCATATCAAACACACAGAGCCTAATATCAAAAAATTTATTTTTAATACTATTTAAACTATCACTATGTGAGCTGCTGCTTGTTACATTATTCTTTACTGTATTCATCACTTTGATTCCAATACCAATTCAATTAACTCTTCGCCAAATGCGAAACCTGTTGATGCCCCTGTACCACTGGTGACTGCACCGACCACCACGCCCTTTTCAGGTGATGTCTTAAATACCACGTCATCTGCACTTGGATATACACCCAACCAGTGCTGAGTAATATCTATCTCACCAATATCCATCACCTGCTTAAATTCATTAATGATTAGACCATCAATTCGAGTGTCTCTAAACGGTAGTTCTCTATCACTATAATCATGACTATCGCCAATGATTAGTGAGCCATCTTCAGACTGAACCACAATTAGGTGGACACCTGCTTGACGCTCTACACTTTGAATATCGTCAAGTAAGGTTTTTAGTACCGTAGCTTCAGGTAACTGAGCAAATCCATCATAACGGGCAAAGCTTAAATCTGACATGACAGCGGCATTTAATCTAAATGCTTTTTTGGGCACGACTCGCATCATATTTAGTGTGCACATCTTAGCTTTGGTCTTAGCGAGTACTTCTGGATATAAGCCAGTAAAGTCAGCTCCTGGGCAGACCACACAGTGCTCAGCGTTAAGGACACCACGGCTGGTATGCACTTTTGGTAATTCCACCGAAGTCACTGTGGTATGATTATAAAAGTCCACACTCTGCGTCTCTTGTAACCAATGAGCCAGCTTAGCAATTGCAGTATTGGACTCCACTCTAAGCTCATGCGGGCTATATAACACCCCTTCTCCCTTATTCAGATAAGGCGCGGCTTCATTAATTTCAGACTGTGGCAGTAGTCGGCACCCCTCACCCATTTCCGTCTTTAAAAAAGCTTGTGCAACATCTACCGCTTCAGGTCGCTGCATTAACATATGCAGACCGATATGCTCTACCTGAATACCTGCTTTTGGCGCAATTTCGGCCCAAATATTACGCGAGTGCATGGCGCGTTGCCAATGCTTACCTCGACGCTGACCACTAACTGTCACAAATCCAAAATTACGAACAGAAGCATCTTTGTTCTGAGATTGGCGTTCTACAACTGCAACACTCAGCCCCTTTTTAAAGGCGGCGTAGGCGCTTGCCAGCCCAACGATGCCCCCACCTACGACAACGACATCGTATGTTTTATCAGAAAGTATTTTGCTCATTGTCATATCTGCTCTTCCCATACATCTTTATTAATTAGCCCTCTACTTGCTTAACCTATGAACTAATATAGCTAAGCATGAATGGGCATTATTTTGATTGAACGAAAATTACTCACCATGGAAAAAAGCACGGTGCTTATCTAACAGCTCGGCAGTTAATAGCTCTGGATAGGTCTTAGAATTATCAATCTGATTCTCAGCAGCTACTGTCTCGCCGTCATACACAACATTTGGATAAATCTCTAATAAACCTGGGCGAGCTTTAGTGACAATTAACTCAGCCATTTTCATTGCTTTAGGATTGGTTTTCTCTCCTTTATCAATAACAGCAACCGATTCAGTCAATGTGTAATTACCTTCACTGGGATCCACAAAATCAATTGGTAAACCTTTTGCTTTATTAGCGACTGCCTGATGACGTAGTCCGAAACCGATAGGCACCTCACCTGCCATTACCTTTTTAAGAGGACCAGAGCCAGATAGCTCTAAATTAGGTCCTGCATTTTCACGAATAGCATTCATGATTTGTTGACCTTCAGCATCGGTGCCATATTCAGCAGCAATATCCTGTACAAACAACCAACCGGTTGATGAGCCATTTGGATCAACCATAGAAATTTGATTTTTATAAATAGGATTTTCTAAGTCTTTGGCACTGGTAGGTATGGGGAGATTATTGGCTTCCATCTCTTTGGTATTGAGTAAGATAGCACCCGTAAAGCTGAGAATCGGTGCGTAGTAATTAGGCGTCGCAATCTGTGGATTTGCCGTAAATGCTAACGCTTTAAACATTGGTTTTTTTGCTTGAGCACTTTCGATATAAAACGAGCTCATTGTCACCATATCAGCTTCAATGTTTTTTCCTTCTGCTAATAGTCGGCCACCCAGCTCACCTGTTCCGAATGATTGAAATATGTATTGACCTTCAAAGCCTGCCTCATCAAGTACCTCTTGAATAACTTCGACTGCCTCTTCATCAGCATTACTATAAATAATCACCTCCTCGCCAGCCGTATCTCCCGAGCTTTGCGACCCACAACCTGCTACTAGAACTCCACAAGTCAATCCCGTTACTATCGTTTTAAATAAATTCATTGTTGTTCCTGATTATTTGAATGGTTAAAAGTTAAATTGGTTTTCGTCACATCAACGCCTAAACTGTGTTGAAATATCTAAGCGACCGTCGTCACTGTGGTTTTTTTCACTTTTATTTTTGTTGTGCCATTGATGCTTCTGGTATAAAGGTATCGCGCCACTGCGAAGAATATTAATGCCGTGATATTTGTGAGTAGCACCATCAGCGACAATATAAAAATCTCATCAAAGCGGGCAAAGTGCTGTAGTTCAACAATTTTTGTAGTAAGCACCATCGTCTTTGCACCTGAAATAAATATCACAGCACTGATACTGACCATCGCACTGATAAAAAAGTACGATGCCACTTCGATAAGTGTAAATATTGAGTTGGGTATAACAATTCGGCGTAAAGACTGTAGCCATGAGTCTCCCAGTAAAGAAGCTGTGGTCTCCCAGCCTAAGTTCATTTTTGACAGTGCATTTTTGCTCATGAGATAAGGTGTCGAGAAGTAATGAATGATATTACTAATCACAATAATGAAGATGGTGTTCGATATAGATGAGCCTGAGAAAACCATTAGATAAGCAATACCAATAACCAAACCCGGCACTGTATTGGTTACTAAGGCTGAGCTTTCGATCGTCAGCTTTCCTATCTTGAATAACCCTGAGCGCTCGTATATCAACGCGGCAACATAGGTAATAATAGTTCCAAAAATAGCTGTTAGTGTGGCGACCATAAGTGAGTTCTTATACACTCGCATTAGGTTCGAGGACTCAATCACCTTAGTAAATGTGTCTGTACTAAACGCCATCTCGTAAGGCCATGTCTTAATCCATGGAATGATGAAGATCACAGCAAATACGAATAATAGTGAAATCAAAATGCCACTGGACAACACACCCAGAATTCTGTCTTTGACTTTAGATGTGGGCAAGTCAAAATGCTCTACTGAGTCATACCTGACATTGAATCGAGCCACATACCAAAGCAGTAGAATGCTCAAGACAGAGGGGATTAGCATAAACAGGGCAACCACAGAGCCCTTTTCAAACGAGGGAGATGCACCTAGTATTTGGGTATAAAGCTCAGTGGCGATAACCTTGTACTGACCACCAATAGAGGCTGGAATACCAAAGTCAGTAAAGGCTAAAAAGAAGCATTGAATGATAGCGGCTGCAAACGTACTAATTAAAGGACGAATAACCGTCATATCTATCTGGCGTAAGCGTGAATCGCCCATCAGTTCTGATACGATTACGAACTTCTTATCCAAATATTGAAAGGTATTGTTAAGTAGTAAAAAGGCTATTGGCAAGGTATAGATGGTGTAGCCAAGCCACATACCATAGAAACCATATATGTCTTCAAACAACTGAAAGCCAATTATCTTGGTGAGTAGACCTTGCTTACCAAAGGTGTAAATAATGGCAAATCCATAAGTTACTGTTGGCAATAGCATAGGGAACAGTGATGCAAGCTTAATGGTTTGTTTAAGACCCTTTGGCAAATTAGTCCAGTGCACTGTATAAGCAAGAATAAATGCCAAAAAGGTGGCACTCATCGCACTAACAATGGCGACAAAAAAACTATTTAACATCACTTGTCTGAAGTCATTACTGCTGATGATATCGACATAGTGGCTTATACCTAATCCATCAGCCACATTAAATGACAGCATCAACATTTTACCCAAAGGAACAAACATAAAGACGAGAAATAGCGCACCAATGAAAAGCCATGAAGCTTTCATTAGCGGTGAGTTATTAAGTTTCATAATGACCTACGCACGAAATAAGTAAGTTTTGAAAGACCAGCGTTGGCCTAGTGCGATTAACCTTTGTTAACCTTAGGAGGTATCTTTAATGGATTTAGCAGCTGTGCGCTGGATTATGGAATTGATATCTTCAGTGACTGAGCTGCCATCTAGCACAGGTCTCATTTGAGTGTATTTTTCTAATGGATCAGCTGGCGCATCGTCCGTTTCAAATAGGCTCAAGATATTACGGCGTTTGATATTTAGCTGATTTAAGATAAAGCTCTTAACAAAATCATTGGCAGGGTTTTTGATGATTTCTGATGGTTTGGCATATTGAGCTACTTTGCCGTCTGATAACAACAAAATGCGATCAGAGAGTGTCATCGCTTCTTCAGGGTCATGTGTCACAATCAAAGTGGTTAGCTCATAACGCTCTGCAATCTCACGAATACGTGCCTTAATGGTCTCTTTAATAACCCCGTCTAAGGCAGATAAAGGCTCATCTAATAATAAAATCTTAGGCTTCATCACTAAAGTACGCGCTAATGCAACACGCTGCTTTTGCCCACCAGAGAGCTGGCTGATTCGCTTGTTCAAATGCGGCTTAATCTCCAAAAGGTCAACCAGCTCATCAACCTCCGCTTGTGTGCTGACGTTAGGTCTATTACGTAGCCCATATTCAATATTCTGCTTTACATTCAAGTTAGGAAACAAAGCATAGTCTTGGAATACAATATTGAAACCTCTGTGCTTCATAGGCACACGTGTGATGTCTTCCTTATCATAAGCAAGCCGACCAGAACTAATATCGGTTAGACCTAAAATAATATGCAGCAACGTGGTTTTCCCACAGCCAGATGGGCCTAATATTGAAACAATCTCACCCTTATTCACTTTTAGGGAGATATCCTCAAAAATAACTTTGCCATCATACTTCTTAGTCACATTTCTTAGTTCTAACATAATTCAAGCCCAAACTTATATTTTGGTATTGGCAATGAGTGATAGCTCAAGCAAATACATTTAGGTAAATTGTTCAATGCTTTAATCGTTTACATGTAACTAATATAGAAGATGAATATGACAGTTTGGCGTCAAATATAAGGTTAGCTTATACATTTAATCATTCAGTCTTATTTATCGTGTATAACTTCTCGTACTTCCCAGAGATAAGCCTGACAATCTCTGAAACCGATACGAGAAACGGCGGTCATATGACGAAAAAACCTTACACTTATAATCAGCTAAACATATTAAATTCGGTGCTTGAGGAAGGTAATTACACGCAGGCAGCTAAACGTTTAGGCGTGTCTCAATCTGCCATTAGCCAAGCACTATCTACGCTTGAAAACAATCTTGGGTTTAAGCTATTTATGCAGCGTGGCAGGCACCTTGTGCCAACAGATTACTGCTTAGAGCTTGGGTCATTGACGAGTAAAATACGAGCAGTTGAAGATGATCTAGAGCAGCTGATTCAAAGAAGTAAAATCTTTGAATCAGCTATATTAAAGGTAGCTCTATGCAGCCCACTACCGGGCACTGAAATTATCAGGCAGTTTAGTAAGCGCTATCCCAAGCTACAGACTGAGATCTATTTTGGTAATTTCTATGAAACGTTCAGTAGAGTCGTTAACGGTCAAGTAGATGTTGGCATTCTTGCAAATGTGCCAAAAGATGACAGGTTACAGTTTAAGAAATGTGCTACCCAGCGGCTCGTTGCTTTATGCTCACCGAACCATGCTTTTGCATCAAGAGAGTCTATAAGCTTAACTGAATTAGCGACTGAAACCGTCATATTCCGCACGCACGGTTCTACCACTCAAAAACTTATAAATGAGGCACTGGTAAAAATTAATTTAGACATAACCCCTACGTATATCGTAAACACCCAAGAAAGTGTTTACGATGCGGTTTACCAAAACTTAGGTGTAGGATTTGCATGGAGCGAAAGCACAATAAGAAAGGATGGTTTTGTGAAGGTACCCATTGCGGAGCTACCTTCAAATTATGACGAAGTAGTTTTTTCACTCAAAAATGTAAACAATTTAGTGGTGACTGCTTTGATGAACTCTTTAGATACCTCTGGTTAGACTGGTTGAAAAAAGCATCCTAATGTTTTCAATATATACGCATCTTGCTAATTAAGTTTTTTGCATCAAATCCATTTATCATAATTGCTCTCTTGGGAACAATAAATGTGGTTGTGGAGTAAGTGTTTAGTTCATTTGAATACCTGTCACGCTCGTTTTTATGTGCATGATTAATGATAAGCAATAAAGGATTAGTGATAAGGCTAAAAAAATAAAAGTCAGAGGTAAAAATAAGCTTTCTTGGAGCACGCCATCAGAACCAATGCCACCGTAAAATAAGCTTTCCATCAGTCCAGACAGTGCAGCAAGGGCCAGCATAATTGAGCCACTAACAAATAATTTAGATGTCATAAAAGCTCCATAGGCTCATATTTAAGCATAATAAGTCATTTTAAATTTAGAAGCATTCATCAAATAATGAGTGCCTAGGCATGTATCGTATATGAAATAATACGCGGATTGGGCGCGCTCCTATTTTTTCATAAACTATTCATACTCGGTCTTTAATAACATCAACCTTCATGAAAGTGCATTTAGCAGTCATCGACTATAAAAATTCGTGCGATCAAGCTGTAGACCCAAACTCAAATCGCTATCATGTGTTCTACCAAAAAATCCAAAAAAACGCGTGTTTTTGGTGAGACCATATCTCGCTTTAAATAAATAGCGTAAGTGGCACTGAGTTCTTCATAAGGACTAAAAATATGATCTGGCATGACTTGAACCAATGACCCATTCGCCAATTCACTTTTAACAGCCCACAATGGGATTAGCGTCAGACCTGTATGATTCAATACCAGCTGCTTCTGACCATTCACTGAGTTCACTGAAACCTGACTATTAATCACCAACTTTTTACGATCTTCTGCTATCAAAAACCACTCTTTCCAACCGTTATAACCATATCGGATACATTGGTGATCAGCTAGATCGTCAATGCTACAAGGCGTGCCATTATTTTTTAAATATTGGGGGCTTGCACACAGTAGAAAATCATTAAATACCAAGCGTCTGGAAATCATGGTCGAATCAGATAAGCGTCCACTTCGAATAGCAACGTCAATATTTTCTTCTATAAGATCTACAACCCGCTCTGTTAACTCAATTTTTATATCAATATCTGGATATAACGACATAAATTTCGGTATCAATGGTAATGCCATACTTTCACCAAAACCGACTGTCATGCTTATTTTAAGCTTACCCTGTGGCGTTATTTGTAAGTCATTAACGGCTCTTTTGGCATTATCAAACTCTGACACAATTCGCTGAGAGTATTCGTAATATTTGTGCCCCGCTTCAGTCAAACTGGTGTTTCTGGTCGTTTTATTGAGCAGACGTACCCCCAACTCTTTCTCAAGCACCGCTAACTGCCGTGAAATGGAAGACGGCTGTACATCAAAGATGCGACTGGCTTCTGAAATGCTACCGGTTTCGACAACACTATTGAAGTATGCCAATCGATTTATTGAGCTCATTGCCACTCCTCTATTAGGGTAATAGGTATTCTATCTAACTGTAACTATGACTTGCTCAAAAAGCAAAGGTAATTTGTTTACTGGGTAATGGTTTGCTGGATTAGCAATGATTAAACTGAGTGTCCTGAAACAAACAATAAAACATTCACACCAGTAAAGGGTAATAACATGAAAGCGATGATCATTAAAGAAATCGGTACAACTGCAGTTTTTCAATTGGTAGAAAAACCAAAACCAACGGCAACACTAGGTCATATGGTTGTGGAAGTGAAAGCCACTAGTGTGAACCCTATTGATACCATGCTGCGCTCAGTCGAGCTGCCTTGGTCGGAGAATTTGCCAGAGATACTACACGGTGATGTAGCTGGTATTGTGAGCGAGATAGGTGCCGACGTCACTGAATTTAGTGTTGGTGACGAAGTTTATGGTATGGCTGGTGGCCTCAACGGTATTGATGGTGCACTTGCTGAATTCATGTTAGTTGATGTGCGTTTAATGGCTAAAAAGCCTAAAACACTCAGTATGAGGCAAGCCGCAGCCCTGCCGTTGGTCGCACTCACTTCTTATGAGGCACTCGTACAAAAAATGAATGTCAAAGAAGGCGATAATGTCTTGATTCATGGTGCAACAGGGGGTGTTGGTCATCTTGCCGTTCAGCTAGCAAAAGTACTTGGCGCGATAGTCACCGCTACCTACTCTCCTGCTAATAGTGCATTAGCACAAACACTAGGCGCGGATCATCTAGTGGATTATACAACAGCGGAGGTTGATGACTATGTGGCGACGTATACTGACGGCGTGGGTTTTGACAAAGTTTTCGATACGGTGGCTGGTGATAATATTCAAAAATCTTTTCAAGCTGTTAGACTTAATGGCCATGTCGCCACTATTTTACCGATTGCTGATCCATTGCAAGTTGCTCTCAAAGCCTTATCCTTTCACGGTGTTTTAGTGCTCATTCCATTATTTCATGGCGTCAACCATGAATCGCACGGTCGTATCCTGACAATGATTGCAGAGCTGGTTGATACTGGCAAAATCACGCCTATCATAGATGATAGTAACTACTCTATTTGGGAGGTAGCACGGGCACATGATCACCTTGAATCAGGTAAAGCAGTGGGTAAAATTACGCTCACTGTATAGTAGTATTCAGGCGTATCCTCATTTTGAACATAGCGATAAAAATGAGATAAATTGTAGCCAAACTGTATTAAATAGCTGTATTAAATAGCTGCGTCAAATAGCTGTGTTAAAAACGAGATATTCACAGGTAGTAACGACTCTCTAAAATAACACAGCGCGCTCGTAGACATCCTTATAACGGTAGGATCACTATTTTATTTGGAAGTTTTTAACAAATGGAATACGGGTAATCGCCACTTTGCTCTAACCGCTGCCATACGGATTAAGTAACCAGCAACCAAACTAACAATGATGCTGATATTACCACTAACAGTAAAATGCTGGAATGTTAAATATAAACATGCAACGATCAAGGATAAAATGACTCACTCTAGCATTATTGCTTCTGTTGGCACGACTGGTGGTTCATACGACAATGCATTGGCTGAAACGGTCAATGGAGCATATAGGTCTGATTTGAAAGACGGTATTATGATAATTTAATCCTGTCAGGCATCACTGCCTGACTCAAGTAAATCAGCCTCCGGTATACTCGGGGCGGTTCAGCCTCTCTAAAACTGCTTCCCCATAAAGTCAGATATTTTAACAATTTTATGATGGACTACTATGGCACGCCGCCGTACTGGGATGAGCAGATAGTGAGCAAATCAGTAGCAAATAGTTAGCGAAATTTACGATGCCTCCGCAGTGACATTCTCTCCCCATCCTCCTCCTAGTGATTTATAAAGGTTCAGTAGCATTTGTGCTCGAGCAAGCTGCGAGTAAATCAAGTTTTCTTGTATTTGTTCCGAGTCGAGCTGCGCTGTCAGAGCTTCATCTAACCTTTGATAACCATAACGAAACAATTTTTCGGCATCGCTGGCACGCTTGGCAGACTGCTGATAGGCCGTATCTAGCAATTTTTGTTGCTGCGCGAGCGCCTGATGTGCTTGATAAGTATTATCTACCTCACCAAGCGCGAGCAGTAGCCTTCGATCATACTGTAGCAGCGCCGTTTGCAATCGAGCGTCTGCGCTGTCAATATTGGCCTTAATCCGACCGTTTGTAAAAATGGGAACCTGTATACCCACACTCAATATACTGCCCCAACCTTTCAAATCTGGCACATCACTGTCAACGTCAATACGCCCGCCTTGACCTAAAAAACGAATGGAAAAATGTGGCAGCAGATCAGCTTTGGCACTTGCCAGTTTGGCAGAATAGGCATTGACTTGTGCGCCATAGGCACGCAGATCTGGACGACGTTCTAGCAACCCTTGGGGCGTTTGGCCACTGGGCGCACTCGGTTGATGATTGAGAATATCTACAGTCGTAGAAGGCAGCTCAAAACCTTGCGGTACTTGCCCGATAAGTACGGCTATGCTACGTACGTGCATTGCATACTCTGCATTGATTGTGCTTTTCTTCGCACGCATGGCATTGAGTTTACTTTGGACATTATTAACTTCATACATGGTGACTTGACCCGCTTGAAAACGCCCTTTTATATATCGCTCAAAGCGCGTCAATATCTCTACATTGCGGGCAGTAATGACTTCACGCTGCTGAGCGGCACGGGCCTGAAAATAGTGATCAGCAATTTGATCTGCCAGTAGCATTTGCGCGCCATATACTTTTTCTTGTACACCCAACGCCGCATAACGGGCGGCATCAGCATCACTTTGTTTTCTGCCAAATATATCAGGCTCCCACGCAGCAGAGAATCCCGCATTAGCATGACTGCTGTCTATATCTTGGTGCGTCTCCAGCAGCGCTGTACTAGCGCCCAAAAGACGACTGAGGTTGTCATTTGCAGACAGATGAGCCGTACCATTTATAAGGCCCGCTGAAGCATTGACGCCAGCTTGTGGCCCAAGATCAGCAGTGGCAAGACGACTGATTGCCACTGCTTCTGCAAAACGACTTTCAGCGATGCGGATATCGGGGCTGTCTTGTAATCCTTGCTCTATCAGGCGACTCAATAGCGGATCTTGCCATTGTCGCCACCAGTGGCTAATCTCTGGACTGCCCTTCGCCGCTTTGTTTTCGTCAAACGTTGTCGGAATAGAAATGTCACTTTGGCGAACAACCTGTGTGCTTTGGCAGGCGCTTAAGATCAAGACCAATGCTCCCAAACTCACAATTTTGGATAATGGAAACATGCGCTACTCCTCCTTATATTCTCTATCATTATTTTTAATTCAGTGCCATGGTCGAATATCAAACACGCCCTAGGACGTCTCATAGAAGCTATCCTAGGATGTCGTTATATGTATGACTGGCTTTTATTGAGCCAAATTGGGCCAGTCTGTTTTGCACATTATCCTAGCTTTTCAAGCATCGCTTTAAATCGTACTAAAGCAAAAATGAGAAACACGACGCCAATACCTGTCATGACTAATAACTCAGGCCAAACAATGTCCAAGCCGGCATTACGGAATAAAACATTTTGTGTAAAACTGACAAACTGGGTTGTGGGCCAATACTCGCTTATCATTTGTGCCGCTTCGGGCATATTGCTGCGCGGCGCTATAGAGCCAGATAAGAGTAACGATACGACCAAGACGGGCAACATCAATAAGGCAAACTGCGGCATACTCGGTGCCATGGTTGATAGCATAATGCCGAGAGAAGATATGGAGAACAGATACACCACCACACCACTACCGAATAAAAGCAGCGACCCGTTAATGGGAATACCGAGCAGATATTGGACCACAAAAACCATCGATAACATGGAGGCACATAAAATCACCAAGCTATTGGCAAGTATTTTTGAAATCACGATTTCTGTTGTATTAACTGGCATCACCAACAGATGCTCGATGGTGCCACGTTCGCGTTCACGGATAACGGCAGCACCGGACAACCCTATTGCCAAGAGCGCAATCATATTGCAGACTTCCATAACTGGTGTGTACCAGTAGCTGTCTCCGTTTGGGTTAAATATCATGTTCAGTACTGGCTTGACCAATAACGGTGGATCGGCTTGTTTTAAAAAATCACTCACTTCCTGATTAAATATTTGGAGAATATAGGCTTGCCCAATACCTGCTTGAGTCATGGTGGTGGCATCAATTAACAGCTGAACTTGCGGTTTTCGTCCAGCCAGCACATCTCGTTCAAACCCAGGTGGAAACTCCAGCACAAAAATAAGCTTGCTTTTGTCCATCAACTCATCGACATCTTCGCGTTTCACATCGACAGGAGGCAGAAAGTAAGGTTGTTGTAGGGCATCCTGAATTTGTCTGGTCAGGGCTGTGCGGTCTAAATCTATAATACCTACAGGCGCATTGCGTACATCCGTATTGATGCCTTCTGCCACAGTATAAATAGTGACAGAGAACACGAAGCCAATCATGAGAAACAGTATCTTGTCTCCAAACAGACTGCGCAATTCTTTGATGGTCAACGTCCAAATATTTTTAAAAGTCTGCATTTATACCTCCTGCTTTTTCAGGAAAATAGAGGCAAGTGTGATAAATGCCAAGGCAAAAGCTGTCAAGACCATATACTCAGTCAAAAAGCTAGACCAACCCAGCCCTTTGGTAAAGCCGCCAATACTGATACGCTGATACCAAGATGCGGGGAACCCGACCCCAATGGCATAAGCGATGCCGTCCATACTAGAGAGCGGGTACAACAACCCAGAGTAGTTAATGGTGGGTATCAGAGTAACGATAGCAGTGACAAACAGCGCTGCAACCTGTGTGCGAACCAAACTGGACACAAGCAGCCCCAGTCCTGTAGACACATAGACCAACAGCAATGCGCCAAAAGACATTGCCCAGAAAGAGCCTTTTATGGGCACTTTGAACCAAAATATGGCCATGAGCACAAGTATGAGATAATTGATCAGTCCCAGAACGACATAAGGTAGCTGTTTTCCAAGTAGGTATTGAGGCACACTGGCTGGTGATGTGTAGAGGTTTGATATCGAGCCAACTTCACGCTCACGTACCACACCCAGCGTGGTCATCATTGCCGGAATCAACATGAGTATCATCATTAGCACACTGGGAATGACCGCGTTCACACTTTTGAAATCTTGGTTATACATAAAGCGCGGAACCACTTCAGCGGCAGGGTCTAAATCGATAGGCAAGCCAGTATCTTGAAGAAGGTCTGTGATATATATCGTCATAATCCCTCCTACATAGCCCTCAATATTGGCCGCATTGAATGGCACTGTCCCATCAATGTAAAAGCTCGCTTCTGGTTGTCTATTGGCCAATAAATCACGTCCATAATCCGCTGGAATATCAATGACCAATTGAGTCTCAGAGCTTCTAAGCGCGTATTCGGCTGCTTTTATAGAGCGTACGGGTGACGTAGATGTAAAATATTCTGAGCCAGAAAAGTACTCCGTCAACTGTCGACTTTGTACAGAGTGATCTTGATCGAGTATCGTATACGGTAAATCGTGCACATCAAACGAGATACTCCAACCAGTCATGACCATCAAAATAATGGGTCCAACGATAGCAAAAAATAGCCTGATTTTATCGCGTAATAGCTCTTTAAATTCGCGCGTAGCAAATGTCCAAACAGTGGTAAACCAATATTTAAACGTGTCAGTTTCGTTGGTTTGATTATCAGGTTCAGACGCTATGGTCGCTGATTCTACTGGTGTATTTTCAGTCGAGTCGTTTTGGCTGGTGGATTCAGTATCATTTTTTTCATCTTCGAGCAGATACTCTACAAAGGCTTCTTCGAGATCCTCTGCTTGTTTATTATGTGTCAGCTCTGTCGGTGTACCAACGACCAGCACGCGACCACGATGCATAAAAGAGATACGATCGCATCGGCTGGCCTCATTCATAAAATGAGTAGAGATAAATATCGTGATTTTATCTTCTCGTGAAAGCGTCAATAGCTGTCGCCAAAACATATCACGAGCACCAGGATCGACACCTGAGGTTGGCTCATCCAAAATCAATACTTCGGGATGATGTAGACAAGCCGCTGCCAGCTGTAATCGTTGGCGGATACCCAGTGACAACGAGGCTGGCGCTGTATCCGCCACGGCACTGAGGTCAAACTTATCTAATGCATCCTTTACGGCCTGCTGTCCACGCTCCCCTTCTATTTGATAAAGGGTTGCATGCAGCTCTAAGTTTTGACGTACGCTCAATTCTTCATAAAGCGAGAAAGACTGCGACATATAGCCGACGCGCATTTTTGTCGCTATATCATTTGCATCGATAGATTGACCCAGCAGTTTGGCTGAGCCTTCTGTTTTATCAATCAATCCAGTCAGCATCTTCATCGTGGTCGATTTACCACAACCATTAGAGCCTAAAAAACCAAAAATCTCACCTTTCTCAATACAAAAGCTGACATTATCAACCGCTGTAAAATCTCCAAAACGTTTGGTTAGGTTTTTTGCCTCAATAGCTGGCGGTGCATCAGGATCAGGGACAAATGGCGTGATAACCAACGCGCCTGCATTCGTTTGTTTCTCTGGTGGCAATAGCTTGATGTAGGCCTCTTCAAGTGACGTGACATTCAGCTCTGTCATGACGGTTTGCGTCCGCTGATTGGCTAAGAGCTTGCCATCATCCATCGCTAGCAGGTATTCAAAATTTTTGGCTTCATCAATATAGGCTGTCGACACGATGACCGTCATCTCTTGACGTTCAGCTTGTAGCGAGGCCACTAATGACCAGAATTGACGGCGTGATAAGGGGTCTACCCCTGTGGTTGGCTCATCCAGAATCAGTAAGTCAGGATTGTGCACCAATGCACAGCATAAGCTCAGTTTTTGCTTCATTCCGCCCGAAAGCTTGCCAGCCGCACGATCAGGAAATGGTGCTAGCCCAGTTGCCTTAAGTAAACGGGCTATTCGTACATGACGCTCATGCGCATTCAATCCAAACAGTCGCGCATGAAATTCCACATTTTCATATACCGACAGGGTTGGATAAAGATTATGCCCTAAGCCTTGTGGCATAAAGGCGATATGTTTTGACAGCGCCTCACGTGCAGATTTTTCTGCCATATCCTTACCGAATACTTGCACGGAGCCATTTTGAATGACCTTGACCCCTGCAATAAGAGACAACAACGTTGATTTTCCAACACCATCAGGACCAATTAGCCCAACAGTGCTTCCTTGTAAGATATTTAGGGAAATATTATCAAGAGCAACCGTCTTGCCATATGTATGCGAAACAGTGTTAATTTCAACGGCGGTATGTTGGCTATCCATACGTTATCTCACAGTTTGTGTCGTTAATTTATTCATAAAGATAACTCTTCGGTTGTAAAACCATCTGAATAATTTATGACCTCATTTTCCGCTGTCATACTCGAACGTGAGAAACTAGGATTGGCCTTTTTTGGGAAGGTTTATAGCAAGATTACTCGGCCATACTACGTCGGTATTGCTACGCACATAACCATTGCCTGTCATGCCGCCCTTGAGTAGGCCTTTGTATTCTTTGGCTATTGCCACAGGTAACTTGATACGCACTTTAAACATGAGCTTTTCGCGCTCGTTCTGTGTTTCCACTGACTTGGGCGTAAACTGTGCTTGTGATGCAATAAACGAGACTTTTGCTGGCCACACACTATCCAGACCATCCAGCACGACTCTCGCGTCATTACCGACTTGTAAGCCACTCATCTGCCCATTAGGTAAAAAAAGAGTCATAGACACATCCTCTGTATCTAGCAGGCTAACCATTTTGCTGCCTGCTGCAATCACACTGCCAACCTCGGCAATTCGGTATTCCACACGGCCAGCTTTAGGACTGCGTATCAACATATCGTCATTCATCGAAGCGGCAGATTTTTCTTGAGCTTTGGCCTGATTGACGCCAGCATTTGCTTCCGCTACTTGAGCATCGATTTGTTGAACGGCTGCCTGCGCTTCTGCGTACGCTGCTCTAGCCGCTTGCACGACCGCAACCGCGCCATTGTATGCCGCTTGGCGTTTGGTCACCTCTGAGTCTGACACCAAATCTTCGCGGCGCATCTTGCGCGCATTATCCAACTCCATTTTGGCTATTTTTTGCTGTTCAATCTGCGCATCGATTTGGGCGTTGGCACGCGCCATTGCCTGCTCTCCTTGCTTACGACCCGCCCGTGCCTGTGACACCATTTCATGTGCGCGCTGCTCGGTTGCCTGTGCCGCCACTAACTGACTTTCGCTTTGTGAGGAAGACAGCTTCACAAGCAGCTGATCGACATCGACATCCTCTCCTTCCGCCACCAGCATTTGCTCGACTCTACCTGGATAAAGGCTAGCAATATCAAACCGCTCAAGCTCCAATCTACCGTTTGAGCTGACTATTCCTAGCGGTAGGGCTTGTGCAAGCTGCTGCTGTTGCCAGTAATACCAACCGGCAGCGGCGGCCACGACAAGCAATAGAATCAAAACCCATGCTTTTTTCATAACGGTTCCTATATCTTATTTATATGCGGAAATAAAACAGAAAATAACCAACCCATACGTTTTTTAACCGTATTCGGGCATATCCTCAATTTAAAAATTTTAATGATTTTTTAGTATAGGGCGTGTTGGGTGTAGGAAATCAGCTCAAGTACACCTCGTGTCGATCACAATGACTGGCATATTGGCGCGGTGTGAGTACAAAACACTTTCTACGCTAATGCAGGATGCTGAGTGAGGTATATAAGGTGTTCGGCAATACAGTTAATTCATTGGATATTGAGCCGATTAGGACACGACTTAGTCAGAAATACCAATAAATCCATAATTTTATTGTGGTTATGGTACTCGATACCACCTCAATACACCATCAGAAACTGAATCTATTCTCAATCATCATACGTTCCACAAAATCTAACCTTATGAGCTTTAGCCTATCTGAGTTATAGCTTTTACAAAAAATACTGCCGTGAAAAATACCTTTGCCGTCAAATATCACGGCTGTTTGGTTGATATAGATACATAGAAATTACAAGCAAAAATCATTCATCTAGCAAATATATAATAATCCATGCTAATATTATGGGGTTTTCATATATTAAACAATGTTTTTAAGTATTCTTCAAGGCCATATCTATTTTGTTGCTTTCATATATTTCTCAATCAGAGAGTAAAAGGTCGTCACCATGTCTGAAACAACGCATAATCCATCCGAGAAAAATCTAAACTTTACCGCACTCATTGCCCTTGTCGTAGGCTCTATGATAGGCGGTGGTATATTCTCATTACCGCAAAACATCGCTGAAACCGCAAGCCCTGGTGCGTCCTTGATTGGCTGGATCATCACTGGCGTTGGCATGCTGATGCTTGCCTTCGTGTTCCAAAATTTAGCACATCGCAAGCCTGAACTTGACAGTGGGGTTTATGCCTACGCGCAGGCAGGCTTTGGTAATTATATGGGCTTCAACTCTGCATGGGGCTACTGGCTCTCTGCTTGGTTGGGCAACGTCAGTTACTACGTGCTGATATTTAGTACGCTGGGTTATTTTTTTAATGTGTTTGGAGATGGCAATACCCTAACGGCATTGGTGGGTGCCTCTGTATTATTGTGGGCATACAACTTCATGATTACCAAAGGTATCCAGACGGCTACCTCAGTCAATACGTTGATTACGATCGCCAAAGTGATACCGTTGTTCACCTTTATTGTCATTATTTTTACGGTCTTTAATATGGATCTTTTTAATAGCGACTTTTGGGGCAGAGAGACGGATCTAGGGTCAGTCCCTGATCAAGTTAAAAACATGATGATGGTGACGGTATGGGTATTTATTGGTATTGAAGGGGCCAGTGTCTATTCTGCACGCGCCAAAAAACGCTCCGATATTGGTAAAGCCACCGTATTGGGGTTCATTTTTACGTTAGTGCTATTAATGCTGGTTAACTTTTTAGCGATGGGTGTTAGATCCCTCCCTGAGCTGGCAGCGATGAAAAACCCGTCGATGGCTTATTTGCTAGAGTATGCCGTTGGCCCGTGGGGCGCGACCTTTATCTCAGTAGGTTTGGTCGTCTCGCTACTCGGTGGTTTATTGGCTTGGACGCTATTTTGTGCCGAAGTCTTATTCGTTGCCGCCAAAGACGAAACCATGCCAAGGTTCTTTTATAAGACAAATGCCGTTGATGTACCGGTAAATGCACTATTGGTGTCTTCTGCAGCGACACAGTTATTCTTAGTCATCACCTACTTTAGTAAAAGCACCTATAACAATATTTTTTATCTGTCCACTTCCATGATTTTGATTCCCTATTTCTTTTCTGCTGCCTATGGATTTTTGGTGGCCTATCGCAAAGAGGGCTACAGACCATCCGAAAGCGCCACAAAAGATATTATTATTGGGGTAACCGCGCTGTTTTATAGTATTTGGCTGTTGTATGCCGCTGGTATTCAGTACTTTTTACTATCCGCTTTGTTGTATCTTCCTGGTGTGGTTCTCTATATAAAAGCACGCAGAGAGCACAAGCATCAGCTGTTCAATACAGCCGAAAAAGTGGTGCTGGTAGTCATTACTGTCAGTGCCATCTATGCAGCCTATGGCCTCTACAGCGGTACGTTAAGCTTGTAGTGACCCTATTAAATAAAATGCCTTACCGTTGTAATCACAAAAAACCGTTCGTCTTAATTGTCACATCAGTTGCTTTTTTAGATTGTTCGTCCTCTAAACAGTGGTGAGATACTTGCACCCAAACCGCATAAGGATAAAAAAATGTCTGACAAATCTTTAGGTGTTCATTCAGAAGTCGGTAAATTACACAAAGTTATGGTGTGTTCTCCAGGTCTTGCCCATCAAAGACTGACACCGCAAAACTGCGATGATTTATTGTTTGATGATGTCATGTGGGTTAGCAAAGCCAAAAGTGATCATTATGATATGGTCACAAAGATGCGAGATCGCGATATTGAGGTGGTTGAGATGCATCAACTGCTCGCACAAACCCTTGATAATAGTGATGCCATGCAGTGGATTATGGATCATAAAATCACTGATAATCATGTCGGTACTTTATTGGCGAGCGAAGTGAGAGATTGGTTGACCAAACTTGAGCACAAGAAACTGTCCTCGTTTTTAATTGGCGGTGTCACCACTGAAGAGTTACCGAATGATATTGGGGCGTCACTCAAAAAATTATCCGCACTGTCAGGTACGACTGAGTTTGTATTGCCACCACTGCCCAATACTCAGTTTCCTCGCGACTCTTCAAATTGGATATATGGTGGTGTGACGCTTAACCCAATGTACTGGCCCGCTCGCCAGCAAGAAACACTCCTTATTTCTGCTATTTATAAATTTCATCCAGACTTTAAAGGCGCTGATTTCAAAATTTGGATGGATGATACTGAAGAAGATTTAAGCGGCTGTAGCTTAGAAGGTGGTGATGTCATGCCTATCGGCAACAAAACCGTGCTGATTGGTATGGGTGAGCGAACGTCACAACAAGCGATTACCAGACTGGCCAAGACTTTATTCATCGATGGTTCGGTTGACCATATCATCGTAGCAGCCTTACCTAAGCAACGTTCTGCGATGCATTTGGATACTGTATTTACGTTTTGCGACATTGATTTGGTCAACGTGTTTCCGGCAGTGACAGATCATATTACGACCTTTCATATTCGTCCTGATGAAAGCAAGCCACACGGTATAGATGTGCGCGAAGATGACAGACATTTTTTGAAAGTGATAGAAGAAGCCGCAAGGGTCGATAAATTAAGAGTGGTAGAAACAGGCGGCAATAGCTACGAAGTTGAGCGTGAGCAATGGGATGATGGTAACAATGTCCTTGCCCTTGAGCCAGGCGTTGTCATCTCTTATGACCGCAACACTTATACCAACACGTTACTGCGTAAACAAGGCATTGAAGTGATTACGATTCCAAGCTCTGAGCTGGGCCGTGGACGTGGTGGTGGTCACTGCATGACTTGCCCTATCATTCGCGATTCAACAGATTAGGGCATATCCTCAATTCAAACGAGTGTCATCTAACTGGGTTAAAAATGGCTGGATTTTGCCAAACATCGTCAAATAGCGGGGCAATATCTCGATATTACCGACACTATTTTTCTTGTTTGACGGCAATTTATCTCATTTTTATCTCCAGTTTTGAGATGAAGACACACCCTAGAGCATGTTGAATCTTACCTGCTCATAGCGGTGCCAAATACAGTGATAGTCCATTCAAAATAAACAAACACTAAAAATTAAGGAATTATCATGAGTTTCAATCTTCACAACCGTGATCTGCTGAGCCTTATGCATCATAGTGAACGCGAGCTTACTTATCTTTTGGATATGGCTCGTGACCTAAAAAGAGCGAAATACTCAGGCACAGAACAAAAGCATCTTTTGGGCAAAAACATTGCGCTAATCTTTGAGAAAACCTCAACCCGCACTCGCTGTGCTTTTGAAGTAGCGGCATATGATCAGGGTGCCAATGTGACGTTTATTGGCCCAAACTCATCACAGATCGGCTACAAAGAGAGCATGAAAGACACCGCTCGTGTGTTGAGCCGTATGTATGATGCCATCGAGTATCGCGGATTCGGTCAAGAGATTGTCAATGAGTTGGCAGAATATGCGGATATTCCTGTCTTTAACGGCCTAACGAATGAATTTCATCCCACACAAATGCTAGCAGACGTAATGACCATGCGTGAGCATACCGACAAATCAACCCATCAGATTAAGTATGCTTATTTTGGTGACGCGCGTAATAACATGGGCCGCTCATTATATTTAATGGGCGCTAAGATGGGTATGGACGTACGCCTTTGTGCCCCTAAAGACTTATGGCCTGAAGCAGACTTTTTGGCCACTTGTGCAGACTTTGCCAAAGAATCAGGTGCGCGTCTTACCATCACCGAAGATGTAAAAACGGCGGCAAAAGACGTTGATTTCGTTCATACCGACGTATGGGTATCGATGGGTGAGCCTATTGAGAGCTGGGCGGAGCGAATCGATGCGCTAATGGCTTATCAAGTCAATATGGATCTGATAAAAGCCACTGGCAATCCAAGAGTGAAGTTTATGCATTGTTTGCCCGCTTTTCATAACTCAGATACTGAAGTTGGTAAAAAAATCACTGAAAAATACCCACAGCTCGCAGACGGTATCGAAGTGACCGAAGAGGTATTTGAATCCTCTTACAACATCGCATTTGAGCAAGCCGAAAACCGTATGCATACGATTAAGGCCGTTCTGGTCTCTGCGCTTGGTAATATCTAACATATGACATTAGCAACGCGTGCTACTGGGGCGTGCCCTTAATTCAATCGATAGTCATCTAAATAAGTTCAAAGTGGCTAAATCTTGCCAAACGGCGTCAAATAGCTGACTAATATCTCGATATTATCTGCGCTATTTTTCTTGTTTGACTGCCATTTATCTCATTTTTATCACTATTTTTGAAATGAAGACACGCCCTGATATGACGTTAACTGAAGACAATGCGTAGGGAAATATCATGAGGTTACTAATTGCCTTAGGTGGTAATGCTTTATTAAAACGTGGAGAGCCGTTATCTGCTCACAACCAACGCCAAAACATCAAGACGGCCGTTGAGCAGATCAGTAAGATTACGGAGGGTAACGAGTTAGTCATTGCTCACGGTAATGGCCCGCAAGTCGGTTTGCTTGCGTTGCAAGGCGCGGCTTACACTGAAGTCGATACTTATCCATTAGACGTTTTGGGCGCAGAAACGGAAGGTATGATTGGCTACATCATCGAGCAAGAGCTTGGGAATGTCCTGCCGAGAGACTCCTCCATTGCTACCCTGCTCACTCAAGTAGAAGTCGACCGTAAAGACCCTGCTTTTAACAGTCCAACCAAGCCTATTGGCCCTGTATACTCAAAAGAGCAAGCAGAAAAGCTAAGTGCGCAAAAAGGCTGGGTTGTTAAAGCCGATGGTCAATACTTTAGGCGAGTGGTTGCAAGCCCTAATCCCAAAAAGATATTTGAGCTAAAACCCATACAGTGGCTGCTTGAAAAAGGTGCGATTGTGATCTGTGCAGGTGGTGGTGGTATCCCAACGGCATTTGATGAAGATGGCTGTTTGCAAGGGGTCGAGGCAGTAATCGATAAAGACTTGTGCGCATCCTTACTTGCCCGTAGCCTTGAATGTGAGTTATTGGTGATTGCCACGGATGTGGCGTATGTTTATACAGACTTTGGGACGGACAAACAACGAGGTATCTTGCAGGCGCATCCAGACGCTTTAAGTGAGCTTGATCTTCCTGCGGGCTCTATGGGACCAAAAGTTGCAGCGGCTTGCGAGTTTGCGCGTGCGACTGGAAACACCGCCATCATCGGCTCACTGACCAATATTGGTCAGACACTTGAAGGAGGTGGAGGTACTCGTGTTTCAATGGAGTACGAAGGCTTCACGTATGCCGCTGTATCTCCGAAAAACACAGAGTAATTCTTCGATTTAATCCATGTTCTCACGATATAAAATATTTTTTGAGTTGTTCCTGAAATAACCGGTTTAGCGGCTCTGCAGGATATCTATCGGTCTGCCTTGCAGTAGATGGTGGCAACAATAACAGCACTTACCCTCCGCGTTACATGAAGAATAGGTCTGTCGATTCAAGCTTGGCTTTTACCATGACATTGCCAGGAAGTACTACTTGGAGTACCCACAATTCTAATGGTTCTGAATTCTGACCTATGCTATTAATCCCGTAGACATTAACTTTGGGAGAATGCTTATCCTGCCAAGCTGCAACTATAAATATAGCTTGTAGATAACCACTTATGAATCGCCAAGCACTGCTATTCACTTTTATCTGACCATGGACTTGATAGAAAATCACTAACACATAGGTTACCGCCTATACCTCCTCTATCTTCCCCTCTTTTATAACCTCCTCGATAATATTTGGACATTTAATAGTCGGCAGAGATGCCATTTTGATATTAGACCAGCCTTCAACCACCATAGGATGGTTAAGCATGAAGCCAATAATATCAACAACAACCTATTTAATCTTTTGATAATAAAAGGAATTGATCGTTATTTGAGCTATGCTGACAAAACTTGTAGCTGCGTAATTGATATCTCCCAAGCTTGTTTGTACGGATTTGACATTGACAGTATAAGTCACTTTTTAACCAGACACAGATGGTGCATAGAAAATCATAAAAACCATCATGGTGCGAAAAAAGTGCAATATCTCTTAAAAAGACCGATATTGGTGCGTTTATTTTGTATTTTGGAATGGCATAAATATTGAAGTATTAATAGCAGTTAGGAATGGTTTGTTAACTCGGCCTGCCAAGCTGCTACTTTATCTTTTTGGAGAAATACATGTCTTTATTGCCAACGCTTATCACTGCTACTCCTATAAGTACAAATTATCGTATCGACTCAAAACTCACATCACGTTTGTCTCTACTAGCAGTAGCCGTCGTAGGTAGCTTAAGCCTTATAGGTTGTCAAAAACCTGCAGAAACTAGTGCTGAAACCAATTCTACAGCCACAAAAACCGAAACGGCCGAGACCGCTACTACCCCTGCGGCAGATGGTGACACCATCAAAGTTGGCATCTTGCATTCTTTATCTGGAACGATGGCCATCTCTGAAACATCATTAAAAGATACTGCCCTCATGACCATTGATGAAATTAATGCCAATGGCGGTGTGTTGGGTAAGCAGCTAGAGCCAATCGTCGTAGACCCCGCTTCTGATTGGCCGTTATTCGCTGAAAAAGCTCGTCAGCTATTAACTCAAGACAAAGTGGATGTCATATTTGGCGGTTGGACGTCGGTATCACGTAAGTCTGTGCTGCCTGTCGTTGAAGAGTTAAATGGCCTTATGTTCTACCCTGTGCAGTACGAAGGTCAAGAGCAGTCAGAAAATATTTTCTACACTGGGGCAGCTCCCAATCAACAGGCTATTCCTGCTGTTGAATACTTAATGAGTCCAGAGGGTGGTAGTGCAGAACGCTTTGTCTTACTTGGCACAGATTATGTCTATCCTCGGACTACTAACCAGATACTGCGTGCTTTTTTAAAGTCTAAAGGCGTCGCTGAAACAGACATCATGGAAGAGTATACCCCTTTCGGTTTTAGCAACTATCAGACCATCGTGGGTAATATTAAAAGCTTCTCTACTGGTAAAAAGACGGCGGTTATCTCTACCATTAATGGGGATTCAAACGTACCCTTTTATCGTGAACTTGCCAATCAGGGTATTAAAGCCTCTGATATCCCCGTCATGGCATTCTCAGTAGGAGAAGAAGAGCTTCGCGGTATCGATACCAGCTTATTGCAAGGGCATTTAGCATCATGGAACTACTTTATGTCGGTTAAAAATCCTGTCAATAGCGGCTTCACCAAAAAGTATAAGAAATATGCGCTAGATCATAAGCTACCGAATGCTGAAAAGGTCGTGACCAATGATCCTATGGAAGCCACCTACGTGGGTATCAATATGTGGAAACAAGCAGTCGAAAAAGCAGGTACCACTAATGTCGATAAAGTGCGTATTAGTATGGGAGGTCAGACTTTTGACGCGCCATCAGGGTATACATTAAAAATGGATGAGGAAAACCATCACTTATGGAAGCCTGTCATGATCGGTCAAATCCGTGCCGATGGTCAGTTCGATGTGATCAGCAAAACGCCAAAAGTCATTCGTGCTGAGCCATGGAGTCAGTACATCCCTAAATAAGGTTGTGGTCACCCAAGCCTTAGTCCCTAATCCTTAGCCCCTTAATGGTATCAATACCAGCAACCCTTTAGCTCCTCTACTGATAAAACAGTTTTCAGTAGAGGTTAGAGGAGTGTTGACTGCAAAAAAGGAACCATCATGTCACATTCTCCTTCCTATTATAAAAGTGACGCGCAAGCCAATTATTCTAATAAGACTTTTGTCATCGCCTTACTATCTTTACTCCTTCTCATTGCTATCACATCGCCTGCTCATGCTCACGAGACATCAGCAGTACACAGCCATGGCGAGAAGCTATCGACTAATACTGTGGCAGCGACATCCAATGCTGTAAGTGAAGAGACCTTACTTGCTCAAGACGACACCTTGCTTGCTCAAAACAAGCAGTCTCTTACTACGCCAGCTAATCTTGCGGTAAGTAAAGGGGATGCTATCGAGCAGTTCGTTGCTGCTGACTTCACCAAGCGCCAAACCATGCTCAATCAGTGGCCGGGGTCAGTTGAGAGTTTGGATGCTTTAGTTGAGCTGATAAAAAACGATGAGCTATATCAAGGCAATGGCGGGCAAACCTACCTACTTAACAGCGAAGATGAGCTATTTACTTATCCTGCTAAACAGCTGACCACCGAGTGGCCGAGTGACTTGGCGCAAGTGACTTTGACCAATACGCTACGCTCAGCCTTAGTATTTGGACAAGCCAAGGTTAAGCTTGAGTCAAACGATCCTACGCAACGTGTGCAGGCAGTTGCCATCTTAGCGGACAATATCGAACAGCTAGATCCAGCACTCATAAGTACTGCTGCCACTAATGAGGAAGACGACGACGTCAAAACGGCGTTGAGTACTTTACAAGCAAGAATTGATTTTAGAGACGGCGACGTTACTACCCAAATTGCCGCACTTACCGTGCTTGCTGATAGTGATAGCCCGCAAGTCTTAGTTGATGTCAAAAAAGCATTGGCGGCAGATGATATCGATCCTGTGCTCAAATCTGCGCTGTTAGACGCTGAGGATAGTATTGAGCAGCGCATTACCATCAGTACTTGGATAGGTCATCTATTCACGGGGCTTAGTACGGCAAGTATCTTACTACTCGCGGCATTAGGGCTGGCCATTACTTTTGGGCTACTGGGTGTCATCAATATGGCTCACGGTGAGCTCATTATGATTGGTGCTTACGCCACTTATATGGTGCAAAATCTCTTTCAAGCGTATTTTCCTAGTATGACTGGATGGTATCTGGTTGCTGCTATACCCGTCGCTTTCTTAGTCAGTGCCATTATCGGCATGATTATCGAACGAATCATTATTCGCCCGCTTTACGGTCGTGAGCTTGAAACCTTACTGGCAACCTTCGGTGTCAGTCTGATTCTTATGCAGTTGGTTCGGATGATATTTGGCGCGCAAAACGTCGAAGTCAGCAATGTCGACTGGTTGAGCGGTGCCTATCAAGTGTCCTCGAGCCTTGTGCTTCCCTTCAACCGTATCGCTATTATCGGCTTTACCATCATTATTCTTATGCTACTGGTGTACTTACTTAATAAGACTCGTTTCGGGCTATTTGTGCGCGCTGTCACTCAAAACCGGCAAATGGCTCGTGCGGTTGGTATATCCTCTGCTCGCATCGATATGTTGGCTTTTGGGCTTGGCTCAGGTCTCGCAGGTCTCGCTGGCTGTGCTTTGGCGCAAGTGGGCAACGTCGGACCCGACTTAGGTCAAACTTATATTATTGATGCGTTCTTAGTCGTCGTGGTTGGCGGTGTTGGGCAAGTATGGGGCGCGGTATTGGCATCTTTAGGTCTTGGTGTCAGTGGTACGGTGCTTGAAATTGGCATTGGTGCTGTGATGGCTAAAATTGTATTACTGGTTCTTGTGATTTTGTTTATTCAAAAACGTCCACAAGGTTTATTCGCCCTCAAAGGCCGTTTTGTGGATTAAGGAGAACCTCATGCGTTTGACTCAATTATTATCTGATTCCCCACGTAATGCCATTTTGATTGGTTTGTGTTTTTTAGTGCTACTGATATTGCCTTGGCTCCATCTACTACCTGAAACCTCTAGTTTTCATTTGTCTGCTTACTGGATAACGCTCATCGGTAAAATAATGGCACTGGCTATGGTAGCACTGGCGCTAGATCTCGTCTGGGGCTACGCCGGCATCCTAAGCTTAGGTCATGGTCTTTATTTTGCGCTAGGAGGTTATGCCTTTGGCATGTATTTGACGCGTGAAACTGCTGGCACGGGCTTGCCAGACTTTATGCGTTTCTTAAGTTGGACCGAGCTGCCGTGGTATTGGGCAGGCACTCAACATTTCTGGTGGGCGATGGCTCTAGTGGTGCTAGTTCCCGGTCTAGTCGCTTTTATCTTTGGCTATTTTGCTTTTCGCTCAAAAATCAAAGGGGTTTATTTTTCGATTATTACTCAGGCCATGACCTATGCTGCCGCCTTATTATTCTTCCGTAACGAAACAGGCTTCGGTGGTAACAATGGCTTTACAGGTTTTACCACGCTATTAGGCTATGACATCACTGCCTCTTCAACGAGAGCTGTGCTGTGTTTTACGACCGCTTTGGCGCTGCTACTGTCCTATCTTGGACTACGCTATCTGATGAGCCAGCCTTATGGGCGCGTGCTCGGTGCCATTCGTGATAGTGAAAATCGCTTGCAATATTTAGGCTATCGCACGCTTTGGTACAAGCTTTCGGCTTGGGTATTGTCTGCAGTCATTGCTGGTATCGCTGGTGCTCTATATGTACCGCAAGTTGGCATCATTAATCCCGGTGAGATGAACCCCGTCAACTCTATCGAGATGGCAGTATGGGTGGCTGCGGGAGGCAGAGGTTCACTCATTGGTGCTATCGTAGGCGCAGGTGCCATCAATGCGATTAAGACTTATTTTACTGTCGCCTACCCTGAGTTTTGGTTGCTTATCCTAGGTGGATTATTTGTGGTGGTTACTTTATTTCTCCCTAACGGCATCATTGGCGTACTTGATCGTTTTAAAAAGGAAAAAGAATAATGTTAATAACTAATACTGCTACTTCTAATGTTGCTACTTCCCAAAAAGTTACTAACGATGCGCTTGTTAAAAACAATCCTAGTATCAATAATCCAATGAAAAACTCTAAAAATACACCACACATAACGGTCGCAGAAAACACGCCTACCCGACCAGTCACTACTCTGGCTGAAGATTACGGAGATAGCGGAGGCTTGGCGCATCCTGTTCCCAAATCAGGGCCAGATATGAGACATGGTATTGCGCTGTATTTAGAAGACGTTAGCGTGTGGTTTGACTCATTCCGTGCACTCAATGATCTATCTCTATACATTGAGGCAGGCGAGCTACGCTGCATCATCGGCCCTAATGGCGCAGGTAAGACGACTTTAATGGATGTCATCACTGGTAAAACGCGTCCCACTAAAGGCAGTGCATTTTTCGGTCAAGTACATAATTTAGCCAAACTATCTACCGAAGAAATAGCGGAAGCAGGCATTGGCCGTAAGTTTCAAAAACCCACCGTGTTTGAGAAATTTACCGTACTCGATAACTTAATGCTGGCCGCGCCAAAGGACAAACGAGTGTCAAAAAGCTGGTTTACTCGTATTGATACAGAAATCCAAGATACACTTGACTCAACGCTTGATCAAATACGCCTAAAAGAGCTGATTAACAAGCCAGCAGGACTGTTATCTCATGGTCAAAAACAGTGGCTAGAGATTGGGATGTTACTGATGCAAAGACCAAAGCTTATTTTGCTTGATGAACCAGTGGCAGGCATGACAGATGCCGAAACCGAACATACTGCTGAGTTGTGTCTACGCCTTAAAAAAAATCATACTTTAATCGTGGTTGAGCATGACATGACTTTCATTGATGCCATAAGTGAGAAAGTAACGGTCTTAGCAAATGGCGCTATTTTGGCTGAAGGCACGTTGAATGAAGTACAGAATAATGAGGCCGTTATTGAGACTTACTTGGGTCGATAATTGATAGTAGTGCTTAAAAATAGACCTAAAAAATAGAGGTGCTTATATGTTAGAAATTAATGCCATAAATCAATATTACGGTGGCAGTCACATTTTACGTGATGTCACCCTCGCCGCCCCTGTAGGAGAATGTAGCGTAGTACTGGGTCGTAATGGCGTCGGTAAAACCACCTTGCTTAAATGCTTGATGGGCATCCTACCAATAAAATCAGGTGAAATTTTATTAGACGGTAAGGACATTAGTCAGATGACGCCTGAGCAGCGTGTGCGCGCAGGACTCGCTTATGTACCGCAAGGACGCGATATCTTTTCCACCTTGACCGTTGAAGAAAACATTCTGATTGGCATGGCGAAATTTTCTCAACGAAAAGCAAGCAAAGTACCCAAACACTTGTATGATATATTTCCAGTGCTGGACGAGATGAAGCATCGGCGCGGTGGCGATCTATCTGGCGGTCAGCAGCAGCAGCTCGCTATTGCTCGTGCGCTTGCCTCCGAGCCATCTGTGCTGGTACTCGATGAGCCAACTGAAGGTATTCAGCCCTCTATCATCAAGGACATCGGGCGGGTGATCAGGGATTTAGGTTATCAAGGTGAAATGGCCATTATACTGGTCGAGCAGTTTTATGAGTTTGCAGAAGAGCTTGCCGATAACTATACCGTGCTCTCTAGAGGACAAGTGGTTGCTCAAGGGGCTGGAGTTGACATGGCAAAAAACAATATTCAAGAGTTGGTGGCAATCTAAAAGGACACTTTATAAAAAGACACTTTCTAAAAGGGAATACAATTTTGACTTGGCAATCCTCACTACAGCTCCATTTCGACTGCGCCTCTACTGCTGCAAAAACTCGGCTGTATCATCGTGCCCATACTGGGGCATTAATGGTGCAGCGCGCGCTGTATCCTGAGCCTGATAGTACTGATAACAGCCAAGCAGGGATTTGCCATATTTATGTATTGTATCCTCCTGCTGGTATCGCCGATGATGACCGTTTAACATTGGAATTTAACCTACACTCTAATAGCCATGCGGTGATTACCACCCCTGGAGCCGGTAAATGGTACGGGCAACGTAAATCATTACGATTCTCTAGACTCAGCGACTCATCAAAATTTAACAACGGTACTCAATCGGCACATAGCAACACTTCTAACGACTGTTTTAATGATGTTATCAGTGCTGAACAGCATATCGACGCCCGCCTCGATGATCACGCTGTCCTTGAATGGCTACCACAAGAAAGCATCTATTACGATCATTCTGTCTCTACTGCCAATAATCGCTTTTATTTGGCTAAGACAGCAAGTTTGTTGACTTGGGATATTGCTGTGTTCGGACGTCAAGCGTATCAAGAGACGTTTGCTAATGGTCATTATGCCAACCGCTTAGAGATATGGCGTGAGAGTGATTTATTGGTCAGTGAGTGCACCTCCCAGCCAGCAAATACGCGCTGGTTTACCTCACCATTAGGATTGAACAATCAACATGTGCATGGCTCTTTTTGGGCAATACCTAGCGCAGAGATTATTGCGCCTGAGTTACAGAATAATCCGCTCAAGCTCGGTCAATATTTAGATGCCACTATTACCGAGATACGCCATCTCATTGATACGCAGTCATTACCTATTTATTGTACTCATAATTTTCAAGCTATTAATTGCCGTTATTTAGGGGCAGATGTGCGTGCGTGCTTTGAAGCCTTTTACCAAATTCGCGAGCTTATCAGGTCTAAATGGTACAAGCTTGAGCCTCATCGACCGAGAATTTGGGACACTTAGTATCATGTGCTCCCACTTAATCTCATCCTCAAACAATGCTGAATCAAACCAGAATGACTCTACTTAGTACATTTAACTTAGTACATTTACTTTATGAAGATTAAAAACGGTTCATAGTCTTTAAAGCACAATAATTATTAAGGAAGCTTTATGCAATTAAATCCTACCGAAAAAGATAAACTTTTACTATTTACAGCCGGTATGGTAGCGGAACGTCGTAAAAATCGCGGTGTAAAACTCAATTATCCTGAGTCTATCGCTTACATTAGCATGTTACTAATGGAAGGCGCGCGTGATGGCAAAACCGTGGCACAACTGATGAGTGAAGGAGCCACTTATCTCTCTGCCGATGACGTCATGGAAGGCATTGCAGAGATGATACATGATGTCCAAGTTGAAGCCACTTTCCCCGATGGCACTAAGCTGGTGACGGTACATAACCCCATCGTATAGCTTGTTTGTGTATGGCGATGTCTCTGTTCTAGTAATAAATCGCACTAAGAAACGATGTAACCTACTAGTAAAACGATATAAAACGAAAAACGCTTTAAAATTAAATTGTAGCTAATGCGATAAGACGATTAAGGATAATAAAAATGACGATGAAAGTAGGCGAATATAAGATTAAAGCAGGCGATATGGCTTTGAATGCTGGTCGCTGCGTTCAAACCATAGCAGTAATCAATACCGGCGACCGCCCTATTCAAATCGGTTCTCATTATCACTTCTATGAAGTCAATGCAGCACTGAGCTTTGATCGAGAGTCGACGCTTGGCTATCGACTCAATATCCTATCTGGCACTGCGGTACGCTTTGAGCCGGGACAAACGCGCGAAGTGGAGCTGGTTGCCATCTCAGGTAGACAGCATATCTATGGTTTTGCGGGCAAAGTCATGGGCGTTGTAGACCCTAAAACCTCTCAAAACACCTCGAAAAAACGCATTGACCGACGTATTTATGCCGAACATTTTGGCCCTACCACAGGGGATAAAGTACGCTTGGCAGATACAAATTTATGGCTTGAGGTTGAGTATGATTTGACCAGTCATATTGATCACCAGCCTGACATTGATAGCGTCAGCATCGGTGAAGAGGTTAAATTTGGCGGCGGCAAGGTTATCCGCGATGGCATGGGTCAGTCACAGCTGCTGGGTGAGCAAGTTGCCGATACTATTATTACCAATGCTCTGATTGTGGACTACAGCGGTATCTATAAGGCAGATGTGGCTATCAAAGAGGGTCGTATCAGTGGCATCGGTAAAGCTGGCAATCCTGATATTCAGCCTAACGTGACGTTACCTATTGGCGCGGCTACCGAAATTATCGCAGGAGAAGGTAAAATCTTGACTGCTGGCGGTATCGATAGCCATATTCATTTCATTGCACCGCAGCAGTGTGAGACGGCATTGATGTCTGGTGTAACCACGATGTTAGGCGGTGGTACGGGACCTGCTGAAGGTACTCTTGCCACCACTTGTACGCCTGGTGCCTATCATATCCACAGTATGCTAAAAGCCACTGATGCTATTCCGATGAATATCGGATTCTTAGGTAAAGGCAATGTTAGTCTGCCTGCCCCCATTGTTGAGCAAATCGAAGCGGGTGCTATCGGGCTTAAGCTTCATGAAGACTGGGGTTCCACGCCCAAAGCCATTGATAACTGCCTTAGCGTGGCTGAAGAATATGATGTGCAAGTGGCTATTCATACCGATACGTTGAATGAAAGCGGCTATTTGGATAGCACTCTAGGTGCCTTTAAAGATCGCTGTATTCATACCTTCCATACTGAAGGCGCTGGCGGTGGTCATGCACCAGATATCTTAAAAGCTATTGGCGAAACCAACGTTTTACCCTCGTCCACCAACCCAACGCGCCCGTTTACAATCAATACCATTGACGAGCATCTCGACATGCTCATGGTTTGCCACCACCTAAGCCCAGCCATTGCTGAAGATGTTGCTTTTGCAGAAAGCCGTATTCGTAAAGAAACCATTGCCGCTGAAGATATTTTACAAGATATGGGCGCTATCTCTATGATGAGTAGTGATTCGCAAGCGATGGGACGCGTGGGAGAAGTCATTATTCGCACGTGGCAAACAGCTGATAAAATGAAAGCCCAGCGTGGCCACCTTGCTCCTGATCAATCAGCTAAAACTGAGCAATCTTCAGAGCATATCATGCTAAGCCCTACGGATTCTGATAGCGGCAACGATAATTTTCGTATCAAACGTTACCTCGCAAAATACACCATTAATCCCGCAATCACTCATGGCATTAGTGATGAAGTGGGATCACTTGAAATAGGAAAGTGGGCAGATTTGATCTTATGGACGCCGGCATTTTTTGGCGTAAAGCCTGATTTAATTATAAAAGGGGGTTTGATTGCAGCGGCACCTATGGGCGACCCTAATGCCTCCATTTCTACTCCGCAGCCTGTGCACTATCGCAGCATGTTTGGCAGCTTCCCCAAAACAGTGGCGCAGACTTGCATCACCTTTATGTCAAGTGCGGCTATTGATAAGGGAGTTGATAGGCAATTAGGATTAGAAAAGGTCATCAAAGCGGTACACAACATTCGCAAGGTACGCAAACAAGACATGAAGTTTAACAGCTACTGTCCTCAGATGGAGGTCAACCCTGAGACTTATGAAGTATATGCCGATGGTGAGCTGCTGACCTGTGAGCCTGCCGACTATCTACCGATGGCACAGCGCTACTTTTTATTCTAGCTGCTTTTTATTGCCGTGCTGATAATCCCCCATCAGCTGTGAATAATCTATTTTAACGGACTATAAACATAATTATGAACATTTATACGCAACGTCTTGATCCATCAACCCTCAACTCTGAACAACAAGCAATTATCGATAGGCAAAAACAGGCAGAAAACTTTTTATATTTAGATTTCGATACCCGTCAGCGTAGCCGTTTTAAAGCAGAAACCCAGCATCAAGAAACCATTGGTGTTGATTTGCCACGTACGGAAACCATTAAGAATGGCAGTGTTTTAGCAGACTATCAAGGCAACCTAATACAGATTATGGCCGCCAAGCAGGGATTAATCGAAGTAACTGCCGATAATAACTTTGACCTTATGAAAGGCGCTTACCATTTAGGCAACCGCCATGTGCCTTTAATGCTGACCCCTACTGCCCTCTACTTTGAGCCTGACCATGTTTTAGAATCGATGTTACATCAACTTGGCCTACATACCCAAGCCGTACAAGCGCCATTTGAGCCAGAAACGGGTGCTTATAAAGGCAATCAAGGCGGACATTCTCACTCTCATGATCATGGTAATAATCACAATCATAGTCATCACGATCACGACCATTCACACACCCATGGCAACTCTCATGACTAATCATGCCACGCACTCCCAGCACCCTGCCAGTACTGCACAAGGTATGAATGATTTGAATCATGCAGATGTGACCGGACGTTTGCTCATGCTGGCGTCAAGCAACTTACCTATTGGCAGTTATACCTACTCGCAAGGCATAGAACCTGCTATTGAGTCAGGGCTTATCCATGATGAAAGCAGTAGTATGGATTTTATGAGTGATTATCTGGAGCTGGCATTATGTCGTTATGAGCTACCGCTACTAGCGCTCATGATTGAAGCCCTTATGATTGAGGACGTCGCACTTGCTGATGCTTTAGGTGCAGATTACCACGCTAGCCGCGAAACCAAAGAGTTCGTTTATGAGTCAAGTCAATTGGCTCTGTCTTTATCCGCATGGCTTGATAATGTCCTTGAGCTCAATGTGCCTGATAGCTTACTCGCTCATGGGTTTTTGCCGCTGTTTGCCCATATTAGCTCGCACTGGCAATTTAACCCTGTACAAGCCATGACCACTTACGCTTTTGGTCAAATCGAAAATATGGTGCTGGCTGCGGTCAAAACCGTACCACTTGGACAAATGGCAGGACAGCGAATCATTTGGCAGCTGCAACAGCTATTAAGCCAACAAGTACAGCCACTGGCTGCTAGCGTCAAGCAAAGCTTTTTGTACGCTCAAAGGCTGCCGTTAATGGCAGATAGCTCTGACATAGCGATATCAAAGCTAAATCTACTTTATCAACAGCTACAAATATCAGCCAACTTACCAAATTTAGCGCTCCTGTCTTGCCAGCATGAAAGGCAATATAGCCGCCTATTTCGCTCTTAATCGCTGATAACCCAAACACTTATTGAGGACATTTATTTATGGCACTGACTCCTAAAGTCGAAAAGAAACATTCAGACACGACATTATCGCCACTACGCTTAGGTATTGGTGGCCCTGTAGGCTCAGGAAAAACGGCATTGACGCTGAGATTGTGTCAACGCCTGCGCGATGACGTCAACATGGCAGTAGTGACCAATGATATTTATACCAAAGAAGATTCTGAATTTTTAACGCGTCATGAGGCCATGCCAGCCGAGCGTATTCGCGGTGTCGAAACGGGTGGCTGCCCGCATACTGCCATCCGTGAAGATGCCTCGATTAACCTATCTGCCATCGCCGAATTACAGCAGCAGTTTGCAGGTCTTGAGCTTATTATCATCGAGTCTGGTGGCGATAATTTGGCAGCCACCTTTAGTCCTGAATTATCCGACTTGACACTATATGTCATTGATGTCTCGGCAGGCGATAAAATTCCTCGTAAAGGCGGCCCTGGTATCATGAAATCGGACTTGCTCATTATTAATAAAACCGACCTTGCCCCTTACGTAGGCGCGTCACTTGAGGTGATGGCACGTGATGCCAAAAGAATGCGCGGCGATAAGCCTGTGGTTTTTAGCAACATGAAAACGGGTGAAGGCGTTGATGACATCGTTGCTTTTATCCTTGATAAAGGCATGATAAACATAGCGTAAGACCGTGCCTGTAATGCCACATGCTATGGCATAAATAGATGTTCTGCAAACTACTGAATGATAAGCAGATTATCAGACAGTGATCATATCGATTAGCTTACAAATTAAGGATTTATCATGACCATAAAAACCTCACAATCCATGACACGTAAAAACCTGACTAACAAAACGGCAATGGTCAGTGGCTTAGCACTGCTAACATGGTTGGCAACGCTACCGACACTGGCATTTGCTCACCCAGGACATGGCTTGATAGTAGCAGAGAGCATATTTAGCAACTCAATGTTGTCTGGTATATTGCATCCTTTGACTGGGTTCGACCATCTGATGCTAGCACTGGGCATGGGCATGCTATTTACCCAAATGCACAGCTTCAAAAAAGGCTTTGCCTCATTAGCCATTGGTTTGGTAGCAGGGTTTGCGTTGAGTTTAAGTGTGAGCCTTAACAGCACGTTGATTGAATTCGGTATCCTACTGTCTATCGTCTTATTAACCCTAGCACTTATGAGCCGCTACTTTAACCATGCACCGAATCAAAGCAACGAGGCATCAGTGAACACATGGCATAACTTAGCCATCGTTGGCTTTGGTGCACTCGCTATGTTCCATGGTGCGGCACATGCCATTGAAGTTCCTGCCAACAGTAGTACTGCTGGATTCTTTATCGGTATGATTGTTGCCATGCTAAGTCTGTATACTGTCGGCAAAGGGTTTGCTACCTATCTAAACACTCATCTGCAAGACAGCTTGATTATTCAACGTGTTATAGCTGTTGTCGGTTTATGCGGTGTGCTGTTGAGTTAGTTCTAGCAGAATATTAGCAGCTTTATTAAACATCGCTTATCCATGCTAATGATCTATCATAATAGTCTTCGATAACATTGACCTATGCTTTCAAATCTATAGACATTAACTTGGGAGATTTGCGTATTGTAGTTTCATAAAAACTTCCTCTATGATGGTAGGATAAAATTGGTTGAATTTTCTTATTAATAATTGTAATGATGAGCGATTACTTATCTAATCAAGCACGCCGCTAATATTAGGGTCTGTTGAACATTCAAATGTGGAACAGACCCTACATTTTTTAATTATTCAACGTATCACTATCAATACGACCATCAACCAAATTAATCGTTCGATCACAGGATGCTGACAAGCGCGGATCATGAGTAACCAGCAATACTGCGCAATCACGTTCCTGATGGACTTTTCGGAATAACTCGAACACTTCTCCGGCCGTAACGGTATCCAGATTACCCGTAGGCTCATCGGCTAACAATAATGCAGGCTCAGTTATAAGCGCTCTAGCAATGGCGATACGCTGTTGCTGTCCACCTGAGAGCTCGTTAGGTTTGCTGTCAGCAAAGCGCTCTAGACCAACCGCTGCTAGCAGCTCGCGCGCTTTTTGAATAGCGAACTTATCTGGACGACCCTGTGTTAGCGTTAGAGGCATCAAGATATTATCTAAGGCACTGAAAGCTTGAATTAAATGATGAAACTGAAACACGAAGCCGATACTACTGCCGCGCAAAGCGGTGCGACCAGCATCATTCATAGCACTGGTTGCTTGACCCAACAGATACAGCTCGCCGCTAGTTGGCTGATCCAATAACCCTAGCACATTTAATAAAGTACTTTTACCTGAGCCTGAAGGACCAATCAGGGCTGCAAAATCATCAGTACCAATCGTTAAGTCAATACCGTGAAGCACCTCAATCTCATTAGGTTGACCGATGTTATAAGACTTTTTGAGCGCCTCTAAACGCAAGACTTCGTGAGATTGTCTGGACATAAGGGTTGACGTCTTATTAGAAAAATTAGTAGAACGGCTGTTAAGAGTGTCTGTGGAATCAGTATTAGACATAACGAATAGCCACCACGGGATCAAGTGCCGCTGCTCGCCGCGCTGGAATAGCGGCGGCTATAATACCGGTTAGCGTTGCTAACGACATAGTCACTAAGATCAAGTCTATCGATATTGGAATCGTAAATATATTGGGTCCAAAGGTATTAAAAGACCATACCAATAAATAGCTTACGCCACTACCGACAATCGAGCCTAACAAGCCAAATACAGCCCCTTGAATCAAGAATATTCGCAAAATTTGCTGTCGGGTCGCGCCCATTGCTCGTAGAATACCAATTTCTCGCGTACGCTGAACCACACTGACCGACAACACACTGGCAATGCCAAAAGCCACTGAGATCGCTACAAAACCTACGATCATATTGCTAGATAGGCTTTGAGCAGTGAGACCGCTCAGCAGTTGGGCATTGGTCTTTATCCAGCTTTCTGCTTGCAGCGAGGTCAAACGTCCAACTTGCGCAGCGATCTTCTCTGCTTCAAAAATATCTTCAACAGTCAGATCAATGACTGTGATACCACCCGGCAAGTTTAGTAAGGACT
Organism: Psychrobacter sp. K31L; assembly: GCF_017942195.1. NCBI lineage: Bacteria > Pseudomonadati > Pseudomonadota > Gammaproteobacteria > Moraxellales > Moraxellaceae > Psychrobacter > Psychrobacter sp. K31L. The sequence goes on along the minus strand of NZ_JAGKSC010000001.1, from coordinate 48,430 downwards.
GCGCTTGTTTTAGGTCTAGATAAACGTAGCGTGCATCGAGCTCTCGTACGCCAAGCTCGAATATACCAGCGATATTGACTACAGCGCTGTTGTTATTGAGATTATTATTGAAATTATTATCGCGACTACTATCATCATCGTCTTGACCGCTATCTAAGCGCAGTTTGCTACCGACTTCTACACCCAAGTTTTTAGCCAATTCACTGCCAATCAATACATTATCTGCGCTCACTCGTAGCTCGCCACTGATTAAATACTCACTGAGTGGTATGATTTTTTGATAGCGCTCCAGATCAGTACCGACTAGTATCACTGACTCCAATGCCTCACCACGCCGTACGAAACCAGGCCCAGATACGTTTGGTGATACTGCTGTTAAGAGAGGCAGCTGATCTAAAGTATCAGTGATTTGCTGCCAATTATTGATTGAACGCAGGCGCTGCGGACGCTTGTCCTCTTTTATCAGTTGTAGCGTATCATCAACAGGCGGCGCTATTAGGTTGACTTCATCTGGCGATACTAAGCGAATATGTGCCTGACTACCAAGGGTGCTATCAATAAGGTTGGTCTGCAATCCTTGAATCAATGCGGTGATAAATATAATAACCGCAACCCCTATTGCCACTCCCAACGTAATCATCAGTGACTGTATTCGTCCCTCGCGCAAAAAACTGATGGCAATGTTTGCATCAATCCAAAATCTACCAAAAAAAGCCGTCAATTGACTGTCTCCACTGATTGGCTCTTATCATTTGCCGTCGTTATCTTGTCAGCATCAGTATTAGCAAAAGGGGCTGCTTGCTGAACGGTTCTAACTCGTGCGCCATCAGCTAGTGAGGCAGTGGCATCAACCAAGATCTCATCGCCTGCGCTTAAACCTGAGAGCACCTCTGATGCTGACAACCCACGCAATCCTAATCTCACTTGCTGGCGTTGTACTTGACCATTGCGTGATAGCAGAACGTCAGCATTGTCTTTTTTGACATTGGCTAACGCATCATTAGGAACCACCACCGCTTTTGCACGTCGATCCGTTTCGATATTTACTGATACCGTCATATCTTGACGCAAAAACTCAGGTATAGGATCGACGGCCAATCTCACTTCTACCGTACCACGCTGTGGATCTATGCTTGGCGCAATAAAGCTGATACGCACTGGGAATGGTCTATCAGGATAAGCATCAGCAATAGCGACCGCTTGTTGCTCAACTTCTAGGCTGGATAAATTACGCTCATCAAGCGGTACTCGTATCTCAGTATTACCATCGAGAGCGATAGTGAATAAGCTCTGACCCGGCTGTACTAACTCCCCTATCTCAACATTACGAGTCAAGATAGTGCCGGATACTTTGCTACGTACTTGCGTTTTATTGAGCTGCGCCTGCAATGCTGCGATACGGGCACGTAATAAGTCCTCCTCTACACCACCAGTGGATAATGCCTTTGCTTTGAGGCGGGCGTTTTCAAGGTCATTACGGGCTTGTTTTTGTACTTGGATTGCCTGCTCCATTTCTTCATCAGAAATGGCCGAGATGGCTGCTAACTCACGCCTCCGCTCGACATTACGGCTAGCTTGCGCCAATGCAACTTCGGCATTGGCCAAATCCACTGCTGCCTGTGGACGATTACTACTGACCAGCTCTGCCAGTTCTGCTTCTGCTTGACGCACTTGAGCAGTAATTTCATCGGCGCTAAGAACTAGCAATAAATCACCAGCTGCTACTTGCTGACCTTCCTGTACCAGTCGTTCTAATACCACACCAGCCACTTCACTACCAATCTCAGTACGTGAGACTGCAACGATACGTCCAGTCGCTACTACCGTCTGCACCAGAGGCATAGAAGATATTTTATAGCTTGGTAACAGCGGTCCTTGCCACCAGCGAAACACTAAAAAGCCTGCGACAGCTATGAGTAATAGTGCGCTAACAATAGATTTATAAGGAATAGCGCGCAATGAGTTTCTCCAGTTCATAGTAAAGAGCTATCTAAGTGTAGCACCTGCTAAATTTGATTAGGGTCTGTTGAACATTCAAATATTAGGACTGCTGATTGCTAAAATCGCATCAAACTAGGCGTAAACCGACGATAATGTCGAGACCTTAGTTAGGTTTGCAACAACGTTTGGGGTGATTTTAGCATCAGCCTTTCAGGGCAGGGCTATTTTTTGCCAATACATGGTGAAATTATCTAACCTAGAACGACTAGGCGTCAAAAATTTCACTGCGTATTGTCTAAAAAATAGCTACCGCCAGTGCCACATTTGAATGTTCAACAGACCCTATTATCAAATATTACCGGAAAGAATTAATTATCATAAATAAACTCAACCATCACCAAGATGTAATGGTCAACTAATTGAGGACCGACCCTAATATTTTTATAGAAATGAAGGTTGAATAATAAAGTAAATTGACTTAATAATAGGTCTATAAGTTTTAGACATTTATCTAGCGACTTATATCCACTACTTTTAGGAAATGAATACAATGACGTATAAAAATGTAACGGTCGCTGGAAGCGGCATCCTAGGCTATCAAATTGCTTTTCAAGCCGCATTCCATGGTTTTAATGTCAGTGTCTATGATATCAATGACGAGATATTAGAAAAAGCAAAGTCAAAGTTTCCATTGATGAGCAAGGCTTTTCGAAAAGATTTGGGAGCAACGCAAGAGCAATTGGACAAGACCTTTGAAAATCTGAGCTATACCTCAAACTTAGCGGAAGCGGTCAAAGATGCCGATCTAATGATTGAAGCCATTCCTGAGATTCCTAAAATTAAAATCGAATTCTATGAAAAACTTGCCAAACTAGCGCCAGAGAAAACGATATTTGCCACCAATACCTCAACCTTACTCCCTAGCCAGTTTGCGGCATCAACGGGACGACCTGCGCAGTTTTTAGCCCTACATTTTGCCAATAAAATTTGGATGCATAATGTCGCTGAAATCATGGGGCATCCTGGCACAGATCCTAAAGTGTTTGATGATGTTGTTGCTTTTGCTACCGCCATTGGCATGGTGGCACTACCGCTGGACAAAGAGCAACCCGGCTATATAATGAACAGTTTATTAGCGCCTTTCATAGACGCAGGCCTACAATTACTAGCCAAAGAAGTTGCCGATCCGCATACAATAGATAAGACGTGGATGATAGTGACTGGCGCGCCTGTAGGGCCATTTGGCATATTGGATACGATAGGTATCAATACGGCCTACAACATCACTAAGCTAGCCGCTGAAACGACTCAAAACCCAGTCAGATTCAAGGCCGCTAAGTATCTAAAAGAGCAGTTGATCGATCAAAATAAACTGGGTGCTGCGACTGGCGAAGGATTTTATACTTATCCAAACCCTGCCTTTATGAGTCCTGATTTTTTGAAATAACAAATAGATTATAAAGTCGGCTTTTACTCACCAGTTTGCCTTGCTCTGCAAGCTGGCTTATCAGCAATAGCTTTCTTTTCTCTCCGCAGCATAGTTTTTGATATACCATCAAAAATAAATAATTTAGTTTACTAGGGTGTGTCTTCATTTTGAAAATAGTGATAAAAATGAGATAAATTGCAGCCAAGCAAGAAAAATAGTGCAGATAATATTGGGATATTGACCTGCTATTTGATGCAGTTTGGCAAGATTTAGCCATTTTTAGCCCATTTAGTCGCTTTCGTTCAGATTGAGGACACTCCCTAAACAAGATAACCTGTATCTACATTAACGACCTACCCACACTCTGTAGATATAATAAGGTGGCTGACCTTGATCGACAGTGCCAGTGAACTGTGGTGTTTTATGTAATTGATTGACTGCAACATATAACCATCCATTTGCATCTAAAGACACATTGTCAGGCCAATCGAATCGACTATCTCTTACCAACGAGGTTAGCTGTCCTTTATTATCAAGCACATCTACGCCATTATCGTTTAAGTTGGTAAAGTAGTGGTTTCCGTGACTGTCTGCAGTAGCACCATCAGATACGGGCTTGTCACCAACACGGGTAATGCTCTTACCAATCTGCTCATCGCTGGCATTTGCTCTAAATAAGGTCGCGTCTAAGCTGTACCAAGACTTACCATTCATCGCGCCAAAATAAATCGTATTGTTATCGGCGGACATCGTGATTGGGTTGATACCATTATTTGTCGGCTGACCACCTAGCATGATATCTACGCCATTGATCACCATTTTTGCGTCAGCTTCAGGTTGTAAAGCGACGTGATTGCCAAAACGACGTATTTCATTGGTATTCATATCAATCGCAATAATAGCTGGATTGGGAATATCAGCCAAATAAATCCATCCGTTCTTTCTATCAACCACTAAATCTTGCACAAAACTATTTTTGGGTGCGATGTCTGTAGGTATATCGATTTTGCTAATTAATGCGCCGGTTTTAATATCAAAGCCCCAAACACGAGTTTTACCGATGTGCTGACCCATATCAACAATCCATAACCCACCTTGATTGTCTTTGGTGATACCTAGTGGCGTATCAATGGTCGCTTCACTGTACTGACCTTTAGGTGATTGAAACTTATTTGAAGGCCAAGGCTTATAACTGTTGGCGCCAGTCACTTCAAATAACTGCACGCCCTGCTCACCGTCGTTCGGATGCACGGTAGAAAACACTCGACCATCAGCCGTAGCCATGACATTCCCTGGACGAATAGGCAAAGCGATCACTGTTTCTATCTGTCCCGATGTCGCCACTTCATTTTTTACTTGAGGAGCGGATATAGCTTCGCTCTTTAATAGACTACATCCTGCTAGGGCTATAGTGGCCAACCCAATAATAAAAATGTTTTTCATCGTTGATTCCCAAATATTTAAAGAGGCCTATGATAGCCTTTTTATCTATTAAACAATACGGGCTGCTTGGCTATGATTGATTACCCATCAGCTATTACCCCATTGCTCTTTATTTCAATGACAAATAAAGCGCTGGTAAGTGTCAACATTGAGATTCAAAAAGCACAACTTTTCGCAGGTTTTATCTTCGATCGTTATTTAACCGACCCTATTTTCTCTGATAACGCTTTATCCAGACTAAGAGAACCGCCGCCTTGTACGGCTAAAGCAAGCAAAGCGACCATCAAGACTAAGGCGTATTCGTAACCACCATCAGCGGCAAATAAACCATTACTGATATGTACAGAGAAAATCGCAACTAACATCGTAAATGCAGCAACCAGTGCGGCAGGTCGTGTGAGTAAGCCCAAGACTAAGGCAAGACCACCAAAGAACTCAGCGCCGCCTGCCAATATCGCCATTAGCAAACCAGGCTCCATACCCATACTACTCAGCCATTGCGCAGTGCCTGCTAGCCCATTGCCACCGAACCAACCAAATAGCTTTTGCGCGCCATGGGCAGCCAAAATCAAACCTATTGGTACACGTAGTATTAGAGCAGCTGCACCAGCATTCGATAGTAAAGCTTTATGTAGTATTGACGTTTTCACTAATGATTACTCCATCATGTTTATTATTTAAAGTTATTCGATCTATTGGAATGAACACACTTTACTATCAATAAATCAAAAGAGTAAGATGGATAATATTGAATGATTAACAACAAAACATTTATAATTTATTTGACGACTAACTGGTAGTAGGAAGTAATATGGACAGAATCGATGCGATGCGTACCTTTGTAGCGGTGGTGAACGAGGGCAGCTTTAGTAAGGCGGCAACTACTACACAGCTCTCACCACAACTGGTCAGCAAATATATTGCGAAACTAGAGGAGCAGCTACATACTCGCCTGCTCAATCGTACGACTCGTAAAGTAAGCGTGACTGAAGCTGGCAGCCAGTATTTTATCCATGCGCAGCAGATTTTATTGAGTATTGATGAAATGGAAGCGCAATTGGGCGGTTTACAGCAGCTCCCTAAAGGTATCTTACGAATCAGTGCGCCCGTCTCGTTCGCCTTAAAGCATATGGCAAAATTGGTCACTGACTTTCAAGCACGATACCCTTCAGTCACTGTTGATCTACAGCTAAGCGACCGAAAAGTCGATATTGTTGAAGAAGGGTTTGATGTTGCACTGCGTATTGGACAGCTTGAAAGCTCATCACTTATTGCTAAGAAAATCGCACCTATTCGTGTGGTTTTATGCGCATCGCCCGACTATCTTAATATTCACGGTACGCCTAAACGACTTGAGGATTTAGAAGCGCATCGCTATTTGCATTATAGCTATATGAATATAGAAACTAAGGGACAAGTTTTCAAATACCTAAAAGCCAAACAACTCAAGGAAAGTAGTGTTTTTCGGAGTAACAATGGCGACGTATTGGTAGAAGCAGCCATCGAAGGCGCTGGATTGGTATTACAACCGACCTTTATTGCTAGCAAAGCATTAAATGCTGGCAAGCTAGTCATAGTGCTACCTGAATATGAACCGACCCCTATCGGATTATATGCCATCTATGCCCATAGAAAACTGCTACCTCACAAGATCAGGTGTTTCATTGATTTTATGGCAGACTATTATGGTACACCGCCATATTGGGATGAATGTATAAGCAGGAAATGATTAAAAACTTCAATGATCAACCACTGATTTATTAATACTTACGGTTGCCTTGAAAATTTGAACGCGAATAAGCAACTGAGAGATCTATATATCAAAGAAAAATACTACTGTAATAGCAGAAAGACATCCGTATGAAGACTATACCGTAGAAGTAGTAATCAAAATGCCAGTCCCTCAAATGTTCTGGCATTTTTTATGTCATTCATGAAGTATTTAGCTTCTTATGTAAAACCCTATTGAACGAACGTTCAGGCAAAGTTATACTCATTTGTATTGTGCATGATGGCGATTAGAAAGATCTAGTCGATATCCGTCGCTAAGGAAGCAGCAAAAACTGCTTATATCACGATCATGCCCCAGTCGCTTGGAAATTCTACGAGACCTAAACACAAAAGGATGTGTGTAAAATGGGTAATACTTTAAGCCAGATAACCGCTTTATTCGATCTACCTAACATGAGCACTGTGATCGAAAAACGTGCTTTTCTCCACTTATCGGAGAATCACAATGCATGATGGGATCATTCAACAAGAAGACCAAGATCGCACGCCTCCCCTTAGACTAGGTGGATTACACTATGCTTGGATCGTTGCTGCCACAGGCGCTGTAGCAATGTTTTGCGGGCTTGGCTTAGGACGATTTGCCTTTGGGATGCTATTGCCATCTATGTCGGCTTCTTTGGAATTAAACTATACTCAAAGCGGCATATTGGGGTTTGCTAACCTAATAGGCTATCTCGTCGCCGTTATTTTAAGTCCGCTCATCCTACCTCGATTTGGTACTCGAGCTACTGGGACGGCCAGCCTTCTCTTAATTGCTGCCTCCATGCTTGGTATGGCTTTTACCACAAGCTTCCCTCTACTATGCACACTTTATGTGCTCACTGGTATTGGTAGCGGCGGCGTGGTTTTACCGATGATGAGCGTCATGTCGCATTGGTTTTTTCCTTCGCACCGTGGTCTTGCCTTAGGACTAGTCATGGCTGGTCCTGGGTTTGGCATTATTTTGTCTGGCTTTGTTGTCCCAAAACTCCTACCTGTTTTCACACTACTGTCTTGGCAAACAGGCTGGTTAATTTTTGCGGTTATCAATGTTGTAGTGGCTTGTCTTACTTTCGCTTTGATTCGCAATCACCCAAACGATGTCAATCAAAGTCCCTTTGGGCGCACCCCAACCTTGCCTGTAAAGAATAAGAAAAAACTAGAGCGTAGCAATATCAAGCTGCTTGTGCATTTGGGCATTATATTTGCTATATATGGCGCCACTTATATGGTCTACGTGACTTTTATCGTGACTAGCATGGTTGGCTCATATCAACTGAGCGAAGCGACTGCAGGTGGTATCTGGGCATGGATTGGGCTGCTTAGTGTCTTTTCAGGTATGCTCTTTGGCTGGATTTCCGACCACATTGGCAGACGTCTTGGGCTCGCTCTGGCTTTTTTCTTTCTGGCCATCGCTTATCTACTGGTCGGATTGACCGATTGGACTTTAGGACTGTATATGTCCATCATTCTGTTTGGCTTGGTGGTTTGGAGCGTGCCTGTCATTATGGCAGCTTCTGCTGGCGATTATTTCGGACCTGCGGCGGCAGCAAGTGCTCTCGCAGCGCTGACTTTTGCTTTTTCGGGTGGGCAGGCGCTCGGACCAGTGGCAGCAGGTTATCTCGCGGAGCTTACTGGCGACTTTAGTATCAGTTATATGATGTCTGGTATTGCCGCCTTTGTCGCGATTGGTCTCGCCTTATTATTACGACCACAAAAGTCTGTTTAATAAAAATTATCGCTACAGTTGACCTTAATAAAACAAATAATTGGTCAAAATACACTTGAACGGTCGTTCATTTATGTTTATTGTAGCTACGCGACAGACATCTAAATTCTTTTCACCCTTTAAGGATAGTATTATGATTAAATTTTATTTTCACCAAACGCCTAATCCAATGAAAGTGGCTTTGTATCTTATGGAGACAGGCCTCGCTTACGAGCTGATGCCGGTAGATACTTTGAAAGGTGAGCAACACACGCCTGAGTATCGCGCGATTAACCCAAACGGTAAAGCGCCCGCTATCGAGGACGATGGCCACCGAGTTTTTGATTCAACAGCTATTTTGATGTACTTGGCTGAAAAAACAGGCAAGCTTGCTGGAAAGCCAGAAGACCGAGGCGAGATGCTGTCATGGCTAATGTTTGTCGCGACAGGCCTAGGTCCATTTTCTGGTCAATCAGTGCACTTTAGACATAAAGCACCTGAAAAAAACCCTTATGCGATCAATCGTTATCTTCGTGAAGCAGAGCGTCATTACGAAGTGCTGGATAAGCACATGGAAGGCCGTGACTACTTGGTTGGAGACACCTACTCTATTGCGGATATCTCTGCTTGGGGCTGGGTTGACAAGGCCGCCTTTGTATTGGGCGAAGCAGGGTTAGACAATTACCCGAATCTCAAACGTTGGTTTGCTAGTATAAACACTCGTCCTGCGGTTGATAAAGCTCGCAATATCGCCAAAGACATTGAGTTCAAATCAGATTTTGATGACGTAGCTGCACGCGCCTTATATCCACAAAACTTCGCCAAAGATATTAAATAACCTCGAATATAAAAACAGGAATAATAAAAATGGAAAACCAATACGTACCTCCCAAAATCTGGACGCATGATGCAGAGAGTGGCGGTAAATGGGCCAGTGTGAATCGCCCCGTTTCCGGTGCTACCCATGAGAAAGAATTACCAGTAGGCAAGCATGATTTGCAGCTATATTCGATGGGCACGCCCAACGGTCAAAAAGTCACCATCATGTTAGAGGAGCTACTAGCGCTAGGCAAAGATGCAGAATACGACGCCCATATGATTAATATTGGCGACGGCGATCAGTTTTCATCAGGCTTTGTCGATATCAACCCCAACTCAAAAATACCAGCGTTCGTTGATCGCTCTGTCTCAGAGACTGAAATGGTATTTGAATCGGCATCTATTTTGCTTTACCTTGCTGAAAAGTTTGATACATTACTACCTAAAGCAGGCAGCAAACGCACCCAAGTCTTTAACTGGCTATTTTGGTTACATGGTTCTGCCCCGTATTTGGGCGGCGGTTTCGGGCATTTTTATGCTTATGCACCCGAAAAATTTGAATATGCCATCAATCGCTTTACCATGGAAACCAAGCGCCAGTTGGACGTGCTTGATAAGCAATTGGCAAAAAATGAATTTATTGCCGGTGATGAGTATAGTATCGCCGATATTGCCACTTGGCCTTGGTATGGCAACTTGGTGCTGGGCAATCAGTATGAGGCAAAAGACTTTTTGCAAGTCGATGATTACACCCATGTGCAGCGTTGGGCAAAAGCTATCTTAGCGCGTCCCGCAGTACAACGTGGTCGTATCGTCAACCGCACGTGGGGCGAAGCATGGGAACAACTGGAAAACCGTTACAGTGCGACAGATATCGATAAAGTATTGGCACTAAAACCGGAGTAACTGGTTAGCACCAATACAGTGCTGCTAGGATAATTTTTTGTCGCCTCTGTCGGCGTAGGCGCATAGGCACATAGACACATAGGCACAGCACGCAAGAAACAGTTATCCTAGTAACACGTTATAATGGTTATGCTTTTGTAGTTTGAGATTAACTCTACCAATAAGACTAGTGTGACTTAGTTTTCCAGAATTTAAGATGGCAGTTTTATAAAACAATAGCTTTTAAGGTGAACATGATGAGTGAACAAGCGAAGTTTAATCGTGATGACGTAATCGAAAAAGCCAAAAATCTTTATTGGGAAAAAGGCTACCACGCCACCTCCATGAGAAACTTACAGGAGGTCATGGACATGCGCCCTGGCAGTCTTTATGCCGCTTTTGGTAACAAGGACAATTTGTTTAAAGAAGCCTTAAACCGCTATGCTGATCAAGGGGCGGTCAATCTTACCAATGGCATTGCGCAAGAAAAAACCGTCCTAGCTGGCCTCAAGCGGTTTGTCCGAAGTGTGACTGTCTGTAGCAAAGGCACTGCTCCCAGCGGCATGTGCATGGTGGTCAAAACCATCGCGGAGCTCACACAAAACGACAGCCCAGAGTTACTGGCTTACGCGACAAGCATTTTAGAACGTGTGGAGACCTCTTTTGTTAGAGCCTTTGAGCAAGCCATCGATAACTGTGAAATAAGCAGTGATAAAGATCCAAACGAACTGGCGCGCTACTTCCAAATTCAACTCATCGGTTTGAGGACTTATGCGCAGGTAAGTAATGATACAGAAGCGGTAGACAGATATATTGATGGTATATTCGAGCAGTTTTTATAAGATGATTTTTGTTAGGTATCATTCAAACCTACATGGATGTTATCTATGAAAATAAATCAGCACACCTTTGATTTAAATGTACGCGTCTTTGATGCCTCAATGCGTAAGCCATATTTAGCTGCCATTACCTCAGACAAAACATAGGCTGAGGATGCGGCAGGTCAAGTGGCAAATGGTTTTTTTGCTCAATACCCTTAAAATATTCGCTAATCCCACTCAGTTTGAGATGGCAATATCGCCTCGCCTTACGCTAATAAATTACTCTCCAAAAAAGGCAGCCTAGGCTGTCTTTTTTATGGCGTATTATCCTATAGTCAAGGAGTTTTAGAATCGCTACAAGGCGACCGACCGCAGATAGGATAGTACACTGAGTACATCTAGGACAGGTAACACCGTAGCGGTTTAAAAGTGCTCTGACTATATAAGTGAGAATAAGCAAAGTACTGCTTTGGTCGAGTACCACCCGCAGGGCTGTGCGCGCCGTGGAAATAGAATTTAAAAGAGTTTAGGCTATAAATCGCCAAAAAAAAATAGTTTGATTATCATCGTCAGGGCGCATAACTAAAACGTCATTGTTTGTTTATAAAACTTGATAGCAGGGATCAGCTGTAAAATTATTTAATATTCAGTGAGTTATGATTCATAACTTAGCATGCTTTATATCTATTATTTTTTATTCATTTACTACTTAAATTTAACACAATGTAATAATTATGTGATATAAAAAATCTTACATACGGAAATGTTGCCGGTCTAGCCGGAAATGGAGATTTAAATGCGACTGAATAAGCTTTCGATGGCCGTTCATGCGGCTACTATTTTTGCAGCTAGCATTGCGTTGGCAGGATGTTTTTCTGATGATGACAACGACAATAATATTACTAGCACACCTTCGGTAATTGAGCCTTGTTCCTCGGTACTTAATGCTATCCAAGTAAATGATATGTGTGTATCGACCACGACTGTATCGAGCCCTGCTAAAGCAGCACAAACCCCTGGTACGGCAGGCGTAGTCGTCACTAATCCCAAACTCATCACTCATTTAGGTGCAAACGCTGATCTCAACCAAGCACGTTATACGCGTTACGCACTCGCTGATCAAGACAATCAACAGCCCGATGCGATTTTGGTTGCCGTACCCGGCACACTAGGCTCAGCGCACAATTATTTCCGACTGGCTGAAAACCTTATGATAAAGGCGAAGGCTGCTGGAATGACAGTCGAGGTATGGGGTTTTGATCGTCGCTCTACATTACTTGAAGACACAGCTGGTCTAGATATTGCTGAAAAAAATAGAGATGTTAAGATCGCTTTAGACTCTCTTTTTGGTGGTGAGCTGGATCTAGATCTGAGTCCTGAGTTGAATCGTCGTGCTGAATTTTATGAGCAAAATGACGTTCCTTTTATGGTGAATTGGACGCCTCAAGTTCATTCACAAGATATTAATGTGGTGATCGAGTTAGCACGAGAAGCGGCGCGTAATGGCAACGTCTTTTTAGCAGGTCATTCTGCTGGTACGGGATTTGTAGCACGTTATGCGGCGACTGATTTTAATTTTAGTGGCATGGGTGCTGAAGAGCCTGGTTACGCTAAGCTGCGAGGACTGGTACTACTGGAAGGTTCAGGTGGCGCGCTAGCAGGTGAGCCTCCTTCTGATGCTCAGTTAGATGCTGTGGAAGCTGCCGCTGATGGTGGACTTTATGCAGCAGCGCAAGCAGGTCGAATAAGCTCATATATTGCTTTACCAGGCCTAAGTCCGCGGCTAGTGGCATCGACTGAAGTACTGGGTATGCAAATGGTATTTGAGGATACGATTAATGGCACCCAGAATATACTACAACAAGGTTTCGGTGCAGATCGCAATGGCAAAACAAATAGCGTCTATCAGCAGGTAGAAGGCCTTGTCGATCGTCCTGTGCCAGTGACCGCTGGCGCTGCTGTAGGTACTTTTCAGGATGATGATAATATCCTCACACCAGCATTCATTCAACTATCAATGGGTATCATTGGCAATTCAAATGCTGATGGCGTGTTTACATGGTTAGATAATGATCAGCCCTTGCCAAGTTCAGTCTTTGTTGACAATGGGCCTGCGCCGACCATGCTATCGAATCAGCCTTTGATTTGGGGTGTTGAGGCAGAGCCAACCAATCTGAAGCGCATCGCACCATCGTTCTTTGTCGGTGGTACTAACTACAGTGATTGGTATTATCCTAGTACTGGTTTGCTACTTGCTAACAACGCGGCGGCAGGTGGTGCAAATTTGGGGCTCGATACCAGTAAACTATCATTACCAATAGCCCAAGGTGGACGGGGCCGATCAGATATTGTCAATCAAACTCAAGCTCGTAAGATTGATGTGCCGGTGATTGGTTTTGGTGGTACTAATGGTCTGACACCTGTATCGGGGCTCTGGCGTAGCTTTGCCAATGCAATCGCTCCTTGTGTCACAATGACTTGTAATGGGACACCAAGAATGTTGTCTGGCGCGGCAGATTTAAGCGCATTTCCAACTTATGGTGGGACAGAAGGCGGCTTTGAAGTATATATGAGTGAAGGCTATGCACATAACGATGTACTTTCCGCTGACGACGATGCCAACAACAATGTGATTGATCCGTTGCTCGCGTTTATCAAACGCAATGCTCAGTAATTGACTCACTGCAACAGCAGAAAGGCCACCTTTGAGTGGCCTTTCTTGGTTCTTTCGGTGATCCAAGCGCGCTTAACAAAGGCTGTTTTTGCTACCAAAATAGTTATAGCTTAAATTCTCTTTGTGATAGCAGGGTAACTAACAGAGTCACAACTCCAGTTTACAGGCTATAGTCAGGTCAATGTAAAACAGAGACAGCGTGACATCATAGGTCAATAAAAAATCAATGTCAGCTATCGAAACCGCCTTAGGTAATACCACCTATACCCACCTATACCCACCTATACGAATATTAAATACCTACCTGTCTAAATAGGAACGCCCGATAGGTCTAAAATAGGCTGTCCGTATTCAACGTTCTGGCCACTTTCAACCAAAACTGCCGTGACAACACCTTCTTTATTACTAATTACTGGCTGCAAACGGGTCAATTCATCAATGAAGCAAATGGTCTGACCTTTTTGAATATGATCGCCTTCTTTGACCAAATTGTCTGTTGCATCGTCTTCACTTAAGTAGACCTGCCCTACGTAAGTGGCACCTACTTGCAAGACATCACTACCAGTCTTTTCAGGCTCATGAGTAGGTGTGGCCTCTATAGGATTAGCGCTCACCTTACTCTGCACACCTAGACTGTTAACTACCTTGATAGATTGCCCGTTGTCTGCAATCGTGACTTCGTGCAGCTGACTGCTTTCAACCAGTTTGACCACACGTGCTATTTGCTCTATATCCATAATACATTCCTTATCTTAATTTTTTAACTCATGCCCAGATATTTAGCAATGGTCATGACACTTAGGATACTCATAACGATGGCGATTAACCAACCAAATACCGCAATCCAAATAGGATGCTTATAATCGCCAACGATATTTTTTCTGTAGGCGGCAATCAAGATGATGACCATGGCAATAGGCAATACCAAACCATTTAACGTACCGACCAATACCAATACTTGGGCCGGCTTACCGATAGTGGCAAACACCATTGTCGAGATCACGATGAAGCCAATAATGAAGTAGCGTTTGTGCTTTTCAATGAATGGATGGAAGTTGGTCATAAAAGACACAGAGGTATAAGCAGCGCCAATCACCGAGGTCACAGAAGCCGCCCAAATCACCATACCAAAAATAACTTTACCTGTGTTTCCTAAAATATACTGAAACGGTGACATGGCTGGGTTGGCGGGATCCAATGCAAAGCCTTGAGATACCACGCCTAATACTGCAAGGAATAAAAATACGCGAATCACAGAGGCAATCAAAATGCCAGAGACCGAGCTTCTGGTCACTGATTTTAAATTCTCTTCCCCGCTGACGCCTGCTTCTAATAAGCGATGCGCACCTGAAAAGGTAATATAACCACCAACCGTACCGCCGACTAGCGTCACGATAGCCACTGCATCAATTTTGTCAGGCATGATCGTTTTGCTGACGGCTTCTGCTAATGGCGGATCAGATTTAAAGACCACATAAATGACCAATACAATCAGGATAAAGCCCATTAATTGAGCGAACTTATCCATCATAGGCCCCGTTTCTCGGCCTAAAAATATCGCTACGGCAATCACACCACTGATCAAAGCGCCTGTGATAGGCGACATGTTGAACATGGACTGCATGCCAAGTCCGGCACCGCCAATATTACCAATATTGAAAGCCAGACCACCCGCAATAATTAAGAAAGCGAGCAAGTAACCGACACCAGGGAACACCAAGTTGGCAATTTCCTGTGCACGTTTTTTGGAGACAGCGACTACTCGCCAAACGTTAAGCTGGACACCGATGTCCATAACAATAGATATTAAGATAACAAAGCCGAAACTTGCCATTAGGCTTTCGGTGAATGTGGCCGTTTGGGTCAAAAACCCTGGCCCTACTGCTGATGTAGCCATCAGGAAGGCCGCGCCTAAAATGGCGGTATTATGTTTTTTTATAGTGCTCATAAACATCCTTGTGCTATATGGGATTATTCAATCAAACGATTAATGGGAGGATATTTAGTGGGCAGATATAGTGATACCTTTGAGCTCTAGTTGTTTCTTTATCTCTTGCGCAAACAAAATAGCGTGCTCACCATCACCATGTAGGCAGATACTTTGCGCCTCTACGGGTACGGTTTGACCGCAGACACTGGTGACAGTCCCTTCAGTTATCATCTGTAATACATGCTTAACCGCATCATCCGTATCGGTTATTAGTGCATTGTCTTTGCTACGAGAGACCAATGAGCCGTCTTTTTCATAGTTCCTATCGGCAAACACTTCTGATATCGCCTCTAGACCATGTTTCTTAGCTGACTTGACCAAATAGCCGCCGGACAAACCCATGACCTTTAGACTTGGATCAAAGCGTTTGATTTCGCTCACCAAGATATCTGATAAATTTTCATCAATAGCGGCTTGGTTGTATAATGCGCCATGCGGTTTTACATAGTCCAAAGTCACGCCGACTAAGTCACAAAGTGCTTTGGTTGCGCCCAGCTGATATACCAATAAAGCACGATAATCGGCTTCGCTTAACGGCTCATGAATACGGCCAAAGTTTTCTCTATCGTTTAGACCAGGGTGCGCGCCTACGCTCACGTTGTTTGCTTTTGCCAATTGCAACGTTGCTAGCATCTCGCTGTAAGAACCAGCATGAAGACCGCAGCAGACATTCGCTGAGCTGACTATTGTCAATAATTTATCATCTTGCCCGCAGCCTTCAGCCACATCAGCATTTAAATCAATTTTCATTGGCATACTCCTTTATTTGATCGATGTAATGTTGTCTTTTCTGTTGTTCATGCAGCGCCTGTTCTAACGACACAACGACGAACTGACAGGCTTTGCCAAATCTAATCTGTGCCATCAGACCTATGTCTGCGTTAATAACGGTGGCAATTTTGGGGTAGCCCCCCGTCGTTTGCCCGTCTGCCATTAGGACAATCGGTTGTCCTTGTGGTGGTACCTGAATCATGCCAATATCAACGCCATGTGAGCTCATTTCTACTGGCTTACTAAATTCAAGCGCTGTAGCTCCTTCTAAGCGGTAACCCATACGGTTGCTACTGGTTTGTAGTTTCCATGGCTGGGTCTCAAACGCTTGTTGAGACGACTTAGTGAAGCAATCATACTCACTGCTTTTTATCACTCGAATAACCTCGGTTGGTGCAAGTCGAGCCACCCCAATGACAGGCAGGTTTGATTCAGTTTTTACCGTTAAGGTATCATCGGCTTTTAGATATCTGCCTTCAAATCCGCCAAATCCTGCTTTCAGATTGGTGCTGACTGACTGCAATACTGGATCGATATCAAAGCCGCCATGCACACATAGATAGGTATACATGCCTTGTAGTGGACGCAACAGCTTGAGCGTTTGCCCCGCTGTTGCATTGATACGCCAATAGCAAGGAACACGCTTGTCGTCTAGATAAGCCTCGTATAAAGCACCCGTTAAGCAAAAACTGACGTTTTCTTCAAACTGTATGGTTAACTCACCCAGTGCTATTTCAATAGCGGGTTCGTTGGCTTCGTTTTTCATCAAAGCGTTGCCGGCTTGTAGCGCCCAGATATCCATCACGCCATTTCTACCCACGCCCATGCTTCGGTAACCCAGTCGTCCCGAACCTTGAATACTGGCAAGGGCACTCGCGGTTAAAATTTTCATTGATACCACCTGTTTATTGGTTTTTTTGATTCATGCATCTCTTATCTACCGCTTACTGATGAATATCAATTGCGGTAAATGTCAAAGTATCGCCTGCGTTAAGCAACGTCGGAGAGGTCTTGGTTAAATCAAATAAAGCAGTATCCGTCTGGCCGAGTAACTGCCAGCCGCCCGGAGACTCAAAAGGGTACACCCCTGTCTGCTCGCCACCTATACCAACCGAGCCTGCGGGTACTTGAGTTCTAGGGATGGCGTGTCTTGGGAAATACAACGACTCAGACAACCCGCCCAGATAAGGAAACCCGGGCTGAAACCCAATAAAGTAAACGGTATAAGTGGCTTTGGTATGTAGATCGACAACGGCTTCAACCGAAAGGTTTAGCTCATTTGCCATACTTGCCAAATCAGGGCCATATTGACCACCGTAATGCACTGGTATCTCGACGTGCTTACCTTGTATGGTTTTTGAAGGGATGTCATTGAGCAAATCTGATAGTCTGTCTTTGAAAGTAGTAAGCTCAGCCCACGTTAATGCCACGATGAACACACTGAGTGTATTCATACCAATCACTACTTCGATGACTTCTGGCATTTTTTGGATGCTGTCTGATAACGCCCAGCATTTTTGTTGTTTTTCTAAGGTGGTCGGTTTAGGAAAAAACAACGCTAGATTGGTTTCACTGCATATTTGCCATTGTAGTTCCATTAGCACGGGCTCCATTATCTGTTATCTTCATTCTGACGCTAATGCCAGATTTGGTTTTCATTTTTGCGGGCAAGACCTGATTTATATATTATCTTGTATCCACTGTTCTAAATAATGAATGCTCATTTGCCCCTCACAAAACACCTCATCTTCAAATAAGCGTTGATGCAAACCAATGTTGGTATCAATACCCGTGATTTGCGCTTCTGATAATGCCGCACGCATTTTTTCTATCGCTTTTTCTCTTGAACGATCTTGTACACATATCTTGGCAATCAAACTGTCATAAGATGGCGGCACGGTGTAGTTCGACTCAGCATGGCTGTCTACTCGAATACCAAACCCTGCTGGCATATGGCAGTAGTCTATGCGTCCAGCATTTGGTAAAAATGTCTGCGCGTTTTCAGCATTGATACGGCACTCAAAAGCGTGTCCGGTAATGGCGATATCATTCTGTTTGTATGCCAGTGGCAGTCCTGCAGCTACTCTGATTTGCTCTTGCACAATATCCACGCCCGTTACCATCTCAGTGATGGTGTGCTCAACTTGCACACGAGTATTCATCTCGATAAAGAAGAACTCGCCGTTTTCATATAAAAACTCAAACGTGCCTGCGCCTCTATACTGCATTTGCTCGCAAGCTGTGACACAGGCTTGGCCTATTTTCTGACGCTGCTCTTCGGTGATACCGGGTGCTGGCGCTTCTTCAATGACTTTTTGATGACGGCGCTGCATAGAGCAATCACGCTCGCCTAAATAAATAGCATTACCGTGGGTATCGGACATGACTTGCACTTCGATATGACGCGGTGCTTGTAAGTATTTTTCGAGATAAACGATAGCGCTACCAAAATTGGCTTTGGCCTCTGTTTGCGTCATAGAAATCGCAGAGAGTAAGTCGGCTTCTTTTTCGACCACGCGCATCCCACGCCCGCCGCCGCCACTTGCTGCTTTGATAATGACTGGATAACCGACCTCACTGGCAATCTTGATAACTTGCTCTGAATCAGCAGGCAATGCGCCATCAGAACCAGGTACACAGGGCACGCCAGCCATTGTCATTTGTTTTTTGGCTTCAACCTTGTCGCCCATGTTTCTGATGTTGTCAGCCGTTGGGCCAATAAACGTGAGACCTGAGTCTTCAATCAAAGCAGCAAAGTCTGCGTTTTCAGACAAAAAGCCATAGCCTGGATGGATGGCTTGTGCGTTGGTAATTTTTGCAGCAGAAACCAGCGCTCTTTGATTGAGGTAGCTGTGTGTGGCATTGGCAGGCCCGATACAGATTTTTTCATCGGCTAGGCGTACGGGTAACGAGTCTTTGTCTGATTCAGAATGTGCAATGACGGATTTAATACCCAGCTGCTTACAAGCTCGGATAATACGTAGAGCAATCTCGCCACGATTGGCAATTAAGATTTTTGTGAACATGTTTATTCCCTTAAAAATATAGTGTCAAATACAGTGTTTGTGCAGCGTCTATGCAATATTGAGTGGCTATTGATTGACTTTAACTGTCTGGCGCTATAATAAATAAAGGCTGTGCATATTCTACGACATCACCTTCCTCAATCAGAATCTCTTGAATCGTACCGTCAGCTTCTGCTTTTACTTCATGCATCATTTTCATGGCTTCAATGATACATAGGGTCTGCCCTGCTACTACCTGATCGCCTGCTTTAAAGAACGCCTCAGCGGTCGGCTCAGAGCGAAGATAGAAAGTACCGAGCATAGGTGCCAATACTTGAGATGAAGATGAAGAGGCAGATGAATTGGCGACCTCAGTAGTCACCGTTTCATCCATAGAACTGTTGTCTGCACTGGTATTATTAGAAGTGTTATTGTAGGAGGTTACTGTGTGTGATTCTGAATGAGCAGTTTTTGAGTGGCGAGTATTACCAATATGATTGGTGCTTTCATTGACATTAGCCTGACAAATGATAGAGATACGTGCATCACCATCGGTTACTTCTAATGATTGTATGTCAGCGCTTTCTGCGATTTTGATCAGCTTTTCTAGATCTGTAAAGTTAATATTCATATTATTAGCTATTCCATTAGAGTAAAAGTGAATAATTGTTTTTTATAAAAAATTTGTGCGATGCGATACGCTTTTATTTACCGAGAGCTTTGTGGACAAACAAGATTAGATGCCATTACATTTTAAAAGGGCGTTTTAAAATAGCGTTGTTACCCAACATTACAGAACTGCCAAGTCTTCATCTTTTGGGTCGCAGATAAACATATGTCCCGGCGCGTGCGTTATCATCAGTTCAGGTTTGCTGGTCATTGCGATGCTTTGAGGCGTCACGCCGCAAGCCCAAAACACAGGCACTTCGCCTTCCTTTATGAGTGATGCATCACCAAAATCGGGAGAATGGATGTCTGTTATACCGATGACACTAGGGTCTCCAATGTGGATAGGCGCGCCATGTACTTGCGGAAACCGAGAAGTGGCTTGTACGGCTCTGGTGATTAATGGATAAGGTATCGGTCGCATGCTGACCACCATTTTTCCATAAAACTGTCCTGCAGGTTCAGTTTCTATATTCGTGATATACATCGGCACATTGTGATTGTCTTCGATGTGTCTGACAGGAATAGACGCATTGAGCATGGCAGACTCAAAGGAAAAGCTACATCCTAAAAGAAAGCAGACCAAGTCCTCCCTCCAATAGTCTGTTAAGTCTGACACCTCAGCTACTAGCTCGCCGAACTCGTATATTCGATACTTTGGGACATCAGACTTTAAGTCTGCGCCCTTCGCCATCAGCCGTGGTTCCGAACTACCAACATCTGTTACGTCTAAAATAGGACAAGATTTTGGGTTTCTTTGTGCAAACAATAAAAAATCATAGGCCAATTTCTTGGGTACTATGACTAGGTTTGCTTGTATGTGACCTTTGCACATGCCAGAAGTCGGCTTGTTGATTTCGTTCTTACCAATTAGTGCTCTGACCTCTTGTGGCGTCATATTTGCTAAATCTAACATGATTACAACCTCTTACGTTTTGTCATTTCTGGCAGATAAAAAATCATCTAATAAAACCTGTATGAAGTTGGCGCTTTGTAACAGTATTTTATATATAGATAACTATATTATCGTTATGTAACCTAGCAGAACATTTTTAAAATGACAAGACGTAAGCGTTGTAAATAAACGCATGTGATACATAAATGAGAGTAGACAGGGAGGGGGTTGGGTATATAAATAAAACTATGAGTCAGATCGAAAAGAGGTTCAAACGTTGGTAGAAGTGTTGGTACCATTTTGCAAAATTTAGCCGTGGTATATGTCGATTAAATAATATCTGACTGCTAGCGTCGAATATGTTTAACAGTTGCTACTCATATAACCTAAAATAAATGTTTTTATTCTTTATACGCCTCCCGCGCCTTTACTTGATGCTTCACTATTCTCAACCAATATCGCCGCTGCTGTTGTTTTGAGTATCGCCCACTGCGTATCATCAACATAGATGCCTTCTTTCCATGCGCGCTGATGGGTTTCAAACAATGCATCTGTCGATATTTTACGATCGAAATGCTGGATGTCTGATTCGATATCAAAGTTTTGCGTGGAAATCTCGATAACCATATCATTGGTGTTATAGTTGGCTTGCGGTTTGTCAAAAAAGTAAAGGTCAGGATAGACAAAGTCTTTATTTAACGTAAACAATGTATGTTTGGGCACAGAGCCATTGTCCCATTTGGCCAAGCAAGCAAAGCCTTTGGCAGCCAGTCCCACCAACTCGCTATAAGCCAACCAGCGATTATGACAGTTCTGCAAATAAATATAAAAATGCGCTGAGTCGCCCATTTTTTCAAGCGCATAGTCAATGATAGTCGGCAAATGACAAGCTAAGCTACTACCATGCAGATCTAAACGGATAGCACCTTCTTCCTGATGAACGATATCGATTGGCGTATCAATCTCGGTCAAGATATAAGGGGTGGCATTATTAAAATGTTTGATACCATCCAATCCTGCCATCTGTAGTTCGGCGACCATAGTGGCAATCACATCAGCTTCCCCTACCTCTCGGTGCAGCCCAGTAAAAGCTTTGTATACCATCGTGACGATTTCATTGTGCGATACCATCATAAGTCAGAGCCTCCTTGCTCTATTGATACATCAGGCAGTAAAGGAAAAAGCCATTCATCACTACCTACTTCTGCAAATAATGGCGCGCCTTGAAACAGGGTAATCCTGACCCAGCGATCGGATCTGGGATCAAACTTGGTTGCCCCAAACATTGACAATTTACACCGTAATAGATGCATGGGCAATGCGTCTTTATGCAGAACATTCATCTGAATATCACCCAGCTGCTTATGCCCCATTGTCCAGACGCGGCGCGCAATTGAGCGATATTTGGGATTATTCAAGATGAATTCGGATATCAGCTGCTGTGGATTGGCTTGTTTTAAACCCAAATATAAATGATTGGCTTGGCGAGCGATATCCAAGGACAGCTCACGATCTGCACCCACCTCTTGCTCACGTACGCCCATGCGCGGCTCTTCTTTATCGACGGAACGATACCAAAACCAATGACTGTTATCAGGCTGAGTAAAGTCAATATCAATGGCCCAGCGATAATGCTGCTCTAAGACGTCAATTAGATCCTGAATGACTTTGCCTTTTGGTAACGATAATACTTCATCAGCATTAACTCTGTCGAGCAGTGCATCGACACGCTCAGGATACAGCTCTATTAAGCACGAAATGATGACTTCTTGGCTCTCAAAGCTCAAATGGTCATGCGCCTGTAAAAAATGCGCCCATGTCGCATGATTATTAATGGTTGTCATCAAGTTATTTTGTAAAACAATTAACTCCCTAACAACCGTTTCATTGCGTTTAATTTGCTGCTCATTGATGGTGACAATCTCGCTAAAATGCTGGATAGCACGTTTGATTAGACTGGCAAAATGCGCCGATTCTTTGGGCTCAATCTGACAAACCAATGTCGTTTGCAACGCTTCCTCACGAGTAGTCAGCCATTGATCAACGACGCATGGATGATTGATTAGATAAGGCGCCATACCTAAACCGGTGGCATTACC
This sequence comes from Psychrobacter sp. K31L, assembly GCF_017942195.1. NCBI lineage: Bacteria > Pseudomonadati > Pseudomonadota > Gammaproteobacteria > Moraxellales > Moraxellaceae > Psychrobacter > Psychrobacter sp. K31L. Next base: position 25,514 of record NZ_JAGKSC010000001.1, on the reverse strand, counting down.
AATCCCCAGATAACGCTTGATTTCTGGATGCAGAACCGCGGCTTTGCTACCGCCTTTTTGTTTTGCTAAATAATCGACCCAATCGAGGCTGAACTCACGCAGCAAGTACACCGCACACATCTGCGCTCGGAACGACTGATCAAAGTCCTCGCTATGATCTAACGGCTTAAAATCATAAATACCGAACTTACCATTGCCATAGACCGCCGTGGTACGCAGGATGTAGCCCACTTGTGCGAGTACGTCAATTTCAGGCTGCTTGCCAGCCGCAAGCGAGCTGACGATATGATCAAAGACCCGCACGCTCTTGTTTGCTCGTGCCAGCACCATCATCATGTTGGAGTTACGACCGGCTTCTTGTAGCGGTACGTTGGCTTGTAGATTATTCAGTAATTCTTCGCTTATCTCACCAAATACAAGCCCAAAGGTGACATCCCATTTTTGGGCAATCACTCTATCATTACGCTCGTCATCAGCCAGCTCATTACAAAACACCACCAGATGATACAGATGCTCTGGGGTATGTAGACGATAGATAACCTTGCCATAGCCTTGCTCATCCAAATCCCACAAATGAGTGCTGAGCGTCCATTTTTCTCTATCAATCTTACGCAATAACGTACGCACAAAGCTAACGCGGGTTTGATGCATGGCGCCCAGTCTTTGCGCATCCATAATCACATCACGAGTACGGAAACCTGTACTAAGTAAAGGCGATTTGACGTCGATACTTTTATCATTTGCATAAACCATATTCATAATGTCACTACCTTACCTAATATACTGAGCCAGCAGCTTCGTTAATAATCTCAATGATGATATCTATTGGTAAATATAAAATTAGCGGCGCATGCAATGGCTGTCTCATATTTACCGTTTGGTGATCTAGAACCTTAATCAGTTTTTTGCGTCATGCTTTCTTTAGACGTTTGAGCGTTTTCGGCTTCACTGATTTTATGCCTTACCTCTACCTGATTAGGGCGATACAAATCTTGCTCTCGTGCCATTTGTTGCGCGATTTGCGGGCCATTCCATAATGAAGGCAATAATACAAAAGAGACTGGCACGGCAGTAATAACGATAAAGGACTGCAATGCTGTCACGCCGCCCGAACCAAGCGAGATTAGAACAATGGCCGTCACCCCCATCATGATGCCCCAAAAGGTGCGAATCATGGCGTTCGGCTCACGCTCGCCACTGATGACCACACTGATGGTATAAGTCATCGAGTCGCCAGTGGTCACGATAAATACCGTCGTCAAAATCAAGAACAATATCGAGGTAATCAAAGGAAATGGGAGTTGCTGCGTCACGGCCAATAGCGCACCAGGTAAGTTGAAGCCTTCAAATGCACTACTGACACTGCCGGGGTTGGCAATCTCGAATGCTAAACCAGAGCCCCCAACGACCGTAAACCAAAAGCACGTCACAAGCGGTGCAATAATACAGACTGTCGTAATCAGCTGACGAATCGTACGACCACGTGAAATACGAGCGATAAAGATTGCCATCATAGGGCCATAACCCAAGAACCAACCCCAGAAGAATACCGTCCACCAACTCAGCCAACCCTCATCACCGCGAAAGGTTGCCATTGGAACGAAGTTGTCAATCATCGTACCCACACCTTGGATATAGCCGTTGACAATAAAATTGGTCGGTCCAAATATTAAAATAAAGACCATCAGCGCAAAAGCCAAAATGACGTTAAAGCGGCTGAGTAGTTGCATACCACGAGTCAGACCACTGATCGCAGACAACGTATAGAGTACGATGGCAAAGACAATGATGATTAGCTGAGTGGTGAACGTATCGGGAATACCGAACAATTCATTCAGCGCATAGCTGGTTTGCAATCCCAAAAAACCAATAGGACCGATAGTACCGGCAGCAACCGCCACGATACAGCAAGCATCAATAATTGCGCCAGTTTGGCCTGTGAGTACACGCTCACCAAACATAGGATAGAGTAAGGTGCGAGGCTTTAATGGTAGGCCTTTGTCATAATGCAAATGCATGATCACAATTGCGGCTAAACTACCTACAATCGCCCACGCCAAAAACCCCCAATGCATAAATGATTGAGACAATGCGTTAAAAGCGCGTTGCTGTAGATCGGCTGACTCACCGTATAAAGGAGGTGCTGAAACGAAATGCGCGATGGGTTCAGCGGCAGCCCAAAAAACCCCGCCCCCTGCAAGTAGCGTACAAAATAAGATAGCCATCCATTTGAAACTGTCTATCTCAGGTACGGGTAGATTGCCCAATATCACGCGACCTGTACGGCCAGCACCGACTGCCAAAGCAATGACAAAAGTAGCTAGTAGCAATATTTGCCAAAAAGGTCCAAATATTTTGACGGACCACGAGAAGCCCACTTCGACTATTTTTGCTAAACGTGCTTCTGCAAAAATCGCCATCAAAACAAAGGCTACAATGAATCCGCCACTGTACCAAAACGCAGGATTTTTAAAGCCTAACGTGTCGGTAGAAATAGCGGCGGCTTCGGACTCACTTGTTCCTTGATTAACAGGCGCTGAGCGTCCTTGCTCATCTTGATTAAATCCCTTTAAATCGGCCATGATGTGGCTCCATATACTAATGCTAACGTTGCGTTTTAAATCAGAGGGGTAGCAATGAGGATATAACCAAACAACCTCACTATACATACTATCTAATTCGAAATTACCTACTTCAAATGGGTATACGCTATAAGACGACAGACGTCTTATAGCGATTTCGAGTAACCGTTGATTGAAACACTGTTTTAAGACTGATTGGTTAAGCCAAAGGCTTTAAGCCTTGCTCTAAAAAATCGAACCAGTTTTGACCAATGACTTTCCCAGCATCACTTTCATTAAAACCGTGCTTTAGCAGACCGTTATAGATGTTTTCCATACCGTCTTTGCCAGCGAACCATGGCAAAGTATCTGGCCAACCTGAATTACTGGCATTGCCTTCGCCATAGTCCATCGCTTTTGACCAACGTCCATTACGCATCCACTCAAGTACAGCTTGTGGTTGATTAAGACACAAGTCACTGCCAATCGCTAAATGCTCCACACCATACTTATCAGCGCAATTGGCAATCATGGTACAGAAGTCATCAAGCGTACATGCGCTACCATTTGGCAAATGGAATGGATATAAACTAAACCCTAACAACCCGCCTGCTTGGGTCAAGGCACTGATGACCGTGTCTGACTTATTACGCAAGGCCTCATGAGCCGTGGTCGGATTGGCATGGCTGATACATATCGGACGCGATGACACTTCTATCGCCTCAAGCGTTGATCGCTCAGCGCTGTGTGACATGTCAATAATCATACCGACACGATTCATCTCAGCGATGGCCTGCTGACCAAAACGAGTAATACCGCTATCATTCTGCTCATAACAACCTGTCGCTAGTAAGCTCTGGTTGTTGTAAGTCAGCTGCATAATCAATAGACCTAAACGCCGCATCACGCTAATCAGACCAATTTCGTCATCGATTGGTGAGCAATTCTGCGCGCCAAAAAAGATGCCAACTTTGCCCTGCTCTTTTGCCATCTTGATATCAGCCACTGAGTACACGGGCAAGATAAGATCTGAGTTTTGCTCAAAGCGTGCATGCCATTCAGCAAAGCGAGTCGTGGTTTGGCGAGCGTCTTCGTGATAGACCAAGGTGGCATGTACCGCATTGATACCACTGGCTTGCAGCATCTTAAAATAATCGCGATCCCAATGGCTATACTGTAATCCGTCAATGACGATATGGTCTTGGTACATATCAATTCCCTTTAATACTTTTATGAGTGACCGCTATCATTTGCTATTAAGTGCGTGTTTACACCCTGTCGCCTCGATAGCGGCTAACATGCTTGTCAAGAAGGTCTCTAATACGCTTTTTGATAAGCGGTCTTGACGATGGTATAGAACTCTTTGGCATATTGACCTTGCTCTCGCGGGCCAAAGCTTGACTCTTTACGGCCACCAAATGGCACGTGATAGTCAGTACCCGCAGTTGCTAGATTGACCATGACACAGCCTGCTTGTACTTGCTCTTTGAACATCGCACTGCTACGCAAGCTTTGGGTGATGATGCCGCCCGTCAGACCAAAGCGCGTGTCATTAGTCATGGCAATCGCTTCTTCTAGGTTTTTGACACGCAAGACACACGCCAGCGGTGCAAACACTTCTTCTTGGTTGATATCCCAGCTGTTATCCGTCTCCGTAAACAACGTCGGCGACATATAATAGCCATCATGTGGCATCTCTAACCGCTCACCGCCAAATGCTAAATGAGCACCAGACTGTTTGGCTTTTTCGATCCAGTCCATGTTTGATGCCAGTTGCTTGTCATCGACGACAGGGCCCATAAAAATACCGTTTTCGAGTGCATGACCGACCTTTAAGGTTTTCATTTTGGCAATCACACCGTCTACAAACGCATCGTGAATACTGTCCATCACGATGAGGCGTGAAGAAGCCGTACATTTCTGCCCTGAACCGCCGAACGCACCAGCCACTGCCGCATCGATAGCGACTTGCAGATCAGCATCATCAGCGATGACCAAGGCGTTTTTGCTGCCCATCTCAAGCTGACAACGGATAAAGTTTGGTGCAGTAGCAGCAGCGACTTTGCGACCTGTTGGTACAGAACCTGTAAAGCTAACGGCGTCGATGTCTGTAGAATTGATGAGGGCATCACCGACTGACGAGCCGCCACCCAATAGTAAGTTAAACGTACCTTCTGGCAGGCCTTGACGATGAATGATTTCAGCCAATGCGACCGCGCTGGCTGGTGTTAAATTTGCAGGCTTCCAAATGACAGTGTTACCAAACGCTAATGCTGGCGCGATTTTCCATACAGCGGTGGCAGTTGGAAAGTTCCAAGGTGAGATAATGGCAACCACACCGACTGCTTCGCGGGTGACTTCGACTTTGACACCTGGGCGTACTGAATCAGCGTTATCACCGATTTGACGCAGTACTTCCGCTGCATAGTAATGGAAGAACTGACCTGCGCGGTAAATCTCGCCGCGACCTTCCGCAAACGGCTTACCTTCTTCAAGAGACAACAGCGTACCTAGCTCATCACAACGAGCAATCATTTCATCGCCAATCGCTTGTAGGATAGACTGCTTTTTTTCTAAAGGAGTCGCTTCCCACTTTGGCTGGGCTTGACGCGCCGCCGCAATGGCATCTTTGACTTGATCGCTACTCGCTTGTGCGAACTCGCCGATAGTTTCAGTGATATCAGATGGGTTAATATTGGCAACGGTATTTGCGCCTGCCTGCCATTCACCATTGATATAAAGTGATTTGGTTGGGTCTTGCTGCAATATCTGTTGGGCGGTGTGAGCTGACATAAGAGCTTCCTTGATAAAGTGTTAAATATTTTATTTATTGACTAGGGCGTGTCCTCATTTTAAAAATGGTGATAAAAATGAGATAAATTGCCGTCAAACGAGGAAAATAGTGCAGATAATATCGAGATATTGACCAACTATTTGACGATGTTTGGCAAAATTTAGCTATTTTTAGCCCATTTAGAGGACACTCGTTTGAATTGAGGACACGCCCTAGAGTACATTCAAAATTTAGGGCACAGCGGCATATACGACCAACTCAACCAGCATCTCTTCACGAGCCAATCCGGCTATCACCAGCGCTGCCCGATTTGGGTATGGTGCTTCAAAATATTCGGCGTAGACTTGATTGACGGTTTTTAGATAGTCGCGGTCGGTTACGTAGATCATTACTTGTAGAACTGCATCCATGCCAACATTGGCACATTCTAGTGTGTGCTTGAGATTGTCTAACGTTTGGCGGGTTTGCGCTTCAATACCACCTGCAACCACATCACCATTCTCATCGATAGGAATCTGCGCGGTGTATAAGGTTCCATTATTAGTAATAGCCCATTCCAAAGGTGCTTTAGACGCATAAAGTGAGGTTTTGATGGCCTGTTTGGTTAAGTGAGTCGTCATATCGTCATGTCCTTTGATAAGTGGTTTCAGCAGTAAGCGATTTGAGATTTATTTAATCACTGCCAATTGCTACATGACTTATCCTACTCAATTAGCAACGATAAATCTAACTAATTAAATTTGAATTTTGATAGATTTAATCTATCATCTAAGATAGATTATTAAAGAATAGTTTTGGATGGTCTGAATATGAAGCTACAGCAATTGCGTCATTTCTTATTTGTCGTGGAAGAAGGCGGCTTTCGTGCGGCGGCTGATCGCGCTAACCGTTCGCAAGCCGCTTTATCAGCCTCGATAAAGGAATTAGAAAAAACGTTAGGACAGCGTTTATTTGAAGTTGGAAACAAAGCCATACTGACGCCCTTTGGTGAAACCTGCTTACCAAAAGTTGAGCAGTTTCTTAGCGTTTATCAAGCGCTAGAAGACGACTTAAAAGCCTCTGCGTCTGGCGAAAAAGGTAAGATTAGGATTGCAAGCGTACCGTCGCTAGTGACTAAATTGTTACCTAGCGTGTTGGTCGAATACTCAAAAAAACATCCTGATATCGAGATTGTATTGATAGATGATAACTCTGTCGGTGTGGCCAATCGATTGTTAGCCGGAGAAATTGATTTGGCACTGGGCAATTGCACCAGTATTGATCAAACGAATATAGATTTTACTTTACTCATATCAGACCCAATTGGCGTGGTCTGTCTGCAAAGTAATGAGCTAAACAACCAGTTAAATCAGTCGCAAGGGCTAAGCTGGCAGCAACTCATGACCCAGCCTTTTATCTATAATGGCACTTGCCGATTGCTCGAAAACACACCAGCTGAGGCGCTCAATCGCAGGGCGCGATATACGGTAGAAAACATCACATCGCTGTTTTCTTTATTGCGTAATGATCTAGGTATCACTACTTTACCCAAGCTTGCCTTCCCTGCGAATGAGCCGGAACTAGTTTGGATAGATTTAGTTGACCCGTCTTTAAACCGGCAGATCGGAATTTTTAAACTCGCTAATAAATCTATCTCTCCCCCAGCTCAAGCTTTTTATGATCTCTGTGTTGCGTATGTTCAAGAGCACTATTTATTGTAATTGGGTTATTATCACTGGGATATCTATTATTTTCTCTCTCCTATTGAATCACTACCTACCGTAAATCATCGACGACAGCAAGCATTGCAATTAGTGATGCTTCCCCTAATTTGATAGAACGCTCTGGTGACCAACCCATCTCTTCGTCAGGCAGATTATTATTATCTTTAAATGGCATCTCTAACGTATTAGCAAGGCAATCAAAACGTTCTGCTACCCAATTGGTGGCAACGGTCATATTGGCAGCACTCGGTGCATCAATTTCATAGCCAAATTCGGACTGAAAATCGGCACTGGCTAATTTTAATACGTCTGAAAATCTATCGCGTAGCTGTGCGAGACGGTCACTATAACTTGGTGTCCCTTGTGACCCAGCAAGGAATACGTATGGCAATGCTTCATCGCCATGCACATCATAAAATAGATCCACGCCTGTCGCTTCCATTTTATTAATCACATGAAATACTTCAGGGCTTTTGTCTAAGCTTGGACTTTGCCATTCACGATTTAGGTTGGTTCCGACAGCATTAGTACGCAAGTGACCACGTACACTACCATCGGGATTCATATTGGGCACAATATAAAAGTTGGCTTTGTCTAATAACTGTTTTGCGGTCGCGTTATCGCTATCTAGCAAGCTATACAATAAGCCCTCGATGAGCCATTCAGCCATCGTTTCACCTGGATGCTGACGGGCAGTAATCCATATATTGCGCTTGTGGGCAGCACCATCGCCAATCTTAACCAAAGTTAAATCGCGCTTATCAAGCGTTTCGCCTAGATGCTCCAAAGTTACTAACGGGTGCATCTGCACGGCCGCCAATAAATCTTGGTGACGCTCATAGCTATAAGGCGCAAAATAAGCAATTTGCATGGTTTCGCATTCTAACTCTGCCACGATGGTTAATTTGCCATCTTTATAAGCCGTTGGCAGACGAAACCAATGCTGACGATCATAAGAAGCAACCGCTTGGTAATCCTCCCATCCTTCCAGATAGGACGCTTCCCCTGCATTCATAATATTGAGAATATACTGCTCTCCAACCTTGCCAGATAGGCGAAAGTTAAACCATTGAAAAAACTCTTCGCCAACGTCTGGACGAATCGCTAATTGAATGTCTTTTTTGTCATCTGCATTAATAATGTCAATATTTCCTGCGTCAAAATTCGCTGTGATATGCATAATCGCTCCTTAATTGTTTTTTATAGTTGTGTTTTAAAACATATGGTGAAATATAAGAAAAATGGTAGATATGCATTTACTTGGTCATAGTAAATTTCTTTTCAAGTCATTGGCTGACCAAGTTTTTACGCATACCTTTTAAAGTTTATCATTGCCCCAACCCCTACTTATCAATACTGTATAGCTATCAAGCAAGAACTTTCAACACCCAAAGCTCTTAATTAAACTTGTCTATCTTTGTTTTTTCAAATCCTCTAAATATATTCACGCTTATAAATAAAGCCTTCTTCATCATAAATTTGATAAGTGACATCTAATAGCGTTTCTAATAGTTCGGACTTATCGAAATGCCTGATACTCATCACAATTGGCGAAGTTAGTATCCCCTCTTCAAATGGTATATAGGTTATCTCTTGACCGCGTAAGTGCTCAAGTGTCTTTGGTACGATAGTCAACCCTTCTCCTGCTGCTACCAACCCTAAGGCAATATGCAACTCACGCACTTCTATAAAATAGTTCGCTTTCAAGTTGCGAGTTTCAAATAAGTCCAATACGTAATCGATAAAACTTGGCCTCGGTGCTGTTGGATAGAGTAATAAATTTTCATTCGTTAAATCAATAAGGCTCAAACTTTTGCATTTTTCTTTTGATAAAGGATGCTCAATAGGAACAGCAACTACTAAGTCTTCCTCTCTAAGCACCATTCGCCTAATAGAAGCATCCTCAAATAACAACCTGCCAAAACCTACATCTATCTTGCCCTCTGTCAATGCCTGCGTTTGCTGCCAAGAATTCAACTCATACAGTTTAATCTCAATATTCGGATGAACCTCTCTAAAACGCGCTATCACTCTCGGTAATATGCCATACAATATAGACGACACAAAGCCTATCGAAAGCGAATTATCAAAATTTCCCTTACGGATAGTCATGGTACGTAGGTCGTCTGATTTTTTTAAAATTTGAATCGCGTGATCATAAAAGAACTCGCCAGCCTCAGTCAATTTCAAGGGACGGTTCTCCCTATCGATAAGCGTAACGCCAATTTCTTCTTCTAATTGTTTTATCTGCCGGCTAAGTGGTGGCTGTGAGATATACAAACGAGCAGCTGCCTTGTTAAAGCTTTTTTCTTCTGCCACGGCTACGAAATAGCGTAAATGCCTGAGTTCCATTATTCTTCCTTGATTGACTATCTATCGTTTCTATCCTAATTCGTTCTATTTCCTTCTTCTCTACAATCTACTTCATATACAGAATATTCATACCTAAAGAACATAACATGTTATATACCTTTCAACAAAATACCTAAAAGGTATCAAAATAAGACTAAATAGGTCTTAGACATATCAATACTTAGCACCTATAGTTCTTATTAAGCATAAGGAAGCCAAAATTTTATACTAAGGACAGATATGATTCGTTCAATTAATACTTTACTAGTACCAATACCTACTATTCGAGCGCATAAATTGGCTTGTACCGTAATGAATGAACAGGTATTGGTTCTGGTACATATCCAAACCGAGGATGGCTACGAAGGTTGGGGCGAAGCAACAACGATTGGCGGCTTAAGTTATGCTGAAGAAAGCCCTCATAGTATAAAAACCAATATCGATACTTACTTCACCCCTCTCTTGATGAAAGAGAAGCCTACAAGCACAGCAAAAGCAGTGCAGCTATTGAACACCCACATCAGTGGCAATCGTTTTGCAAAATGCGCGATTGAAACTGCTCTACTAGACATCGAAGGCAAAAGACTCAACCTACCTATCAGCGAGCTCATCGGTGGTCGCATCCGTGATCGTATCGAAGTAGCATGGACGCTTGCTAGCGGAAATACTGATACCGATATCGCTGAAGCTCATCAAATGATTGAACAAAGAAAACATCGAATTTTCAAATTGAAAATAGGCAGCAACCCTATTCTTGATGATGTTGCCCACGTGTTGGCTATTAAACAAGCTTTACCCGATTGCCGCATCACCGTTGATGTTAATCAAGCATGGACAGAGCTTGAAGCTATGAAAGGTATTAGTCTGTTGCAGGACGGCGGCGTTGATTTGATCGAGCAACCAGTATCGATGCGTAATAAATCAGCGTTAAAGCGTTTAGCTGAACACTTCGACGTGGCTATTATGGCTGATGAAGTCGTGCAAGATCCATATAATGCGTTTCAATTGGCAGCGGATCACTGTGCTGATGTCTTTGCTGTAAAAATCAATCAAGCCGGCGGATTGAAGGCTGCCTGTCTCATTGGACAAATGGCACATCTAGCGGGTATCGAGCTTTATGGCGGGACGATGCTAGAAGGACCCATTGGTACTGCTGCATCAGCGCATGTGTTCTCTACTTATCCTAGTCTGAACTTTGACACGGAGCTGTTTGGTCCGTTGCTATTAATAGAGGATATCCTAGCTCAGCCGCTTGATTATCAAAATTTTGGTTTAACTATTCCAACTGGCGCTGGTCTAGGTATAGAAGTAGATAATGACAAAGTCTATCACTATGCCAGACAAGCAAATTTATCATCCTCAAATCCTATATCGTTAGGAACTTACGTAAGCGACTCTCACGCTGGGGTCTGATAGTGCTTTACTAAAGGATCCATGCAATAAGTGCTGATAAAGACCAAATATTAGCTATATAACTACCTATAAAGTATAAGGACATAATTATGTTATATCACGTCAGAATGGATGTATTGTTACCGACAGATATGAATGCTGATAAAGTCAGTGAACTTAAACAAGCTGAAAAAGCGCTATCACACAAACTGCAGGAACAAGGTAAGTGGCGTCATATTTGGCGCTTAGCGGGAGAGTATTCTAACTTTAGTATTTTCGATGTCGAAAGTAATGAAGAACTACATGACATTATGATGTCGCTACCACTTTACCCTTATATGAAAGTCGAGGTCACCCCTCTACTTCGTCATCCTTCTTCTATTCGCGATGATGATAGTTAGTGCCTTATAACGCTATTACTAGATTTCATTATTACCTTTGATGTTAATCAAATAATAGCACCCCAAAATCGCCTTAATCTATTTTTTAACAATTATTGGTCTATACCAGACCAACGGACACCTGTTGCCAAAAATAAGCAATGAGTGAATAAAGTTTGAGTAAGAGTACTCGATATAACTACCTTTTAAATAGTCCTCAACAAGGAGAGAGACATGGAACGCAGCCAAATTGAAGCATTAGCCACTCAGTTCATCAAAGGTAAAATTGACTTTCCTGAACAAGTTAACCCACGTATACAAGCCATTGTCTTACGTATCGTAACCGACCTCATGCAAACCATCAATGATTTGAAAATCACGGCCGATGAATACTGGTCTGGGGTTGAGTTCATTGGAGATTTAGGCAAAGAGGCAGGATTACTCTCCCCTGGTCTTGGTTTTGATCACTTTATGGATTTAATGATTGAAGAAGACTTAAAAGCGGCGGGTCTTGACGGTGGCACTGTACGTACTATCGAGGGCCCACTATATGTCGCTGGTGCGCCAGAAGAAAAAGGCTTTGCGCGTTTAGATGATGGCACTGATATTGAGAATGGTACCGTTTTATTCATGCAAGGATGCGTTTATGGCGAAGATGACAAGCCTTTATCAAATGCAAAAGTAGAAGTCTGGCATGCCAACAGCTTAGGTAACTACTCTTTCTTTGATGAGTCGCAGTCTCACTTTAACCTACGTCGTAGCATTATCACTGATAAAAACGGACTTTATGCTTTCCGCAGTATCGTCCCATTAGGTTATTCAGTGCCGCCAGAAGGTATGACGCAAAAGGTATTGGGCGCACTAGGACGTCATGGTCATCGTCCAGCACACATTCACTTCTTCGCGAGTGCTGACAGTCATCGCAAATTGACGACCCAAATTAACATCGATGGTGATGAGTACCTATGGGATGACTTTGCCTTTGCTAGTCGTGAAGGATTAGTCCCTAAAGTAAATATGGTAGAAGATGCTGACAAGTTAAAAGAGCACGGTCTGGACAAGCCTTATGCCAGTATCGACTTTGACTTTCACTTAGTAAAAGACATCGATAAGCCAGTACAAGGCAGTGAAGTTGAACGCCGTCGTGCGCAAGCTTAGTTGTTGAATATCCCTAGCTACTGTTAGCAACTACTAAATATTATAGATTTTCGCTTGATATGCATGCAGTTGGCGTATCAAGCGTCATACCCCAACATCGTTTAACACCGTTATTTACAAGGAAGACAGCCATGAGCGAGCGTATTAATCTAATACCTGAAGGATCAGATATCGCTATCGATGATTTTTTAGAAGAAAATGCAGAAAAAGGAATTTATCGCCTACATCGCAGTGCCTTTACCAATGAAGAGCTGTTTGAGCTTGAAATGAAACATATCTTTGAAGGCAATTGGGTTTATCTGGCTCATGAGACTCAAATTCCTGATAACAACGATTATTATACAACATACATCGGCCGCCAGCCGGTCATCGTTGCGCGTAATAAAGAAGGTGAACTGCATTGTATGATCAATGCCTGCTCTCATCGAGGCGCTCAATTATGCCGTCATAAGAAAGGCAATAAGGCAACTTATACGTGCCCCTTTCACGGTTGGACTTATAACAACTCTGGCAAGCTACTTAAAGTTAAAGATCCACGCGGCGCAGGTTACCCTGACGCTTTTAATAAAGACGGCTCTCATGACCTAAAGCAAGTCAAACTTGCCAATTACAAAGGCTTCTTGTTTGCTAGTCTTAAAGATGACGTCGAACCGATTGAAGACTGGCTTGGCGGTTCAACCAAAATTCTTGACATGATTGTCAATCAATCACCAGAAGGCCTAGAAGTACTACGCGGCACCTCAACCTATACCTTTGATGGTAACTGGAAACTACAAGCTGAAAATGGTGCTGATGGCTACCATGTTTCAGCTGTCCATTGGAACTATGCTGCGACAACAGCACGTCGCAAAGAGCACGAAGCAAAAAAAGAAGACAATATTAAAGCCATGAACGCTGGTAAATGGGGTCGTCAAGGTGGCGGATTCTATTCTTTTGAGAACGGTCATTTACTACTCTGGACTCAATGGGAAAACCCGCAGGATCGTCCTAATTTTGCGTATCGCGATGACTATGTTGCCCAGTATGGTGAAGCAATGGCCGACTGGATGATTGGACGCTCTCGTAACTTATGCTTATATCCAAACGTCTATATCATGGATCAATTTAGCTCGCAAATTCGTATGCTGCGTCCAATAGCCGTTGATAAAACTGAAGTCACTATCTGGTGTATCGCACCGAAAGGCGAAAGCGATGAAGCACGTACTCGCCGTATCCGTCAGTACGAAGACTTCTTTAACGTAACTGGTATGGCAACACCAGATGACTTAGAAGAATTCCGCTCATGCCAGCAAGGCTATAACGGCATTAAGCTCGAATGGAACGACATGTGTCGTGGTTCCGAGCACTGGATAGAAGGCGCTGACGAAGGTGCAAAAGCCATCGACTTGAAGCCTTTGTTAAGCGGAGCTAAGACTGAAGATGAAGGATTGTATACCGTGCAACATCGATACTGGCATGAAGAGATGAAAAAAGCCCTAGAGCAAGAACAGCAGCTACATGGCGCAGGCTAATATTAGCTACCTACTTAGACCAGTAACTTGCTAGTTATTGCAGGACGAACAAATATAAAAGGATATCGCTAATGAAAAATGCAACGGTTAATATCGAAGATGTGCGTCAGTTTCTGTACCGTGAAGCACGATTGCTTGATGAAAAAAAATGGGAAGAATGGCTGGCTTGTTATGACGAAGAATGTCCATTTTGGATGCCTAGTTGGGATGATGATGGCGAACTAATAAGCAATCCGCAACGTGAAATATCTCTGATTTATTACCCTGATCGTCGTGGACTTGAAGATCGTATTTTCCGTATCGAGACTGAGCGTTCTTCTGCAACCATTCCTGATACCCGTACCACACATAACTTATCTAATATCGAATTACTTGAAGATAATGACGGCATTGTTAGCATCCGATTTAACTGGATCAATAAGTCTTATCGTTATCATGAGACTAACACTTATTGGGGATTCTCTAAATACAAGATAGACATGAATCAAGCTAGCCCAAAGATCTTGGACAAATACATCGTATTAAAAGATGATTACGTACATCAAATTATGGATGTATATCACGTCTAGAGTTCGCATGATTTTATTTATGCTTGCCAGCTAGTACAAATAATCAAATTTAAAAATAGCTTGTTGGTAATTTATGAAGTATCAACGAGCCAACCAAAAATATAGTGATGTTAGTCAGTAGCCATATATTGAAAAAGGATGTTTCTCATGGAATACAACATAGCTCTACAGTTTGAAGATGGTGTCACGGGATTTATCAAATGCGAAGAGGATGAAACCGTCGCCGAAGCCGCTTATCGTCAAAAATATAATATCCCTGTGGACTGTCTTGATGGCGCCTGCGGTACCTGCCGTTGTCATTGTGAGTCGGGCAGCTATGACATGCATCCTGATATGTATATTGAAGAGGCGCTGACCGAAACCGAAGCTAATGATGGCTACGTCTTGACCTGTCAAATGATTCCTGAGAGCGACTGCGTCATTAAAGTGCCAACCTCATCAGAAGCCTGCAAAGTCAGCAAATCTGTGTTCAAAGGTAAGCTACAGCAGCTAAATGTATTGTCAGAATCCACCATTCATTTCGGCGTTGAAGTTGATAACCCAGATGCCTTAGTATTTTTACCTGGGCAGTACGTCAATATCACCATCCCTGACTCTGATGAGACACGTTCCTACTCTTTTAGCTCAATGCCTAGTACCAATCAGGCTGAATTTGTCGTCCGTAATATTCCAAATGGCAAGATGAGTACCTTTTTATCTGATATTGCCAAGCTAGGTCAAGATATTGACTTTGAAGGACCATTCGGTAGTTTCTATTTACGTCCTATCGTACGCCCTACTGTATTTTTAGCTGGGGGTACAGGTATCGCACCCTTTTTATCGATGCTAAAAAGCTTAGAAATATCGGGTGCTCATCATCCTGTCAAGATGGTCTATGGTGTTACTAATGATGCTGATTTGATAGAGATTGAAAAACTGGAAGAAGTGAAGAAAAACCACGATTGGTTTGACTATTATACCTGTGTAGCAAGCGAAGAAAGCGACCATGAGCGCAAAGGCTATGTGACCAGCCATGTTGAAGCTGATTGGCTAAATGATGGCGATGTTGATGTCTATCTGTGTGGTCCTCTGGCGATGGTCGATGCCGTTAGTAATTGGTTAGATACAAGTAGCCTCAAACCTAGCAATTTTTATTATGAAAAGTTCACACCTAGTGAGCAGTAATATAGCTCAAACAATACAGCGAGATAATACTTTTCTCTAGGAGACAGCAATGAGTAAGCGCTTTGATAATAAAGTATGTGTCGTAACGGGTGCCGCACAAGGTATCGGTCGCGGGGTCGCATTACGCTTAGCAAATGAGGGTGGCAAGATAGTTATGGCAGACTTTTCACCTTTGGTAGAAGACGTATTAGCAGAAATCACTGCAAATGGCGGGCATGCGACGACTATCCAAGCTGATCTTGAGACTTATCAAGGGGCACAGGATGTTATCGATAAAGCACTTGATACCTACGGTCGTATTGACATATTGGTCAATAATGTAGGCGGTGCAATATGGATGAAACCATTCATCAGTTTCTCTGAGATAGAGATTGAAAAAGAAATTAGTCGCTCACTATTTCCAACATTATGGTGTTGCCATGCAGTATTACCATCGATGATCAAACAACAATCTGGCACTATTGTTAATATTTCCTCCATCGCGACGCGTGGTATCAACCGTATACCCTACTCAACTGCAAAAGGCGGTGTAAACGCCATGACTGCATCACTTGCTTTTGAACATGCAAGTGACGGAATTCGCGTTAATGCAGTGGCAACGGGTGGTACTGAAGCCCCGCCTAGAAAGATTCCACGTAATACAAAGCCTTCAACTGATGAGGAGAAAGGCTGGATGAACGCAGTTGTTGATCAAACCATCGACAGCACATTTATGAAACGTTACGGCACAATAGATGAACAAGTCAATGCCATCGCATTTTTGGCTTCTGATGAATCTTCCTATATCACTGGAAGCACTATCCCTGTAGGCGGTGGTGACGCAGGCTAATCTCTCTCCTCAGATTATTAAGTAGCATAGCGTTGAACAGAGAACTATCTACTCGCTGCTGATTTGCAAGGAAGCAATATGGCAAACGTAATACACACATTGAAAGACGACTGGTCAATCTCTGCCACCGTAGCAGGTTTTTTGGCCGTACTAATCTCTTATGCTGGCCCATTAATTATCTTCTTTCAGGCAGCACAAGCAGCGCAGGTGTCAGAAGCGATGATGGCATCGTGGATTTGGGGGGTGTCTATAGGTGCCGCTGTCTCAGGTATTTATTTATCCATTAAGTATAAAACCCCTATTATTACCGCTTGGTCAGCGCCTGGTACCGCACTATTGGTAACCGTCTTTCCGAATATGAGTATTAATGAAGCGATAGCCGCTTATATCGTATCAGCGATTGTGATTTTTTTAGTAGGCGCAACTGGATCTTTTGACAAAATTTTAAGATGGATTCCTAATGGTATCGCTGCCGGTATGATGGCAGGCATCCTGTTTCAATTTGGTTTAGAGTTATTTGTAGCAACCAATACGATGCCATTTATCGTGTTTAGCATGCTTGGCTGTTACTTAGTAGCCAAACGTTTTGCACCACGTTACACGATGATTTGGGTACTGCTATGCGGTGTCATTTTAAGTGTTCTATTAGGAAAAATGAACCCTGTCAATATAGATTTAGCCATTACCATACCTACTGTGATATGGCCTGAGTGGACGTGGAATGCCGTATTCAACCTTGCGATTCCACTCATTCTTGTTAGCTTAACTGGACAGTTTTTACCTGGTATGGCGATTCTTAATCTTAGTGGTTATGACACACCAGCCAAGCCTATCGTCAGTATTACAAGCCTAGCTTCGTTAGCAGTCGCTTGTGTAGGGGGTATTACGATTGTCCTAGCAGCAATCACCGCAGCACTTTGTACTGGTAAGGATGCCCATGAATTAAAAGAGAAACGCTACATAGCAGGTGTAGCAAACGGTATTTTTTATCTATTAGGGGGACTACTTGCCGGTAGCATCGTGATGGTATTTAGCTTGCTGCCCAAAGAGCTAGTTGCAGCATTAGCCGGTCTTGCACTTATCGGTGCTATTTCTACCAACATTACTATAGCAATGAAAGATGACTCTCAAAGAGATGCAGCGCTAATCACTTTTTTAGCAACAGCATCTGGTATGAGTTTTCTTGGATTAAGCTCTGTTTTTTGGGGCATTCTTATCGGCATGATTGCTTACTATGTTTTAACCAAAAAACGATTATTACCTCTATTTTCATAAGCAAAAATATACGTCACTTTTATTAATAGAACAGCTAAAACAACAAGACAGTCTCGAAGATGCATAAAACTTAAGTCTCGCAATACCTAATATTACTTTTGTATAGGACATAAACATGATTAATAAAGCTGAAAAAAATATCACGGATGTACTTAGCCAAATTAAAGATGGCGCCACTATTATGATTGGTGGTTTTGGAACTGCAGGGCAGCCAGCTGAACTCATTGATGGCCTTATAAATTTAGGTATTAAAGACCTTGTCATTATTAATAATAATGCTGGAAACGGTGATCATGGTCTTGCTAGATTATTAAAAACGGGCGCAGTACGTAAAATCATTTGCTCTTTTCCTCGTCAATCAGACTCATGGGTATTCGATGAGCTTTATCATGCGGGCAAAATTGATCTGGAATTAGTACCACAAGGTAATTTGGCTTGCCGTATTCAAGCGGCAGGCATGGGGCTTGGAGCCGTATATACCCCAACAGGTTTCAGTACTCTACTCGCAGAAGGCAAAGAAACTCGTCATATCGATGGCAAAGACTATGTCTTGGAATATCCAATTAAAGCTGATTTCGCCTTAATAAAAGCAAACAAGGGTGATCGTTGGGGTAACTTAGTTTACCGAAAATCTGCACGTAACTTTGGTCCAATTATGGCAATGGCAGCTGACGTGACTATCGCTCAAGTCTCTCAAACAGTTGATCTTGGTGAGCTTGATCCTGAGCACGTTATTACACCAGGCATTTTTGTGCAGCACGTGGTGCAAGTCCAACCTGCTAGCACTAGTACTGAACTTTCTGATACTGCAGCGTAGCCACCGCTAAATACTGCCAATTATAAGGAGCGTCATCATGAGCCATACCTCTTACACCGTTTTGACCCGTGACCAAATAGCCGAACGAGCTGCACAAGACATTCCAGATGGAGCCTATGTCAATTTAGGCATCGGACTACCGACTAAAATCGCACAATATTTATCTAATGATAAAGACGTATTTTTGCATTCAGAAAACGGCTTATTAGCTTTTGGTCCATCACCTGCCAAAGGTGAAGAAGATCCCGAACTGATTAATGCTGGAAAAGAATACGTTACTATGCTCGATGGCGGTAGCTACTTTCATCATGGTGACTCTTTTGCCATGATGCGCGGTGGCCATATCGACATTTGCGTGTTGGGTGCGTTTCAAGTAGCTGCTAATGGTGATTTAGCCAATTGGAGTACTGGTGCAGAGGATGCGATACCCGCTGTTGGAGGTGCTATGGACTTAGCCGTCGGCGCCAAAAAAGTTTTTGTAATGACCAATCACATCACCAAAACTGGGGATCCTAAAATCGTCAGCGAACTTACCTACCCTGTGACTGGGAAAAATTGCGTAGATCGGATTTATACTGACTTATGCGTCATTGATGTCACTGATAAAGGACTGCTAGTCACTGAAATGGTCGATGGTATGAGCTTTTTGGACTTGCAAGAATTGACTGGTGCAATGTTAATTGACGCTACTCAATAAAAACAGGTCTTACTCAAAACTTCAAACAACCAAAAATTCAGGATAATCGCCATGACTGATTCAACTGTCTATTTAAACAATGCTTATATTATCGATGCCATTCGCACTCCTTTTGGTCGTTACGGCGGCGGTCTAGCACCAGTACGTGCGGATGATTTAGGTGCTATCCCTATCAAGGCGCTAATCGAACGTAATACTAATGTCGATTGGGTAAAAGTAGATGACGTCATCTACGGCTGTGCTAATCAAAGCGGTGAAGACAACCGTAACGTCGGACGTATGTCGTCATTGCTAGCCGGCCTACCTTATCAAGTGCCTGCAACTACTGTTAATCGCTTGTGCGGCTCGTCGATGGATGCGTTAGCGATAGCGGCGCGTGCGATTAAAGCCGGTGAAGCTCATCTAATTATTGCAGGTGGTGTTGAGAGTATGAGCCGTGCGCCATTTGTGATGGGTAAATCAGACAAATCCTTTGGTCGTAGCCAAAATCTTGAAGATACCACCATGGGTTGGCGCTTTATCAATCCAAAACTTGATGAGCTATATGGCACAGAAACCATGCCTCAAACGGCTGAAAATGTTGCAGAGCAATTTAATGTCAATCGAGCTGACCAAGATGCATTTGCGCTACGTAGCCAACAACGTACCGCAGCGGCGCAAGAGTCAGAATTCTTCAAAGATGAGATTACTCCTGTCGTCATCCCCCAACGTAAAGGCGAGCCTGTCACCATCGATACTGATGAGCATCCTCGTGCTGATACTACACTTGAAAAGTTGACCAAATTACGCCCTATCGTCACCGTAGATGGCACCGTAACCGCTGGAAATGCTTCTGGAATCAATGATGGCGCAGCAGCCTTCTTAGTAGCGTCAGAGCAAGCGGTTAAAGAATTCAATTTGAAGCCACGTGCACGTATCGTGGCCTCAACTACGGTAGGCGTTGAGCCACGTATTATGGGCTTTGCCCCAGCACCAGCGATGAAAAAGCTACTAGCGCAAACTGGCCTGTCACTTGATGATATGGATGTCGTTGAGTTAAACGAAGCCTTTGCATCGCAATCATTAGCCTGTACTCGTGATTTAGGTCTGCCTGACGATAGCGCACGTGTCAATCCGAATGGCGGTGCGATTGCCCTTGGTCATCCACTCGGCGCATCAGGTGCACGTTTGATCTTAACCGCTCTCAACCAGCTTGAAAAAACGAGTAAGCGTTATGCAATTTGCTCAATGTGTATCGGTGTTGGACAAGGCATCGCAATGATTATTGAACGTGTTGAGAGCTGATTAATCGTTCAAAATAAAATAGACACCCAGCTTGATAAATCAAAAAGAAGACCTCAATCACCCGACAGTTAACACAAGGACGTTCATCATGCCTGTATTTGAAAATAAAGGTGTCACGCTAAACTATGCCACCTTTGGCAATAGCAGCAACCCTGCCCTAATATTCTCCAACTCTTTAGGTACTAGCTATCATATGTGGCAACCACAAATCGATACTTTGCAAGCCGATTACTTTATTATCTGCTATGACACTCGTGGCCATGGTAAATCATCAGCACCCAAAGGTCCTTATAATTTAAACCAGCTGGGGCAAGATGTGATTGACTTGTTAGATCACCTGCATCTTGATAAGGCATTTTTTTGTGGCATTTCTATGGGCGGTATGACTGGTCAATGGCTAGCTATCAATCACCCTGACCGCTTCCACCACTTGATGTTATGTAATACTGCAGCGAAAATTGGTAACGAAATAGCATGGACGGAGCGTGCAAGATTGGTACGTGAGCAAGGTCTAGCTACTATCGCGGCTACGGCCGCTCCGCGTTGGTTCACAGCAGATTTTATCGATCATTACCCAGATGTAGTCGCGTCATTGTCTAACACTCTTGCGGCTGGCAGTGCAGAGGGCTACGCAAGCTGCTGCGAGGCGTTATCTATCGCTGATACTCACAAACAGTTAAAAGATATTCGTGTACCAATTACAGTGTTAGCAGGCGTTGAAGACCCAGTGACGACCGTTGCCGATGGCCAATATATGGTCGATCATATACCTAATGCTACGCTTGCGACTATCAATGCTTCGCATATCTCAAATATTGAACAACCTGAAGCATTTAATGAGTATGTTAGATATTACCTACAATAACGCCAGTAAATGCTTTTAAAAAACACATTTATTAGCCTTGATTAATTAGGCTAATTTAATCTATTTATCTTACATTTTTAATCATCTATATATTTTTTTAGTATATGGATGATTTTCTGCGCATCCGGTATTTTTATATTAGAAATCAATGAAAATTTTTGGTGTTAGTTGTCTTACATACACTCACTGCAAGCATCATTCTTCGTACCTAATACTTTATAAGAGTACTCACTCCTCTAATTAAGATGAAGGCCAACATTATTTCAATAAAGTGTTATATGGAAAGATATACCTTTTAGGTATCGATTAATACCTAGATAGTTTTTGACTTAGCCCCTGTAAAACCCTAACTTGTAAAGCATGTATAAGGATATCATCAACGGAGAATATGAATGGAATCTCAAACCTTAAACATCAATAAAGTTATTGATGAAGCCAAATTTTCACCTTTTCATTGGAAAGTCCTGTTTTGGTGCTTATTGATTATTATCTTTGACGGCTACGACCTCATTATTTACGGCGTGGCTCTCCCACTACTTATGGAAGAGTGGTCGTTAACTTCGGTACAAGCAGGTTTTCTTGCTAGCGCAGCACTATTCGGCATGATGTTTGGCGCCATGATTTTTGGCACTTTATCTGACAAGATCGGTCGTAAAAAAACAATTATGATCTGTGTCGCTCTATTCAGTAGCTTTACTTTCTTTGGTGCTTTCGCTAGTGGGCCTATGCAGTTTGCGGCTTTACGCTTCATTGCAGGTCTAGGTATTGGCGGCGTGATGCCAATCTGCGTGGCACTAACATCTGAATACGCACCGAAACGTATGCGTAGTACTTTAGTCGCTATTATGTTCAGTGGTTATGCAATTGGTGGTATGACGTCAGCATTATTAGGATCTTTTTTGGTTCTAGATTTTGGCTGGGAAATTATGTTTTATATTGCGGGCATTCCTACTTTACTATTGCCAATTATATGGAAGATGCTACCTGAATCCTTGATGTATTTGGTCAAAGAAAATCGAGAAGATGAAGCTAAAAATATCGTTCAAAAATTGGCTCCTCAAGAAAAAGTTACACCCTCTACCACTTTAGTACTGGACGAACCCACCAAAGGTGATGATGCCCCAATTAAAGCGTTATTTCTGAATAGACGTGGATTCACTACTATTATGTTTTGGATCGCATTTTTTATGTGTTTGCTGATGGTTTACGCTTTAGCAAGTTGGTTACCAAAGCTAATGATTCAAGCCGGTTACTCGCTAGGTGCTAGTATGCTATTTCTATTTGCACTTAATATTGGTGGGATGATTGGGGCTATTGGCGGTGGCGTACTGGCCGATAAGTTTCATTTAAAACCTGTATTGACTATTATGTTTGTCGCTGGTGCCGTGGCATTAATACTACTTGGCTACAATAGTCCTCAAGTTGTACTGTATACCCTTATTGCGATTGCTGGCGCTACCACTATCGGCTCACAAATTCTGCTCTATACTTTTGTGGCTCAATATTATCCTACCGCTGTACGTACGACGGCTATGGGTTGGGCATCAGGTATTGGGCGTATTGGTGCTATCGTAGGTCCAATCCTAACTGGTGCGCTACTCACCTTAGAGCTGACCCATCAGATGAATTTTTTGTTTATCGCTATACCAGGTATTATCGCAGCCATCGCTATCTTCTTAGTGAATCTTACTGCAGCAGTGGACAGCAAGGAAAGTAAAATGCAACCCGCAAGGTTAGACACTTCGTCAGCGTAAAAATAATAGTAAGCTTGAAAATTTGGTAGTGTTCTAAAAAGAATACTGGCATCAAACATAGAATAAAAGAACATCAACTCAAATACGCCAGAATGATTGTCGAGCTTCTTAGAAAAACAACTCGTTCTTCTAGTAGTTCGTTTTAATCGGTGTCTAAGATGACAATCATTGACGTATCCTCCCAGAATATTGAGTCTCCGACAATACTGGGACGGTTCAATGGGAAGATGCACCTGTACGTATTTTCCAGAGAATGGCTTTTATTATCTTTCGACCTCTTCAACATCGCTTAGAACGATATAGTCAGTTCAATATAAAAAGATATGGAAAATAAAGCACTCAGCTGGTATAAAATTTTTTCGCTTGCTGCGTGTTTTGCCCTCTAGAGGCGTCGAAAAATTTATCCCAGCAGTACTGCATTCTTTTTAAAGTGAATCTGCTATATCTATTCAGATCAAATTTATATGCTCAACTATCGAAGGTTTAGATTAAGGTCTGTTGAGCATTCAAATGTGGTACTGGCAGTGGTTATTTTTTAGACAATACGCAGTGAAATTTTTGACGCCTAGTCATTCTAGGGTAGACAATTTCGCCAGGTATTGGCAAAAAATAGCCCTGCCCTGAAAGGCTGATGCTAAAATCAGCAGTCCTAATATTTGAATGCTCAACAGACCTTAACCCTCAGTCAATAATTCTACACTGACTTGAAAATAATAGTCATCCTTAATCGTGATGCCAACTTTGCCTTTATGAGCATTAGCGATAGCCTGAACAATAGATAGCCCTAGTCCTGTACCTGAGTGCTGATGGCTGGTCTTATCGTGACGATAGAATCGCTCAAACAATTTATCAGCTTCACTCTGATTGAGCATCTTGTCTAAGCGATTGGCCACTGTTATTGATAACGACTGTTTTGAGGATAGAGCCTCTTCTTTCGCCGTATCAAGGGTGCTGCCTGAGGTAATAATGGTAGCTGATATTGTGATAACACTGTCACTAGCGGCGTAATAAATGGCATTTGACATCAGATTGGCAAACAGCCGCTGCAATAGGCCTTCATCACCTAATACTGTCTTAAATTCGCCTGATCTTTCAAAAGTTATCCCTCGATCCTCTGCAATCATTTCATAGTAATCAACGAGCTTGGTGATTAGGTTTTCAGTATCTACGTGATTAATTTGCGAGTCACTTAATCCTTTCTGAGTTTTTGCCAGCAGCAACATATTATTAATCAGCACCGATAACTGCTCTAACGTATCATGCTGATGATGCAGTTGCTCAATGTATTCGTCGCCTTCTCTTGGCTTAGTTAACATGACCTGCGTTTGTGTACTAAGCGTCGCTATTGGGGTACGCAGCTCGTGGGCGATATTGTCTGAAAATCGTGACAAAGATTCAAAATTGCTTTCAAGCTTGACCATCATTGAGTTGTAAGATTCGGCTAGCGGTCGCAGCTCTAATGGCATGTCACTGACCGTTACTCTTTCATCCAACCTTTCAGGATTGATTCTTTTCATTTTTTGTACGATAGTGGCCAAAGGCGCAAAACCCCAATACACGCTCAATGCGGCGATTGAGACGAGTAATAGTGTAATGGCGAATAAAATCATACTAAGCTGACGATTGAACTGTAATAAATACTGATGATGTACATCTATAGGTAACGCGATAAGCGCGAGCATTTTGTCGTCTTCAATGACCATCGCTCGATAATATCTACTGTTAATACTCATCACAAACTGTTGCTTATCATTATCTTGTCGCAGTGACAACAGATTAAACGCTTCCCCTAGCTCTTGAGTAAAGTTGTTGGGGGTGCTAGACAGTATCTGTCCGTCTTTGTTAGCAATGACCGTTTTTAGATCGTAATCTAGCCAAGAAGAATGTAGATGACCAGCCTCCTCTGATGCTTCTGCAGAAAATGACGTTGTATCAGATGACAAGCTTAACGGTGGCTGGTTATTTAATAGACCTTGAGAATTTGTTAGCATTTGAGAGGTTATATGGCTGTTAGGTTCTGCCACTTGCTTACGTAAGTTAAACGCGGCATGAGTCATAATCTCAGCATCCATTTGTTCAAAATGGCCCTTAACAGAGTGCTGTACCCAAATATAAATAATAATCTGTGACATAACGACAAATATCGTGAGCAGCAACACAGTACGCCACAATAGTGGCAAGCGTCGATTGTCCAACCTGTGTTTCATATTAGATATTGCCAGCTTCGTGAGACGAATTATTATCAAGCACTGTATCGACAGCCTCCAATCGGTAACCCATACCGCGCACAGTATGAATCAGCTTTGCATCATGCTCATCATCTATTTTTATACGAAGACGCCTTATCGCCACATCAATCACATTGGTATCATTTTCAAAATTCATATCCCATACTTGAGAAGCAATGAC